>NZ_JBTMWL010000001.1:0-1005518 GCF_054489605.1 Sphingomonas sp. RS2018
CTCCAAAACGGTCAAACAGTTTTTGCAGATTTGTGTCAGGTTGTTCGTAACAACCTGGAAATAAATGATTTTATCCGGCGCTGATGCCGCCTCGCTCCAGATGCCGGAACCGAATCAGGCCGAATCAGCCCTCCGATTCAGCTGTTTCGAGGGTGAATCGCCATCCGACCCGATCCAAGATCGCCGCGTTGCGACATCCGTTCCTGGAGGAACCGCCCCTACGCCTGCTGGATATAGTCGCGCAGCGCCGAAGCCTCCGCCTCGATCCGGTCGATACGGAACTTCACGAGATCGCCGATCGAGACGATCCCGCCGAGCTCGCCATCCACGAGCACCGGCAAATGGCGGATCCGTCGCTGCGTCATTACCGACAGCGCGCCCAGCACGGGCTGGTCGGGCGCCACCATATGCGCCGGCGCCGTCATCGCCGCGCGGACCGGGCCGTCCAGCGCCTTGCCGCCATGTTCGGTCAGGCAGCCGATCACATCGCGTTCGGAAAACATGCCGACGACGCGGTCGCCGTCGATCACCGGCACCGCGCCGATGCCGCGCGTGGCGAGCAGCGTCACCGCCTCGCCCACCGTCGCATCGGCGTGGATGGTCGCCACGTCGGTGCCCTTGCCCTTCAGGATGGCCGCGATCGTCATCGCCTTCTCTCCCTATGCGCGCCCTCCGGGGCGTCTCCGGCGTTGAACATCCCACCATCCGCCGACAATGGAAAGTGCCATGACGAAGCCCAGCCATGATCGCGCCGGTCCGCTCGACGATCCCGCTCATGCGGCGTTCGTTTGGGCGCGGTTCCGGCGGATCATGCGGTGGATGGCGCTGGCGTCGGCGCTGGCCGCGATCGGGGCGGTGGCGCTGCTGTGGCATATGGTCGGGCCGCTCCCCATCCACATGGCGATCGCGACCGCGCTGGGCGTCGGCCTATCGATCCTGCTCGCCGCCGCGCTGATGGGGCTCATGTTCATGAGTTCGGGCAGCGGTCACGACGAGGCGGTCGAGCGCGCCGATCTCAATGCCGACGCCCCCGCCTGGCGCGACCGCGAGCGATAGCCGCAAACGAAAAGGGCCGGTCCCACACTGGCGGAACCGGCCCCTTCTATAACGTCGTCGACCGATCAGGCGGCCGGCGGAACCGCCTCGTCGTCGGTGCGCACCCGGCGCGGACGGCCGCGGCGCGGGCGCTCGGCCGGCGTCTCGTCGTCGCTCGCCGCTGCGACCGGTGCGATGGAGGGCGGCAGGACGGTGGCGTCGAAGCCGCTGTCGTCACTTTCAACCTCGACCGGGGCAGCACGGCGCGGACGGCCACGGCGCGGACGCTCGGCCTGGACCTCGTCGTTCGCGGGAGCCGGACGATCCTCGTCCGTCGTCTCGGGCCGGGCGTAGCTTCGCGCCGGACGACGATCGCCGTCCTCGCCCACATCGGAACGGTTCTCGGCGCGGTTCTCGCTACGGGGCGGATTGCCTTCGCTCCGACGCGGCCGCCGCTCGGCATCCTCGCCGGCATCGCCGCGCACATAGGCGGCGTTGCCATTGCTGTTGCCGTTACGCTGCGCGCGACGCTCGTCATCCGCATCGTTGCGGTTGTCGCTGCGGGCCTCGGCGCGGGGCGGGCGCTGTTCGCGGTCGCGGCGCGGGCGCCGTTCCTCGCGGACGTTGCCGTCCTCGTCGCCGTCGTCGTTGCGGCTGTCGTTGCGGTTCGACTGCTGCCCGAAGTTCGCCGGCGAGCCGATCTCGCCTTCGAAGCCGAAGTCGTCGCCGTCATCCTCCTCGGAATGATGGCGCCGGCCCTGGCCCTGCTGGTTCTCCTCCATCCGCGCGCGGCTTTCGCTCAGCACGCGGAAATAATGGTCGGCGAACTGCAGATAATATTCGGTGGTCACCCGGTCGCCGCTGCGTTGCGCGTCGGAGGCGAGGCTCTTGTATTTCTCGAGCAACTGGGCGGCATTGCCGCGCGCACGATTGTCTATACGATTGCCGTTATCCGTGCGGCCGGGGTTGCCCCCCGGGCGCTGGCCGCCACGTCCGCGACGGCGGCCGGCCTGACGATTGTTCATCAACGTGATCGGTCCTGTCCTGTTCTGGCATCGCCGGGCGCGAACATCATGAGCAGCCGTGCGACGTGTGACATCCCCCGGGCGTGTCCCCGGCACCGCCGCGGATCGCCCCGCCTTGGCCGCGCGACATTCAGCGGCTCTGTAGCGTGATCGGGTCGGCGCCGGTCCGCTGTCGGATTGGCGGCGCCTGCCCGCCCGACCCTTAGCGGGTGCAGCACATGACGCCAAGTCCTTATATCGCGTGACGCATCACGTCAGGACGAGGCAGCGCGGATGCCCCGCCAGATCCCGCCGCACCGCCACCGCAAAGCCCGCCGCCGCGAACAACGCACCCGCGCTATCCGCCTGCGTCGACCCGATCTCGACGCACGCCACCCCCCCCGGAGCCAGCTGCGCGCGCAGCACCGGCGCGAGTCCGCGGTAATCGTCGAGCCCGTCCGTGCCTGCGAACAGCGCCGACGCCGGCTCCCAGTCCCGCACTTGCGCGGGCAGCACGGCGTCACACTCTATATAAGGCGGGTTGCACAGGATCAGGTCGTGCGGCCCGCCATGTCCGGTCCAGTCGCCATGCAATATCGTCGCGCGCGCGGTGAAACCCAGCCGCCGCACATTCTCCCGCGCGATGTCGATCGCATCGTTGGAGGCGTCGATGCCGATCCCCACCGCCGCCGGCCATTCGTCCAGCGCCGCCAGCAGCAGCGCGCCCGATCCCGTCCCCAGGTCCAGCACCGACTGCGGCCCTGCCGTCCCCGCGAAATGCGCCACCGCCGCCTCGATCAGTGTCTCGCTGTCCGCGCGCGGCACCAGCACCCCCGGCCCGACCGACAGCTCGATCGTCCAGAACCCGCGCGTGCCGGTGATGTACGCGACGGGCTCCTGCGCCAGCCGCCGCTCGACCAGCACCGCGAACCCGGCGGGCGTGGGATCGTCGAGCCGCGACAGCAGCATCACATCGCGAGAGACGCCCAGCGCATGCGCCATCAGCAGTTCGGCATCGAGGCGGGGGGTGTCGGAAGTTATGCGGATGGCGGCGTGGGCAAGGGCGTGCAGCACGGAATAGCCCTCTCCCCTCGGGGAGAGGGTTGGGAGAGGGGGCGGTGTCTCACCGAGATCGACGTCCCCGGCCTGCCCGTCTCCCAAACCCTCTCCCCAGGGGGGAGAGGGCTTATCGCCATCAGTCATTCAACGCCGCCAGCCGGTCCGCCTCGTCCTGCGAGGACAGCGCCGCGATCAGCTCGCCCATCTCGCCCTCCAGTATCTCCGGCAGGCGGTGCAGCGTCAGGTTGATGCGGTGATCGGTCACCCGCCCCTGCGGGAAATTATAGGTGCGGATGCGTTCGGACCGGTCGCCGGATCCCACCATCGCCTTGCGCGTGCCCGATCGCTCGGCCGCCAGCCGCTCGCGCTCCGCCTCATAGAGCCGCGTGCGCAGCACCTTCAGCGCCTTGGCCTTGTTCTTGTGCTGCGACTTCTCGTCCTGCTGGATGACGACCAGCCCGGTCGGAAGATGCGTGATCCGCACCGCCGAATCAGTGGTGTTGACCGACTGGCCGCCCGGTCCCGACGACCGGTACACGTCGATGCGCAGGTCGCGCGCCTCGTCGATATGGACGTCGATATCCTCGGCCTCGGGCAGCACCGCGACCGTCGCGGCGGAGGTGTGGATGCGCCCGCCGCTCTCGGTCGCGGGCACGCGCTGCACGCGGTGGACGCCGCTTTCGAACTTCAGCTTCGCGAACACGCCGGTCCCCGTCACCGACGCGACGACCTCCTTGTAGCCGCCCGCATCGCTGGCGGAGGCGGAGATCAGCTCGACCCGCCAGCCCTGTCCGTCGGCATAGCGCTGGTACATCCGCATCAGGTCGCCCGCGAACAGCGCCGCCTCGTCCCCGCCGGTGCCGGCGCGGATCTCGAGCATCGCCGGGCGCGCGTCGGCGGCATCGCGCGGCAGCAGCGACAGCGCGAGCGAGCGTTCCGCCCCCTCCAGCGCCGCCGCATTGTCGCGCATCTCCTCGACCGCCATCGCGCGCAGCTCGGCATCACCGTCCTGCGCCATGAACGCGAGCGATTCACCCTCGGCGCGCAGCCGCCGCACCTCGGCGGCCGCCACCGCGACCGGCTCGACCTCGGCATATTCCTTCGACACCGCGACGAAGCGCTCGCCCGACAATTCGCCCGACGCCATCAGCGCCGACAATTCGTCACGCCGCGCTTCGATCTGGCGGATGCGGTCGGCGGGGATGCGGGTCATTCACTATCGCCGATGCGCAAGGCATCAATCAGCATTGTGCCGACAGAAGCGCCCTTATTCTGCTTCCATGCGTTTTCCCGCACGGCGCGCTGCACGTCAGCAAACTTTCGCTGAGGAATAGATAATTGCCCACCGTCACGCAGCAGCTTTAGCGTATATGACTGGCTTTCGACTTCGCTCGAGCCGACGATGATAGCCATATACGCATTTTGAGCGTCGGCTTTGGACAATCTACGCTTTAGGTTGCCGCGGTAGGCCATATCTACGTTAATGCCAGAACGGCGCAGGCTCGCCGCGAGGCTTGTTGCCACATCCAACGCAGATGCATCTGCTGGGATCACGACGATCTCGATATCTGGCCCCGCCGGCTCCGCCACCAGCATCGCCAAACGCTCGACCCCCGCCGCCCAGCCAACCCCCGGCGTCGGCGCGCCGCCCAGGCTCTCGACCAGCCCGTCATAGCGTCCGCCCGCCAGCACCGTCCCCTGCGCACCCAGCCGGTCGGTCACGAACTCGAACGCGGTGTGGCGATAATAGTCGAGTCCGCGCACCAGCCGGTCGTTGCGCGTCCACGCGACCCCCGCCGCATCCAGACCCGCCGTCACGGCGCCGAAGAAATCGCTCGCCTCGCTGGTCAGGAACCCGTCGATCCCCGGCGCGCTGTCGGCGATCGGCCGGTCGCGCGGATCCTTCGAATCGAGAATACGCAGCGGATTCTTGTCCAGTCGCGCCAGACTGTCCTCGGACAGGTCGCCGCGCGCGCCCTGGAAATGCTCGACCAGCGCCGCGCGCCACGCATCGCGCGTCGCCGCATCGCCCAGCGTGTTGAGCTGGAGCGTCACGCCCTCGATGCCCAGTTCCTTCAGCAGCTGGTCAGCGAACGCCAGCAGCTCGACGTCCGCCGCCGGCTCCGCCGCGCCCAATATCTCGGCGTCGATCTGGTGGAACTGCCGATACCGTCCCTTCTGCGGGCGTTCGTAGCGGAAGACGGGGCCGCTGGTCGCCAGCTTCATCGGCGCATGCTGCTGCCACCCGTTGCCGATGAACGCCCGCGCGATGCCGGCGGTGAACTCGGGACGCAGCGTCAGCGAATCGCCGCCGCGGTCGGGGAAGGTGTACATTTCCTTCGACACCACGTCGGTGGTCTCACCGATCGACCGCGCGAACACCTGCGTATCCTCGAAGATCGGCACCTCGACCCGGTCGAAGCAATAGAGCCGCCGCACGCGCTCGAACGCGTCGACGACATGCGCGAAGCGACGCTGCTCTTCGCCGAAGATGTCCTGCGTGCCACGAATGCGTTGGGGTGTCTGGATGCGCGCCATAGCGGCGGGGCTTTATTCGGAAACGCGGCGGATGCAATGGAGGCCGAAGATGACTGGCGACTTGAACCGCCCCGCGCCCCGCGCTAACCGGGCCGCGATGCGGGTATAGCACAATGGTAGTGCAGCAGCCTTCCAAGCTGAATACGCGGGTTCGATTCCCGCTACCCGCTCCAGCCTTCGCCAAGAATTAGCGGAGCTAATTCGCGATTAGCGAAGGCCCGGCCGGCCTCGGTCCCGCCGAGGACCGACGACGCGGCTCCGCCGCGGCGCCACCCGCCATCCACGCTCCCCACTCCCGGAGCGGCGCTCTCCCATCCCTTGCACCCCATGCCAGACCGGCGCATCCTCCCCCTACCAACTCCGGGAGCACTCCATGCGCCACCTGATCCTCGCCGCCGCCGGCCTTGCCCTCATCGCCGGCGCGCCCGCCGCCCTTGCCGCCCCATGCAAGGACGCGAAGGGCAAGTTCATCAAATGCCCGGACAAGAAGCCGGTCCGCTGCAAGCTGAACGGCAAGTTCGCGAAATGCGGCACGCCGGGAGCCAAGCCCGCCTGATCCACCATCGCGGCTGATGGCGGGTTCGTATCGCCGGGGTGGCTGTCCTACACGGCTATGATCTGCTGTGATCCGGGCATGGCCGAAACGTCGCTCCATACCTGCGAAGCCGTGTACTCTCGCACGCACGCCGCCGCACGTCTCAACTTTCTCAACATTCACGCTCAACTGAAATCTTGAATGTCGCCGATAGGAGCGGCGTCGCGGGCATATCGAACATCGTCGGGAAGGATGGTGGACAGGGCTGGATTCGAACCAGCGTACGCTTGCACGGGCAGATTTACAGTCTGCTGCCTTTAACCACTCGGCCACCTGTCCCCAGGGTCGTCGTCCGCATCGTGGGCACGCGAACGGTCCGCCTCCTGAACGGAAGCGAGGGCGCCCAATGCCCAAGCGCACCCGCGCTGTCAATTACCGTCCTGCCCGCCCGCGCCCCTTGCCCATACCGTGCGCGCCCAATAGCAGTGTCTTCATCCACGCTATCGTCAGGGGACATCGATGCGCCACCTCCTTCTCGCCGCCTCCGTCATCGCGCTCGCGACGCCTGCCACCGCGCAGACCGTCGACCGCGCGCAGATCAACCGCATCATCGACGAGGGCACGAACCAGTCCGAGGCGGTCGTCACCGCACAATATATGATGGACGTGATCGGTTCGCGCCTCACCAACTCGCCGGGGATGCGCAAGGCGGAAGCGTGGACGCAGGACAAGTTCCGCGACTGGGGCCTGAAGAACATCCACAAGGAGGGGTTCGACTTCGGCCGCGGCTGGTCGATCGTGTCGTCGAGCGTGCGCATGGTCACGCCCCGCCCGATCCAGCTGACCGCGATCCCGATCGCCTGGACGCCCGCCACCAACGGCCCGATCAGCGCGCCCGTCATCGTCGCGCCGATCAGTGCGGAGCGGCATTTCGACAAATGGCGCGGGCAGCTGCGCGGCAAGATCGTGATGATCTCGCTCCCCAGCCAGGGCTCCGAGCCGAGCGAGGCGCCGTTCGAGCGCCTGTCGGGCGACGACATCGCCAAGCTCGATACCTTCCGCCAGCCGCGCTACGATCCGGAAGGGTCGGACCGCCGCATCAAGCGGCTCGACTTCGCCAAGAAGCTCGACGCCTTCCTGAAGGCCGAGGGCGCGGTCGCCTATGCGACGCAGAGCTACCGCGACGGCAAGCTGGTCCACGGTGAGGGCTATCTGTTCGGCGCGGGCGACACGCCGGCGCTGCCGGGCGTGCAGATCGCCGCAGAGGATTACCGCCGCCTCGCGCGCCTCGCCAAGATGGGCCAGGCACCGACGCTGGAGATCAACAGCGACGTCCGCTTCGACGACAGCGATCGTCAGGCGTACAACATCCTCGCCGAAATCCCCGGTACCGATCCGAAGGCCGGCTACGTCATGGCCGGCGCGCACCTCGATTCCTGGGTCGCGGGCGACGGCGCGTCGGACAATGGCGCCGGGTCGGTCATGGTGATGGAGGCCGCGCGCATCCTGTCGAAGCTGGGCGTCCGGCCGAAGCGCACGATCCGCTTCGCTCTGTGGGCGGGCGAGGAACAGGGGCTGCTCGGCAGCCTCGCCTATGTCGAGCGCAACCTCGCCACCCGCGGCAACGGCGCCAATGCGCAGACGGGTCTGGCCCGCTTCTACGGCTGGTCGAACCGCTGGCCGGTGACGGCGCGGCCCGGCTATGATTCGCTCGCCGCCTATTTCAACATCGACAACGGCTCGGGCAAGCTGCGCGGCCTCTATGCGGAGAACAATCCCGCCGTCGTGCCGGTCTTCCGCGAATGGCTGTCGCCCTTCGCCGCGATGGGCGCGGGCAACGTCGTCATCAGCCGCACCGGCGGCACCGATCACGTCTTCATGCAGCAGGTCGGCATCCCGGGTTACCAGTTCATCCAGGATCCGCTCGACTACGAAAGCCGCGTCCATCATTCGTCGATCGACACGTTCGATCACATGAAGGCGGACGATTTGCGCCAAGGGTCGATCGTGCTCGCGGGCATGCTGCTGCAGGCCGCGAACGCCGACAAGCCGTTGCCGCGCGCCTTGCCGCAGCAGCCCAAGGTGACCGATCCCTTCGCCTACACCGATCCGGACGAAGAGCGTTGAGCCGCCGCGGCGCCGGCCAACGGCCCTCGAAGCAATCCGCCTCGCGCCCTCGCTTCTGGGGGCGCCACCCGGTGATGGCGGCGCTCGCCAATCCGGAACGCGTGGTGCGCAAGCTGTGGGGCACCCACGACGCGCTGCGCGCGCTGGGGCCGGTTTCCGAAAAGATCGTCGTGACGGTGGCGGAGGCTGCCGACCTCGCCCGCCTCGTCCCCTCCGACGCGCCGCATCAGGGGCTGGTGATCGAGGTCGATCCGCTGGAGGATATCTGGCTGGGCGACCTGCTGGCACAGGGGGTCGGCGACAACCGCCCGCTCGTCGTGCTCGATCAGGTCACCGATCCGCATAACGTCGGCGCGATCCTGCGCTCGGCCGCCGCGTTCGGCGCGCTCGGCCTCGTCACGCAGGACCGGCACGCGCCCCCCGAATCGGGTGCGCTCGCGCGCTCGGCGTCGGGCACGCTGGAGAGCGTGCCATGGGTCCGCGTCGTCAACCTCGCCCGCGCGCTGGAGGAGATCGCCGAGGCCGGCTACTGGCGCATCGGTCTGACCGGCACGGGCGAGGAAACGCTGGCGCAGGCGCTCGGCACCCGCAAGGTCGCGCTGGTCCTGGGCGCAGAGGGCGAAGGCATGCGCGCCAACACGGAAGCGCATTGCGACCAGCTGGCGAAGCTGCCGATCACCGACAAGGTCGAAAGCCTCAACGTCTCGAATGCTGCGGCGATCGCACTCTACGCGGTGGCGTCGGCGGCGGGGTAATGCCCCGCCCCTAGGCGTATCGACATTAAGTTCAGGCGGAGTCGAAAAGGGTGGTTCTGCGAGCATCGGAGCGCAGCGTACTTCAGGTAGGTGAGCACCGAAGCGCAGCAGAACCGCGCTTTGCAGGCCCGTCTGGGCTGAATGTCGATACGCCTAGTCCTCCGGCGCGATCGTGACGCGCAGGCCGTCCAGCGCGTCCTCGAACGGCAGCTGGCACGACAACCGGCTGGTCGCGTTGCGGTCGCTCGACGAATCGAGCAGGTCGTCCTCGTCCTCGGTCATCGGCGGCAGGCGGTCGAGGAACGCCGGGTCGACGAACACGTGGCAGGTCGCGCACGAACAGCACCCGCCGCACAGCGCGAGCAGCTCGTCGAAGCCATTGTCGCGGATGACCTCCATCACCGACAGGCCGGCATCGCCCTGAACGGCGCGTTCTTCCCCCTCGCGGGTCGTGACGATAAGGGTGGGCATCCGATACTCTCCTGTTGCGCGCCCGGCCATGCCGCGCCGCCGCCATGAATTCAAGGATCGCCGATGGGCCTGACCGCCGACCAGCTGAAGACCTCGCTCGACGCGCTGGCGGCGATCGAACCCGGCTTCGCCGCCGCCATCGACCGTGCCGGCTATCCGCCGCCGCGCGTCAGCGAGCGTGGCTATGCCACGCTGCTACGCACGATCATCGGGCAGCAGGTGAGTGTCGCCGCCGCGGCATCGGTGTGGAACAAGCTGGAAGCCGCGCTGGGCGACCTGACCGACCCGACGGTCGTCGCCGCCGCCAGCGACGAACAGCTCCGCGCCGCCGGCCTGTCGCGGCAGAAGGCCGGCTATGCCCGCAGCCTGGCCGACGAGATCACCAGCGGCCGGCTCGACCTCGACAACCTGCCCGCCGATGACGAGGAAGCGATCGCGCAACTCGTGCGGGTCAAGGGCATCGGACGCTGGTCGGCGGAAATCTACCTGCTGTTCGCGGAAGGCCGGCAGGACATCTGGCCGGCGGGCGACCTGGCCGTCCAGATCGAGATCGGCCGCATCCTCGGCCATGACGAGCGCCCTTCGGAGAAAGCGGTCCGCGCGCTTGCCGAACGCTGGCGCCCGCATCGCGGGGCGGCGGCGATCATGACGTGGCATCACTATCGCGTCGATATGGCGGTGATTTGAGGTGTCACAGGCAAGACACCGGCGTGCTCCCGCGTAGGCGGGAGCCCAGAGTTACAAAGCGCTGTCCTGAATAACGTCGAGTTTCCGCCTGCGCGCGAGCATGGTCTGATCCGAACGCCGTGCAAAAGAAAACGGCGGCCGGGTCGCCCCGGCCGCCGCTCGTCCTTGCCCGAGGGCGTCGCGATCAGAAGCGGAACGCCGCCGTCGCGCGCAGGCTGTGCCAGCGGAACTTGTCGTCGCTGCGGGCGAAATCGGTGCCGGCCGTGTTCGGCGCCAGGATGAATGGGTTTGTGGCGGCAGGCGCCGTGCCCTGCGTTGCGCGGACGCGATAGTCGCCGTCGTTGTACTGGTGATAGGTGTACTCGACGCCGATCGACACGCCGCTCTCGCCCAGCTGCTGCTCGATGCCGCCGCCGCCGACGAAGCCCCAGCGATTCTTGTCGCCGCGGCCCGTGAATGCGTTCTGCGCGTTGCTCGTGAAGAACTCGCGCTCGATGCGGGCATAGCCGACACCGCCGGTGCCGTAGAACAACGTGCTGTCGCCGGCGACATAGCCCAGACGGGCACGGGCGTTGGCTTCCCACTCGACGCTGCGGCTCATCTCGTAGCGGGCGGGCGTGGTCGAGAAGGCCGAGACGCTGTCGCGGATGTTGCTCTTGCCGAACTCGCCCAGCGCACCGACGACGATGCGGCCGTACTGCACGTCGGCACCGATGCGGCCGTTGTAGGTCCAGCCGTCCTTGTCATTGCGGCAGGCGGTGTTGCCGGTCGCGGTCGCCGCGCCGTTGCAGAAGCCCGGCGAGAAGGCGTTGGCGCCGGTCGTGGTCGTCACGGTGTCGCCGAAGCGACCGTCGAGGTTGCGATCGAACACGATGCGCGAGTCGCGATCGTTCGGCTGCACGTCGTAACCGCCCGAAGCGCCGACGTAGATGCCGTTGAAGCGGCCCTCGGTGGTGTCCTGCGCGAGCGCCGGTGCGGCGACGGCCATGCTAGCGCCCAGCAGCGCGACGTACTTCAACTTCAACATGATGCGACCCTTTTGCGTGTTCTGTTCGATGTCGGATGCGCAAACGGCGGATGGCCGCAGTCGATCCACTGCACCGCACAATGATTCAAATCAGTGACATTCCGGCAACATCTGCGCCGCCTTGGCAGCGTACCCCGGATGTTCCTATAGTCCCGGTCATGTCCCCACCCCCGTCGTCCGATCTGTTCGCCGCTGGCCAGCCGACCCCGGCCACCGATTATGACGCCTCGTCGATCGAGGTGCTGGAGGGGCTGGAGCCTGTCCGCCGCCGGCCCGGCATGTATGTCGGCGGCACCGACGAGCGCGCGCTCCACCATCTCGCCGCCGAGGTGCTCGACAACGCGATGGACGAAGCGGTCGCCGGCCACGCCACGCGGATCGAGATGACGCTGGAGGTGGGCAATCGCCTGACGATCGTCGACAACGGCCGCGGTATCCCGGTCGATCCACACCCGAAGTTTCCCGACAAGTCGGCGCTGGAGGTCATCCTCTCCACGCTCCATTCGGGCGGCAAGTTCGCCGGCAAGGCCTATGCGACATCGGGCGGCCTGCACGGCGTCGGCATCAGCGTCGTCAACGCGCTCAGCAAGGATACGGTGGTCGAGGTCGCGCGCGACCGGCAACTCTATCGCCAGCGGTTCGCGAAAGGCCTGACGCTCGGGCCGCTCGAACATGTCGGCGCCGCGCCCAACCGCCGCGGGACCTCGGTCGCCTTCACCCCAGACGACGAGATCTTCGGGCCGGAGATGCACTTCAAGCCCGCACGGCTGTACCGCCTCGCGCGCTCCAAGGCCTATCTGTTCGCCGGCGTCGAGATCCGCTGGCGCTGCGATCCCGCGCTCGTCACCGACGATACGCCAGCGGAAGCCGTGTTCCAGTTCCCCGGCGGCCTCGCCGATCACCTGAAGGAACAGGTCGGGGCGCGTGAATGCGCCACCGCGCAATTCTTCGTCGGGCGTCAGGACTTCCCGGATGCGCAGGGCCGGGTGGAATGGGCGGTCGCTTGGCCGCTGTGGTCGGACGGCAGCTACAGCTGGTATTGCAACACCATCCCGACCCCCGACGGCGGCACCCATGAACAGGGGCTGCGCCAGGCGCTGGTGCGCTCCCTGCGCGGCTTCGGCGATCTGGTGGGGCAGAAGAAGGCGAAGGACATCACCGCCGACGACGTGATGACCGGCAGCGAGCTGATGCTCAGCGTCTTCATCCGCGATCCTCAATTCCAGTCGCAGACCAAGGACCGGCTGACCTCGCCCGAGGCGACCGGCCTGGTCGAAAAGGCGATCCGCGACCATTTCGACCATTTCCTCAGCGACAACATGGACCGCGGTCGCGCGCTGCTGGGCTATGTGCTGGAGCGGATGGACGACCGCCTACGGCGCAAGCAGGAGCGCGAGGTCAAGCGCAAGACCGCCACCTCGGGCCGCAAGCTGCGCCTGCCCGGCAAGCTGACCGACTGTTCGGCCGACGACCCCAGGGGCACCGAACTGTTCATCGTCGAGGGCGATTCCGCCGGCGGATCGGCCAAGCAGGCGCGCGACCGCAAGACGCAGGCGATCCTGCCGATCCGCGGCAAGATCCTGAACGTCGCGTCGGCCACCGCGGCGAAGATCGGCGCGAATCAGGAGATCGCCGACCTGATCCAGGCGCTCGGCTGCGGCACGCGCAAGGATTGCCGGGCGGACACGCTACGCTACGAACGCATCGTCATCATGACCGACGCCGATGTCGACGGGGCGCATATCGCGACCCTGCTGATGACCTTCTTCTTTCAGGAGATGCCCGACATCGTGCGGCAGGGGCACGTCTATCTTGCGCAGCCGCCGCTTTACCGCCTGACCGTCGGCGCCAAGTCGCTCTACGCCCGCGACGACGCCCACCGCGCCGAGATCGAACGCACGATCTTCAAGGGCAAGAAGGTCGACGTCGCCCGCTTCAAGGGACTGGGCGAGATGAACCCGGCACAGCTGCGCGAAACCACGATGGACCCGAAGACACGCGGCATGTTGCGCATCATGCTGCCGCAGGAATATGAAGAACGCGCCGGTGTGAAGGATCTGGTCGACCGGCTGATGGGCACCAACCCCGCACACCGCTTCGCCTTCATTCAGGAGAATGCGGCGCGGATCGAGGAAGAGGCGATCGACGCGTGATGGGCTGGGCCGCACTGGCGCTTTCGATTCTGGCCCCGCCGCCCCAGCAGAGTGGCGCGGCAGGGAACGACAAGGTCATCGTCGTCACCGCACGCAGCACGGCGCAGACGGCGCGGGAGCTGGAGGCGTGCCTCGCCCGCAAATGCCCGTCCGCAGAGGATATCGAGGCGAGCCTCGTCCATGCGGAAAATCAATTCATCGCCGGCGACTATGCCGGCGCCCGCCATACGCTCGGCCAGTCGCGCGGCCGCAACATGCGGTTTGCGGCACAGCTCCCGGTGCCGGTCGGCGACCTGGCACGTGCCTATGCACGAATGTCGGCATTCGATGGACGTCTGGATTCGTCCCGCATCGCACAGATCGACTCTCTCGACGCTTTGAAGGCCGGTCTGACCGCCGACGATGGTCGCGTCCTCGCCCAACGACTGCTCGTCGCAGACGAATTCGTGCGGCAAGGCCGTATCCACACGGGCACCGCAATGTATGACAAGATTGCCCGACAGGCAGTTATGGCGAAACTGCCGGCGATCCAGGGGACCGCGATGCTGCGCCAGGCAGTGCTGTATAGCGCGATAGCCAAAACCTATCCCGCCTATCGCAGCGCCGCGCGCCAGCGCATCGCCCGGATCGACGCGACCACAGATCCCGCGCTCGCACCGTTCAGGGAAGCGATGCCGCTGCTGCGGGCGCACATTGCCGCTCTGGACGGCGATATGAAAGCGCTCGACCGAGAGATCGAAAGTATGGCCGCCAAACCGTTTCGGCGGCCCATGCTCGTATTCGCGCCGGCGATCGAGCTGGACAAGGCGCAGGGCTCGAAGTCGGGAAACGTGCAGTTAACGGGCGAGGCGCGACCGCAGTTCATCGACGTGACGTTCAAGATCGGGCGCGACGGCAAAGTCGGCGAGATCGAGACGCTGCGCAGGACGGATACGGTTAGCGGCACCTGGCCAGATCGCGTGTATAGGGCGCTTGCCGGGCGGCGGTATGCGCCGATCGATGCGGCAACGGATCCCGCGCTGCTCCGTCGTACCGAACGATTCTCGATGGTGTTCGGCGTAATCTCGAAAAAAGAAACGCGCATTCCAACACGATCACCGATCGGGCGGATCGTGTCGCTCGACCTGACGCCCGAGCCCACACCGCCATCTGCGACCTAAATTGCAACGAACAGATCGACCGTTATGCAAACCCTGTTGATCGCGCTGTCCCTGACCACCGCGACCCCAGCTAATCTCGCCCAGACGCCACCCGTCGCCGCCACAGCACCCGCGGCGTCGACCGAGCTACGCGCCCGAGCCGACGACCTGCTCGCCGTGCTGAAAGGCGGCGGCGATTACGACGCGCTGTTCGCCGATACGTTTCGCGCGCAGGTGCCGAAGCCGGCATTCGACGCGGTTCGCGCACAGGTCGTTGCCGGTGCCGGACAGCCGCTGGCGGTCGCTGCCGTCACCGCGAGCGCGCCGTTCGCGGGATCGATCGACATCCGCTACGAACGCGCCACCGCATCCTTCGTCATCGCGCTCGACGCGGCGGCGCCTCACCGGATCATTGGTCTGCGGCTGGTCGGCGTGTCGACCGCGGAAGCGACGCTGCCTGCGATCGACGCCGCGCTCGCCGCACTTCCCGGCACCACCGGCCTTCTCCTGACCCGCCTAGGCGGACCGAAGCCCGAACCGCTGGTCGCCCGCAACGCCGACCGTCAATTCGCGATCGGCTCCGAATTCAAGCTCGTCATCCTCGCCACGCTCGTCCGCGATCTCGCCGCGGGCAGGCGCCGCCTCGAGGACATGGTGACGCTCGACGGTGCGATGCGCCCCGCCGGCGGCTGGTCGACCGCGGCGAAGGGCACGCAGGTGTCGCTACGCGATCTCGCCGCGAAGATGATCTCGGTCAGCGGCAACAGCGCCACCGACATCCTGCTCGACACGCTCGGCCGCCGCGAGGTGGAGGGGATGATGACGACGGTCGGCATCGCCGCGCCGGCGCGGTCGCGCCCGTTCCTCTCGACCGGCGAGTTGTTCAAGCTGAAGGCGGTACCGGCGCTAGCCGACAAATATCTCGCCGCCGACGACGCCGGGCGCCGCGCGCTGCTGGCCGGCGACATCGCCCGCACGCCGCTCATCGTCGCGACCGGCCTGTTCGCGGACGGCAAGCCGGTGCGGATCGACAGCCTCGAATGGTTCTTCTCGCCGATGGACGTCGCGCGCACGCTCGACTGGATTCGCCGCAACACCGAGGCCGGCCCCGCCGCCGACATCCGCAAGATCCTCTCGATCAACCCCGCGCTGCCGCCCGCCACCGCCGCCAAATGGCGCTACATCGGTTACAAGGGCGGGTCGGAGCCGGGCGTGATGGCGATGAGCTGGCCGCTCCAGGCGCAGGACGGCGGCTGGTATGCGCTGTCGGGCAGTTGGAACGATCCGGCGAAGCCCGTCGACGAAACACGCTTCGCCGCCCTGATGCAGCGCGCCGCCGACCTCGCCGCGGCGCGGTGATGCGGCGTGCCGATCGATCACCTAATCGTTCGCCCTGAGCGAAGTCGAAGGGCATTTTCCCGTCAGGTGCTTCGACTGCGCTCAGCACTTAAGGGAAATGGGGCAGGCAAGTAAGGATGAGGAATAGGCAGCCCTACCGCCGCCACTCGTCCTTCAGCAGCCCCCAGATCAAACTGTCGCGCACGCCGATATGCGTCTCCCATTCGGCGCGCAGCCGCCCCTCCTGCATGAAGCCCAGCCGGCGGAGCAGCCCGTTCGACGCGTCGTTGTCCGGGTCGGTATCGGCATAGATCCGCCGCGCCCCTTCGGCGAACAGCAGGTCGATCAGCCGCCCGACGCCTTCCCGCGCGAAGCCCCGGCCCCAGTCGCGGCGCAGCACCATATAGCCGATCTCGCACACCCCCGGCCGCGTCTCGTGCGCCGCGAGCGAACCGACGATGCGCCCATCGCGCGCCGTCGCCATCACCCATCCGCACCACCCCGCAGACGGCCCGCGCGATCGCAGATAGGCGCGCGTCTCGGCGATGTCGGCATGCGGCCCGCTCGACCACCAGGTCATCAGCCCTTCGTCGCCGTAAGCTTCGAACAGCGCGGCGGCATCCTCGGGCGCCTGTTTTCGCATCCGCAGCCGTTCGCTCGCGAAGCGAACGTCGGACAGGTCACGCATCAAGACGCCCCATCATTGGGCAAGCGCGTCGACCAGCGCCTTCACCTTCTTCTGCCGCCACTGCGGCAACGGCGCGACCAGCCAATAGCCGTGGGCGGAGGCGGTCGGCTCGCCGATCACCACCACGCGCCCGGCGGCGATGTCGGCGCGCGCAACCAGTTCGGGCACGCACGCCCGGCCCAGTCCCGCCGCCGCGGCGTCGACCGCGAGTCCCGCATCGGCGACCGCGACCGTCGCCGCCTCGTCCTCGCCCGGACAGCCCGGCCAGCCGATCGCGACGTCGCGCCCGCCCGCCGGCGCCGCGACGGTCACCATCCCGTCCGATTCGAGTCCCTCGCCCTCATGCTCGCCCGGCCCCGCGCCCCATCGGATCGCGAGGTCGAGGTTCGCCTGCGCGAAGTCGACATCCTCGTCGCCGACGATGCGGAAGCGCAGGTCGGGATCGGCGGCGGTCAGCGCGGTCAGTCGCGGCATCAGCCACTTGGCGGTGATATCGCGTGGTGCTGCGATCGTCAGCGCCTTCGACGACTGGCCGGCCTGCATCGCCCGTACCGCTTCCTCGAACTGGAGGAACGCGGACCGCAGCGCGACCAGCCCGGCCTCACCCTCGGGCGTCAGCTCCAGCCCCTTGGTCGTGCGCCGGAACAGCACGGTGCCCAGCGTATCCTCCAGCGCGCGGATCTGCTGGCCGACGGCCGCCGGCGTCACCGCCAGCTCGTCGGCCGCGCGCGTGAACGACAGGTGGCGCGCGGCGGCATCGAGCACGCGCAGGCCGTTGAGGGGAAGGTGGGTACGCTTCATGTTCTGTCACCCTCACCCTTCCCACCCGGCTGCGCCGGGCGGGCCTCTTCCCTCTCCCATTGGGAGAGGGAGGGAGGCGCGCAGCGCCGGAAGGGTGAGGGTGACACACTCACGCCCCCACCGCCGGCGCCAGCAGCGCGAATTTCGGGATCGCCACGTCGAAGCGCTCGCCGTCCTCGGCGATCATGCGATAGCTGCCCTGCATCGTGCCGCTCGGAGTGGAGAGCGGACAGCCCGAGACATAGTCGTAGCTGGCGCCCGGCGCGATCACCGGCTGCTCGCCGATCACGCCCTCGCCCTCTACCGAATGGCGCGCGCCGCGGCCGTCGGTGATGATCCAGTGGCGGGTCAGCAGCTGGATGGTGCGCGCCGATCCGTTTTCGATCCGGATATGATAGGCCCAGAACCAGCGTCCGCGCCCCGGCTCCGACTGGTCGGCCAGATAGCTCGCGGCGACGCGGACGACCACGCCGTCGGTCTCCGCCGCATGGCCGAACAGCAGGTCCATCTAGAGCCCGACCGCCTGCAATGCCTGGTCGAGGTCGTCGATCAGGTCCTGCGGATCCTCCAGCCCGATGTTCAGCCGCAGCATCCCCTCGGTCACGCCCATTTCCAGCCGCTTCTCCTCGCTCACGCCCGAATGGGTGGTGGAGGACGGATGCGTCATCAACGAGCGCGAATCGCCGATATTGTTCGATATGTCGATCAGCTGCAGCGCATCGAGCAGGCCGTGCGCCTGCGCGCGCCCGCCATCGAGCCGCAGCGCGAAGATGCACCCGGCCATGTCCATCTGCGACATGGCGAGCGCGTGCTGGGGATGGCTCGGCAGGCCGGGGTGCAGCACCTCCGGCACGCGCCCCTCCAGGAAGCGCGCCACCGTCAGCGACGATTCGCTCTGCCGCCGGATGCGCAGGTCGAGCGTCTCCAGCCCCTTCAACACGACCCATGCATTGAACGCGCTGAGCGTCGGACCGGTATTGCGGGTGAAGGGCAACAGCGTGTTGGTGATGAAATCCTCGGTTCCGCACACCGCGCCGGCCAGCACGCGGCCCTGCCCGTCCATCATCTTCGTCGCCGAATAGGCGGTGACGTCCGCGCCATACTCCATCGGACGTTGCAGCGCCGGCGTGGCGAAGGCGTTATCGACGACGGTGCGAATGCCACGCTCGCGCGCGATGCCGCAGACCGCACGAAGGTCGACCACGTCCATCGTCGGGTTGGCCGGCGTCTCGAAAAAGTAGAGCTTCGTGTTATCCTGCGTCGCCGCCGCGAACTGGTCGGCGTCGCGCGCATCGATGATCGTCGTGGCGATGCCGAACTTCGGCAGCAGCGTGTCGGTCAGCCAGCGGCAAGACCCGAACGCCGCGCGGCCCGCGACGACATGGTCGCCCTGTTCCAGCTGGCACAGCAGCGCCGCCGTCATCGCCGCCATGCCCGATGCCATCGTCCGGCACGCCTCCGCCCCCTCGATCAGGGCGATGCGCTGTTCCAGCATTTCGACCGTCGGGTTCTGCAGTCGGCTGTAGGTCATGCCCTGCTGCTCGCCGGCGAAGCGCGCCGCGGCGTCGCCGGCGCAGTCGTAGGCATAGCCCGAGGTGAGAAACAGCGCTTCGCTCGTCTCCCCGAACTCGCTGCGCGCGGTGCCCCCGCGCACGGCGCGCGTCGCCGGGCGCCAGTTGCGGGTGATCGACGGGTCCTGTCCGGTACGGCGTTTCATGTCATATGCCTTGCCGGACGCACTCGCCTGACGCAACCATGCGGGCGATGTCGACGCTGATCCGCCGCCCCGCCCTGCTCGCGCTGCTGATCGCGCTCGCCGCCCAGTTGCTGTTCTCGGTCAACGTCGCGCGCCCGTCGAAGCCCGTGTTCGACGAGGTCCACTACGTCCCCGCCGCCCGCACGCTGATCGCGCGGGAGCGACCGGTGAACATCGAACATCCGCTGCTCGGCAAGACGCTGATCGGCTGGGGGATCCAGGCGATCGGCGACCGGCCGCTCGGCTGGCGCGCGATGTCGACGCTGGCCGGGACCGCGACGGTGCTGGGCGTCTTTGCGATCCTGCTGCTGCTGTTCGGATCGGCGCGCACGGCGGGGTACGGCGCGCTGTTCGCGATGCTGAACATCACGCTCTATGTCCATGCACGCATCGCGATGCTGGAGCCGTTCCTGGGCGCGTTCGTCACGCTGGGCGTGGCCGCGCTGCTGTGGTCGATGCGCAGCGCCCCGCGCGACGTGCTGTGGCGCTGGATGCTCGGCGCCGCGCTGCTCGGGTTCGCGACCGCGGTGAAATGGACCGCGGCGCCCTATATCGCGTTTGCCGCCATCGCCTTCCTGGCGAATTGCCACAGACGCCCCGACCTCTGGCCGGGATTGAGCCCGCGCAATGCGATCCTGTCGCTCGGCGGTGTCAGCATCCTCGCCTATTTCCTGACATTCGCTCCAGCCTTCGCCTATGCCGAGGAGCCGCTGACGCTTGCGCGGCTGCTGCCGTTCCAGTGGGAGATGTACGAGCGCCAGACGCAGGTGCTCGCCCCCCACCCCTATCAGTCCGACTGGTGGACGTGGCCGCTGATGATCCGGCCGATCTGGTATCTCTACGAACCCGTCGACGGCGCGGTGCGCGGCATCCTCTACGTCGGCAATCCGGCGGTGATGTGGGGCGGGCTGGTCGCGGTGATCTGGCTGGCGGATCGCTGGTGGTCGACACGCGACCGGAAGGCGGGCAGCATCGCGCTACTCTGGATCGCCAGCCTCGCGATGTGGGCGGCGATCCCGAAGAGCCTGGGCTTCTATTACTATTACCACCTCAGCGGCATCTGGCTCGCCATCGCGATCGCCGCCGCCTTCCACATCCGCGCGAAGGGGCGACGCGACGACGCCATCTTCCTCTTCACCTGCGCGGTGATCGGGCTGTTCGCCTATTTCTACCCGATCATCTCCGCCGCCGCCCTGCCGGATGCGCAGGGGTTCAATCGGTGGATGTGGTTCGGGAGCTGGCGGTAGAAGGTAGACGTCAGGCGGTCACTTCCCCCCCTATTTGTACCGCCCCCACGTGAACCGCGAAGACAGCGCGAAATTCCACACCGCCGCCACCAAGATACCCGCCAGCGCCGACACCGCCCAGCCGCCGTCCTGCGCGTCGTGCAGGAATGCCGCCACGCCGACGTTCGCCGCCGCGCCCACCGCGCAGACCAGGCAGAAGCTGACCCACCCGTCGAACAGCACCTTCGCCCCCTTCAGACGCCGGTCGCGATAGGTCAGCGCGTTGTTCAGGAAGAAGTTGAACGTCATCGCCACGATCGTCGCCACCACGGTCGCCGCGATGAAGCCCGTCCCGATTGCGCGGTATAGGAACCAGACGATCGACAGATGCACCGCCGCCCCCGCCGCGCCGATGCCGCTGAACATCGCGAAGCGCACGGGGATGACCTTGCCGAACATCCGGTCATACAGCGCGATCAGATACTCCATCGCCACGACGTGATCGAGCTTGCTCTCCCCCGCCTCGCGCACGCGGAACGTATAGGGCAGCTCGCGGAAGGCGAGCGGTCGCGGGCTCGCCGTCATGATGTCGAGCAGGATCTTGAACCCGATCCCCGACAGCACCGGCACCAGTTCGCGCAACCGCTCGGTACGGATCGCGAAGAACCCCGACATCGGGTCGCTCAGCTCCGCCTTCAGCACCCGCCGCGACAGCCGCGTCGCGAACGCCGACTTGGCCACCCGGTCCCGGTCCCAGTCCCCCGTCCCGCCGCCGTCGACGAAACGCGACCCGATCACCAGATCGAGCGCCGCATCGCCCGCCAGCGTGTCGAGCATCTGCGGGAGCAGCGTCTCGTCATGCTGCAGATCGCCGTCGATCACCGCCACCACCGGCGCCGCGGTCGCGCACATCCCCTCGATACACGCCGACGACAGGCCGCGCCGCCCGATCCGCTGGATCACCCGCACCCGCGCATCGATCCGGCCCAGCTCCCGCGCGACATCCGCGGTACCGTCGGGCGAATCGTCATCGACGAAGATCGCTTCCCACCGCCGCCCGGCCAGCGCCGCGTCGAGCTTCGCGACCAACGTCGCGACGTTCGCCGACTCGTTGAAGACGGGGACGACAACAGCGATCTCCAGCAAATCGCTCACAGCCGCGCGATCACCGCGTCGCCCATCGCCCGCGTCGTCAGCGTACCGCCCAGATCGAACGTCCGCGCCCCGCCCTTCAGCGCCGCGATCACCGCACCCTCGATCCGGTCGGCGACGTCGGCGCGATCGAGCGAGTGGCGCAACATCATCGCCGCCGACAGGATCGTCGCGCACGGATTGGCCTTGCCCGTGCCGGCGATGTCGGGGGCGGAGCCGTGGATCGGCTCGTACATCCCCTTGCCCCCGTCGGAGAGCGACGCGGACGGCAGCATCCCGATCGACCCCGCGCACATGCTCGCCTGATCGGACAATATGTCGCCGAACAGGTTGCCCGTCACGATCGTGTCGAACTGGCCGGGATTGCGCACCAGCTGCATCGCGGCATTGTCAACGTACATGTGGGTCAGCGCGACGTCGGGATAGTCCGCCGCCGTCTCGATCACCACGTCGCGCCACAGCTGCGAGGTGTCGAGCACATTGGCCTTGTCGACCGAGCACAGCTTGCCCGTCCGCCCGCGCGCCGTCTCGAACCCGACGCGCGCGATGCGCCGCACCTCGGCCTCGTCATAGGCCATCATGTCATAGCCCTGACGCAGGCCGTCCGCCGTCTCGCGCCGCCCCTTCTCGCCGAAATACACGTCGCCCGTCAGCTCGCGCACGATGACCAGATCGATCGCGCTCGCCACCTCGGGCCGCAGCGCGGACGCATCCTCCAGCCCCGGAAACAGCTTCGCCGGGCGCAGATTGGCATAGAGGTTCAACGCCTTGCGCAGCCCGAGGATCGCCTGCTCGGGCCGCAGCGCGCGTTCGAGGTTGTCGAACCGCGTATCGCCCACCGCCCCGAACAGCACCGCATCCGCGCGATCCGCCAGCGCCAGCGTCTCTGGCGGCAACGGATGCCCCGTCGCCGCATAGGCCGCGCCGCCGACCAGCCCCTCTTCATAGGTGAAGTCGAGATCGAGCGCATCGAGCATCCGCCGCGCCTCGGCAACGACTTCGGGTCCGATCCCGTCTCCGGGCAGCAGGGCGATCAAGGGCATCGGCAGACTCCCCCCTCCCTGATCGAGGGAGGGGCTGGGGGTGGGTCGGTGTGGGGCGGTCGATGCGCATGCCTCGGGCCAACCCACCCCCGCCCCCTCCCTTGTCAGGGAGGGGAGTGTCAAGAGACCGCCCGCGCGATCCGGTCACCGGACAGCAAAAGCCCTCCCCTCCCTGGTCAAGGGAGGGGCCGGGGGTGGGTCGGCATGGGGCAGGCGATGCACGTGCCTCCGGTCAGCTCGCCCCCACGTCGACAAGCTGGCGCCATGCTCTTCGACGACAAACACCGTGCTCCCGCGCAGGCGGGAGCCCAGAGTCGTAAAGGGCGATGTTTGTGACTCTGGGCTCCGGCTTGCGCGCGAGCACCGGCAAAAAGCCGTACGAACACAACGTCACACCGCCCGCGCGATCCTATCCACCAGCCGCTCGCGCGCCGCCAGCGCATCCGCCGCGCGTCCGTGCAGCAGGTCACGCGCGATGAAGTGGCCCGTCACTGCCAGCCCGTCGACGATCGCGCCCCACTCCGCCTCGCCGCCCGCGATCAGGAACGGCGGCAGCCGCAGCAACCGCGCCTCATACCCGACCGCCGCCGCCCGGCTCACCGCCCCACCGCTCTTCGGGCTGACGAACGCCAATTCGTCGCCAGCTCCCGTCACTACGCAGGTCGTCAGATCAAGCCCGAATCCCAGCTCCGCCAGCAACAGCAACTCGTACCGTACCAGCGCCACCGCCCAGCCGCGCGCGCCCGGCGCCGCCTCGATCGCCGCGATCACTCCGTCCAGCGCAGCATACAGCCGCTGATAGGGCTGCGCCTCGGGCAGCGCCGCCGCAGTCAGCGCGGTCGCCCATTCCAGCGCCGCCGCCGCCAGCGGCTCGGCATAGAGCGCCGCGCGGCTGTCGAGCAGTTCGACGGTCAGCCCCGCCAGCGCATCGTCGGTGCGCGACCGCCATTCGCCCAGCACGCGGTTGGCGGGCTGCAACACCGGCCGCAACCGCCGCCCGTGCCCGCCGCGGACATAGCCCGGCTGCACGCCGTCATCCGGCGTCAACGCCCGCACCACCGCGCCATGCTCGCCATGCGCACGGATCGACAGGACGATGGCGGGCGCGCGCAGGTGCATCCCGCGACGCTACCAGACCCGCCTGCCGGCGGGGAGGGGCGTCAGGCGGTGATGCCCCAGCGCTTGTACTCGCCGTCGATGCGCGGGGACATGATGCGCGCGCCTTCCAGATCGGACGCGCTGCCGGCCGCATCGCCCGCCGCCTTGCGGATAATGCCGCGCAGGAACAGGCTGCTCGGCTGATCGGGCACCGCGTCCAGCGCCGCCTCCAGATCGGCGAGCGCCTCCTCCGTCCGGCCGAGCCGGAAATACACCATCGCCCGACTGTCGAGCGCGGCCGCCGGATGGTCGGCGAGCTCGATCGCCTTGGTACAGTCCTTCAGCGCGGTATCGAGCTTCAGCTTGTGCGTCGCCTTGATCCAGCAACGGCCATTGAGCAGGTCGGGATCGCCCGGCCGTTCGGTCAGCGCCGCGTCCAGCGTCGCAATCGCGCCATCCGCATCGCCTGCGTCCGCCTGCAGCCCTGCCTTGGTTGCGATGAAGCCGAACCGGTCCTTGCCACCCACGTCGATCCGCTCCTGCAACAGGGCGATACCGGCCTTCGCCGCGCCCCGATCCGCCTCGCGCTCGGCCACGGCGACCAGCGCGACGTCCGATCCCGGATCGAGCGTCAGCGCCGCCTTTGCATCGGCATAGGCTTTGTCGAGTTCGCCCAGGTCGCGATACAGCCCCGACCGCCGCAAAAGGAACGACCCTTCGTTGCCCAGCTCGATCCGCTTCGTCAGATCGGCGATCGCGCCGCGACGGTCGTAGATGCCTGCGCGAAAGCTCGCCCGGCTTTCGTACCCGGTCGGCTCGCTCGGTTCGCGCGCGATCGCCTTGGCCAGCACCGCCTCGATCGGGGCGAAGCGACCTTCGGCCTTGGCGGTCTTCACGTCCTGCCAGCGCGGCGGCACGATTGCCGGCGCGACGATCCGCAACGCCCGCGATTGCGCGAGTGCCAGCCGCTGACGTTCGGCGGCGACGTCCGCAGGCGCGATCTCCACGCCGGTCCGGTCGCTGCGCTCGTCGAGCGTCACCACGCCGTCCTGCAGGCTCGCCTTGCGCGTCACCGCCACGCCCGCGATCGTCGCACCGAGCGCATTGTCGCCTTCCAGCGCGAAGTCCTTGCCCTTGGCGGGCAGCGACACGGTAGTGCGATAGGATATGCTCTCCGGCACGCCCGTCGCGACCGGCATCTCGCGCCACGCCGGCCGCGAGCGATCGGGCGCGAAGCCGATCGCGTCGACCGCCTTGTCGACGCCCCAGCGCATCCGCTTGTTCTCGCGCCGCCACGGCGTCGTCACGATGCCGGTGGCCTCGACCGTCGCGGTGCCCGACGCGGGATCATAGGCGAACGACGAATCGGCCAGCTGCGCCTCGCCGATGCTTTCGGTGACCATCCCCTGGATCATGTCGATCTTCTGCTGCGCCGATGCCTGTGCCGCACCGGCGTTCAGCATCGCCGCCATCGGTCCGCGGAACCGCATCGTGGTGCGGAACACGCTCGGAAACGACAGGCCCGCGCGCTGGTCGTAATCGGTGGTCACCGTCACATTGGGGCGGGCGTTGGCATGGACGGGCAGCGGGGTCAGCTCGGCGCCAGCGGTGCGCAGCGGCAGGACGAAGCGGAACGGCGGCGCATCGCCGATATCCTCCAGTCGCGTGCCGGCGCTGGTCCCGTCGAGCCAATAGTCCTTGCCGTCGATCAAGGCGCGGACGATCACATGGTCGAACGCGCCCGGCATCGGCAGGCGCCGGCTGACCAGGTCCATCCCCTGCGCCGATGCCAGCACCGCCTCGCTCTCGATGCCCAGCGACCGCAGCATGGCGAGCAGCATCAGCGACTTCGCCTTGCAGTCGCCATAACGCAGCGACCACGTCTGCGCCGGGGACTGGGGCAGGTAGTTGCCGCCATTCATGCCCATCAGCAGATAGCGGACCTCGTCCTGCACCAGTTGCAGCGCCTTCGCCGCGCGGCGCAGCGGCACCGTCTCGGCCTTGGCGATGCGCTCGACCTCGCCAGCCAGCGCATTGCCGGGTGCGATCAGCCCGTCGGTCGCGTACATGGGCGCCATCGTCTTCGCGACATCGCTCCACCCGCCGAAGCTGGCCGCGTCGATCAGCATCGGGCGCTGGAACCGCATCGGCAGGTCGCCGGGCAGGTCGGGCTGCTTGGCGACGGGCATGGTCAGCTCGACGACGCGAAAGCCGTTTTCGGTCCGCGGCACTGGCGCCGTGCCATCGAAATAGCTGCGGACCTGCACGGCATCGGCGACCGGCCAGGACATCCGCACGCGCGCAAAGCCCGCGCGGAACGGCGCGGCCATGACCGGCGCCATCGTCTGCATCTGCCCCTTCAACGCCTGGTCGCGCTGCGTGACGGTCAGGCGGACGCGCAGCAGGTCGCCGATACGCAGCCCCTCCGCGGCCATCGTCGCAGTCAGCATGCCGTTCATCATGCGCTGCTCCAGCGCCTGTTCGCGCTGCAGCACCGAAAATTTCGTCGTGCCCTTCAACAGGTCGATCGTCTCGCCGCCGCGCAGGATCTCGGCCGAATGGATGGTCAGGTCGCCCTTGTCCGGCATCCACGGCAACGCGATCGTCCCTGATTGCCCCAGCACCTCGGGCGTCGCGATCCGCATCGTCGTCTCGGTGTAGACCGAGACGGTGCCGTCCGACAGGCGCTGCTGGTTGTCGAACACCAGCAGGATTGGCGCGTCGGCGGGCAGCTTCGCCGGATCGAGCGGCGGCGCCGCCACGACCCAGGCCGGCACCGGGCCATAGCGCGGCGTGTCGCCGGCCTGTGCATTGCTGGAGATCGTGCTCGCCATCAGCACCGCCAACACAGCCGTCTTCCGCATCATCTGCCCCCGCATTTCGCCCCAGGGACCGACGCTAGCGCATCATTTCGCGTGATAGAAGTCATACACCTGCTGCGCGACCGCCGCCGATACGCCGGGCGCCTTCTGCAGGTCGTTCAGGCTCGCGTTGCGCACCGCGCGGCCGGTGCCGAAGTGCATCAGCAGCGCCTTCTTGCGCGCAGGCCCGATGCCCGGCACCTCGTCCAGCGGGCTCGCGCCGATCGCCTTGGCGCGCTTCGCCCGGTGCGCGCCGATCGCGAAGCGATGCGCCTCGTCGCGCAGGCGTTGCAGGTAGAACAGCACCGGCGAATTCACCGGCAGCATCAGCTCGCGCCCGTCCATCATGTGGAAAACCTCGCGCCCGTCGCGGCCGTGGTGTGGCCCCTTGGCGACGCCGACCAGGCACACGTCCTCGATGCCCAACTCCTCCAGCGCCGCCTTTACGACATTCAGCTGCCCGCGCCCGCCGTCGATCAGCACCAGGTCCGGCCAGTCGCCCGAATCGCGATCCGCCTCCGCACCGTCTCCGACCAGCTTGCCGAACCGTCGGCCCAGCATCTCGCGCATCATGCCGTAGTCGTCGCCCGCGATCGTATCGGCGCGCTTCATGTTGAACTTGCGATACTGCCCCTTCCTGAACCCTTCGGGCCCGGCGACGACCATCGCGCCCAGCGCGCTGGTGCCCTGGATATGGCTGTTGTCGTAGATTTCGATGCGCTGCGGCGGCTCGGCCAGCCCGAACAGCTCGGCCACCTCGCGGTTCAGCCGCGCCTGCGTCGTCGACTCGGCCAGCCGCCGCTCCAGCGCCTCGCGCGCGTTGCGGCTGGCCTGCTCCATCAACCGCTTGCGCGTCCCCCGCTGCGGCACCGACAGCGCGACCTTGTACCCCGCCGCATCGCCCAGCGCCTGCGCCAGCAGCTCGCCCTCGCCCAGCTCGCGGTCAAGCAGGATCGTCCGCGCCGGCGGCACGTCCTCATAGAATTGCGCGAGGAACTGCATCAGCACCTCGTCCTCCGACACCTCCGCGGTGTGCGCGGGGAAGAAGTCGCGATGCCCCCAATTCTGCCCGCCGCGGATGAAGAACGCCTGGATGCCGATCACCCCCTCATGCGCCGCCAGCGCGAAGATGTCGGCGTCGCCGACGCCTTCGGCATTGATGAACTGCGTGCCCTGGATGAACGTCAGCGCGCGGAGCCGGTCGCGGATCACCGCCGCCAGCTCGAAGTCCATGCCCTCGGCCGCCGCGGTCATTTGGGCACCCAGCTTCGCCTGTACGTCGGTCGCCTTGCCGGCGAGGAAGTTCTTCGAATCACTGACCAGTTCGGCATAGCCCTCGCGGTCGATCCGCCCGACGCACGGCGCCGAGCACCGCTTGATCTGGTACAGTAGGCACGGCCGGTCCCGCGTCTTGAAGAAGCCGTCGGTGCAGGATCGCAGCAGGAACAGCTTCTGCAGCGCGTTCAGCGTGTTGTTCACGCTGCCCGCGCTCGCGAACGGGCCGTAGTAGTCGCCCTTCGCCCGCCGCGCGCCGCGATGCTTCTGGATGCGCGGAAACGCGTGATCGGCGCGCAGCAGGATGAAGGGGAAGCTTTTGTCGTCGCGCAACAACACGTTGTACGGCGGGCGATAGCGCTTGATGAGCTGCGCCTCGAGCAGCAGCGCCTCCGCCTCGTTGTTCGTCGTCACGATCGTCATCGACCGCGTCTGCGCGACCATGCGCTGCAACCGCTTCGACAGCCGCTGGACCTGGATATAGTTCGTCACCCGGTTCTTCAGCGCGCGCGCCTTGCCGACGTACAGTACGTCGCCCTTGGCATCCTGCATGCGGTAGACGCCGGGCCGCACCGGCAGCGTCTGCACGACGTTGCGGATCGCCGCGACCCCCGCCTCCAGATCGGGGGCATCGCTGCCCCGTACGGTGTAAGTGGACTTTTCCTCGTTGAAACGATCGGGAGCATCGGGACGCGACATCGCGCTCGATCTAGGGTCCGGCGACGGTCTTCACAACGGGAGGCACGTGATGCCGGAGCCACACGCCCGCCTCGCGCGACTGAACGCTCATCGGGCTTGATCCGGGACTGCCCCTCGCCACTCATGTGGATCGCGGCACGGTCGACCGCCATTATCCGTGCTCCCGCGCAGGCGGGAGCCCAGGGTTACGAAGGACAACGCCTGCCACTCCAGGCTGCCGCCTGCGCGGGAGCACCGCGAATACATTCGTCGCGGCTACCCGACGACCGTGCGACCCGAGGCCCTCGGTCGCCCCGCCCGAAACGCGAAACCGCCGCCCCGACACTGGCCGGGACGGCGGTTTCGTTGTTCGTCCGGGCGGAATGACCGCCCGACGCTATCAGGCGAAGGTGACCCGTGCCGCCGCACGACGACGACGCAAGGTCGCGCCGACCGCGCCGAAGCCGAGGATCATCATCATCCACGTGGCCGGTTCCGGAACCGCCGGCACCGTCGTCACGGTGATCGAGGTCAGCTTGAAGCCGTCGTCGCGGCTGGTCGCGGTGCGCGCCGCGCCCACCAGCCACACCGTCCCGAAATTGTTGCTGACACCGCCCAGGGTCGCGCCGACGTTCACGCCGCGATTGATGTAACCGTCCCACAGCGTGGACGTGTTGAACGCGCTGCTGCCATAGCTGATCCAGGCGTCGGTCGAGATCGTGTTCGGCGAACCATCGACGTCATAGCCGTAGCGCGAGATGTCGGTCAGCCGCACCGCCTTCGAAAAGGTCAGCATGACGAAGTCGTAATAGCCGACGTTGTCGATGGTGTGGCTGCCATCTGTCGATGCGTTGGTGACGCCCAGGCCGTTCTGGTAACGGCCCAGATAGGCCGCGACCGGGCTGGCGGTCAGGCTGCTCGTCGACCACGCGCTCGCGGTCACGGTGGCGCCGTCGACGGTGCCCATCGACCAGCTCGTGCCGACCTTGGTTGCATCCCAATCCGAGCTGTTCGTCGACGACGTCAGGACGAGCGTGCCCGCCTGCGCCGGTGCGGTGGCCAGCATAGCGCCGGCGATCGCGGCAGTGCCGATGACCTTGGTGAACATGGTAACCCCCAACAAAACTGCTGCGACGCCCCCGCGCCGCCACTCTCGATGACCCCTGATACCGCTGTTGTGCGAACAAAGTCTCGTGAAGAGGTTGGTTACCAATGTCACAAATCGGGACTGATGTCACCTTTTCCAGCGTATCGCCCGGCTGCACGGCACAGAATGAGGTTTTGACCGATCCGGCGGGTCGGGCGCTGAGCCGCGAATCGTCTGATTCGCTGCGATGCTCGACAAATTCGAATCACTCGACGCGATGTCCGGCACACGAACGAAAGGCGGCGGACATCTGCCCGCCGCCCTGCATCTCGATAGCGACGCACGGATGTCCCGTGCGACGGCTCAGTTCGGACGGCCGATCCCGGCGATCGTGCGATCGACCAGCGGACGATCGATGCCGGCATCGTGCCGCGCCGCGATCAGGCTCGCCGCCGCACGGGTGGCGGCATCGGCCGCCTTGGCGCGTACCTCGGCCAGCGCGGTGCGCTCTGCCGCGGCGATCTTGTCCTCGGCCATCTTGCCGCGACGACGGACCAGTTCGGCGGCATCGACCTCGGCCTTGGCGACCAGCGCCTTCGCCTCGTCCTCGGCATGCGCGACGATCTCGCGCGTCTGCGCCTCGATGTCGCCCAGCTTGCGCGCATATTCGTCGCGCAGCGCCTCGGCCTCGGCGCGTAGCTGCTTGGCTTCCTCCAGCCGCTGGCGGATCGCCGCGATCTGGCGATCCAGCCCCGCCGCGATCAGCGTCGGCACCTTCTTGACGATCAGGATCGCCAGGAAGCCGATCATGGCGAGCGAGACCCACACCGTCGCGTCGAGCCCGAACACCGACGGATCGGCATGCGCCGCACCACCGGTTTCGGCGTGCTCGACCGTCAGCGCCTTGCCGCCCGTATCGGGCAGGCCCTGCGCATGGTCGGCGTTCGACAGGTTCTGCGCGACCTCGGCCGAGCCTGCGGAAAGATTAGCCATGAAGTGCCGCCTTCACCGCCTGAGCGGCCTCTGCCTTGCTGACGTCGGCGCCCGACAGGCGACCCACGATCGCCTGGGCGGCATCCGCCGCCACGTCCTCGATCTCCGCCATCGCCGCTGCCGAAGCGGCCGCGATGCGGGCCTCGGCGTCGGCGATCTGCGCATGCGCCTGCGCACCCGCCGTGGCCAGCGTGGCCTCGGTCGATGCCGCCGCCCGTGCGCCCGCGTCGCCCAGCAGGCTGCGGGCACGCTCGCGCGCCGCATTTTCCTGGACGCGCCAGCGCTCTTCCTGCGCATCCGCCTCGCGGCGCGCGGCTTCGGCCGCGGTCAGGTCGGCGGCGACCGACGCATCGCGCGAATCGATCGTCTGCTGCACCTTGGGCACCATCCCCCGGCCGACGACCAGGTAGACGATGCCGAAGGTCAGGAGCAGCCAGAAGGCCTGGCTGGCCCATGTGGCGCTGAGTTGGGCGATCTGGGGCATGGCAATCCTACGGGCGGGGGCCACGCGGCCCCGCGCCCGCCAAAGCAAGGGTTACGCGACGAAGAGCAGGATCATCGCGACGACGAACGCGAGCAGGCCGAGCAGCTCGGCGGCCGCGAAGCCGATGAACAGGCGGCCCTGCTGGCCGTCGGCAGCGCCTGGATTGCGCAAGGCGCCTTCGAGGAACTTGGCGAACACGTTGCCCACGCCGAGGGCGGCGAGGCCCGCGCCGATGGCGGCCAGACCGGCGCCGATCGCCTTTGCTGCTTCTGCGTCCATAGTAGTAACTCCTGCGTGTTTATCTGTGGTTGGAAACGAAACTCAGTGCAGATGCTCGGCGTCGTTGATGTACAACGACGTCAGCAGCGCAAAGACATAGGCCTGCACGCCTGCGACCAGCAGCTCGAGCGCCGAGATACCGATCATCAGGGTGAAGGCGGGAACGCTGACCAGCAGGCCGTATCCGGCACCGGCATTGGCCGCGTTGATGACGAACCCGGCCAGCACCTTCAGCAGCACGTGCCCCGCGGTCATCGCGACGAACAGTCGCAGGCCCAGCGAGAACGGGCGCACCATGAACGAGACGAACTCGATCGGCGCGATCACCGGGATCATCGCGATGGGCGTGCCGGCGGGCACGAACAGGCTGAAGAAATGCAGGCCATGCTTCCAGAAGCCGACGATCAGCACGATCGAAAAGCTCAGCACGGCGAGCACGCCGGTCACCGTGAAGTGGCTGGTGAGCGTGAAGGGATGCACGCCGACGACGCCGAGCGGCATCAGGCCGAGGACGTTGGCGAACAGGATGAACATGAACAGCGAGAAGACGTAGGGCAGGTACTTGGCGCCGGTCGCCTTGCCCATGTTCTGCGTGAGCAGCGAGCTGACGAAGCCGGTGAAGCCCTCGACCATCATCTGCCAGCGGCCGGGCACGACCTGGCGCTTCATCCCGCCCAGCATGAACGCCCACAGCACCACCACGGTCACGCACATCCACGCGGCCGAGTTGGTGAAGGCGATCTGGTGGCCGCCGATCTGGAAGCCGTCCCAGATCGACTGCACCTCGAACTGGTGCATCGGATCGATCTTGCCGGAACCTGCTGACACGCGCGCGTTTCCCGAAATTAAGACAGACGCCCGAAAATCACTTCGGGCGTCCGCTGGAAATCCTGATGATGTTCCTGAAAGCGGCCGCGATTCCCAGGAACAGCAGGCCGATCAGGAACCCGGGAGAGGTATCGAGCAACCGGTCGAGTACCCACCCGATCAGCGCTCCTCCGACCATTCCCCCGATCAGCTCGGCCAGCACGCGATTGCCGAGGCGATAGCTCGCCTCCGATCCATCCCGTGCCTCGCCGCTGCGGATCGCTTCGTCCGATTTCGCCCGTTCCAGCCGCTCGTCGAGCGAGGCCAGTCGTGCGTCTTCGGCGATGGGGTCCAGTCCGGGCTCGTTCTCCGCCACGCGCATTCTCCCACGATTTGCGGGCGACACGAATGGCCGAGCGGCAAGCCCGCCAAGGCAGGCGCGCTTTAGAAAGAGGCGTTTGCCGAGTCAACCAAATCCCAGCCTGGCGGTGGGATCGGCTTCCGATCGGCGCATCGCTATGCCATCAAACTCGCGCGACCGCATCCTGCGGCGCAAAGGAGGTGATCCCTTTTGAGCCATGAGACCGTAACGACCATCATCGGCACTGCTATGCTGATGGTGGCTTTCACTACCCTGGTGCTGAAAATCATCGAGGTAGCCCGTTCCAAGTAGCGGCGGGCGGAGGTCGGGCTGCAACCCGGCCTCCAAACGAAAGAACCCCGGCCGCTGCAACGACCGGGGTTCGGAGATGATTTCTGAGCCAGAAACCGTGCATTGTATCTATAGCAGAAACTATCGTTTTTCAATCCCTCACACGCAGCGCGGGTCGCGGGTCGGGGCGCCAGCACCACGGGTCAGCCACTGGCCGCCGGGCGTCTGGTACTTCTCCCCCGCCGACGTCTGCGCGATCAGGTTGCAGCCGGCGACGAACGCCATCTGCTCGATCGTCGCGCCGTTCGCTGCCTGGCGGGTATAGGCCGCTTTCCGCTGGATATTGATGTTGTTGACGACCGCGCGCAGCGCCGGAGTCGGATCGCCGACGATGCCGAGATAGCCGTCCGGCTGCTCCCCAACCTGTCCTGCTGCACGCGCGGCGGCATAGGCGGGATCGCGCTGGGCATGGGCGCTCGTCGCCGCGAAGGCACCCACCGCCAGCACCGCGCCGGTGGCGATCAGCAATGCGATATGGAACGTCTTCATGGTCAGAATATCCCGGGGTTGCTCTGGATCAGCGACTTCGCCTCGCCATCGAGTCGGTAAACGACTTCCTGAGAGATGGAGATGTTCAGGTTGATGACAATAGGCTTGTCGGGCGCGTTCACCGTCACGCACCCGCCGCCTGCCACCATTCCGGCCATCGCCGCACTCAGCATCATCGCCTTCTTCATGGCTCGGACCTTTGCGCAACCGCGCGCATCGATCAATCCGGTAACGGTCATCGCATGGTCTCGCTTTCGGGGCGCTGAACGGTGGGCGGCGCAGGCGGCAGGGTGGAAGGCGGCGTCGGCGGCAGCCCCTGTTCGCGCCGCCGCCGCTCCTCCATCAGCGCGGGCAGGTTGCGCTGGATCAGCCGCGCCGGATCGTAATAGCTGCGCACCGAGTCCATCAGCTGGCGGAACGGCGCGCGGATGGTGATGTTGAACACGAACGGCAGCTTCGCGAGGCGCCGGATCAGGAAATTGCTCTTCGTCCCCGCCCCCTGGCTGACGCCGGCGAAGCGGATCGCCGTCACCATCTCGCCCGCCAGCGATCCGTTCAGCGTCAGGTCCAGCTCGCGATAGTCGAGCGCACGCAGCGCCTGGAACGCCATGTTGCCCCACACGCCCAGATCCTTCTCGGTGATCGCACCCAGATAGGCGATGCTGCCCCCCGCCCGGCTTTTCAGCCGCCCGTTCTCGATCCGACCGCCGTTCTGGTCGAACACCATCGGCAGCGTCCCGTCGAAGATGCCGGTGGCGTTGAGGTTGCCGAAGTCGAACTGCTGCAGGAACGCCGCCGCATCCGCGCGCTCGACGGTGAAGGTCATCCGCCGCTGCTGCGTTGCGTCGAAATCGAGCAATGTCGGCTCCAGCGACAGCGTGCCGCCCGCGAACGGCCAGCGCCCGCCCGCGATCGCGACGCGCGCGCCACCCATCAGCCGGTATCGGATCGTGCCGTTCTCGACCGCGATGCCCGGATTGATCGTCGCCACCGTCACGACCTGATCGGGTGCGGACACCAGACCCAGCAGGTCGGTGAAGATGATCCGTCCCTTGATCCCCGTGACCGGGCCGAACGCGGCGGCGAGGTCGGTGTCGTCCGTGCCGAAATTGCCGGTGCTGGTCACGCCGTCGCGGTGCCAGGCGATGTCGCCGACACCGTCGACGCGCCCGTTCACCTCGGCCACCACGCCGTCGGCGATCGGCGTCAGATCGCGCGGTTGTAGGCCCTTCTCGTCGAAGACGATGCCCGGCACCGACAGACGCGCGCGCCCCGCGCCGCTCGACAGGCGGTGGACAACGGTCACGTCCGCGACCTTCGACCCATCCTTCGGCGCCGCCAGCACGCCGCCCGCGGAGATCTCGCCGCCCGCCAGCCGCAGCCGCACGTCGTTGCCCTTCAGCGGATTGAACCGCGGTTCGGTCGCCGCATCCGACACGCCGAGCGTGCCGGTCAGGTCGAGCACGCCGCCCGTCAGCCGCCAGCCGCCGCCCGCATCCGACAGGATCAGCGGCACCGCACCGATCTGCCCGCCCGCGCCCGAGAATTCGCCCGCGACGCCGCCGGCCGCCATGCGCCCGTTGATCCGCGCCGCGTCGATCCGCGTCACCCGCCCCGGCGACCCGATCCGCGCCGCCACATCGCCGAGCGTTAAGCCGCGCCCGCCCACATCGAGCGTCGCCCCGGTCGACGCCAGCGTCAGCGGACTGCCCCCCAGGGTTCCCGCCAGCCGCGGCGCCGCGATCCGCGCACCGCCACCCATGCGCCCGCCATCGATCGTCACCAGCGCCGCGCCGGTCGGGCATAGCGCCAGCCGCGCGGGATCGAGCACCAGCCCCGACACCGCCAGCCGCTGCCACGCGACCGGCGTACACGCCGTATTGATCGCCAGCCGGCCGCCCCGCCACCGCGCATCGATCGGCACCCGTAGTGCCTCGACCCGCCCGTCGCCGAGCGGCCCCGACAGCGTCGCCGTCGTCGCCACCCGCGTCACCGCGCCACCCGCCGCCGTGAACGTGACCGGCGTCAGCGCCAGCCGCGCACCGCCCGCCGCATAGGGCGCGATCGTCGCGCGCCCGTTCAGCCCGCCCGCCGCCTGCGCCAGCACGATCTCCGCCGCCGGCAACCCGCCGCCGTTCAGCGCGATCCGCCCGCCGACTTCGACCGATCCGAACCTGAGCGGCGCGCCGTCGATCCGCAACCGCGCGCCACTGCCGGACGCCAGGTCGAGGTCGCGCACCCGCACCGCGCTGCCGCCGCCGCGCAGCACCGCCTCCAGCGCACCCTCGCCCGACAGGTCGGCCGCCGCCGCGACGACCGCCTTCGACAGCGCCTGCACCAGCGGCGCGACCGGCGTGGCCGCCCCGACGCCATCCGCGCGCAACCGAGCCAACGTCTCCGCATCGACCCGGCCATGCGCGATCCGCGCCCGACCGGCGAATTCGGCACCGGCCGTCCCGACCTTATAGCGCCCCTCGACCCCTGCACTCTCGGCCGATCCGCGCGCAAACCGTGGCGTCGCGACCGTCAACCGCACATCCCCGGTGGTCGCCGCCGCCGTACCGGCAAAGGTCACCTGCCCCATCGCCTGACCCACGCTAGCACCGGTCGCCGCCGTCGACGCCGCCGCCACCCGCGCGCGCCCGGTCCAGCGCTCCAGCGCCGCGCCCAGCGTCACCACCGCATCCGCGGCCACGCCCGCCACCTTCGTTTCGCCACACGCCACCAGCGCGGCGCGCACCGGTCCCTCGATCGTCGGACGACCGGCACTCACCCGCACCCGGGTCGCCGCCGCCGCCCCGTCGATCCGGCACCCGCCGACATCCAGCCGCCGGCTGACCGCCGCCATCCGCCCAGCGAACCCGTCGTCGAGCCGCCCCGATCCGCTCAGCTTCACGCCGACCACGCCCTGCGGCGCCTCGACCCGCAGCCGCACATCCTCCAATCGAGCATCGAGATTCGGTAGCCCGAACGGCTTGCCGCTGGGCGGCGGCAACAGCCGGTCGATCGCGCCGAACGACAGCGTCCCGTCCTTCAGCCGCGCCCGCATCCGCACACGGCCGGCGGCAAGACCCGTCACCGACGCGCCCGACAGCCCGACGTGCGTGTCGACCTCCACCCAGTCGGCGACCAGATCGGGGTCGGCGGGATCGCCGATAACGACATTGGTCAGCCGCTGCCGCGACAGGCCGATGCTCGCGACCTCATAGCGTGCCGGTACGCCGCGCCGCGCCAGTTCGCGCTTCACGAAGTCGCTCGCGATCGGCTTGCGCTGCGTCCACAGCCCGACGACGGCGATGACAAACACGATCAGCAGCGCGATCAGGGCACGCCAGCGCTTGCGCATTCGCCGCCGTCCGCCCGTCGCCGATCCCGTCCCGCCCTCGGCGTCCGTCACGCTGCACTCCCGATTGCACCGACAGGTGCGTTCCGCCTAACCTTGGCGGCGGATGGACGTTCCCGCAACCACGCCCGACGATGCCGCCGGCCACCGCGCCCGGCTCCGCGCCCGCCTGCTCGCGCATGGCGGGGAAGCGATGCCCGACTACGAGCTGCTCGAATATCTGCTCGCGCTCGCCATTCCGCGCCGCGACACGAAGCCGCTGGCAAAGGCGCTGCTGCGCGAATTCGGCGGGCTGTCGGGCGTCATGACGGCGTCACCGCCCGACCTGATGCGCGTGAAGGGCATGGGCGAAACCACGGCGGCCGCGATCAAGGCCGCGCACGGCGTCGCGCTACGCCTCCTGAAGGCGCAGGCGCAGGATCGCCCGCTGCTCGCCAACTGGCAGTCGCTGCTCGACTATCTGCGCGCCGACATGGCGCATCACCAGATCGAGCGCGTCCGCGTCCTGCACCTCGACAGCCGCAACCGCCTGATCCGCGACGAGTTGATGAACGAGGGCACCGTCGACGAAGCGCCCGTCTATGCTCGCGAGGTGATTCGCCGCGCGATCCAGCTCGGCTCGACCGCGCTGATCCTCGTCCACAATCACCCTTCGGGCGACGCCAGCCCCAGCCGCGCCGACATCGAGATCACCCGCGCCATCGCGGAGGCCGGCAAGCGGCTGAACGTAACGCTCCACGACCACATCATCATGGCGACCAGCGGCCACACGAGCCTGCGTGCGCAGGGTTTGATTTGATGGGGAATTACACCCAGAACCGTTCGTGCTGAGTAGGGGCTGAGCGAAGACGAAGACCCGTATCGAAGCACCCCTGGCGGTCCTTCGATACGCCATTTCGACTTCGCTCAATGGCTACTCAGGACGAACGGTGAGAGCCGTAATTGCGATCCGCCATGATCCTCAGTTCAGCGTAGCATCCAGCGTGATCTCCGCGTTCAGCAGCTTGCTGATCGGGCACCCGGCCTTCGCCTCGTTGGCGATGCGCTGGAACTCCTCGCTGCCGATGCCGTCGACGGTCGCGGTCAGCTTCAACGCGGACTTGGTCACCTTGAAGCCGTCGCCGTCCTTCTCCAGCGTCACCGCAGCATCGGTTGCCAGAGTGCCGTTGCCATGCCCCGCCTGCGCCAGCGCGAACGACAGCGCCATCGTGAAGCAGCTGGCATGCGCCGCCGCGATCAGCTCCTCGGGATTGGTGCCAGGCTCATTCTCGAACCGCGTGCCGAAGCCATAGCGCTGCTCGGACAGCACGCCCGACTGGGTCGAAACGAAACCCTTCCCGTCCTTGCCAAGGCCTTCGTAGCGGGCGGATGCGGTACGTGTCGTCATGGAAACAGCCTTTTCGAAGGGAATGGAGAGCCGCAGGAACGCGGCAGCACGCGTTCGGCTCCCCGCTCAGCCGGGATGGGCGGCGATCCACTCTTCCAGCACCGGCGCGATCCTCGTCCGCCACTTACTGCCGTTGAAGATGCCGTAATGGCCGACTTCGGGCGCCATATGATATTTCTTGAGCGCGTCGGGCAGGCCGGTGGCGATCGTCAGCGCCGCCTTCGTCTGGCCGAGGCCGGAGATATCGTCCTTCTCGCCCTCGATCGCCAGCACGCCGATGTCGCGGATCGCGCCCGGATCGACGCGGCGCCCGCGGTGCATCATCTCGCCCTTGGGCAGGCTATGATGCTGGAACACGACGTGGATGGTCTGCAGGTAGAATTCCGCCGTCATGTCGCAGACGGAGCGATACTCGTCGTAGAAGGCGCGCGTCGAATCCGCGCTCTCGCCGTCGCCTGCGACCAGATGCTTGAACATCGCCCAGTGCGAATTCATGTGGCTGCCCAGATTCATCGTCATGAATCCGGCGAGCTGCAGGAAGCCCGGATACACCCGCCGTCCCGCGCCCGGATAGGACATCGGAATGGTGGCGATCACATTCTGCTCGAACCACGCATGCGGCCGCTCGGTCGCCAGCGTGTTGACCGCGGTCGGCGCCTCGCGCGTGTCGATCGGCCCGCCCATCATGGTCAGCGTGGCGGGGCGATTGGGATGGTCGTCCGCGCTCATCAGGCAGGCCGCGGCGTAGCAGGGCACCGACGGCTGGCAAACCGCCAGCATGTGCGGCCGCACGCCGCCCTCTCCCTCGGCACCGACGTGCGCCAGGAATTCGATGACATAGTCGACATAGTCGTCCAGATCGAACGTCCCGTCGCTCATCGGCACCAGCTTCGCGTCGCGCCAGTCGGTGATGTAGACGTCATGCCCCGGCAGCATCCGCTCGACCGTGCCGCGCAGCAGCGTCGCGTAATGCCCCGACATCGGCGCGACGATCAGCAGCTTGGGCTGGCCCGTCACGCCCTCGCGCACGAAGCGCTTCAGCTGGCCGAACGGTTTGCGCAGCACGATCTGCTCGGTGACCGCCACTTCGCGCCCGTCGACGACGGTGTGGGTCAGGCCGAACCCCGGCTTGCCGCGCGGCGCGGCGGCGTGCGCGAACACCGACAGCGCGGAGGATACCACCGGCCCGCCACCGAAATAGGAGAACGGGTTCGCCGGATTGTTCAGCCAGTCGGCGGAGAAATTCGCGAGCGCGCTGGCCCCTGCCAGCATCGAGCGCTGCACTTCATAGGCGTTATAGAGCATTCGGTATGCCTCCACCGCTCGGGCGATCCGCCCGCGGCTCTTCGCAGGGTGGTATAACGCCGACAAGTTTCCAGACAAATACTATCCATCGTCGCAGCGAACCGCTCGCGCCAAGGTTCCCCCGGTCCCCGTCATTCGCTAACGCGGCCGCCGATGGCCGATCCCGCACCCTCCCCCACTGCCGCCACGCCCCGCCCGCGCCTGGGCAACCTCGGCACCGTCTGGAGGATCACCGCGCGCTATCCCGGCCATATCGCCGCGGCGCTGGCGGCGATGCTGGTCGCGGCGCTGGCGACGCTCGCCATCCCCTCGTCCTTCCGCCTCATCATCGACCGGGGGTTCTCGGGCAACGGCGACATCGGGCGCTGGTTCGAATATCTGCTACTGATCGTCGTCGTCATGTCGGTGGCGACCGCGTTCCGCTTCTACTTCGTCTCCTGGATCGGGGAGCGCGTCGTCGCCGACCTGCGCGTCGCCGTGCTCTCGAACCTGCTGCGCCAGTCGCCCAGCTTTTTCGAGGAGAACCGCCCGTCGGAGATCGCGAGCCGCCTGACCTCCGACACGACGATCATCGAACAGCTGGTCGGCTCGACCGTCTCGATCGCGGTGCGCAACCTCATCATCGGCGTCGGCGGCATCGTCTACCTCTTCACCCTGTCGCCGAAACTGACCGGCATGCTGCTGCTCGGCATCCCGGTCATCATCGTGCCGCTCGCCCTGCTCGGCCGCCGCGTGCGCAGCGTCTCGCGCGCCAGCCAGGATCGCGTGGCCGACGTCGGCGCGACGGTCAGCGAGATGCTGGGCGCGATGAAGATCGTGCAGGCGTTCGGCCAAGAATCGCGCGAACGCAGCCGCTTCGTCGCCACCACCGACCGCGTGTTCGACACCGCCAAGCGCCGCATCCTGCTGCGCGCCGTCATGACCGCGACCGTCATCGGCCTGATCTTCACCGCGATCACGCTGGTGATGTGGCAGGGCGCGATCGACGTGTCGCGGGGGCGCATGTCGGGTGGCGCGATCTTCGCCTTCGTGCTGACCGGCGGGCTCGTCGCCGGCTCGTTCCAGGCGCTGATGGAGGTGTGGGGCGACCTGCTGCGCGGCTCGGGCGCCGCCGCGCGCCTCGCCGAGCTGCTGGCGGTCGAGCCGGTCATCGCCGCGCCCGCCAACCCGGTCGCCCTGCCCCAGCCGCCGCGCGGCGCGATCCGCTTCGACGCCGTCACCTTCCACTATCCCACCCGCCCCGACGTCGCCGCGCTCGACGACTTCTCCCTCGACGTACAGCCGGGCGAGACCGTCGCGATCGTCGGCCCTTCCGGTGCCGGCAAGTCGACGCTGTTCCAGCTCGTCCAGCGCTTCTACGATCCGCAGGCCGGCAGCGTCAGCATCGACGGCGTCCCCGTGTCGCAGGCTGACCCGGCAGACCTGCGCGCGCGCATCGCGATGGTGCCGCAGGAAACCGTGATCTTCGCCGCCAGCGCGCGCGACAACCTCCGCTACGGCCGCTGGGACGCCGCCGATGAGGAACTGTGGGACGCCGCCGAGGCCGCCAACGCCGCCACCTTCCTGCGCGCGCTGCCTGATGGGCTCGACACCTTCCTCGGCGAAGGCGGCGCGCGCCTGTCGGGTGGCCAGCGCCAGCGCATCGCCATCGCCCGCGCGCTGCTGCGCGACGCTCCCATACTGCTGCTCGACGAAGCGACCAGCGCCCTGGATGCAGAGAGCGAACGCCTCGTCCAGACCGCGCTCGAACGCCTGATGACCGACCGCACTACCCTCGTCATCGCTCACCGCCTCGCCACCGTCCGCGCCGCGCAGCGCATCGTCGTGATGGACGGCGGCCGCATCCTCGAAACCGGCACTCATGCGGACTTGAGCGCCGGCGGCGGGCTGTACGCGCGGTTGGCGGGGTTGCAGTTCGGCGCGGGCGGGGAGCGGGCGGCCTGAGCCTGCGCAAGCAGGATCAGGACTCGCCACGTCGGGCAGCGGTGCGGCGCAGCCGCTCCGTCTGACGACGTGGCGGATTCGGAGGTACCGGTTTCCGCGATGCAAAGCGGTCCTCCGTCGTTCGTGCAGCGCAAGGTCGAGGCCGCGCGTGCCTCGGTCTACGCCGGCAATGGTCGGTCAGATGAGGCGGTCGGGGCTGACTTCGCCGCGCGCCGGGGCCGGCCCGTCAGCAGCCGCTAAAAAATGTCGTGGCACGAAAGCTCGTGCGGGCCGGGGCCAGAAGCGGCTGTCCTACATCATGTCCCGCCTGCACAGTCAGCCCATGTCCGGCCGCTCGCCATTGCTCTACCCCGCATCAGCAGGCACGCGCGCAGATCGGCGCGATCATGGTCCCCGGACGGCCCCGCGCCCATCCTCGACGTTCGTGATTTCGGACCGCACGCCAGTCACTGACGCATGCGCGCACCTCTCAACTTTCTCAACGTTCATGCTCAACCGATCGGTTGAGTATCGGCGGACGGCATCTCAACGTTCGCCCGCGCCAGGTCCGGTTAAGATGTTGAAAAGGACCGGTTTCACGTCGCCGCGCAACCGCGCGCACGTCTCAACTTCGTCAACGTTCATGCTCAACCGACTGGTTGAGTATCGACGCACGGCGCCTCAACGTTCGCCCGCGCCGGATCTGTTCAAGATGCTGAAAACGCTCGTTTCTACCCCGCCACGCAAGCGCGCGCACGTCTCAACTTCGTCAACGTTCGAGGCGGTCCGCCACGCCGTCAGACGGAGCCGGCTGCGCCGGCACCGCTGCCCGACGTGGCGAGTCCTGATCCTGCTGGCGCAGGCTCAGGCCGCCCGCGCCGCGCCCGCCTCACCGCGTGGCGTTGTACTTCAGCTGCGCCTCGGTCAGCTGGAAGCCGACCAGCGTCTCGAACGTCGCCCGCGCCACCGCGCTGCGCACGGTCGGGTCGGCCAGCGGGTCCAGCGCCGCGTCCTGCTCGCCTGCCTTGCGCTTGCGGGTAATCTGGTCGCGAACCTCGGCGGGCAGCGTCGCCGCCGCCCGATCGACGAAGCTCGCCGACGTACCGGCGACGCTCGCGCGCGCCTGTCCGGCGGCAAAGCGTACCGTCACCGTCTGCACGCGCTTGGCGATCACCGCGCTGCCGCCCTGCGCGACGACCGTGAAGACCGGCAGCTGCACGTCACGCGGTCCGTCGGTGCGGGTGCGCGTCGCCAGCACATCGAAGGTGATGCTGGTCGCGATCGGATCGACGCCGTCATTGCAGGTCGAGCGCACGTTGGTCAGCACCGCGGTCACGTCGATCGCGTCCGCCGTGGTACGGTTCGCGGGGTTGAACAGCGTGATGTCTCCGGTCGCAGCGGGCACCGCGACGCTCGGGCACACCCCGCGCACCGCGGTGATGCCGCCGGACGCATCGATCTCGCCGGTTTGGGCGCACCCGGTCAGGCCGAGTGCGGCAAAAGAGGCGATGGCGACGATGCTGCGGGCGGTCACGGGCGGAGGCACCTTTCAGAAAATACGCGCGCGGGCGGGGCGGCCCGGCGCTCGCCGCGCTACCAAGCGCCTTCACCCCGCGCAAGCAATCGCGTAGAGGCGGACCTGATGACGACCCAGCCAAAGCCCGTGCTCGACCTGCTGATCGCCGCCCCGCGCGGCTTCTGCGCCGGCGTCGACCGCGCCATCCAGATCGTCGAGCTGGCGATCGAGCGCTACGGCGCACCCGTCTATGTCCGGCACGAGATCGTGCATAACAAGTTCGTCGTGGACAGCCTGCGCGACAAGGGCGCGATCTTCGTCGAGACGCTGGACGACGTGCCCGACGGCGTGCCCGTCGTCTTCTCCGCGCACGGCGTGCCGAAGGCGGTGCCGGCCAAGGCCGAATCGCGCGGCCTCTCCTATCTCGACGCCACCTGCCCGCTGGTCAGCAAGGTGCATCGCCAGGCCGAAAAGCTGGTCGAGACGGGGCGCCACATCCTGTTCGTCGGCCATGCGGGACACCCGGAAGTCATCGGCACCTTCGGACAGGTCCCCGAAGGATCGATGACGCTGATCGAAAGCGAGTCGGATGCCGAACATTTCACGCCCGTCGATCCCGCCAACCTCGCCTTCCTGACGCAGACGACGCTGTCGGTCGACGACACTGCGGCGATCATGAATATTCTGCAGACGCGCTTCCCCTCGATCGTCGCACCGCGTGCCGACGACATCTGCTATGCGACCTCCAATCGCCAGGCGGCGGTGAAGACGATCGCCGACTCGGTCGATCTGGTGCTGGTGCTGGGTGCAGCCAATTCGTCGAATTCGGTCCGGCTGGTCGAGGTGGCCGAGCGGCAGGGAACCCCCGCCAAGCTGGTCGCCCGCGCGAGCGATCTCGACTGGACGTGGCTCGAGGGCTGCGGCTCGGTCGGCATCACCGCCGGCGCCTCCGCCCCCGAAGTGCTGGTTCGCGAGCTCGTCGACCTGCTCGCCACCCGCTTCGAGGTGCATGAGCGCGAGGTGGAGACGACCCGCGAATCGCTGGTCTTCAAGCTGCCGCGCGAACTGCGCGCCGCGTAACTCTTCCGATGGCGGTCTATACCCAGGTGTCGGCGGAGGCGCTGCGCGTCTTCCTCGCCGACTATGACGTCGGCGACCTCGTCTCGGCGAAGGGCATCGCCGAGGGGGTCGAGAACAGCAACTACCTCGTCGACACAGACGCTGGCCGCTTCATCCTGACGCTCTACGAGAAGCGCGTCGCGGCGGGCGACCTGCCCTACTTCATGGCGCTGCTCGATCACCTCGCCGGTAAGGGGCTGGCCGTTCCCCCCGCCATGACCGCGCGGGACGGCACCGCAATCCGCGAACTCGCCGGCCGCCCGGCGTGCCTCATCCGCTTCCTTACCGGCGTATCGCTCAGCACGCCGACCCCGGCGCAGGCCCACGCCGCCGGCCGCGCGCTGGCCGACCTCCACGGCGCGTCCGCCGACTTCACGCAGGACCGCCCGAATTCGATGGGCGTCGACACCTGGCGCCCGCTGCTCGACCGCTGCGGCACCAGCCTCGACGACATCGCCCCCGGCTTCCACGCCGACATCGGCGTCGCGCTGGGTGCCACGCTGGCGACCTGGCCGACAGCCGACGAGTTGCCACGCGGTGTGATCCACGCCGATCTTTTCCCAGACAACGTCCTGATGCTGGGCGACGACGTCACCGGGCTGATCGACTTCTACTTCGCCTGCACAGACTACCGCCTCTACGACCTCGCCATCATGCACGCCGCGTGGAGTTTCGACGCCACCGGCCGCGATCATGACGCAGCGGTCGGCGATGCGCTGATCGCCGGCTATACGGAGCGGCAGCCGATCGCCGACGAGGACATGCGCCATTTCTCGACGCTCGCGGTCGGTGCGTGCATCCGCTTCACCCTGTCGCGTGCGTGGGACTGGCTGAACACCCCGCCCGACGCGCTAGTGATGCGCAAGGATCCGCTCGCCTTCTGGCGCCGACTGAAGGTGTACGATGCGGATCTCGCCGCACAGCTGAAGACGCTGGCATGAGCGAGCTCCCGCATGTCGAGATCGCCACCGACGGCGCGTGCAAGGGCAATCCCGGCCGCGGCGGCTGGGGCGCGCTGCTGCGGTTCGGTGCGACCGAGAAGGAGATGTCGGGCGCCGAGAACCCGACGACCAACAACCGAATGGAGCTGATGGCCGCGATCCGGTCGTTGCAGGCGCTGACGAAGCCGTGCCGCGTCACCCTGTCGACCGACAGCCGCTACGTCATGGACGGGCTGACCAAGTGGATTCACGGCTGGCAGAAGAACGGCTGGAAGACTGCCGATCGCAAGCCGGTGAAGAACGCCGAACTCTGGCAGGCATTGCTCGCCGCCGCGCAGCCGCACCGTATCGAATGGAAATGGGTGAAGGGTCATGCCGGCCACCCCGACAACGAACGCGCGGACAAGCTGGCGAGCGACGCGGCGGTGCGCGGTTAACGTGAATTTTACCATGATGCGTCAGCTTGGCCCCGTCTCGCGGTAATCCGCCGCGGTTCGGAGCCTGACGATGAACGCCCTTTCCACGATCGAGCCCGCCACCGAATTCTGCAACGACTGGCGCCGCTGGGTCGCGGAGAACATCCTCTTCGACGCGCCGGTCGAGGGGATGATTGAGACATTGCTCGACAACGGCTTCGACCCCGAAGTCATCCGCGCCGAACTGCTGATGGCGATGGAGCACCCCTATGTCGCCGGCGGGAAGCGCATCGCCGCCCGCCTCGCCAAGCGCGACTGGGTGCTGGCCGCGATCGCCAAGGCCGCGGCGATGGAGCCGCGCCTCGCCGCCATCGAACGCCGCCACCGCCCGGACGGCGCGACCTTCCTGCGCGACTTCTGGTCGACCAACCGCCCGGTGCTGATGACCGGCCTGATCGACCACTGGCCCGCCCGCCGGCTCTGGTCGCTCGACCATCTCGACGCCACGCTCGGCGACCGCGAGGTCGAGGTGCAGCTGAACCGCGAAAGCGACGTCAATTACGAGACGCAGGCGCACCGCTTCGTCTCGAAACGGCCGCTCGGCCAGATCATTCAGCGGCTGCGCGACGAAGGCCCCAGCAACGACTTCTACCTCACCGCCCGCAACGGCGGCCACAACCGCCAGGCACTGGCCCCTCTGTGGGACGAGGTCGGCGGCATCCCCGGCATCCTGTCGGACGGCGGCCAGGACGGCGGCTTCTTCTGGATGGGGCCGCAGGGCACGATCACGCCGTTCCACCACGACCTCACCAACAACCTGCTGTTGCAGGTGGTGGGGCGCAAGCGGGTCGTCCTGGTGCCGAGCTGGGAGGTCACGCGGATGCGCAACCAGCATCATTGCTTCAGCGAATGGCCCGGCCCCGACGCCATCGCCGCGCTGCCCGACGCCGTGCGCCCGCTGATGCAGGAAGTCGTGATCGAACCCGGCGAGGCGCTGTTCATCCCGATCGGCTGGTTCCACTATGTCGAGGGGCTGGATACGACCATCGGCATGAGCTTCACCGGCTTCGCCTGGGACAACGACTACGACAGCTTCTACACCTCGCGCAGCGACTGCTAGGTGAAGCGCCGCGGCGAGTAGCGCTCGAGGTCGATACCGGCGATGCTGGCATCGGGCGTCCGCCCGAGCAGCAGCGCAGCCGCCACCCGGCCCGCCGCCGGCGCGGTCTGGATGCCGAAGCCGCCCTGCCCCGCGCACCAGAAGAAGCCATCGACCAGCGGGTCGAAGCCATAGACCGGCAGGCGATCGGGCGAGAAGCTGCGCAGGCCCGCCCATTTGCGCTCGACCGCGGTCACCCGCCAGTCGACCACGCCCTCGAACCGGTCGATGGCGATCGCCACGTCCAGCTCCTCGGGCTGCACGTCGTGCGGATCGACCGGCGTCTCGTCGCTGGGGGATAGCCACAGCTTGCCGCCGGCTTCGGGCTTGAAATAGAATTGCTGGCCGATGTGCGCGACATGCGCCAGCCCCTCGGGGCACGGCGGATCGGTGCGCAGCTGCATCAGCGTGCGGCGGTAGGGCTGGATGCCGACGCCCTTCGCACCCGCCATCATGGCGACCGGATCGGCCCAGGCACCCGCCGCATCCACGACGATACCCGCCGACACCGTTCCTGCCGCCGTATCGACCCGCCAGTCGCCACCCGACCGGCTCAGCGCGCGGACGCCCGCCGACAGCAGCATCGTCGCTCCGGCCCGCCGCGCCCGGCTCTGCGCCTCGGCATGCAGCCCGGCGACGTCGATATAGGCACAGCTCGGCTCCATCACGCCCAGCACCCAGTCGTCGCGCAGACCCGGCACGTGCTCGCGCGGGTCGACCCGCTCCAGCGTCACCCCGGTGCCGTCGAACGCGTCGAGGAAGGCATCGATCTTCGCCGCCTCTTCCGCCCGCCCGATATGCAGGGATCCCAGCGGCGCCAGGAAGCCGCCGTCGCGCAGCGCCGCTTCCGACGCGCTCGTCAGCGGCTGGATCCCGGGCCCGCCATAGGTTTCGGACCAGAAGGCGGCCGACCGCCCGGTCGCGTGGAAGCCGGCGACGTCCTCCGCCTCCAGCAGCACAACCGACGCGTGCGGCGCCACCTCGGCAGCCAGGGTCGCCCCGGCGATGCCGCCACCGATGATGGCGATGTCGTAGCGGGTCATGCCGCAGTCCTCTCATCCAGAAAATCGTCGATCTCGGTCAGCGCCCGGTTCCGTACCGCATCGCGCTCCCGCAATATCTCATGCGCCGATTCGGCGCCGAACCGCACCACGCGCACATCGGGCAAGCGCGCTGCGACCGCCAGCGCCGCCGCTGGGTCGACCAATTGATCGGCCTCCGCGATCAGCATCAGCACCGGGACCTTCATGGCCCGCAGCGCGGCCGATTCGCGCAGCAGGCGGGTGGAGGCGAACCCCTGCGCCAGCCAGCGCCAGCTCGGCGGCCCCGTCACCAGCCGCGGGTCGTGCGCCTGCCACCATTTCTCGTCATCGTAACGCGCCGCGTCTCCAGTCAGCAGCGTGGCCCGGTCGATCCGCGTATGCGGCCGCTCGTTCCCCTTCCACGCCGCCCGCCCCGGATCGCCGAGCCCAGCGATGAGCGCAGCCAGCGATTCGCCGACCCGTGCGCCGACCGGTGAGCGCAGCCCCAGCATCGGCGCCACCAGTACCGCCGCATCCGCGCCGACCGCGCCCTCGACCAGCCCGCGCAGCAACAGGTGTCCGCCCATCGAATGGCCGACGACAACGCGCGGACCTGCCATCGCCGGCTGCGCCGCGACGAAATCGCGCAGATCGCGGATGTAGCTGCCATAGTCGTCGATGTGCCCGACCTGCGCGGCGGGCGTCGTGCGCCCCGACCCCGCCTGCCCGCGCCAGTCGAACCCGAATACCCGCCATCCGCGGTCGTGCCAATGCGCCATCGTCTCGAGATACTTCTCGAAGAAATCGCCGCGCCCCGTCTGGAACAGGATCGACCCGCGCGACTCGCCCTCGACCGGCCAGTCGAAGCTGCGCAGCGGCCAGCCATCGTGCGCGCGCCACTCCCCGATTTGCAGGGTCGCCGGATAGCTGCGGCGCGGATCGGGGCGGTCGGTCATCGCTGGCTGGTTACGGTTTCGAAAGAGGCTGCGTCTAGGGGTTTAGGGTTGATGGGGGATTCAATCTTCACTGCCGTCCTGCTCGGGGCGCTCGGTATCCTGCTGCTGTCGGCAGGGATCGAGGACGCACGCACGCGTGAGATCGCCAACTGGAAGAACGCCGTCATCGCTTTAATGGCACCGGCGTGGTGGTGGGTCAGCGGCTATTCCCCGTGGCCCGATGCGGCGTTGCAGGTCGGCGTCGCGATCCTCGTCTTCGGCCTGTTCGTCGGTGCGTTCGCGCTGGGGCAGATGGGTGGCGGCGACGTGAAGCTGATCGGCGCACTGGCGCTGTGGATACCGCCGCTCGCGCTTGTCGCGATGCTGGTGGCGATGTCGATCATCGGCGGTGTGCTGACGATCGTGATGCTGGTCGATCACAAGCTCGCCCGGCGCAGCGCCCCGCTCGAAATTCCGTACGGCATCGCCATCGTGATCGCCGCGATGCTGTGGATGCGCGAACCAATAATTAACCAGTTTGGGTGATGCTTAAGGGCAGATCAACCGCTGCGACTGCGAAAGGCGCGTGACGATAATGGACGGACGCAAGATCATCCTGCTGGTAGGGGCCCTGCTGATCGCAGGCGTGACCGCATTCATGGCGCGCAGCCTGATGAGCGGCACGTCCGCACCGGTTGCCGCGGCCGCCGGCCAGCCCGTCGTCATCGACGGCCCCGAAGTGCTCGTCGCGACCAAGGCGCTGCCCGTCGGCACGATCATCGACGCCACCGCGCTGAAGTATCAGCCCTGGCCCAAGGATCTGGTGGAGAACGCCTATTTCCTGAAGCAGGGCACCGATCTGAAGAACGTGGTCGGCACCGTCGTCCGCTACGCCATTCCCGCCGGCCAGCCGGTGACGCAGGGCGCGCTCGTGAAGCCCGGCGATCGCGGCTTCCTGGCCGCCGCGCTGGGTGCGGGCATGCGTGCCGTCACCGTGCCGGTATCGGCGCAAACCTCGGTCGCAGGCTTCATCTTCCCCGGTGACCGCGTGGACGTCATCCTGACCCAGTCGGTTCCGGGCGGCGGCGACGGCGCCCCGCTGAAGGCGTCGGAGACGATGCTGCGCAACGTCCGCGTGCTCGCCACCGACCAGAAGACCGACAAGGCGGTCGACGAGAAGGGCAACACCCAGGTCACGACCTATTCGACGGTCACGCTGGAGGCGACGCCCGCCATCGCGGAAAAGATCGCCGTCGCCCAGACGGTCGGCGCGCTCTCGCTCTCGCTCCGCTCGATCGCCGACAATGCCGGCGAGCTCGAGGAAGCCATCGCCAGCGGCGCGCTGAACGTGCCGGACGGCACCAAGGCGGAGGCGACGATGCTCGCCAACGTCGCGGCGCGGCCGATGGAGAGCAAGGGCAGCTTCTCGACCGGTGCCGACGTCTCGCGCTTCCAGCGGTCCAGCGTGCCCGGCAAGCCTGGCAACAGCCAGCCGGCTCTGTCCGGCGTCCCGATGACGCCCGGCCCGATGGGCGGCGCGCCGAGCACAATCCCGCAGGGTCCGGTCGTCCGGGTCGCCCGCGGCAACGATGTCACCGTGGTTCCGGTGGGGGGAAAGAATTAACATGCGTAGCCACGCTCTCATCCGGCGCCTGTCGGGGGCGACAGCCTCTGCCGCGCTGGTCCTGACCACGGTTCTGCCGGCGACGGCATCCGCGCAGGGTAGCCGCGTTCGCGTCGGTCAGCCGGCGGGCGTCGAGCGCCCCACCACCGAGGTGCAGCTGTCGGTCGGCCAGGGCCAGCTCGTCAACCTGCCTGCGGCGGTGACGACGGTCTGGACCTCCAATCCGGGTGTCGCCGACGTCTATGTCAGCAACGCCCGCCAGATTAACCTGTTCGGCAAGGACTTCGGCGAGGCGACCATCTTCGCCACCGACGCCCGCGGCGCGGTGATCTATTCGGCCAGCGTCCGCGTCAGCCAGAACCTGACGTCGATCGACCGCATGATGAAGCTCGCGATGCCGGACGCCGACATCAAGGTGACGACGGTCGGCCAGCTCGCCGTCCTGACCGGCACCGTCGCGTCGCCGACCGATGCGCAGGAGGCGCAGCGCCTGGTCACGTCGCTGCTCAACCCCGGCATCGACATCTCGGGCGCCGCCCCGCTGAAGATCGGCGTGGTCAACCGGCTGCGCACGGCGACGCCGCTGCAGGTGAACCTGCAGGTGAAGTTCGCCGAGGTCAGCCGCAGCTTCATCAAGAACATCGGCGTCAACCTGCAGACGCGCGACACCACCGGCGGCTTCCAGTTCAACGTCGCCAGTGGCCGCACGGTCGGAAACATTACGGCGGCCGACACCTCCAGCTTCCCGCTGCTCGACGCATCGTCGCAATTCGGCCTGCCTGCGGGCTCCATCAACCTGCCGTTCAATCCGCAGACGGGCAGCTTCGTCTACCCGAACACGGGCACCAAGTTCGACTTCTCGAATCTCGCCAATACGCCGCTGCGCACCGCGGTCGGCCTCGCCACGAAGCTGGCCGGTCTCGACATCCTGTCGGCGATCGATCTCGGTGAGACGATGGGTCAGGTGACGACACTCGCCAATCCCAACCTGACCGCGCTGTCGGGTGAGACGGGCACATTCCTGGCCGGCGGCGAAGTGCCGATCCCGATCGCATCGGGCCTGGGCACCATCTCGATCGAGTACAAGCAGTATGGCGTCAGCCTGGCCTACACGCCGACGGTGCTCGCCGACGGGCGCATCTCGCTGCGCGTCCGCCCGGAAGTGTCGCAGCTGTCGTTCGACAACGCGGTGACGCTGGCCGGCACGCGCATCCCCGGCATCACCACGCGCCGCGCGGAGACGACGGTGGAACTGGGCTCCGGCCAGAGCTTCATGATCGCCGGCCTGCTGCAAAACAGCCACAACAACAGCTTCAGCAAGACACCCGGCGTCGCCGACATCCCGATCCTGGGGGCTCTGTTCCGGTCGAACGCCTTCTCGCGCAACGAGACCGAGCTAGTCATCATCATCACGCCGTATCTGGTGAAGCCGGTCAACGCGAACGACATCGTTCTGCCGACCGACGGCTATCGCGCGCCGACCGACGCGTCGCGCGTCCTGCTCGGCACATTGTCGAGCGGACGGACGGACGAGGATCGACCAAAGCCGCAGATGGCGACGCCGACCGCGCCCTCGCCGTCGATCGGCGCAGTGACGCCCGCCGCGATCGTACCCGGTCCGGTGGCCCCAGCCCGCAACGACGCGGCCGGCATGATGCCGCCCGCCGCCGCCCCGGCGCGCAAGGGCAAAGACAAGAAGGATGCCGGCGGCGCGATGCCCGGCTTCAGCTTCAACTGATGACCCGCGCAGGAGACAAGACGATGGTTCGTAGCGCCCGTATCCTGTTGCTCGCCGCGACAGCGTTCGGCCTGTCGGCGTGCGGCACCCCCAATCGAGGGCTCGAATCGGTCCACCAGCCGGTGGTCGAGCGTGCCGACTATGCCTTCGACGTCGCGACCGACGGTTCGGCGCTGGCGTCGGGCGAGATCGAGCGGCTGCAAGGCTGGATGAACGCGCTGCGCCTCGGCTTCGGCGATCGCGTGGCGGTGGACATGGCCGGCGCGACCGACGCCGGCGTGCGCGAGGCCGTCGCGGCGCAAGCGGCACGCTTCGGCCTGCTGGTGTCGGACGAGGTGCCGGTGACCACCGGGCAGATCGCGCCGGGCACGGCCCGCATCGTCGTATCGCGGATGCGCGCGAGCGTGCCGGGCTGTCCCGATCACAGCCGTGTCAACGGCGTCGATCTGGAGGGTCATACCGAATCGAACTACGGCTGCGCGATCAACGCCAATCTGGCGGCGATGATCGCCCGGCCCGAAGATCTGGTCCGTGGCCAGGCGGGCACCGACGTGTCCGACCCGAACGTCGCCTATAAATCCATCGAGACGCTGCGCCGTACCGCCCCGACCGGGGCCAACGGTCTGCCAGCCGTCAGCACGAGGAGCCGCTAACGTGAACGCCCCGTGGAATCCGGCGCGCAGCGCCACGCGTGAAGCCTTCGCCGCCTATGTCTGCGATCAGGTGACCGCCGACGCGATCCGTCCGATCGTGATCGAACTCGGCTGGACCGCCGACAAGATCGCCAAGGGCGGATTGCGCAACGCCGTCCAGTCGCTGTCCGTATCGGCCAGCCCGCACGTCCTGTTCGTCGATCTGTCGGAAAGCAGCGATCCGTTGCACGATATCAACGCGCTGGCGGAGGTGTGCGAACCCGGCACCGTCGTTATCGCCGCCGGTCAGATCAACGACGTGCGCCTGTACCGCGACCTCGTCGCGAGCGGTATCCAGGATTATCTGCTCAAGCCGCTCAACCCGGAAGTCGTGCGCGAAAGCTTCGCCAACGCGCACGCGATCCTGAACGCGCCGAAGGTGGCCGAGGTCGCGGTCGAGCGGCCGCACACCTCGATCGCCGTCATCGGCGTGCGCGGCGGCGTCGGGGCATCGACACTGGCGACGTCGCTCGCCTGGCTGACCAGCGAGAAGGGCAAGCGCACCACCGCGCTGCTCGATCTCGACGTGCATTTCGGCACCGGCGCGCTGGCGCTGGACCTGGAGCCCGGCCGCGGCCTGACCGATGCGATCGAAAACCCCAGCCGCATCGACGGCCTGTTCATCGAACGCGCCATGGTGCGCGCGTCGGACAAGCTGGCCGTGCTGTCGGCGGAGGCGCCGATCCATTCGCCGATCGTCACCGACGGCACCGCCTTCCACCAGTTGCAGGAAGAGATGCGCAGCGCGTTCGAATCGACGGTGATCGACATGCCGCGATCGATGCTGGTCAATCACCCGCACCTGATCGGCGACGTGCAGATCGCGGTGATCGCGACCGACTTCACGCTGGCTGCCGCGCGCGACACCATCCGCCTGCTCGCCTGGTTCAAGACGAATGCGCCGAGCGCCCGCGTGATCGTGGTCGCCAACCGCGTGCAGCCGGCCGCCAATCAGGAAATCGCCCGCAAGGATTTCGAAGGCTCGATCGAGCGAAAGGTCGATTTCGCCATCCCGTTCGAGCCCAAGATCGCCGCGCAGGCCGCCAAGCTCGGCAAGCCGCTGGCGGAGGCGGGCAAGGGCCAGAAGTCGCTCGCTCCGCTGCACGATCTCGCGCAGCAGCTGCTGGCCTTCTCCGATGCGTCGGACGACGGTGTCGGCAAGGCGGGTGATGCGGGCAAGGCCAACGGTTCGCTGATCGCCAAGCTCGGTGCGCTCGGCGCGAAGCTGCCCGGCAAGAAGAAGTAAGTCTGTCCTGGCGTCTGGCCGGGCATTTGGAAGGACCGCGTCCACCGTGGATATCGTGCCGATCTTTATGATATGCGCCGGGGCCTTCCTGGTGCTGGTGATGGTGGCGGTCGCATTCAGCGGGCCGTCGGCGCAGCGCGCCGGCACGCGCCGCCTGGGCGCGATGAAAACACGGCTGACCACCGATTACCTGACGCAGACGATGGATGCGCAGGTCCGCAAGATCGCGACCGCGCGCGCGTCCAAGATGGACCTGACGGTCGGCCGCCTGCTGCCCAACCCGGCGCAGTTGCAGAAGCGGCTGGCGATGACCGGCAAGGACTGGACGGTCGGCAAATACGGCATGGCCACCGCGGGGCTCGCGATCTTCGCCGCGCTGGCGCTCACCCTCTATGGCGCGCCGATCCTGCTGGCGCTGTTCGCCGGGCTCTTCATCGGCGTCGCCGTGCCGCATGCCGTCGTCGGCTTCCACATCAATCGCCGCATCGCGCGCTTCACCGCGAAGTTTCCCGACGCGATCGAGCTATTGGTCCGCGGCCTGCGCTCCGGCCTGCCGATCACCGAGACGATGGGCGTCGTCGGCGCCGAGGTCGAGGGGCCGGTCGGCGAGGAATTCCGCATGGTTTCCGACAAGATGAAGATCGGCCGGACGATGGACGCGGCACTGCAGGACACGTCGGACCGGCTGGGCACGCCCGAATTCCAGTTCTTCGTCATCACCATCGCTATCCAACGCGAGACGGGCGGCAATCTGGCCGAGACGCTGGCCAATCTGGCCGACGTGCTGCGCAAGCGCGGGCAGATGAAGCTGAAGATCAAGGCGATGTCGTCGGAATCGAAGGCATCGGCCTACATCATCGGATCGCTGCCCTTCATCGTGTTCGGCATGATCTGGTTCGTGAACGGCAGCTACATGCAGAACTTCTTCCAGGACGACCGCCTCATCATCGCCGGCGGCGGCGGGATGGTGTGGATGGCGATCGGCGCGTTCATCATGCGCCAGATGATAAACTTCGAGATCTGAGGGCGGAGCGCCATGACCATGACCACATCCGGCGGCCCGACCCTCCTCGGCATCGACGTGCTCTGGGTCGCGACGATGCTCTCGGGCGTCGCCGCGCTCGCCGTGATCTTCGCGATCTATACCGCGACCACGGTGTCCAACCCGATGGCGAAACGCGTCAAGGCGCTGAACGAACGGCGCGAGCAGCTGAAGGCGGGCATCACCGCCTCGACCAGCAAGCGCCGCGCGAAGCTGGTCCAGAAGAACGAGGCGACCGACCGCATCCGCGCGTTCCTGACGTCGTTCAAGATGCTGCAGGATTCGCAGGTCAAGCAGGCGCAGCAGAAGCTGATGCAGGCGGGCATCCGATCCAAGGAATGGGCGGTCGCGGTCATCTTCGGCCGGCTCGTTACGCCGATCGTGATCGGCGGGCCGATGCTCTACCTGATCTACGGCACCGACACCTTCGCCGAGTGGAGCTCGATGAAGGCCTATGGCCTGGCCGCGGGTACGATCATCATGTCGTACAAGGCGCCCGACATCTTTCTGAAGAACAAAATCCAGAAGCGGCAGAAGGAAATCCGCAAGGGCCTGCCCGACGCGCTCGACCTGTTGGTGATCTGCGCCGAGGCGGGCTTGACCGTCGATGCCGCGTTCCACCGCGTCGCCAAGGAACTGGGCCGCGCCTATCCGGAGCTCGGCGACGAATTCTCGCTGACCGCGATCGAGCTGGGTTTCCTGACCGACCGGCGTCAGGCGTTCGAGAATCTGGCGCAACGCACCGACCTGGATGCGATCAAGGGCGTGACCACGACCATGATCCAGACCGAGAAGTATGGCACGCCGCTCGCCTCGGCGCTGCGCGTGCTGTCGGCGGAGTTCCGCAACGAACGCATGATGCGCGCCGAGGAGAAGGCGGCACGGCTGCCCGCGATCATGACGGTGCCGCTGATCCTGTTCATCCTCCCCGTGCTGTTCATCGTCATTCTCGGCCCCGCGGCGTGCAGCATCAACGACCAGTTGCTGAGCGGAAGCTGAGGCGGAACGGAGCGTGGTGACGGGTCGTTGATCCTCCGTAACAGGAGGAACGTCGATGCTGTTCACCACCCCGACCCAGTTCGCGGTCCTGGCCGTCTGCCTGTTGGCAGGCTGGCTGTTCGGCCTCGCCACCCACCCCGGCGGCAAGAAGGCCAAGGCGCGGCTGCGCGCGCTGGAGTCCGAGCACGCCATCTACCGCAAGGAAGCCGAAGCGCGGATCAAGGCGGCGGAGGCGGAGCACGCCACCTATCGCAAGGATACCGACGCCCGCATCGCCGCCGCCGAGGCGGACCGTGAACGGCTGGCGCGAACCGCTCCGGTGGCACCGGTGACGCGCGACGAAACCGTGCGGCGCGATGCGGCGGTGCGGGATGACATCCCCGTCGAGCGAACCGACACGACCGGCGTGCGGCCCGCCTTCACTCAGTCGAGCACCTCGCGCGTATAATTCTCGATGACTTCGGCGATCGGGCGACCGGTCGCCGGCACGACCAGCGCGCGGAGTTGCAGGACAGTGTCGCCGTCGTCCGGGAGCTGGCGTGACAGGATACGCCGCGTGACACCGAGGCGGCGGATGACCGCGCCGAACGGCGTATCGCCCTCCAGCGCGGTGTTCATCGCCGGCGTGAGGCGTGCGGGCACATACCAGTTCTCCGCCCGCGACAGCGTTCGTGAGCCGCACACCAGCCGGACGCAGCGATAGGCGACCAGCTCGTCGTCCTCAACGTCGAGCAGCCGGCGTTGTTCGGGCGAGGGCGCGCGGTGCAGCGAGCGATCGACGACGGCTCGGACGGCGTCGTGCGGGCAGCGGCGTTGCAGCACCTCGGTCGCACTCGCCGCCGCCGCCAGCTCCGCCTCCAGCCGCGCGACGGCGTCGGTGGTCAGCAGCATCGCCAGCCTTCCACCGCCCCACCGCGCGCTGGCGCAGGTGCCGGGCCGACGATCATCCGCGCGCCTTCAACGCGGCCTGCGCGGCGGCCAGCCGTGCGATCGGCACGCGATAAGGCGAGGCGCTGACGTAATCGAGGCCCACGCTCTCGCAGAAGGCGATGCTGGCCGGGTCGCCGCCATGTTCGCCGCAGATGCCGAGCTTGATATCGGCGCGCGTCGCGCGGCCGCGGTCGGCGGCGATCTGCACCAGTTCGCCGACGCCCTCCACGTCCAGGCTGACGAACGGGTCCTTGGCGTAGATGCCCTTGTCGACATAGTCGGTCAGGAAGCGCGCGGCATCGTCGCGGCTGACGCCCAGCGTCGTCTGCGTCAGGTCGTTGGTGCCGAACGAGAAGAATTCGCCGACCTCCGCGATGTCCCCGGCGCGCAGTGCCGCGCGGGGCAGTTCGATCATCGTGCCGACGAGGTAATCGACGCGCTTGCCGGTTTCGGCGAAGACGGCTTCGGCGGCCTTGTCGACCACCGCCTTCATCAGCTCCAGCTCACGGCGCGTGGCGACCAGCGGGATCATGATTTCGGGGACCGGAGCGACCTCCAGGCTGACGGCCGCCTCGAAGATGGCGCGCGCCTGCATCTCGTAGATCTCGGGGTAGGTGACGCCGAGGCGGCACCCGCGATGTCCCAGCATCGGGTTGAATTCGTGCAGCTCGGCGGCGCGGCGCTTCAGCGTCTCGACATCGCCGCCGGTCGCCTTCGCCACCTCGGCGAATTCGGCGTCGGCGTGCGGCAGGAATTCGTGCAGTGGCGGATCGAGCAGCCGGATCGTGCAGGGCAGGCCCGCCATCTCTTCGAAGATCGCGACGAAATCGGCGCGCTGTTCAGGGAGCAGCTTGTCGAGCGCGGTGCGGCGCCCGGCCTCGTCCGACGCCAGGATCATCTGGCGGACGGCGGTGATGCGGCTCGATTCGAAGAACATGTGCTCGGTGCGGCACAGCCCGATGCCCTCCGCGCCGAATTCGCGCGCGGTGCGGCAGTCGAGCGGGGTTTCGGCGTTGGCGCGCACCTTCATGCGGCGGATGCCGTCGGCCCAGACCATCAGCGTGCCGAAATCGCCGACCAGTTCGGGCTGGATCGTCGGCACCGCGCCAAACATCACCTCGCCGGTCGAGCCGTCGATGGTGATGATCTCGCCCGCCCGCACCTGACGATCGCCGATGCGGAAGGCGTCGCCCGTGATCGACAGCGTACCGGCACCCGAGACGCAGGGGCGCCCCATGCCGCGCGCGACGACGGCGGCGTGGCTGGTCATGCCGCCGCGCGCGGTCAGGATGCCCTTCGCCGCGTGCATGCCGTGGATATCCTCGGGGCTGGTTTCGACGCGGACGAGGATCACGTCCTGCCCGTCCTTCGCCGCGGCCTCCGCCGCATCGGCGGTGAAGACGACCTTTCCGCTCGCCGCGCCAGGGCTGGCGGGCAGCCCCTTCGTCAGCACGTCGCGCGGTGCCTTCGGGTCGAGCGTCGGGTGCAGCAGCTGGTCGAGCGCGGACGGGTCGATGCGCGCGATTGCCTCCTCGCGGGTGATGAGCCCCTCTTCCGCCATGTCGACCGCGATTCTCAGCGCCGCCTTCGCGGTGCGCTTGCCCGAGCGGGTCTGGAGCATCCAGAGCTTGCCCTGCTGCACCGTGAATTCGATGTCCTGCATGTCGCGATAGTGCCGCTCGAGCAGATCGAAGACGTTCGCCAGTTCGCCGTACACCGCCGGCATCGCCTCTTCCATCGAGGCGGGCTTGGCGCCGGCGGCCTCGCGCGCGGCCTTCGTCAGATATTGCGGGGTGCGGATGCCGGCGACGACGTCTTCGCCCTGCGCGTTGATGAGGAATTCGCCGTAATAGGCGTTGTCGCCCTTCGCCGGATCGCGCGTGAACGCCACACCCGTCGCCGACGTGTCGCCCATGTTGCCGAACACCATCGCCTGCACGTTGACGGCGGTGCCCCATTCGGACGGAATGTCGTTCAGCCGGCGATAGACCTTCGCACGGTCCGACTGCCACGATCCGAACACCGCGCCGATCGCGCCCCACAGCTGATCGTGCACGTCCTGCGGGAACGGCTTGCCCCACAGTTCCTCGACCAGCGCCTTGTATTCGGCGACCAGCACGCGCCAGTCGTCGGCCGACATGTCGGTATCGAGGTGATAGCCGCGATCCTCCTTGGCGATCTCCAGCGCTTCCTCGAACCGGGCGTGGTCGAGTTCGAGCACGACGTCCGAATACATCTGGATGAAACGGCGATAGCTGTCCCACGCGAAGCGGTCGTCGCCCGACACGCGCGCCAGCCCCTCGACCGTTTCGTCGTTCAGGCCGAGGTTGAGGACGGTGTCCATCATCCCCGGCATCGAGGCGCGGGCGCCGGAGCGGACCGAGACGAGCATCGGATCGGCGGCGTCGCCGAAGCGCTTGCCCGTGATCCCCTCGATATGGGTGATGCCGTTCGCGACTTCGGCGCGCAGGCTGTCGGGAAAGTGGCCACCCTCATCGTAATAGAGCGCGCAGACCGGCGTCGAGATGGTGAAGCCCGGCGGGACCGGCAGGCCGATCGACGCCATCTCGTCTAGGTTCGCGCCCTTGCCGCCCAGCAGATTGCGGTCGCCGCGCCCCCCGTCCGAGACCCCGCCGCCAAAGCGGTAGACATATTGCGTCATCGTTTCCGTTCCCCGAAGCTCAACACATCGGTTGAGTATTTATCGTTCGATCTGCCGGGCCGAAAACGGCGGAAATCCGCGGTTTCCGGTCCGGCGTCCGTCACCTTGATACACGCGAATGTTGAGAGATTTTCGAAGTTCGAGCGACGGTGCCGCTCGCCCGAAATCCCGGTTACGCATCATCCCTCGATCTTCGAGAAATCGGCCACAGCATGCACCGCGTCGCGCATCCGCGCGAGCAACGCGAGCCGCGCTTCGCGCTTGGCGGCATCGGCGTCGTTGACGGTGACGTCGTCGAAGAACACGTCGATCGGTTGCCGGAGCGTCGCCAAGGCCGCCATCGCCCCTTCGAACGCCTCCGCCGCGATCGCCTCATGCGCGCGCGGCTCGGCGGCATCGAGCGCGGCGATGAGCGCAGCTTCGGCCGGTTCGAGCGTGTAGGACAGGGGTTTCGCCTCCCCCGCGGTGAAGCCTTCCTTCTTCAGGATATTCGCGGCGCGCTTGTAGCCGGCGAGCAGGTTGGCACCGTCCGGCGTGGCGACGAACGCCTGTAGCGCATGGACGCGGGCGAGCAGGCGGACGATGTCGCGCTCACCACCAATATCGTCATCACCGCCCATCGATACTACTGCATCGACAATATCGTGTCTCACACCAGCATCTCGCTGCTGCACTTTCAAACGATCAATGACGAATTCAAAGAAATAATCTCCGGCGACAACAGCGCCGATATCATGCGTCCGACCGAAAACTCTCACAACTTGAACAAACAGATCGTCGACCTTGAAACGCAATCCGTTGTTTATCGTAATCGCGATTAATCCAAGAGCGGCACGGCGCAAAGCAAACGGATCTTTTGAACCCGTTGGTCTTTCCTCAATAAGGAAAAAGCTAGCCAGCGTATCCAGCTTGTCCGCCAGACTGACCGCCACCGTCACCGGATCGGTCGGCACGTCGTCGCCCTGCCCGACCGGCTTGTAGTGATCGCGGATCGCGGCGGCGACGCGGTGGTCTTCGCCCTGCGCGGCGGCGTAATAGCCGCCCATCACGCCTTGCAGCTCAGGGAATTCGCCGACCATGCCGGTGACGAGGTCGGCCTTCGCGAGGCGCGCGGCGCGTTCGGCAAGGGCGGGAAGCCCTCTCCCCTCTGGGGAGAGGGTTGGGAGAGGGGCAGTGTCAGAAGCTCCGCTCTCCGTGAGACACAGCTCCTCTCCCAAACCCTCTCCCCGGGGGGGAGAGGGCTTTTCGGTCACGATGCCCTCCTCCACCAGCCACCGCGCCAGCTTCGCGACGCGGTCGACCTTGTCGGCGACGGTGCCGAGCTTTTCGTGGAAGACGATCTTCTCGAGCTTCGGCGTCAGGTCTTCGAGCCGGGTCTTCAGGTCGGTTTCGTAGAAGAAGCGCGCGTCGGACAGCCGTGCGGCGAGGACCTTGCGGTTGCCCTCGACGATCTTCTCGCCGCCGTCGGCCGCGTCGATGTTGGCGACGCAGACGAAGGCGTTGGCCAGCTTCCCATCAGCGCCGTTGCAGACGAAATACTTCTGGTTCACCCGCGCGGTCAGCTGGATGACCTCGGGCGGCACGCTCAGGAAGTCGGGATCGAAGCGGCCGAGCAGCGGCACCGGCCATTCGGTGAGGCCGGCGTTCTCGGCGAGCAGCCCCTCGTCGCGGATGAGGGTGAGGCCCGCCTTGCCGGTCAGCATCGTCGCGCCCATCGCGATGATGCCGGCGCGCTCGTCCTGATCGACGATGACGTGGCAGGCGCGCAGTTTTTCGACGTAATCGCTCGCCGATCCGATCGTGATGACGCCCGGATGGTGGAAGCGGTGGCCGACGGTGGCGGCGCCGCTGGTCACGCCGGCGACCTCGCACGGCACGACCTCATCGCCGAACAGCGCGACGATGCCCTGCAACGGGCGGACCCAGCGCGGGCTCTCGGTCGAGAGCGAGGCCGCGCCCCAGCGCATCGACTTCGGCCACGGAAAGGCGCGGACGATGGCGGGGATAGCCTCGGCCAGCACGTCGATCGTGGCGCGGCCGGGCTTCTCGACGACCGCGTAATAGACGCCGTCGCGCTCCGTCAGCTGCTCCTGGGTGAGCCCGGTCTTGCGGAGGAAACCCTCCAGCGCCTGCGCGGGGGCGGCGGTCTTCGGACCCTTCGTTTCCTCACGCACCGCTTCGGTCGCCTGCGGCAGGCCGCGCGCGATCAGGACGAGGCGGCGCGGGGTGGCGTAGGTGGTGGTGTCGGTGGCGGCGAGGCCGGCTTTGCCGAGTTCGGCGGCGAAGAGCTTCGCGAGATCCTCGCGCGCCTTCGCTTGCATGCGGGCGGGGATTTCCTCGCTGCGGAGTTCGAGGAGGAAGTCGGTCATCGGGTGGCGGCCTGAATTGGTTCACGCGGAGACGCGGAGACGCGGAGAAGGAAGAAGAAATCTGGTTCAGAGAGGGCGCGAAGGCGCGAAGAAGAAGAGTGATTGGTTCGCGCGGAGGCGCGGAGGCCCGGAGATGGTGCGTCCGCTGCGCCAGCAGCTTTCATTCTGTCGCGTCGAAATCGCGGCACGCTTGAGGTGGATAAGAGCGCTGCCGCGCGCGACACAGTCTCCGCGTCTCCGCGCCTCCGCGCGAACCCACTCTTCTTCGCGCCTTCGCGCCTTCGCGTGAACCAGCTCACGCCGCCCACCCGTTCTTCTCCATCCACGCCGCGCAACTGCCCTTCGCGAGATCGCGCACGCGGCCCATGTACGCCTGCCGCTCGGCGACCGAGATGACGCCGCGGGCCTGGAGCAGGTTGAAGACGTGGCTCGCCTCGATCGCCTGTTCATACGCCGGGATCGGCAGGCCGGCGGCGAGCGAGTTCTCGCACTCCGCGGCGGCCTTGCGGAACTGGTCGAAGAGGGTGTCGGTGTCGGCGACCTCGAAATTCCACGCCGACATCTGCTTCTCGTTTTCGAGGAACACGTCGCCATAGGTCACGCCGGTATCGTTGAAGGCGAGGTCGTAGACGTTGTCGACGTCCTGGATATACATCGCCAGACGCTCCAGCCCGTAGGTCAGCTCGCCCGCGACGGGCTTGCAGTCGAAGCCGCCCATCTGCTGGAAATAGGTGAACTGCGTCACCTCCATGCCGTCGCACCAGACTTCCCAGCCGAGACCCCAGGCGCCCAAGGTCGGCGATTCCCAGTCGTCCTCGACGAAGCGGATGTCGTGGACCGCGGTGTCGACGCCGATCGCGGCGAGGCTGCCGAGGTACAGCTCCTGCAGGTCGGGCGGGCTGGGCTTCAGGATGACCTGATACTGGTAGTAATGCTGCAGCCGGTTCGGATTCTCGCCGTAGCGGCCGTCGGTGGGGCGGCGGCAGGGCTGCACGAAGGCGGCGTTCCACGGATCGGGCCCGAGCGCGCGCAGCGTCGTCGCCGGGTGGAACGTCCCCGCCCCCATCCGCATGTCATAGGGTTGCAGGATCACGCAGCCGCGCGCGGCCCAGTAAGCGTGCAGCGTCAGGATCATCCGCTGGAAGGACAGCGGTCCGCTCTGGGTCTGTGCATCGGTCACGCGTGGCGTCTGCCGGATGGTCGCGGTGGAATCAAGGAAAGCGACGCATGACAGGGAGACGCGATATTTTGTCAGGGGTTGTTGACATGCGCGATCAGCCGCTGCATTTAGTCATGGTCACCTGACATTCGGTCAGGGGATAGTGACAAGGGACAACGAGCATGACAGGGGGGATCGACATGAAGAATCGCCTCAAGGTGCTGCGCGCGGAACGCGACTGGAGCCAGGCCGAGCTGGCCGTCCGGCTCGACGTGTCGCGCCAGGCCGTGAATGCGGTGGAGACGGGGAAATACGATCCGTCACTGCCGCTCGCCTTTCGCATCAGCCGCCTGTTCGCCATGCCGATCGAGGAGATTTTCGATGACGGCGAACGCCATGACTGACCGCAATATCAAGAGCCCGTCGGTGAAGGCCAACCACCGCCTGCTCGCGCTGTCGGGCGCATTGGGCGGGTTGATCGGCCTCGCGCTGGCGCTGTCGGTGCTGGGGCGCCCGGACAAGGGAATGGCCGGCGACGCAATGCTGACCGGACCGCTGCCGGTGTGGCTGGCGGTGGGAATCGCGCTGCTATGGGGCATCGCGCTGCCGATCATTTCGTGGCGCTGGGAGCAAGTGGTCGACGAGCATGAGCGCCAGGCGTTTCGCGACGGTGCGGTCGCCGGCTTCTACGTGCTCAGCGTCGGCGGGCCGGTCTGGTGGATCCTCGGTCGCGCCGCGCTGGTGCCGCCGGTCGATGCGCTGGGACTTTACGCCGCGGTGCTGGCCGTCACCGGAGTCGTCTGGCTCTGGCGCAAATATCGCTGACATTTAATTCACTTCTCGAATGCAGGACGTACGCCCATGACCAATCTGATGAAGACCGCCGCCTCCGCCCTCGCCCTGATGCTGGCCCTCCCCGCCTGCGGCCAGCAGGCCGCGCCCGCCGCCCCCGCTGTGCAGGACGCCGATCCCGCGCTGTGGGTGGTGAAGGATGCCGACACCACCATCTATCTGTTCGGCACCGTCCATGTGCTGAAGCCCGGCCTGACCTGGTTCGACGAGGCGGTGAAGACCGCGTTCGACAAGTCCGACACGCTGGTGCTCGAGCTGGTCGAGCCCGACGCGGCGACGATGCAGCAGATCGTGATGTCGAAGGCGATGCTGCCCGAAGGCCAGACGCTGACCGCGAACCTGCCTGAGGCCGCGCGCGCCAAGTACGCGAAGGCGATGACCGACATCGGCGTGCCGCCGACCGCATTCGACCGGTACAAGCCGTGGTTCGCGGGGATCAACCTGGCGATCATCCCGTTAGTCAAAGCAGGCTACGACCCCAACAGCGGCGCGGAAAAGACGCTGACCGCCGCCGCCAAGGCATCGAACAAGACGATCGATTCGTTCGAGACGGCAGAGCAACAAATCGGCTTCTTCGACACGCTGACCCCGGCGGCGCAGACCGCGTTCCTGACCGGCACCGTCGATGAGATGCCCAAGATCGGCCAGACGATGGAGACGATGGTCGCCGACTGGGCGAAGGGCGATCCCGACAAGCTCGCCGCGCTGCTGAACGAGAGCATGAAGGATTCGCCCGAGGTGGCGAAGACCTTGCTGTACGATCGCAACGCCCGCTGGGCCGACTGGATCGCCAAGCGCATGGCCAAGCCGGGTACCGTGTTCGTCGCGGTAGGCGCGGGCCATCTGGCCGGCAACAAGAGCGTGATCGCCGACCTCAAGGCGAAGAAGTTGGTCGCGAAGCGCGTGAAATATTGAGCGCTGCTGCTCCCCTCCCTTGAACAAGGGAGGGGTCGGGGGTGGGTTGGCCCGTGGCGGGCGTTTGCCTCTCTTCAGGCCCACCCACCCCAACCCCTCCCTTCACGAGGGAGGGGCTTCACTATGGGCGGGCCGCAGTTTGCGTTTTCCTCGCGGTCCCGCTAAGGGCGCGCGCTTGTCGCGGCAGGGTCATCCCTGGAGGCCTGCCGGGCAATATACGAAACACAAGCAAGATCGGAACTGACGATGAGCGAACAGCTTAACCTGTCGGCCGAGACGCGCGACCGGGCTGGCAAGGGAGCCTCCCGGGCACTGCGTCGCGATGGCCGCGTCCCCGCCGTGATCTATGGCAACAAGCAGGAACCCATCAGCATCAGCGTGAACGAGCGTGAGCTCGCCCGCCTGCTGGGCACCGGCCACTTCATGAACTCGGTCGTGATGGTCGACGTGGGCGGCAAGGCCGCACGCACCCTGCCCAAGGACGTCGCGTTCCATCCCGTCACCGATCGTCCGCTGCACGTCGACTTCCTGCGCATCGGCGAGCATTCGACCGTCACCGTCGCGGTGCCGATCGTGTTCACCGACGAAGAGGAATCGCCCGGCATCAAGAAGGGTGGCGTGCTGAACGTCGTCCGTCACGAGCTGGAGCTGGTCTGCGACGCGGCCGAGATTCCGGGTGAGATCCAGATCTCGCTGAAGGGCCTCGAAGTCGGCGACACCATCCACATCTCGAACGTCGCGCTGCCCAAGGGTGCCGAGCCGTCGATCGACGACCGCGACTTCACCATCGCCACCGTCATCGCCCCGTCGGCGATGAAGGCGGACGTGCAGGAAGCGCTGGCCGAGGCCGACGCCCTGACCGCGGAAGCCGTTGCCGAGCAGCAGGCCGAGGCCGAAGGCGCCGAAGCGGAGCCGAACGACGACGACAACGACGACGACAAGATCACGACCCAGAAGGACGACTGATCTGTCGATCGCATAAAGCCCTCTCTCCCATGGGGAGAGGGTTGGGAGAGGGGCAGTGCCGCGGGCGTTTGGTCTCGGTGAGACACAGCCCCTCTCCCCGGCCCTCTCCCCGGTGGGGAGAGGGAGATATTGAATGCAATTGTGGGTAGGCTTGGGGAATCCCGGCCCCGAATATGCGCTGAACCGGCACAATGCCGGCTTCCAGGCGATCGACGCGATCGCTGCGGTCCATAGCTTTGCCGCGCCGAAGAAGGCGTTTCAGGGCTGGGTACAGGACGGGCGGATCGGCGCGCACAAGATCGTGCTGCTGAAGCCCGCGACCTATATGAACGACAGCGGGCGCAGCATCCGCGCCGCGCTGGATTTCTACAAGCTGACGCCCGCCGACGTCACCGTCTTCCACGACGAGCTGGATTTCCTGCCGCTCAAGATGAAGGTGAAGACGGGCGGCGGCACCGCGGGACAGAACGGGCTGAAGTCGACCGTCGCGCATATCGGCCCCGACTTCCGCCGCGTCCGCATCGGCATCGGCCATCCCGGTCACAAGGATCGGGTGACCGGCCATGTCTTGTCGAACTGGCACAAGAGCGAGATCGATGCGCTGGGCGACCTGCTCGGCGCGATCGCGGCGGAAGCGCCGGCGCTGGCGGAGGGCAACGACGCCGGTTTCATGAATGCGGTGGCGCTGCGGTTGGAATGACCCGGGGCGCGTCAGAGCTAATCCAAGTTAAGTAAGTCGCGGGAACGGTGGCATTGGTTACCCGTTGAATTGGCTCACCGCGTCCGCCCCCGCGCCCGCGTCGATGAGATTTCAGGTCGATGAGGCCGGAAACGAGTGCAATGCCGCGATATCACTTCAACGTTCATGCGGCCGGTTCGCACATTTCCGATGGCGAAGGCGTCGTGTTGCGATGCGATTCGGTTGCCATTGAGCGCGCGCAACAGATCGTGCGCGACATCATCTCAACAGACGTTCGCGACGAGGGCGTCGTCAACCTGGCGCAGACCATCGAGATCCTCAGCAGCGACGGCAGCGTGGTGGGATCGATCGGCTTTGCCGAGATCATCCGCATCGCGCGCGACTGAGCGTGTGATTTACCTGCGCAGCGTTCACCACTAACCCGTTGGCGATGCCTACCCGCACGCTGTTCCCCACCCATTTCTACGACGGCCGCCTGGACGATCCCGCACTGATCGCCGAGTTGCAGGACGCCTGCCGCGACCTGGCGGCGGAGGACCGCGCCGGGCGGCGCTGGTCGCGCGACCACGGCTATCGCGGCTATACCAGCTATGCCTCGCTCGACGACCTGCCGCGGCGCGACCCGCGCTTCGGCGACCTCGTCCGCAAGCTCGACCGCCATGTCGCCGCGTTCGCGAAGGACTGCGGCTTCGATCTCGCCAAGCGGCTGCGGCTGGACAGCCTGTGGGTCAACGTCCTGAAGCCGGGCGGCACGCATTCGGGCCATATCCACCCGCACAGCGTCGTCTCCGGCACCGTCTATATCGACGTGCCGCCGGGATCGGGCGCGCTGAAGCTGGAAGACCCCCGCCTGCCGATGCTGATGGCCGCGCCGGCGCGACCCGACACCTTCGTCTATGCCGAGCCGGTGGAAGGGTCTGTGTTCCTGTGGGAAAGCTGGCTGCGCCACGAGGTGATGCCGAACGCCGCGAAGAGCGAGCGGGTGTCGGTGAGTTTTAACTACCGATAACCGCCGTTCGTGCTGAGCGAAGTCGAAGCACCGTTCTTGGTGCCGCATACGCGACGGTCGGGGAGCAAAATTGAGTGCTTCGTTTTCGCTTGGCACGAACGGTGGAGGCGCGGTGCGTTGCGAAACAGCGGTATGGTGGACACGTCTGAACGGTGAAAGGAACGCATCAGCGAAGCGGCGAAGCCGCTCCGTCGGCCGGGCCTTTGCCCGCCGGCCGTTCTCGATGCGTGGGTCGGCAGCTTCGCTGCCTCTTTCCCGCATCTTCGAATTGGTCGGGGCGACAGGATTCGAACCTGCGACCCCCACACCCCCAGTGTGATGCGCTACCAGGCTGCGCTACGCCCCGACCGGCGGAGCCCGCGGACGGGCTCCGAAGGCGCGGCATCTAGGCCGGGGGGACGCGCGATGCAAGGCGCTTCGTGTCGCCGCGCGGGTGCGCCATTGCGCGGGCGCGCGCTCCTTGCTAGCGGGACCACCCATGCGCCTTTCCTGAGGGCCGCGCCCCTCCAGCCGTTTCGAGAGCCATGTTCATTTCTCCAGCTTACGCCCAGGCCGGCGGCGCCGCCGCAGACAGCAGCGGCCTCGCCTCGATCGTGTCGATCGCGCCGCTCGTCATCATCTTCGTCGTCTTCTACTTCCTGATGATCCGCCCGCAGCAGCGCCGCATGAAGATGCTGCAGCAGTCGGTCGCCGCGGTGAAGAAGGGCGACAGCGTCGTCACCGCCGGCGGTCTCGTCGGCAAGGTGACGCGCGTCGAGGACGCCTTCGTCGAGGTCGAGATCGCGCCGACCGTGAAGGTGAAGGTGGTGAAGGCGACGCTGGCGGAAGTCACCGCGCTCGGTTCGAAGCCGGCGAACGACTGATGCTCGACTTTCCCCGCTGGAAGGTCTGGAGCATCTGCCTGGTTCTGGGCATCGCCGTGCTGCTCTCGATCCCGAGCTTCCTGCCCGAGAAGACCGTCGCCGCCTGGCCGAAATGGTTGCCGAGCAAGCACATCAACTTCGGCCTCGACCTCGCCGGCGGCAGCTATCTGCTGCTCGAGGCGGACGTGGACGACGTCGCCGCCGCGCGGCTGGACGCGATGCGCGAGCAGGTATCGACCGAGATGCGCCGCGGCACGCCGCGCGTCGACATCGGCGATATCTCGGTCCGTAACGGTCAGCTGACCTTCATGGTGCGCGACGCGACGCAGGTCGATGCCGCGCGCGAGCGGCTGCTGCCGATGACCACCGGCGCAGGGCTGACCGGCCAGCGCGACTGGGACATCTCGGTCGTCAATTCGACGCAGTTCGTGCTGCGCCCGACGGACGCCGGCCTGGAACAGGCGATCGCCACCGCGATGGTCGACGCGACCGAGGTCGTGCGCCGCCGCATCGACGAACTGGGCACGCGCGAACCCACTATCATCCGCCAGGGCAAGAACCGCATCGTCGTGCAGGTACCCGGCCTCAGCAACCCGCAGGCGCTGAAGGATCTGATCGGCAAGACCGCGAAGCTGGAATTCAAGCTGGTCGACGAAGCGGCGACTCAGACCGTCCAGACCGGCCAGCCCGCACCGATCGGGACGCAGGTGCTGCCCTATGCCGAAGGTGGACAGGCCGGCGGCGTGATCGCGGTCAAGCGATCGACCATCGTGTCGGGCGACCAGCTGATCGACGCGCGCCAGGCGTTCCATCCGGAAAACGGCAGCCCCATCGTCAACTTCACCTTCGACGGCCCCGGCGGTCGCCGCTTCGCGCGGGTGACGCAGGAACAGACCGGCAAGCGCTTCGCGATCATCGTCGACAACCAGGTGATCTCCGCGCCCCGCATCAACACGCCGATCCTGGGCGGTTCGGGCTATATCGAGGGCAGCTTCACCACCCAGTCGGCCAACGAACTCAGCATCGCGCTGCGTTCGGGCAAGCTGCCGGTGGACCTGCGGATCGTCGACGAATCGACCGTCGGCCCGGATCTCGGCGCCGATTCGGTGCGGTCCGGCATCATCGCGTCGATCGTCGCGGTCGCGGCGGTCATCGCCTTCATGCTGGTCACCTACGGCCGGTTCGGCGTCTATGCGAACCTCGCCGTCGTCATCAACGTGCTGGTCATCGTCGCGATGATGGCGCTGCTGGGCGCCACGCTGACGCTGCCGGGCATCGCCGGCTTCGTGCTGACGATCGGCACCGCGGTCGACGCCAACGTGCTCATCAACGAACGCATCCGCGAGGAGCGGCGCCGCGGGCGCAACGTCGTGCAGGCGGTGGAGCTGGGCTACAAGGAGGCCAGCCGCACCATCTTCGAGGCGAACGTGACGCACGCGATCTCGGGCCTCATCATGCTGCTGCTCGGTTCGGGCCCGGTGAAGGGCTTCGCGGTCGTGCTGCTGATCGGCATCTGCACGTCCGTGTTCACCGCCGTCGTCTTCACCCGCATGCTGGTCGCGCTGTGGATTCGCAAGAATCGCCCGACCGACATCAATATTTGAGATCGACCGCATCATGCGCCTCCTGAAGATCGTACCCGACAACACCAACATCCGCTTCGTGCGGCTGCGCTTCTGGGCGTTCGGGCTGACCATCCTGCTGTCGCTCGCCGCCGTCGGGCTGGTCGCGGCGAAGGGGCTCAACTACGGCGTCGACTTCGCCGGCGGCCTGATGATCGAGGAGAAATTCCCGGTCGCGCCGCCGCTGGAGCGCGTACGATCGGTGGTCGACGCACTGGGCGTGGGCGACGCGACGCTGCAGCCGATCGGCGACGGCAAAACGCTGTCGATCCGGCTGCCGGCGCAGGACGGCGCGGACGAGGGCGCCACCAACGCCGCGGTCCGCAAGGTCGAGAACGCGCTGAAGGCGGAATTCCCCGGCGCGACCTTTAGCCGCTATGCCACCGTGTCGGGCAAGGTGTCGGACGAGCTGGTGCGCAACGGCATCCTGGCGGTCGTGCTGGCGATGATCGGCATCTCGCTGTTCGCGATCTTCCGGTTCGAATGGCAGTTCGGCGTGTCGACCTTCGTCGCGATCTTCCACGATCTGCTGATGACGCTTGGTTTCTTCGCGCTGACGCAGTTCGATTTCGACCTGAACATCGTCGCCGCGGTCCTCACCATCATCGGCTATTCGATCAACGACAAGATCGTGATCGACGACCGTATCCGCGAGAACATGCGCAAATACCGCAACATGAACATGAAGGATCTGGTCGACCTGTCGGTGAACGAGACGCTGCCGCGTACGGTCATGACCTCGGTCACCATCCTGCTGGCGCTGTTCGCGCTGCTGTTCCTGGGCGGGCACGTGCTGCGCGGCTTCACTGCGGCGATGATCCTGGGCATCGTCGTCGGCACCTATTCGTCGATCTACGTGTCGTCGTCGCTGCTCATCACGCTGGGCCTGCGCGCGCTGCCGCCGGGTGGCGAGGACGGCGGCCGGGACGGCAAGGGCGGACCGTCGCGCGCGGAGCGGGTTTCGGCCTGATCCGATGCGGATGGATCGCAACGCCGCTGCCAACGGGCCGGTCATCGCCGGCTTCTCGGGCGGCGGCTTTCGCGTCGACGACAACGTCTACCACGGCCTGCTGATCTCGCCCGAGCGTGCCGATGGCTGGCGCCCGCCCGTGCTGCACGCGCTGACCGACGCCGACATGGCGCAGCTGCTGCCGCTCGAGCCGCCGGCGGAGTTCCTGCTGCTCGGCACCGGCGCGACGCTGCAGCATCCGCCGCGCGCCTTCGTCGATGCGCTGGAGGCGCGCGGGCTGGGCGTCGAGGTGATGGACAGCCGCGCCGCCGCCCGCGCCTGGGGCGTGCTGCGCGGCGAGGGCCGGCGCATCGTCGCGGCGCTGTATCCGCTGGATGCGGGGTAAGGCGACGTATCGTACTCGCCGGAGCACGAGTTCTGCCTAAGCGGGATGGCGGGCCGCTCCCTCCCACAAAAAAAGGCACGCGAGCCTTTCGACCCGCGCGCCTCTCCGTAGTGACCTGCCGCCGCAGCGGCCCGCTGTCGTTAGCGGCAGGTCTTGCGCGAACCGCTACGCTCGATCTCGCGACCGGCGAGCGCACCCGCGCCTGCGCCGAGCAACGTCCCGAGCGTACGGTCGCCGCGGGAATCGATCGTGCGACCGACCAGCGCACCGGCAACACCGCCGACGACCAGACCGGTCGTACCGTTCGGCTTGCGGCAATAGTAGCGGCCGTCACGACCCTTCCACTCGCGATAGCGCGCGCGCTTCTGCGCATCCGCCTGCGAATACTGGTTCTCGACGGCGACCGGCACCGTCATCGCGGTGGGTACGCCGACGGCAAGGGCGGTGGCGGCGAGGATAAGTTTACGCATGATACAACTCCTTCAAACCTTGATATCGGGAGTCGTAACGCGCCCATATCGAACGCGGTTGCATGAACCGAAAACAACGATCGGTTCAGGTCGGGACGGATATTTCCGTAGCGTCAGACGGCGGTGCCACCGACCGTCAGTCCGGACACCAGCAAAGTCGGCTGGCCGACGCCCGCCGGCACGCTCTGCCCGCCCTTGCCGCACATGCCGATGCCCTCGTCCAGCGCGAAGTCGTTGCCGATCCCGGTCACCTTGGTGAGCACGCTCGGGCCGTCGCCGATCAGCGTCGCGCCCTTGATCGGCGCGCCGATGCGGCCGTCCTTCACGCGGTACGCCTCGGTGCAGGAGAAGACGAACTTGCCCGACACGATGTCGACCTGTCCGCCGCCGAACGACTTGGCGAAGATGCCGTCCTTCACGCGGCTCAGCAGCTCTGCCGGATCGTCGTCGCCGCCGCGCATGAAGGTATTGGTCATCCGCGGCATCGGCGCGTGCGCGAAGCTCTCCCGCCGCCCGTTGCCGGTCGGCGCGACGCCCATCAGCCGGGCGTTGAGCCGATCGTGGATGTAACCCTTCAGGATCCCGTCCTCGATCAGGATATTCTCCTGCGTCGGCGTGCCCTCATCATCGATGCTGAGCGAGCCGCGGCGGTCGTGGATCGACCCGTCGTCGACCACCGTGACGCCCGACGCCGCGACGCGCTCGCCGATGCGACCCGAGAAGGCCGAGGTGCGCTTGCGGTTGAAATCGCCCTCCAGCCCGTGCCCGATCGCCTCGTGCAGGATGATGCCGGGCCAGCCGGCGCCGAGCAGCACCTGGAACTCGCCCGCCGGCGCATCGACCGATTCGAGGTTCACCAATGCCTGCGCCAGCGCCTCGTCGATCGCGCGGTTCCACGTCGCGGGTTCGAGCAGCCGGTCATAGGTGGTGCGCCCGCCGGTGCCATAGGTACCGGTCTCCCGCCGGCCGTTCGCCTCCACCACGATCGACACGTTCAGCCGGACGAGCGGGCGCACGTCGGTGGCGACGAAGCCGTCCGCGCGGACGATCTCGACCACGCTCCACGATCCCATCAGCGCGACCGACACCTGCGCTACGCGCGGATCGCGCGCACGGGCGGCGGCGTCGATGGTCTGACACAGGTTCACCTTGTCGGCGAAGGGGATCAGGTCGAGCGGATCGGCATCGGTGTAGAGGTGGCGGTTGGTGGCGCGTGGCGGCGCCGCCTTCGGCCCCGTCGCCGGATCGATCAGCGCCATCGTTTCCGACGCGCGCTTGATCGCATCGGCGCTCAGTTCATTGGCATGGGCGAAGGCGGTCGTCTCCCCCGACACCGCGCGCAGGCCGAAGCCGGCGTGGGTATCGTAGCTTGCCGTCTTCAGCCGTCCGTCGTCGAATCCGAACGCCTCCGACTTGCGATACTGGAGATACAGCTCGCCATCGTCGGCACGGGCGAGCGCCGAGGCGGTCAGCGCCAGCGCGGCGTCGGGGTCGAACCCGTCGCGATAGAGGAAGGAGCGGGGATCGGCGGTGATGGTCATGGGAAGGTAGATAGGGTGGGAACGGGCCGCGGGCAAAGCGGGAAGTGTCGGCGTCTCGCCGTCGGTAAACCGATTTGCTCCCGCGCAGGCTTACGGACGGCAGCGCTTGTGGCTCTGGACTCCCGCCTGCGCAGGAGCGCCAGTGAAAACTCAGCGCGGCGCGCCGTCCCCGGCCGGCAGCGTGTAGGCGAGGTCGTAGCGGTGCACCCCGCCCTCCACCGCGATCGCCAAAGTCCCCGCGATCCCGCGCAGCGCACCGGTGCCGCTGTCGGGCACGATCATTACCGACAGCTCCGCCCCGCCCGAGGGCGTCATAGTGCCACGGTGAAGAAGCAGGAAGCCGCCGCGCCGTCCGTCGAGCGTCCCGTCGAACTGGTCGACCGCGACATAGGCGGCGACCTTGCCCGGACCCGGCGTGCCGGCCGACAGCATCGTGCCGGTCGCGGTGCCGGCCAGCGGGCCGCTGAACGTCTTGGCGATCCCCATCCGCGCGGTCGGCAACCCGCCCGCGGGTGCCTCGCCTTGCGCCTCGGGCGTCATTTTCACCTCGAAGGTGCCGGTTGCGTGATGCGTCATGGCCGCTCCTGCCTGTAGAAACGCCGCGACCGCGAGGATCGACGGCAGGCCGATCACCGGCTGGCGCCCTCGGAAATGTCGGGCAGGCTCGCCTGATCGACTCCGTCCGCCGGGCCGCCGACCAGCACGAAGCGGCGGTCGCAATAGCCGCAGTCGACGTAGCCGTGCTCATCGATCTCCAGCCACACGCGCGGATGGCCGAGCGATGCAGGGAGGCCGTCGTGCGCACCGTCGCAGGCGACGCGGGCGTGGGTGACGCGGGTGACTTCGGGGGGCGGCAACATGCCATCCGGATAGCAATAGCGTGGCGACGGTTCAATCGGTCAGGACATGCATGTTCGTTCTTGTTTTGATCTGGATCGACGATACGCTGGCGCCATGCGTTATGCGAGTCGCCCCCTCTACCTGCTGGCCAAGCCGCACGAAGCCGCCGCTGAGGTCATGCGGCGGCTACCATGGATGGACCCGCGGCGCCCGGCAGAGCTGCTGCACGTGACGATGCTGTCGCTGGGCGATGCGGCCGACCTGCCGGTCTGGGCGCTGGACGATCTGCGGCGGCGACTCGCTGCGATCAGGAGTTCGCCGTTCCGCCTGATCTTCGATCGCGTCGTCGCCAACCGCCGTCACGCGACCCTGCTGCCGAGCGAGCCGCTGCCGCACGCAAGCGCCGCCCGTCAGGCGCTCATCGCGGCGCTGGATGCGCGCGCCGCCTTCCGGCGCGATCCGCCGTTCCGGCCGCACGTCACGCTCGCTTATCGCTGCGATGTCGTCGTCGACGCGGCGATCGATCCGATCGCGTGGCTGGTGGACGAGATCGTGCTGGTCGAAAGCATCGTCGGCGAAGCGCGGCATGTCGAACTCGGCCGCTTCCCGTTGCTGCGGGAGGCGCAGGTGCCTATGCGGGCGGCATGACCGACGCCGCCATCTCGATCCGCGACCTGTGCAAGACCTACGCGCCCGCCGGATCGGCGGCGCCCAAGCGCGCGCTGGACGGGGTGAGCTTCGACGTGCCGCGCGGCCAGATCTTCGGGCTGCTGGGGCCAAACGGGGCAGGCAAGTCGACGCTCATCAACATCCTCGCCGGCCTCGTCAACAAGACCAGCGGTTCGGCATCGATCTGGGGCTTCGACATTGATGCGCTTCCGCGCAACGCGAAGGCGTCGATCGGGATCGTCAATCAGGAGATCCTTTTCGATCCGTTCTTCACGCCGATCGAGACGCTGGAGATCCAGGCCGGGCTGTACGGCGTGCCGAAGGCGAAGCGCCGGTCGATGGACCTGCTGCGCGCCGTGCATCTGGAGGACAAGGCGAACGCCTATGCCCGCACGCTGTCGGGGGGCATGAAGCGGCGGCTGATGGTGGCGAAGGCGCTGGTCCACACGCCGCCGGTACTGGTGCTCGACGAGCCGACCGCAGGCGTCGACATCCAGCTGCGGCAACAGCTGTGGGCCTATGTGCGCGAGCTCAATGCCGGCGGCGTCACCGTCGTGCTGACGACGCATTATCTCGAGGAGGCGGAGCAGCTGTGCGACCGCATCGCCATCATCGATCATGGCCAGGTGGTGGCGAACGAACCGACCCGCGACCTCGTCGGCCGCGCGCAGGAGAAGGTGGTGGAGGTGACCGTCGACCGCGACATCGCGACGCCGCCCGCCGCCCGTTGTTTCGAGAAGGTCGAGACGAAGGGCCGCGTGCTGTCGATCACCTACCGCAAGGACGTCGCCAACGCGGGCGAAGTGCTCGCCGCAGTACAGGCCGACGGCTACGGCATCGTCGACGTCTCGACGAAGGAACCGGACCTGGAGGACGTGTTCCTCAGCCTGACGCGGTCGGTGGGCTGACGCGGCGACGCGTCAGCGCAGCACCGCCTGCGCATCGGTCAGGCGCACGTCGTGCATCTGGTCGAGATACGCCTCCAGATACGGTTTGTGCGACGCGCCGACGATGACGAGCATGCGCGTGCCGGGGTGTGCGCCCAGTGCATTGCGGATGTTGGCAGCCATGCGCAGGTTGCGCGTTTCCCAATAGCCGACGTAGCGCCGGCCATAGGCGCCGGGCGACGGCTCCTGCAGCGCGGCGCCGAAGTCGCTGTCGTAGATTTGCCGGGCGAGGCCGCGCGCGTTGTAGGCGCGGTAGAGAGCGAGCACGCCCGCCGGCGAGGTCATGGCCGCCGTCAGCCGCTGGTCCGATGCGCGGCGCCGGGTCGACGCGGGATTGGTCCAGGCGGCCTGCATCGCCTTGCCCGCCGCCTCCGGATCGGCCTCGACCGCATCGGCGCTGTGGTCGTCCATTGCCACCAGCCGCTCTAACCCCAGCCGGGCGGCGAGCGGCGCGGCGATGGCGTAGGTCTCGTTGCGCATCCTGGCCAGCCGCTCCAGCCACGCGACCAGTTTCGCGTCCAGCCCGTCGCCCATGCGCCGTTCGCTCACGGGCAACCGCAGCCACTGGACGAGCGCCGACCCCTCCTCGCCCGCGGCCAGGAACACGGCCGCCAGCCGCCGGCGCTGCGCCGGATCGGGCGTCGGTCCCAGCGCCGCCAGCAGCCGATCGGCCTCCTCGGTCGCCTGCGGCACGTCGAGGCCCGTCGCGGCGCGCGCGGGCGATACGTCCGGGCAGTAGCTCTCGACCGTGTCCTTGTAGCGCGCCGGATAGCGCCGCAGTTGATCGCACTGCGCGCCCGACAGATCCTCCACCGCGATCGCGCCGGGCTTCCACGCCGCCAGCCGGTCGAGCAGCAGCGACAGATCGGCGAGGCGAAAGGTCTTGGGCAGATTGGCGAGATGCGTCGAGCCGAGCACGAGCACCGCGTTCGCGACGCCCTTGCGCGGGCCCTTCAGCGTCTGCGGCGCGAAATCGGGGCGATACTGTTGAGCGACCGCCCCGGTCGCCAGCATCGCCAGCACGCCCGCCATCATCGCTCGCTTCATCGCCATTCCTGTCCTGACCCCGTCGCACTGTCTTAGGCGCGCAACACGGTCCGTCAAGCGCGCGGCGGGGCGGCGTGTCGCCAGCTTGTACCTGCCGATGCCGGGCAAAGGTCGACACGGCCGAGAAACCGGCTGTCCCCCGCCCGCTTATCTGTGCAACAGCTTGGCGATGACGACCGCGCCGACATCCCCCGCGACCGATCCGCGCAGCACCGATGTTCTGATCGTCGGATCGGGCGCCGCCGGCCTCACTGCCGCGCTGAACCTTGCCGAGACGCGACGCGTGACCGTGCTGGCGAAGGGTGGCTTCGACGAGGGATCGACTGCCTGGGCGCAGGGCGGCATCGCCGCGGTGCTGGAACCCGGCGACACGTTCGACAATCATGTCGACGACACGATGGTCGCAGGCGCCGGGCTGAACGACCGTGCGATCGTCGAGATGGTGGTCGAGCGCGCGCCCGCGGCGATCGCGCGGTTACAGGCGCTCGGCGTGCCCTTCGAGACCGAGGGCGACGCCTTGCACCTGACGCGCGAGGGCGGGCATTCGCACCGGCGCATCGTCCATGTCGCCGACGCGACCGGCTGGGCCGTGCAGGAGGCGCTGCTGAAGGCGACGCAGGCGCATTCCAACATCACCATGGTGCCCGACATGGTCGCGATCGACCTGGCGACCAGCCGGCACGAGGAACGCTATTCGGGCGCGGGCAACGTCTGGGGCGTCTACGCCTTCAACAAGGGCACCGGGCAGGTCGAGACCTATTGCGCGCGGGCCACGATCCTGGCGACGGGCGGCGCCGGGCGGACGTACCAGTTCTCCACCGCGCCGCGCGGCGCGACCGGCGACGGCATCGCGATGGCGTGGCGTGCGGGCGCGCGCGTGTCGAACATGGAGATGATGCAGTTCCACCCGACCTGCCTCTACAACCTAGAGGTCAAGAACTTCCTGATTACCGAGGCGGTGCGCGGCGAGGGCGGGCGGCTGGTCAACCCGGCGACGGGCAAGCGTTTCATGACCTATTACGATCCCGAGCGGATGGAACTGGCGCCGCGCGACGTCGTCGCTCGCGCGATCGATGCGGAGATCAAGCGCTACGGCCTCGATTTCGTCCACCTCGACATCAGCCACATGCCCGCCGATTTCGTGAAGGGGCATTTCCCGAACATCTACGAAAAGCTGATTGGCCTCGGCATCGACATGACGCGCCAGCCGATCCCGGTGGTACCGGCGCAGCATTACACCTGCGGCGGCATCGTCATCGATCGCGACGGGCGCACCGACCTGCCCGGCCTCTATGCCGCGGGCGAGTGCACCCAGTCGGGGCTGCACGGCGCCAACCGGCTGGCGTCGAATTCGCTGCTCGAATGCTTCGTGTTCGGGGAGGCGGCGGCCGAGGCGATCGACGCCGGCTGGGACACGCTGCGCTCGCCACCGACGATCCGTGCCTGGGACGACAGCCGCGTGACCGATTCGGACGAAGAGGTCGTCATCAAGCAGAACTGGACCGAGATCCGCCGCTTCATGTGGAATTACGTCGGCATCGTGCGCACCACCAAACGGCTGCAACGCGCGGCGCGGCGGATCGCGATGCTGAACGAAGAAGTCGCCGACCATTACGGTAACTTCCGCGTGACGCCCGACCTGATCGAACTGCGCAACTTGCTTCAGGCCGCCGAACTGATCGTGCGATCGGCGCTGCATCGCCACGAATCGCGCGGGCTGCACTATACGCTCGACTATCCGGAGACGGCGGAACTCCCGGTCGATACGGTGCTGGTGCCTTAGAGCAGGTCGTTCATCACATCGCTTCGTCGCCTCGAGGCACCGGACTGGCGCTGGCGGACGGCTGCGATATAGGGTCGGGATGACCGATACCCCGACCGTCAAATCGGCGATGCGAACGCTCGATATCATCGAATATGTCGTCGCCAGCCAGCGCCCGGTGGTGGCCGGCGAGATCGCGACCGCGCTGTCCATCCCGGTCAGCAGCCTGTCCTATCTGCTCGGCACGCTGGTCGAGCGGCGCTACCTCAGCCGCGACCGCCGCCAGTATGTCGCTGGCCCCGGCCTCGCGCGGTTGCAGGCGCAGGACCGCAGCTTCTCGCTGGCCGAGCGGGTGGCGCCGCTGGTGCGGTCGCTGCGCGTGGTGCTGGGGGAGACGGCGTCCTTCTTCGTGCGGCGCGCATGGCAGGTCGAGGCGCTGGCGACCGACACCAGCGAACATGCGCTGCGCTACGCCATCGATGTCGGCGCGGTGACGCCGATGCACGGTTTCGCCGCGGGCAAGGCGATCCTCGCAGCGCTGCCCGACGACACGATCGAGGCCTATCTGGCCGAGACCTATCGCCCGTCCTTCACCGACACGACGATCATCGACGCCGACGCGTTGCGGCGCGAGATCGCCGACATCCGTCGCAGCGGCACCGCCTATACGCGCGAGGAGCATACGCCCGGCATGCACGGCGTCGGGCGCGCCGTGGTCGTGGACGGCGATGTGCTGGGCGCCTTCAGCTACGCGGTGCCGACCGTGCGCTTCGACGGAATCATGGAAGCGCGCGCGGCCGACCTGCTGCGACGCACGGCGGCGCTGCTGGAGACCGACGAGGCGTAGCGACGCGCAAGCCGTCACCGCTTCGCGGCGCCGGAACTCATCGATCAATGCTGATGAGCCGCCGTCCACGACGGCGACTGGAGCGGGCGAAGGGATTCGAACCCTCGACCCCAACCTTGGCAAGGTTGTGCTCTACCCCTGAGCTACGCCCGCTCTTGGCGACCCGGCGGCGATGCGCCGGGTGGGTGGAGGCGGGCCATTAGCGCAGCGTTCCGCCCCCCGCAACCCCGATTTCGCGCTCGCGCAAAAACACTTGGCGCAGCCGCGGCGAACGCCCACATGACGGCGACTGTCCCGATACGAAGTGTAAGGAGCGCCCCTTGGCCACGTTAGGCATGTCCCCCGCCGACAAGGATGCGGTCGAGGCGTTCCGCCGCGACGTCGTCGAACCGTCGATGACCAGCCTCGTCATCATCGATTTCTGGGCGGAGTGGTGCGGCCCCTGCAAACAGCTCGGCCCGGTCCTCGACAAAGTCGCGACCGACTATGCAGACAAGGGCGTGAAGCTGGTCAAGATCGACGTCGACAAGGACAAGTTCATCGCCGCGCAGTTCCAGGTGCGCTCGATCCCGACCGTCTATGCGATGTTCCAGGGCCAGCTCGCCGCCGACCTGACGAGCGCGCGGACCGAGGGGGCGCTGAAGACGATGCTCGACCAGCTGCTCCGCCAGTTGCCGGTGCAGAGCGAGGCGGCGTCGCAGGAGGCGGAACTGGAACCGCTGATCGCGATGGCCGAGCAGGTGCTGGGCGACGGCGAGGCTGACCGCGCGCTGTCGATCTACGACCAGCTGGCCGAGATGGCGCCCGACCATGTCGTGGTCGCCGCCGGCCGCGCCCGCGCGCTGATCGCGCTCGACAGGGTGGATGAGGCCGAGGCCGCGCTTGCGGCGCTCGGCGAGGATGCGGCGAAGGCGCCGGAAGTCGCCCGTGCGCGGTCGGCGATCGATCTCGCCCGCACCGCGACGCCGGTCGCCGACCTGTCGGGCCTCGCCGCGCGCGTCGCCGCCGATCCGACCGATCACGAAGCGGCGATGGAGTTGGCCGGCGGGCAGATGGCGGCGGGCGACCGCGACGGCGCCGCGGCGACGCTGTTGCGATCGATCGCCACCGACAAGAACTGGAACGACAGCGCGGCGCGCGCGCAGCTGCTGAAGCTGTTCGAGGCGGTCGGGCTGGAAGACGCGTGGGTGTCGGCGCATCGGCGCAAGCTGAGCGCGATACTGTTTGGATGAGGAACTTGGTAGGATGAGCGAGATCGACCGGACGGCGACCCGGACGCGGCTGTCGATCTTCCCGCTGCCGGGCGCGCTGCTGTTCCCCGGCATGCACCTGCCGCTCCACATCTTCGAGCCGCGCTACCGCGCGATGGTGACCGATTCGCTGGCGCGCGACCGGCGCATCGGCATGGTGCAGCCGCGCGGCGCACCGCGGGCTGAGGGCGACCCCGCGCCGCTGTTCGACATCGGCTGCGTCGGGCGGATCGCCGATGTCGAGGCGCTGGCCGACGGCCGCTTCGACATCGTGCTGGAAGGGCTGGCGAAGTTCCGCATCGTCCGCGAACTGGATGTCACCACCAGCTTTCGTCAGGTCGAAGCGGTGCTGCTCGACGGTCCGCGCGACGAGACGCTGAGTCTCGGCGAGCGCGCCGCGCTGGAGAGCGAATCGCGCCGCTTCGCCGAGGCGCAGGGCTATGCGGTCGACTGGGAGGCGGTCGCGCGGCTGGATGACGAGGCGCTGGTCAACGGCATCGCCCAGATCGCGCCGTTCGATCCCGCGTCGAAGCAGGCGCTGCTGGAGGCGGAAACGCTGGCTGATCGCAGCGAGCTGATCCTGCAACTGCTGGCGTTCTTCGGCCGGCACGACGACGATACGGGCACGCTGCAATAGGTCGTAGGTCCGCCTCGTGAAGCCCATGTCCTACAACGCCGTAATCTGCTTCATCCCATCGGATGATCCGCAGGTCATCGCCGACTCCGCCGTCCGCGCGCAAAGGTGACAAAAGCGACAACAGGGGACGAATGCAGCGTGTTTCGGTTGCTTTTGCGCCATGACGCCGGGCCGCTGCAGCGCGATCCGGGACAGGACGGGTGACGCGGACCGCCGGACCCCCTATCTGTCGTCGATGCCGAAGCGCACTCCGGGACTTCCCACCCGCCAACAGATCCTCGACTTCATCACGACGTCGGACACCCCCGCGGGCAAGCGCGAGATCGCGCGCGCCTTCGGCCTGCACGGCGCCGACAAGATCGCGCTGAAGGCGCTGTTGAAGGACATGGCCGACGAAGGGCTGATCGACGGCGCAGCGGGCCGCGCCTTCCACAAGATGGGCGGTGTCCCGAAGGTGACCGTGCTGCGGGTCGTCGATGTCGATGACGGCGGCAACGTCTGGGCGGTGCCCGATCGCTGGGAGGCGGAGGGCACGCCGCCGCCCCGGTTGCGGGTGCGTGAGCGCGGTCGCGGCGCGCTGGGGGTCGGCGCGCGGGTGCTGGCGCGCACCGAGGAGGCCGGAAAGGGCTGGATCGCGCATCCGATGAAGGTGCTGCCCCGCGCCGAAGAACAGATGATGGGCGTGCTGCGCGAGGAAGGCGGCAAGCTGTTCCTAGCCGGGCTCGACAAGAAGGATCGCCGCGACTGGATCGTGTCCGATGCCGGCGAGGCGAAGGCTGGCGATCTGGTGCTGGCGGAGAAAGCCGGGCGCCCGCCGCGCATGACCGCGCGGGTCGTCGAGCGGCTGGGCGATCCCTTCGCCCCGCGCAGTTTCTCGCTGATCGCGATCCACAAGCACGGCATCCCGCACGTGTTCTCCGGCGATCTGCTGGACGAGGCCAGGGCATCGGCGGCGCAGCCGCTGGGCGACGGCCGGGAGGATCTGCGCCATCTGCCGATCGTCGCGATCGATCCGATCGACGCGCGCGACCATGACGATGCGATCTGGGCGCAGCGCAACGACGACGGCGGCTGGGACGCGATCGTCGCGATCGCCGATGTCAGCTTTTACGTTCGGCCCGGATCGTTGCTGGACCGCGAGGCGCGGGCGCGCGGCAACTCGGTCTATTTCCCTGACCGCGTCGTGCCGATGCTGCCCGAGATCCTGTCGGCGGACGTGTGTTCGCTGAAGGAAGGCGTCGACCGCGCGGCGCTCGCCTGTCACCTGAAGATATCGGCGACCGGCAAGCTGGAGGGCTGGCGCTTCACCCGCGCCGTCGTGCGGCTGGCGGCGAACATCGCGTATGAGAATGCGCAGGCCGCTACCGACGGTACGCTCGATCATCCGCTGACCGAGACGGCGTTGCGCCCGCTGTGGGACTGTTGGCGCGCGCTATACGCGGCGCGGGAAGCGCGCGAGCCGCTCGACCTCGACCTGCCCGAACGCCGCGTCGTGCTCGACGAACAGGGCCGCATCCTGTCGGTCGCGCCGCGCGAGCGGCTGGATGCGCACAAGCTGGTCGAGGATTTCATGATCGCCGCCAACGTCGCTGCCGCCAAGGCGCTGGAGGCGAAGAAGATGCCGGTGATGTACCGCATCCACGAACCGCCCGCGCGCGAGAAGCTGGTCGCGCTGAAGGAGTATCTGAAGACGTTCGGCGTCGAATTCGCGCTCGGGCAGGTCGTACGCCCCGCCACCTTCAACCGCCTGCTCGCGCTGGTCGGCGATGCCGATTTCCGTCCGCAGGCGATGGAGCAGGTGCTGCGCAGCCAGACGCAGGCCTATTACGGCCCCGCCAACGCCGGGCACTTCGGGCTGGCGCTGGGCAGCTACGCGCACTTCACCTCGCCGATTCGCCGCTATGCCGATCTGATGGTCCACCGCGCGCTGGTGGAGGGCTATAACCTCGGCCCCGGCGGGCTGACGAGCGACGAGGCGGCCGGATTCGAGAAGATTGGCGAGGGCATCAGCAAGCTGGAGCGCCGCGCGATGGAGGCGGAGCGCGAGACGATCGATCGCTATGTCGCGGCCTATCTGTCCGAACACGTCGGCAGCATCGTCGATGCGCGCATCACCGGGGTGCAGCCGTTCGGTTTCTTCGCGACGGTCGAGGGCGTCGGCGGCGACGGGCTGGTGCCGGCGCGCGATCTGGGCAGCGAGTATTTCCGCTGGGACGAAAAGGCGCAGGCGCTGGTCGGCGAACATAGCGGCACCGCCTTCACGCTCGGCCAGCGATTGCAGCTGCGGCTGGCGGAGGCCAATCCGGTCAGCGGCGCGCTGCGCTTCGAACTGACCGACGGCAAGGGCTCGGCGGGCGGTGGCGACGATCGCAAGCGCGGGGGGCCGCCGCGCGTGTTGAAGCGGCGCGGCCGACCTGCCAACATCCGCCATCAGGGGCGCAAGCGTTAGGGGAGCGGAACATGGCGACGACGGCAGCGGCGGTAGTGGCGAAGGCGCGGCGGGACGTGATCTCGCATTTCATGTCGCGCGACGCGGTGTCGCCGGAGAAGGCGGTGCCGTTCAAGCCTGACCGGCGCATCCGACGGAGGATGTTCGAGCGGCTGTGCGATGCCGGGGTGCTGAAGCCAGGCGCCAATAGTGGCCATTACCTCGATATTCCCGCATGGGACGTCTACGGACGCAAGCGTCGTCGCCGGGTCGGCGCGCTGCTGGCCGCATCGCTGGCGATCGCCGGCGGACTCGCGGCGATCTTCGCCTGAAGGAATTGTGATGAGCGGCTGGGCGATCGACGATGCGGAGCGGCTGCGCACGCTGGAGGAACTGGGTATCGCCAGCGATGCGCCAGCCGATCCAGTGCTGGACGACATCGCCGCCGAGGCCGCGGCGCTGTGCGGCACGCCGGTTGCGCTGGTGACGCTGCTCGACCGCGAGACGCAGTGGTTCCGCGCGAAGGTCGGCACCGACCTGCCCGGCACGCCGGTCGCGGTCGCGATCTGCGCGCATACGCTGGCGGCGGGCGCGGCGCTGACCATCCCCGATCTCGCCGAGGACCCGCGGACGGCGGACAATCCGCTGGTCACGCTCGATCCGCGCGTGCGCTTCTATGCCGGCGTGCCGCTGGTCACCGACGGGCAGGCGGTGGGGACGCTGTGCGTGCTCGATCTGGCGCCGCGCGACGGGCTGACCAAGGAGCAGCAGGCGGGCCTCGAGGCGCTGGCCGATCGCGCCCAGCAACAGCTGACCGGCTAACCCCGCCTTCCGGTCAGCGCGGCGTCGCGTAAGCCCCGCCAGACGCGCAACGCCTGCGCGGTTTCGGGCACGTCGTGGACCCGCAACAGCTGCGCCCCGCGATCCGCGCCGTGCAGCGCGAGCGCGATGCTGCCGCCCAGCCGGTCCTCGACCCCCGCCTCGTTCGACAGCGCCCCGATCATCCGCTTACGGCTGGCCCCCAGCACGATGCCGCAGCCGAGGCCATGCAGCAGCGCGAGGCCGTTTAGGAGCGCGAGATTGTCCGACAACGACTTGGCGAAGCCGATGCCCGGATCGACCAGGATCTTCGCACGCTCGACCCCGCCTCCCGTCACCGCCTCGATCCGCGCCTCCAGCCAGTCGAACACCTCGATCAGCACGTCGCCATAGCCGCTGCCGGCATGCGGGCCGGTCGCCGGGTCGGGCGAGTGCATCAGCACGACCGGGCACCCAGCCGCCGCGACCACGGCCAGCGCCCGCGGGTCATGGGCGAGTGCCGCCACGTCGTTGACGATGTGCCCGCCGGCGGCCAGCGCAGCCTCCATCACCGCCGCCTTGCGGGTGTCGATGGAGACCGGCGTGCCGGTTGCGGCCAGCGCGCGGACGACGGGTTCGATGCGGGCGATCTCGTCGCCCTCCCACACCGGCTTCGCCCCCGGTCGCGTCGATTCGCCGCCGACATCGACCAGCGCGGCTCCGGCCACGCCCATGTCGAAGCCGATGCGGGCCAGCGCACCCGGATCGTCGCCATGTACGCCGCCGTCAGAGAAGCTGTCGGGCGTCACGTTCAATATGCCCATCGCCGCGGGCTGGTCGAGCCGTAGTATGCGATCGCCCAATATCAGCGGCGCGCGCGGTGCAGAGATGCGTTCGGCGAGCAGGCGCAGGCGGGCGGCCTGTGCCTCGGGCAGGTTGGCGATGAGGCCGGGGAGCGAGGCGACGGGCACGCTTGCCTGCACCACGCGGGCGGTGTCGACGACGGCGATCAGCTCATAGGCAGCGAACCAGATCAACCCGCCGGCCAGCCGCGCGACCTCTCCGTCCCGGCCGACGGGGGTGTCCACGAAAGCTTCGGGACGGAGGTAGAGCCGGGCGTCCGCCGGGATGACTCGAGGTTCGATCACCGTTCGAATTCTACGGCTGCGTCGCCAGCAGGTACGTCTGTCGCAGCACATCGATCGGTTTCAGCGGGCGGCCGTCGTCGTGATGCCAGAATGTCCAGCCGTTACACGCCGGGGCGCCCTGCAGCAGCGAGCCGAGCTTGTGGATCGAGCCGGCTTGGCCGCAGTCGCTGAGCAGCGAGCCGTCGGCGCGGACGGTGGCGCGCCAGCGGCGCTTCGCGTCGGTCAGCACCGCACCGGGCAGCAGATAACCGGTTTCGACCAGCGTGCCGAATGCGACCTTGGGCGCGGCCTTCGGCGACTGCATCGTGGTCAGCGCCGATTCGTCGAGCGGCAGGGCGGCGGCAATGCGCTCTTCCGCCGCGGCGATGTAGTCGTCCTCGCGCTCGATGCCGATCCAGTGCCGCCCCAGCCGCTTCGCCACCGCCCCGGTCGTGCCGGTGCCGAAGAACGGGTCGAGCACGATGTCGCCGGGCTTCGAGCAGGCCAGCAGGATACGGTAGATCAGCGCCTCGGGCTTCTGGGTCGGGTGAACCTTCACCCCGTCCTTCTTCAGCCGCTCCTGCCCGCCGCAGATCGGGAATTCCCAGTCGCTGCGCATCTGCAGCTCGTCGTTCAGCGTCTTCATGCTGCGATAGTTGAAGGTGTAGCGCGATTTCTCACCCATCGACGCCCAGATCAGCGTCTCGTGGGCGTTGGTGAAGCGCGTGCCCTTGAAGTTGGGCATCGGGTTCGCCTTGCGCCAGACGATGTCGTTGAGGATCCAGTAGCCCAGATCCTGAATCGCGGCGCCGACCTTGAAGATGTTGTGATAGCTGCCGATCACCCAGATCGCGCCATTGGGCTTCAGGATGCGCTTCGCCTCGGCCAGCCAGGCGCGGGTGAAGCGGTCGTAAGCGGCGAGGCTATCGAACTTGTCCCAAGCGTCGGTCACCGCATCGACATGGCTGCCGTCGGGTCGCGCGAGGTCGCCACCGAGCTGAAGATTGTAGGGCGGGTCGGCGAAGATCAGATCGACGCTGGCGGCGGGCAGTGCGCGCATCGCGGCGATGCAGTCGCCCTTGATGATCCGGTCGAGCGGTAGGTCGGCCGGCGTAGCGGCGGCGGGCGCGGACCCGCGCCTGATCTTTTCGATAACCCCCACTGAATCAGCCCCCATGCTTTACGACCGAGGAAATCGGCGGAGCGAGCGGACTCCGTCAAGCCCGGAATGGTTAACGCGTCCGGCGGCGTGATCGTTGCCGAAGCGGAACATTTGTGGGCCGCGACTCGATGTTGAGCCCTGTGGATAAGTTATCCACAACCCCTAGTGGTGTGGCGCGAAAGACTCGTCGACCAAAGATAACGGCAATTCCGCCTGCGCGACCGGCGCGAAGCTGCGGCGGTGGAGCGGGGTGGGGCCGTGTTCGCGCAAAGCACGCAGGTGGTGGGCGCAGCCATAGCCCTTGTTCGAATGCCAATTGTAGTGCGGGAAGGTCTCCGCCGCGGCGATCATGATGGCGTCGCGCGTCGTCTTGGCGATGATCGAGGCGGCGGCGATCGAGACGCTGATGGCGTCGCCGCCGACCAAGGGCGTGCAGGCGTGATTCCAGCGTGGGCTGCGGTTGCCGTCGACCAGCACATGGCCCGGCACGATGCCGAGCGCGTCAACTGCCAGCGTCATCGCCTTCATCGTCGCCCAGTAGATGTTCAGCCGGTCGATCTCTTCGGGCTCGACGATGCCGACGCCGATCGTCGCGCAGCCGCGAAGCCGCTCGGCCAGCCGTTCGCGTTCCTTCGCCGACAGCCTCTTCGAATCGTCGATGCCGCGCGGGATGCCGCGGGCGGGGAGGATGACGGCGGCGGCGACGACGGGGCCGGCGAGTGGCCCGCGCCCGGCTTCGTCCACCCCGGCGACCGGGGCGAGGCACAGCTTCTCGTGCTTCAGGCCGGGCATCGGAAGCCGTTCGCGAATTGCTGACCCATCGGACCGTGCCCCTGCCCCAGGCTGGGCGCTGCCGCGAGGCTGGCGCGTACGAAAGCGATGGCGCGTTCGGTCGCCTCCGGCAGCAGCATCCCCTGCCCCAGACCCGCCGCGATCGCGCTGGCGAGGGTGCAGCCGGTGCCGTGGGTGTGCGGCGTGTCGATGCGCGGGTTGGACCAGCGCGCGATTTCGCCGTCCGGACCGACGAGGCGGTCGATGACGATATCGCCTTCGGCATGACCGCCCTTCACCAGCACGGTCTCGCCATGGGCGGTCATAGCCTCAAGCCCGCCGAGGGCGGCGAGTTCGGGCAAGTTGGGGGTGGTGACGGTAGCGAAGACCATGATCTCGCGCAGCGCATCGATCGCCGCGGGATCGGCGAGCACGGAGCCGCTGGTCGCGATCATCACCGGATCGAGCACCACCGGCACGCCGATCGACACCAGTAATTCCGCCACCGCCCGCGCGACTTCGGCTGAGCCGATCATCCCGATCTTCACCGCATCGACGCCGATGTCGTCAATGCATGAGCGCATCTGCTGCACGACGAAATCGGCCGGAACCGGCATCACGCCCTGGACGCCCAACGTGTTCTGCGCGGTCAGCGCGGTGATCGCGGTCATGGCGTGACCGCCCAGCATAGTGACGGTCTTCACATCCGCCTGAATACCAGCACCGCCGCCGGAATCGGAGCCGGCGACGATGAGGATGCGCGCTGTCGTCATGCCGCCGCGCCCGCGAATGTTGACAAAGTTGAGACGTGTGAGCGGTTCTCGACCTCGAATGTTGATAGTACCAACATCGACACCGTCGAGTCCTGAAACCACATCGCGCGTATGATCGTCGGGCCGGTCATCATGGGCCCGCCCATGCCACGAAGGCCGCGGGGTAGGACAGGGGAATCGGTCGCCGTCCGCTCAACGGGATGGGTAGCGCCGCTCGGTCGAGGCGGGGTTGCGGCGCAGCGCATCGCCGACCCGCGCGGGTCGGTCGAGCAGTTCGCCGCCGCAATTCGGGCATCGCTCGTCAAGAATGTCGGCGCATTCGGCGCAGAAGGTGCATTCCATCGAACAGATGAAGGCGCCGGCCTGATCGGCGGGCAGATCGGCGCCGCATCGTTCGCAGTCGGGACGCATTTCCAGCATGCCGCGGTCTACCGCCGGCATCGCGCGGGAGGAAGCGCGAAATAAGATTGCCGTTTTCCACCGGTTTGCGTCTATCTCTCACACGGTGACCGACGATGCGGCGGTGCGTACGGAACGGTCCGGGCGCGACGCCGTTGCACCTGCGTCACGAGTGGGGATGCGTATTATGGGTCTCTTGTGCTTCGTATTCGGGCACGATTACCGCCGGCCAGTCGACGAGCGGCGCGGCAAGGCGAACTTCAAGGTGTGCAAACGCTGTCGCCGGGTCATGACCCGCGACTATTACGACGGCTGGAAAAAGGCGACCGGCACCGAGCGCGACTATTATCTGCACATCGCCGACACGATCGCATCGCGGTCCGAACAGATGCGCGCGCATGGCGACGACGCGTTGGCGCCGGAGATGGTCGCATCCCCGGCGGGCGTGGTGACCGCACGACTATAGGCCGGCGGTCGCCCGCCGATCTCACCGCGCGCCGGCGCTGCGCACTACGTCGCAGATGCGATCCACCACCGCGGTGACCTGACCCTCATCCTCACCCTCGGCCATCACGCGGATCAGCGGCTCGGTGCCCGACTTGCGGATCAGCAGCCGCCCCTTGCCGGCAAGCTCGGCCTCCCCGTCCGCGATCGCCGCCTTGACCTGCGCGTCCTCCAGCGGCTGGCCGCCGGCGAAGCGGACGTTCTTCAATAGCTGCGGCAGCGGTTCGAAGCGGCGCAGCGTTTCGCTGGCCGAGGCACCGGAGCGGACGAGTTCGGCGAGGATCTGCAGCGCGGCGACCAGACCGTCGCCGGTGGTCGCATAGTCGGTCAGGATGATGTGCCCCGACTGTTCGCCACCGACATTGTAGCCGGAGCTGCGCATCTTCTCGAGCACATAGCGGTCGCCGACGTTGGTGCGGACCATGCCCAACCCTTGCGCGGCGAGATGGCGTTCGAGGCCGAGGTTCGACATCACCGTCGCCACCAGCCCGCCGCCACGCAGCCGCCCCTGCCGCGCCCAGCCGCCGGCGATCGTCGCCATCAGCTGGTCGCCGTCGACGATCTGCCCCTTTTCATCCGCGACGATCAGGCGGTCGGCATCGCCGTCGAGCGCGATGCCGATGTGCGCGCCCGACGCGACCACCGTCTCGCACAATGTCAGCGGTGCGGTGGAGCCGACCTGGTCGTTGATGTTCTTGCCATCGGGCGTCACGCCGATCGCGATCACCTCCGCGCCCAGTTCCCACAGCGCGGCGGGCGCGACCTGATAGGCGGCGCCGTTGGCGCAATCGACGACGATCTTCAGCCCGTCGAGCGTCAGGTCGGTCGGGAAGGTCGACTTGGCGAAATGGATGTAGCGGCCGCGGGCATCCTCGACCCGGCGAGCGCGGCCGATGTCGGCGGCGGGCGCCAGATCGACATGGCCGTCGATGCCGGCCTCGATCGCGGCCTCCGCCTCGTCCGACAGCTTGTAGCCGTCGGGGCCGAACAGCTTGATGCCGTTGTCGAAGAACGGGTTGTGGCTGGCCGACAGCATGACGCCCATGTCGGCGCGCATCGACGCGGTCAGCATGGCGACGGCGGGGGTGGGCATCGGTCCCAGCAGCACGACGTCCATGCCAACGCTGGTGAAGCCCGCGACCAGCGCGTTTTCGAGCATATAGCCCGACAGTCGCGTGTCCTTGCCGATCACGACGCGGTGGCGGTGATCGCCGCGCAGGAAGTGGCGGCCGGCGGCCATGCCGACCTTCATCGCCATCTCCGCGGTCATGTTGGCGCCGTTGGTCAGGCCGCGAATGCCGTCCGTACCGAAATATTTTCTTGCCATCGTCGCCGTTTCGCCAGCTTGTGAGAGGTTGTTGGCGTCGCCATAGCGCCCGGCCACCGGAGAATCGAGCATGTCGCAAGCTACCCGTATCCTGACCGCGCTGGCGCTGGGCCTCGCGCTGGGGATCGGCCTGTCCTACGCCGCGCCCGCCGCGGATGCGTGGTTGCTGGGCATCGCCGAGCCGATCGGGACGATATGGCTGCACGGATTGCAGATGACGATCGTGCCGCTGGTCGTCGGGCTGCTCGTCACCGGCATCGCCGCGACCGCGGAAGCCGCGAAGGCGAGCAAGCTGGCGACACGCGCGCTGGCGGTGTTCATCGCACTGTTGTGGGTGTCGTCGGCACTGTCGGCGGCGATTTTGTTCGGCCTGCTGGAGCTGTTCCCGCTGTCGCCCGACGCGGCGGCGGCGCTGCGCGGCGCGGTGGCGAGCGCGGGCACGGTGGGGACAGTGCCGCCGTTCAGCGACTTCATCGTCGGCATGGTGCCGACCAATCCGCTGTCGGCCGCGGTCAACGACCAGTTCCTGCCGCTGATCGTCTTCACCGTCGCGTTCGGCTTCGCGGTGACCCGTTTGCCCGAGGCTCCGCGCAAGTTGCTGACCGCGGTGTTCCAGGCGATCGCTGACACGATGCTGATCGTCATCGGCTGGGTGTTGTGGCTGGCGCCGCTCGGCGTATTCGCGCTGGCGTTCACGGTCGGTGCGAAAGCGGGATCGGCGGCGTTCGGGGCGCTGATCCATTATGTGCTGATCGTGACCGCGACGGGCTTCGGCGTGACGCTGCTCGCGTTCCCGGTGGCGATCATCGGCGGGCGGCTGTCGCTCGGCAAATATCTGCGCGCGATGGGGCCGCCGGCGGCGGTGGCGATCTCGACCCAGTCGTCGCTCGCCTCGCTCCCCGCGATGCTGCGCGCGACCGAGAAGCTGGGCGTGCCGGTCGCGACGTCGGGCGTCGTCCTGCCGCTCGCCGTCGCGATCTTCCGCTATACCGGGCCGGCGATGAACCTCGCGGTCGCGCTGTACGTCGCGCACATCTTCGGGGTGCAGCTGACCGCGGGGCAGATCGCGATCGGTATCGCCGCGGCGGCGGTGACGACGATGGGGGCGGTGTCGCTGCCGGGCACGATCAGCTTCGTCTCCTCAATCGCGCCGATCGCGCTGGCGATGGGCCTGCCGATCGGCCCGCTCGCGCTGCTGGTGGCGGTGGAGACCTTCCCCGACATCATGCGCACGCTGGGCAACGTCGCGATGGACGTGGCGGCGACCGCGACGATCGCCCGGCGTGGGGGTGGGGCCGAGGTTCGTAGCGAGGCTGACGTGCTGTTGCGGGATGGGGCCTGACGCATCGGACGCGGGCAAAGCCAGTTACAGGCCGAGCATGCCCCCGGCATGATTTATCGGATGCGGGGCATCCGATACCTGCAACTCGTCGGCCGGCACTGCGCGCCGCCAGCCGGGATGAGGTCGTGCGCGTTGCGCACGGGGCCGTCGTTCCGCCGACGCCCCTCGACCTCACCGCATCAGCACAAGCTCTTCCGCCATCGACGGATGCAGCGCGATGGTGTCGTCGAAGGCCTGTTTGGTCAGCCGTGCCTTCACCGCGATCGCGGCGGCCTGGAGGATTTCCGGCACGTCGGGGCCGATCATGTGCAGGCCGACGACGATGTCCGTCTCCGCCTCGCACACCATCTTGTAGAGGCAGCGTTCGTTGCGGTTGGCCAGCACGTTCTTCATCGCGCGGAAGTCGGAGAGGTAGACCTTCACGCTGCCCAGCTTCTGCTTGGCCTCCGCCTCGGTCAGGCCGACGCCGGCCATCGGCGGGTGGCTGAACACGGCGGCGGGGATGCAGTCGTAGTCGACGCGTGTCGGCTTGTTGCCGTAGATCGTGTCGGCGAACGCCTGACCCTCGCGGATCGCCACCGGGGTCAGCTGCACGCGGTTGGTGACGTCGCCGACCGCGTAGATCGACGGACAGGTCGACTGGTTGTCGGCATCCACCTTCACCGCGCCGCGCTCCAGCTCGACACCGGCGCTCTCCAGCCCCAGATCCTCGGTGTTGGGCACGCGGCCCGTGGCGAACAGCACGCAGTCGACGGTGACGGGCTCGTGGTTCGACATCTTCACGGTCAGGCAGCCGTCCTCGCCCTTCTCGATCCCCTCGAACTCGGCATGGAAGCGGAAATCGATGCCCTTCATCATGCTGATCTGAAGCAGGCGGTCGCGGATCGATTCGTCATAGCCGCGCAGGATCACGTCGGTGCGGTTGATGAGCATGACGTGGCTGCCGAACTGGTGGAAGATGCCGGCGAACTCGTTGGCGATATAGCCCGCCCCCGCGATCAGCACGCGCTTCGGGATGGCGTCCAGGTGGAACACCTCGTTCGAGGTGATGCCGTGCTCGGCGCCGGGGCAGGACGGCACCGCCGGACGCGCGCCCACCGCGATCAGGATCCGCTCCGCCGTCACCTCGCGCCCGCCTGACAGGCGGATGCCGTGCGGGCCGGTGACGACCGCGCGCTCGGGGATGATCTCGACCGAATGGCTTTCCAGCGTCGCGGTGTAGGCGGCGTTGATGCGATCGACCTCCGACAGGACATTCTCCTGCAGGCACTTCCAGTCGAATTCGCAGCTGTCCGGCACCTGCCAGCCGAAGCGGCGCGCGTCCTTCAGATCCTCGGCGAAATGCGCGCCGTAGACGAGCAGCTTCTTGGGCACGCAACCGCGGATGACGCAGGTGCCGCCGACCCGATATTCCTCCGCCACCGCCACGCGCGCGCCATGCGCCGCCGCGACCCGCGCGGCGCGGGTGCCGCCCGAACCGGCGCCGATGACGAAGAGGTCGTAGTCGTAGTCGGCCATGTGTGCTGTCCAGAAAACATCCGCTCGCTGTTCGAACGGGATAGGGTGTCGACCATCTAGGGTCGCGCGACCTTGCGCGCCAGCCGGAGTTGGGCAACGTTTACGTAAAGGAGAGGCGAATGAGCGAGTTCGACATCGTCGTGTATGGCGCGACCGGCTTCACGGGCCGGCTGGTCGCCGAATATCTGGGCGGCGCCGATCACGGCGTGCGCTGGGCGATGGCGGGGCGGTCGGCGGAGAAGCTGGCGGCGGTTCGCGACGAGTTCGGCCTCGACGTGCCGATCCTGACCGCCGATGCTGACGATCCCGCCAGCCTGACCGCGTTGTGCGAACGGACGCAGGTCGTGCTGACGACGGTGGGGCCGTACCAGCTGTACGGCGGCGCGCTGGTCGCCGCCTGTGCCGCGAGCGGCACAGCCTATGTCGACCTGTGCGGCGAGCCGGCGTGGATGCGGCACATGATCGACGCGCATGAGGCGACCGCGAAGGCGAGCGGGGCGCGCATCGTGTTTTCCTGCGGGTTCGATTCGATCCCGTTCGACCTGGGCGTGTGGACGCTCCAGCAGGCGGCGATCGAGCGGTTCGGCATCCCCGCCCCGCGCGTGAAAGGGCGCGTCCGGTCGATGAAGGGCGGGTTTTCCGGCGGCACCGCGGCGAGCCTGAAGGCGACGCTGGCGGCCAGCGCGACCGACCCGTCGATCTTCCGCCTGATGATCGATCCCTTCGCGTTGACGCCCGGCTTCGAAGGGCCGTCGCAGCCCAAGGGGCTGATGCCCGAATATGACGCGGCGGTGGGGGCGTGGGTGACGCCATTCATCATGGCAGCGATCAACACGAAGAACGTCCACCGCACCAACGCGCTGCTGGGTCATCCGTACGGCGCCGACTTCCGCTACGACGAAATGATGGTCGCGCCGGGGCTGGGCGATATCGGCAAGGCGGCGGCCGAGGCGATGGCGAAGCTGAACCCGCTGGCGAGCGACAAGGGGCCCAAGCCCGGCGAAGGCCCGTCGAAGGAGGAGCGCGAAAGCGGGCATTACGACCTGATGTTCATCGGTGAGTATCCCGATGGCCGCACGCTGACCGCCACCGTCACGGGCGATCGCGATCCCGGCTATGGCTCGACCAGCCGCATGATCGCGCAGACGGCGATCGCGTTGGTGAAGGACGTGGGCGGCGATGGCGGCATCTGGACGCCGGGGGCGCTGATGGCCGGCGTGCTGCGCGACCGGCTGGCAGCGCATGCGGGGCTGACTTTTTCGGTGGCTTGAGAGCCTCCCGTCAGGCGGCGCGCAACGCCATCGGATTGGCCATCGCCATGCCGAACAGCGCCAGCGCGAGCAGTCCGACGACGAGCGCCGCGATGGTCAGGCTGCGACGATTGCCGGCCAGCCAGCCGGGCAGGCCTGCGCCGAAGAACAGCACGCCGCCCACCAGCCAGCGCGAATCGCCAGTCGGGTGCCAGGTCGCGATGCCGAACAGCCCCGCCGTGAGCGCCATCGCCAGCTGGAGGTGGCGCAGCATCGGCACGGCACGGAAGGATCGGACGACCGCGACGATGGCGAAGGCGATGCCGGTATATAGCGCGATGGTGGCAGGCATGGGTGGGTCCCGCAGGGTCGTTACGCCACCGTCATAGCATGTAGCCGCCATCGCTGACCAGCACGCTGCCCGTGATCGACGCCGCAGCGTCGGACAACAGGAAGCCGATCTGCCCGGCGATCTCCTCCGCGCTCGCATAGCGGGCGAGCGGCGTAGCGAGTGCGGCGAGCTCGGCGAAGGCGGCGTCGCGGCCGATCGCCGCCGCACGATCCGCGAACATGGGCACAGTGTCCCACACCGGCGTCGTCACCCCGCCCGGCGCGATGGCGTTGACGCGGATCCGGTCGGCCGCGCCTTCCTTCGCCGCGACCTTCGTCAGCTGGATCAGCGCCGCCTTCGACGCGCCATAGGCGGCGACGCCCGGTTCGGCCTTCAACCCCGCCGCCGACGCGACCGTGACGATGCTGCCGCCGCGCGGGCCGATCGCGCGCATCGCCGCGCGCAGCGTCAGGAACGCGCCATCCAGATTGACCGACAGGATGCGGCGCCACTCGGCGAAGTCGTGATCCGCGATCGGCGCCGCGCCGGCGATGCCGGCATTGACAACGGCGTGATCGAGACCGCCGAGCCGCGGAGCGACCGTCTCGCTCCAGAACGCCTCGTCGCGGATATCACCGGGCAGCAGGTCGAGCGTCGCCGGCAGGTCGATCGCGGCGAGCGCGTCGGCATCCACGTCGACCAGCACCAGCCGCGCCGCGCCCCGCTCCGCCAGCATCGTCGCGGTGGCGAGGCCGATGCCCGATGCGGCACCGGTGACGAGCGCGGTACGGCCGCTGAAATCCTGCATGGCGCGATTCTGCCCCAGCCGCACGACCATCTCAAGCGGGAGCCATCGCCCGGCCTGCGCTTTCGCGCCAACGGATCGGCGGCTTGTCGCCATCCTCGCAGTCGCCGTCCGGGCGATCGACGCCCACAAACATAGAGGCTACGACACCAGAATTCTAAGTTACCGAGGTTTTGCCGCTCTATTCTCGGTTCAACTGAGTGCCGAACTGTGTGGGGTGCCGACACGGCGAATGTCCGATCGTGGTGGAAATCGGACGATTAACCGAAGCCGAGCAAGCCTAGTAAACTGCCGACCGCAAAGGCCGCGAAGAGCGCGACCAGAAGCCAATGCCCGGCAACATAGGATAGGGGTCTAGAAGGAGAGGTCTCCGCGATGACCGCCCTCGCTCGCGCGAATGTCTTGCAACTGGCCCACGCCCAGAAAGCGGTTTGGGCTACAACCAGGAGCTTTAGCGCGATTACCATGAGCAATCCTACTTCGTCCGCGAATGTCTGCAACTGGGCGGTTGCGGTCGTCAGCACGGGCCATGCCAGAACACACCTGGGCTGGGTTTAGAGTAGCAAGCGGCGGGCATCGACAGGCCTGCTTTGGTGCGTGGCACCTCGTAGCCGTAGCCGCCATCGAACCCGGCTTTCACTAGGATACCGACGCCTGAGGAGTGAACCGTCACATTCTCAGGATGAAGGTTTGAAATAGTGGTTGGCCATTGTTCCCTTGGGACATCCCTGCCGTTACCCGGATGTCGGGTTGCGTGCGTCCTCATCAGGGTTTGAGCCTCGGAGTAGATCGCCTTGAGCTGCTTGGGGTCGGAAACGGGCCGGTTACAGCCGCCGAGGAACGTCGATGCCGCCAAAGTAGCGAACACAGCTCTGGCGTAGTTGGACGGGCCCATGGGGCGAGTGGAGCATATGAGCCGAATGTCCGCAATTGGGCGATTGCGGACGTTCTGCGGCCCACTCACTTTTTGCTTGATAGCTCTCAAGTCGCTGAAGCGTATCGCAGACGCGCAGGCGGGAAGAGTTACGCCGACTTCCGCCGCGGTTTGGCGACCACCGCGTACAACCGGGTGACGACGGGCACGCCGACACGGCCGAGGGCGAGGCCGGATCGATCTATATCGAGGTGCCGGCGGACGTGGGCGCGACGCTACGCGCGGTCCGATAGGCTACGCCGCCGACGACTGGTCGATGCCGAGTTCGCCGAGCTTGCGATAGAGCGTCGAGCGCCCGATCCCGAGCCGCCGCGCCACCTCGGTCATGCGGCCGCGATAATGGCCGATGGCGAGGCGGATGACGTCGGCCTCGATCTCGTCGAGTGCGCGCAGGTTGCCGTCGGCGCGGAACAACGTCACCCCGCTCGCTCCCGCCAGCGACGCCGCACTGCCGATCGGCGCCTCGCGCGCGCCAGCCAGTGTCGCGATCTGCGGGAAGTCCGACTTCGTCAGCGCATCGCCGTCGCACAGCACGGCGGCGCGGAAGAGCGCGTTCTGCAACTGGCGGACGTTGCCGGGCCAGTCGTACTGGACGAGCAGCGACAGCGCGTCGTCGGTGATGCCGAGCGGGCGCAGCCCGGGCTGCGTCGCGATGCGGCCGAGCAGGTGGCGCGCCAGCGGGGCGATGTCGCTCTGGCGTTCGCGCAGCGGCGGAATCGTGACCTGGACGACGTTCAGGCGGTAATAGAGGTCCTCGCGGAACCGCCCCTGTTCGACCTCGTCGGCCAGCGTCTTGTTGGTCGCGGCGATGACGCGGACGTCGACTTCCTTGGCGTGACGCGCGCCCAGCGGCTGGATTTCTCCCGACTGGAGCACGCGCAGCAGCTTGACCTGCGCCTCCAGCGGCATCTCGCCGATCTCGTCGAGGAAGATGGTGCCGCCGTCGGCGTCGGCGAACCGGCCGATCTTGCGTTCGAACGCGCCGGTGAAGGCGCCCTTCTCATGCCCGAACAGCTCGCTCTCGACCAGATTGGCGGGGATCGCGGCGCAGTTGACGCAGATCATCGGCTTCTTGCCGCGCGGCGAGGCGGCGTGGAGCGCGTCGGCGACGACCTCCTTGCCGACGCCGCTCTCGCCCTCGATCAGCACGGGAACGCGGGCGCGCGCCGCCTTCGCCGCGATGGCGAGCGCGGCGCGGAACTGCGGGGCCGCGCCGACGATATCCTCGAACGCCAGCGTGGCGGGCAGTTTCTCGGTCAGCGGGCGCAGCTCGCCGCGCCCCGCCTCGCCCAGTGCCGCATCCAGCGCGGCGAGCAGGCGTTCGGGACCGATCGGCTTCACCAGGAAATCGGTCGCGCCCGCGCGCATCGCGCCGACCGCGGCGGCGACCGAATTGTTGGCGGTCAGCATCAGGATCGGCAGCGCCGGGCGACGCGCGCGCAGCTCCGAGATCAGCGAAGCCGCGTCCAGGTCGCCCGACCAATTGTCCATCAGGATCGCGTCGAGCGCCATGCCGTCGGGCGTGCCGAGCTGCGCGATGGCCACGTCGGGATCGCCCGCGAAGATGGTCCGCCATCCGCGCCGCCCCGCGATGGCGGCGATCAGGCGGCGCTGCGCGGGTTCGTCGTCGATCAGCATCAACAGGCGCTGGCCACTTCGCGTCATGTAGCTATCGTCCCACCCGTTCGTTGCACTTCCACGTCAATAGGAAGAGCGGGTGAAGTTTGACTTAATCGTCCCGTCACGGGACATTAAGGACGCGGACTTGAGCGCCGCGCACGCAGTAGCTAAGACGATGCCGAACGATAGTTTCAAAGGGACGATGATGGCCGAACAAAAAGAGATGCAGGCGCATGTCGCGACCTACAACAGTGTCATGGGAATGCTGAAGTGGGGCGCGGTCGCCTGCTTCCTGATCGGCATGGGCGTCGTCTTCCTGATCGCCGGTTAAGGGGCGCGCGGGGGTGAAGATCGCGGTCCTGCGGGAACAGGCCGACGGCGAGCGCCGGGTGGCGGCAACGCCGGAGACGGTGAAGAAATTCGCCGCGCTGGGCGCCACCGTCGCCGTGGAGACGGGCGCAGGCACGACTGCGTCGATCGCCGATTCGGCCTATAATGACACCGGTGCCGTCGTGGCGTCGCGCGCCGATGTGCTGGCCGATGCCGACATCGTTCTGGGCGTGCAGGGGCCGACGCCCGACAGCCTGACCGGGATCAAGCCCGGCGCCTGGCTGGTCGCCGGGCTCAATCCGTTCGGCGAGCGCGCGCGCGTCGATGCCTATGCGGCGATGGGGATCGAGGCGCTGGCGATGGAGTTCATGCCGCGCATCACCCGCGCGCAGTCGATGGATATCCTGTCGTCGCAGTCGAACCTCGCCGGCTATCGCGCCGTGCTGGACGCCGCGGCGGAATATGGTCGCGCTTTCCCGATGATGATGACCGCCGCCGGCACGGTGAGCGCGGCCAAGGTCTTCGTGATGGGCGTCGGCGTCGCCGGGTTGCAGGCGATCGCGACCGCGCGCCGGCTAGGTGCGCAGGTGTCCGCCACCGACGTGCGATCGGCGACCAAGGAACAGATCCTGTCGCTGGGCGCCAAGCCGATCTTCGTCGAGAACGTCGCCGGCATCGAGGGCGAGGGATCGGGCGGCTATGCGACCGAGATGAGCGCCGAATACCAGGCCGCGCAGGCCGAGCTGGTATCGGCGCACATCGCCAAGCAGGACATCGTCATCACCACCGCGCTGATTCCCGGCCGCCCCGCCCCGCGCCTCATCAGCGACGCGCAGATCGCAACGATGCGCGCCGGCAGTGTCATCGTCGACCTCGCGGTGGAAGCGGGCGGCAACGTCGAGGGCGCGGTGGCAGGCGAGATCGTCGAGCGCCACGGCGTGAAGATCGTCGGTCACCGCAACGTCGCCTCCCGCCTCGCCGCCGATTCGAGCGCGCTGTTCAGCCGCAACCTGTTCAACTTCCTGTCCGCTTTCTGGGACAAGGAGGCGGGCAAGCCGGTGCTGGACGCGGAGATCGGCGACGCCGTGCGGCTGACGCAGGGTGGGCAGGTCGTCAACGCGCGGTTGCTGGCACAATGATCCTCCCCGGCACGGGGAGGGGGACCGCGCCCGCAGGGCGTGGTGGAGGGGGCGTGCCGCAGATGCTGCGCCCCGAAGTCGCCTTGGCGCGTCGGCTGCGTCGCGACATGAGTTATCCGGAAGTGCTGTTGTGGCGACATCTCCGTGGTGGCGCCACCGGTTCACGATTCCGCAGGGGGCATCCCATCGGGCCCTATGTCGCCGATTTCTATTGCGCCGCTGCGCGGCTGGTCGTCGAGATCGATGGCGAGGTGCACGCCCAGCCCGATGCGATCGGGCACGACCGCGTGCGTGATCGTTTCCTCGCGGACAACGGCTATCGCCTGATCCGGGTCCCGGCGGCCGACGTCCTTCGTGACGCGCATGCGGTGGCCGACGCCATCGGCGCGCTTGCGGCCCGCCCCCTCCACCGTCCTTCGGACGGTCCCCCTCCCCGTGCCGGGGAGGATTGAAGGAAGCATCATGGACTTCATCGCGATCCTGTCGATCTTCGTCATGGCCTGTTTCGTAGGCTATTACGTCGTCTGGTCGGTCACGCCGGCGTTGCACACGCCGCTGATGGCGGTGACCAATGCCATTTCGTCGGTCATCATCGTCGGCGCGCTGATCGCGAGCGCCGCGTCGGGCCTGGGAGCCAGCGGATCGTCGTCGAAGTGGCTGGGGCTGCTGGGCGTCGTGCTGGCCAGCGTCAACATCTTCGGGGGCTTTGCGGTCACCGCGCGGATGCTGGCGATGTACAAGAAGAAGGACCGGCCGGCCGCTGCCGCCAAGCATTGATTTCGTCGCCACGGTAGAGCCGGGCGTCGTCGGGGGACTTGAGAATATGGAACATGTCGCGGTCAATCCCTGGGTGGCGCTGGCCTATCTGATTTCGGGCGTCTGCTTCATCCTCGCGCTGCGCGGCCTGTCGTCGCCGGGCACCAGCCAGCGCGGCAACCGCTTCGGCATGATCGGCATGGGCATCGCCGTCGTCACGACGCTGGTAACGCATGTGCCGATGCAGGCGGTCGGACTGGTGCTGACCGACCCGTCGGGCGCGATCGCCGCGACGGGTCCGCTCTACGCGCGGATCGACGCCGTCGCCGTCATCGAAATCCTCGCCGCGATCGCGATCGGCGCGGTCATCGGCCTCGTCACCGCAAAGCGCATCGCGATGACCGACATGCCGCAGCTGGTCGCCGCCTTCCACAGCCTCGTCGGCATGGCCGCGGTGCTGGTCGCCGCCGCCGCCTATCTGAACCCGGAAGCGTTCGGGATCGCCGGCCGTATTCAGCCGATCTTTGGTCCGCCGCTGATCGTCATCGATCCCGTCAGCCGGATCGAGATGGCGCTGGGCATCGCCATCGGCGCGATCACCTTTTCGGGCTCGGTCATCGCCTTCCTGAAGCTCAACGGCAACATGGGCGGCAAGCCGATCATCCTGCCGGCGCGCCACGTCATCAATCTCGGCACGCTGGCCGCGATCCTCGGCCTCGTCGCGTACTTCACGCAGGACCAGAGCCCGTGGGTATTCTGGACGATCACGCTGCTCAGCTTCGCGATCGGCTTCCTGCTCATCATCCCGATCGGCGGCGCGGACATGCCGGTCGTCGTGTCGATGCTGAACAGCTATTCGGGCTGGGCGGCGGCGGCGATGGGGTTCACGCTGCACAACACCGCGATGATCATCACCGGCGCGCTGGTGGGATCGTCGGGCGCGATCCTCAGCTACATCATGTGCCGCGCGATGAACCGCAGCTTCGTCAGCGTCATCGCCGGCGGCTTCGGCGCGGAGGCCGCCAGCACCGGCGGCGAGGCGAAGGAGCAGCGGCCGTGGAAGCGCGGGTCGGCGGAGGACGCCGCCTTCCTGATGCAGCAGGCCGAGCAGGTCATCATCGTGCCCGGCTACGGCATGGCGGTGGCGCAGGCGCAGCACGTGCTGCGCGAGATGGGCGACAAGCTGAAGGAACACGGCGTCCGCGTGAAATACGCGATCCACCCGGTCGCCGGGCGCATGCCCGGGCACATGAACGTGCTGCTGGCCGAGGCGAACGTGCCGTACGACGACGTCTTCGAGCTGGAGGACATCAACAGCGAGTTCGCGCAGACCGACGTCGCCTTCGTCATCGGTGCCAACGACGTGACCAACCCGGCCGCGAAGACCGACAAGACCTCCCCCATCTACGGCATGCCGATCCTGGATGTGGAGAAGGCGAAGACCGTCCTCTTCATCAAGCGCAGCATGGGCGGGGTCGGCTATGCCGGCGTCGACAACGACGTGTTCTATATGGACAACACCATGATGCTGCTGGCCGATGCTAAGAAGATGGTCGAGGATATCGTCAAGTCGCTCGATTGATCGGCGCCGGTGCTAAAGCGGTAGAACCGTAGCGGAGGCAACGGCGCCCGACCGGGTCCGATCCGGACCGTTCTGGCACTGGTCCGAAACGGATCATTTCCATAGTCGGAACAGATGACGAACTCGCCGACGACGGGGCCTGCCATGCACGACGCGACCTATGACGACGACCGCCTGTTCCTGATCGTCGCGGACGGCCCGGCGGATGCCATGGGCGCGGCAGCCGCGGTGGCGGATGTCGGCGGACGGGTCGCCGATACCGTGACGCTGGCGGACGCCGCCGACCGGCTGCGGCGGCAATGCCGCATCGACGGCGTGCTGCTGGAACTGAGCGGATGCGCGCCCGATGCCATCGCCCACAAACTGCCGCCGATCGCGCATCTAGCGGCGGATCGCCACGCCGGCCTGTGCATCGCCGGCGGCGCGGCGGAGATCGATGCGGCCTGGGCGGTGGCGCCCGAACTGTCGGCGCGGATGATGATCGACGCCAGCATCACCGACCGTGTCGTCGCACTCGCCATGCTGCCGCGCGGCGGGCGGCTGCACGATGCCTCCCGCTCCGACGACGAGCGCCGCCGGCGCATCAACCTGGAGGTCAGTCGGTTCGCCGAGACGCTGCTGCGGCTGGCCGACGACCTGCCGGCCGGTGTCACGCCGCTGCGCGACACCAGCACCGGCTATCGCCCCGAACCGACCGTCGCGCCGATCGAGCCTGCGCCGGTGGACGCCGCGCTGGTCCGCAACCTGATCCGCGCCCGCCGCATTCGCGCCGGCCATTTCCGCAGCGACCTGTTCGCGGACCCGGCATGGGACATGCTGCTTGACCTGTTCGCCGCCGAGCTGGAGAACCGTCGCGTCTCCGTATCCAGCCTGTGCATCGCCGCCGCCGTGCCCGGCACGACCGCGCTGCGCTGGATCGGCACGATGGTCGAGGCCGGGCTGTTCGAGCGGCAGGCGGACCGCAGCGACCGCCGCCGCGCGCATGTCGCGCTGACCGAAACCGCGCGGCAGGGCATGATCGCCTATTTCGACGCCGTCCGCCGGGCGGGTCTGTCGCCGGCCGGACGCGAAGGTTGCGGGATCGCGGGCAGGCGGTTAGGGAAACCGCCTTCGCGATGGCGTGGGGCGCTTAGCTCAGCTGGTAGAGCGGCTCGTTTACACCGAGTAGGTCGGCGGTTCGAACCCGTCAGCGCCCACCATCGCAAACCCGATATCGCTAAAGCGGCCGCACCAGTCGCACCGCGCGCGCGATCCACGGTGGCGCATTCACCACCTGCTGGCGCGCGCCGCTGCCGATCGGCAGCAGATGCAGCCGCTCCCCCTCCCGTCCGATCAGCCGCGCGAACAGGAAGCGACCGGCGGGGCGCGGCACCAGCACGTCGCGGTTGAGCGCAGCGCCGAACGCGTCGGGGGCAAGCCGTTCGCACCAGATCGCGTCGCCCGCGCGATAGTCGCCGACGCTGGTCTCGACGGTGACCGCCACCGTGCCCGGCGCCGCCTGTGGCATCGCCAGCACCGCGGTCTTACGCGGCGCATGCACGCCGTTCGCGTCGAGGATCGCGGCGACGGGCAGGTCGGGCCGGTCGGGCAGGCTGACGAGATCGCCCGCGGTGACGCCCAGCGCGTCGGCGATCCGGTTCAGCCAGCCGACCGACACGGTGCGCGTGCCCGTCTCCAGCCGGCCGATCGTCTGCGCCGTCGTCGGCGGCGAGCAGGCGCGCGCGACATCGTCCAGAGTCATGCCCTTCGCGCGACGAACCTCGCGGATCGCGGTTATCAATCGCCCTCTCCTTTGAACCGATCTGGTGAACTCTGTCCTACAAGCCGAGCGTCATGGCAAGGCTCGCACGAATCGAGATGGAGGCAGGACGATGCGGGATCTGGTGGAGCGCGGGCTGGTCGATGCACGGGCGGGGCCGGTGCGCGCCGGCGGGCGGCGGGTGACCGTCAACCTGGCCGAATCGCCGCTCGCCTGGCTAAATGCGCGCGGGCATATCGACGCGCGGCAGAACGAGGCGGGTGAGCGGCTGCGGATGGACTACGAGACGGCCTCCCTAGGCCCGCGCGTGACGATGCGTTGGGATGCGGCTCCCGGCGGCGGCGGGCGCGGGCCGGCGCTCGATCCGACGCTGGCCGGGATCGCCGCCAAGCGCCGCTTCGACGCCGCCGTCGCCGCGGTCGGGCCGGGCCTGTCCGACGTTCTGTGGCGCGTCGTATGCGCGGGCGAGGGGCTGGCCGCGACGGAGAAGGCGCTGTCCTGGCCCGCGCGCGCCGGCAAGCTGGTGCTGGGCTTGGCGCTCGACCGGCTCGCCGACCACTATGGCTTGCCGTGAGGCTTCGCGACAATGCGGTTGTAGGCCCAGCCGATCCCGATCAGCGCGACGCCCAGCCCCATCAGGCTGAGGATGCGCAGCAGCCCGCCCAGCGCCGCGACGTCGATCAGGAACACCTTCACGGTGACGAGCGTCAGCAGGATGAGCGCGGCGACGCGCAGTTGCCGGTCGCGGCGGCGCAACCCGAGGGTCAGCCACGCGATGGCGAGCAGCAGCAGCGCCGCCGAATAGCCCCAGGTCTCGCCCCCCTCCATCCCGCCGGTCAGGATAGTTCCGTGCGCGATCTGCCGCACCCCCGCGACCACGGCGATGGCGATGGCGACGAGCCCGCCGATACGCAGAGCGCGGGTGGAGGGAAGCGTCAGGCACGCCGCGGCGATCAGCGCAGGCAGGACGACGGCGGCGTTCAGTACCGGCACTCCGCCCACCGCCTGCGCTACGAGCACCGGCGACAGGATCAGCCCATCGAACCAGACGAAGCGGGCGAGCGCGATCCCGATCAGGCCATAGCCGCTGCGTACGAAGCGGGTTCGCTGAACAAGCGCCCAGCCTGCGCCGAGGAAAACCAGCGTGATGGCGGCGCGCTCGACGAAGCCGAGCGCCGCGAAGCGTGCGGCGTCGCCGATCGCAAGGGGCTGCTTGACGAGCGCGTAGGCGACGAAGACCGCAGCGACGGCCAGCGCGACGGTGACGTCATGCCGTCGGTCGCCGTAGCTGCGCGGCCACGCCAGCACCGCCGCCGCCACGCCCGCCGGGATCAGGATCATCCGCACCGCGTCGCGCAGGTCCGGCAACAGCAGATAGGACAGCCGATCGCCGCCCAGCGACTGCGACAGCAGAAGCGCGAAGTCGGCGATGACGGGAAAGGCGAGCACGGCCTGCACCGCAACCACCACGACCGGCAGGCGCGCGATATCGGCGTCGTCGACGCGCCTGCTCCACCACGCGAGCGCGACCAGCACGGGCGCCAGCGCGACGCCGGCCCAATCCATCCCGGCCATCGTCGTGAGCGCGACGCCGGCCAGCACGCCTGCCGCCACGCTGCCGCCGATCAATCCGATGTCGCGCACGCCGATCCGGTCGCGGTGACGCCATGCCAGCACGGTGAGCGCTATCGCGGCGGCGAGAGTCGGGACACTCCACGCGGCCGGCGCCATCCAGTCGTCTGCGACGATGCGCAGCGCCAGCACCGGCCCGGCCAGCCCGACCACGGCGGCGGCCGCCCACTGGCGCGCGCGTCGCGAGAGGGCGAGCCCGGCGCCGCCGGTGACGAGCGTCGCCGCCAATGCGGCGAGCAACGTCGTCGAGCGATTGTCCGCCGCAACTCCAGCCGCTGCCACCAGCACGACCAGTAACGCCGCCGCGATGACCGGCGCGGGCAGCAGCGTATCCTCCCGCACCGCCAGCACGACTGCCGCCGCGGCGAGGACGAGGTAGAAGCTCCACGCGACAGCCGAGAAGTCGAGCGTCGGCGCGAGCACCAGCATCTGCACCAGCCCCGCCGCCATCGGCGCGATCCGCATCCAGCGCTGGACGGGACCGGTGCGGGGCAGCGCCAGCGTCGCGGCGATCGCCAGCGCAACGACGAACGCCGCCACCCCCGCCGCCCCGCGCCCGTCGAGCAGCACGACGACGAGGTTCGCCCAGCCGAACCCCGCCACCACGGCGGCGATCGCCAGCCAGCTCCACCCGCGCCGCGCCGCCAGCGCGAACAGCGCGGCGATGAAGAGCGCCAGATAGCCGAGCAGCGCGCCCACCCCGGCGGCATCGAACCCGGCGACCAGTGGCGCGGCGAACCCGCCGATCAGCGCCATCACCGCGGTCGGCGGGCCGTGGCGGAGCGCGAGGAAGAGTGCGCCGGCCGTGATCACAATCATCACCCCGAACCCCGCCACCGCGCCGACGAGATGATATTGCGCCACTGCGACGTAGAGCGTGCCATAGGCGCTGGCGACGCCCGCGCCGGCCAGCACTTGCCCCACGCGCGGATCGTCGCGCGTCGCGGGCAGGCGGCGCGCGATCTCGCTGCCGGCGATCAGCGCGGCGGCGAACAGCGCTGCCAGCGCGACACGGGCGACCGGCCCGATCAGCCCGTTCTCGATCGAATAGCGGACGAGGAAGAAGCCCGCGACGACCAGCGCCGCGCCGCCGACCCAGATCGGCAGGCGCCCGCCGACCATCGATTCGAACACCGATCCGCGTTCGGTGGCGGGGGTGTCATCGACTGGCGGCTCCGGTAGCCCGACCGGTTCGGGCGGTTCGGCCCGCAGCGCGGCGACTTCGGCGGCGAGCGTCGGTCGCTCGACGACGCGGGCGGGCGGGCGGGCGGGCCGGACCGCGGGCGAGTCCGCCGGTATCGCCGGCAGGTCGCGCAGTTGCTCGATCATCCGCTCCAGCCGGCCGATGCGCCGCGCCTGCGCCGCGAACGCCGCGATCACGCCGATCAGCAGGATGAGGTCGAACGCCACGCAGCGGGTTATGGCCGATCGGTGCCGGCGATGCTACCGCGTCGCCATGTCCGTCACCCGCCCCCCGCTGGTCGCCCGATGCGGCTGAGCTTCATCAAATGTCACGGCAGCGGCAATGATTTCCCACTGATCGATGCGCGCGCGCTCACGTACGACGATGCGACCTGGGCGGGGATCGCCCGAGCGCTGGCGGATCGCATCGGGCCGGTCGGGGGCGACGGGCTGTTGCTGCTGACCAGCGGCGACGACAGTCACGCCTTCGGCATGCGGATGTTCAATTCGGACGGGTCGGAAGCGGAGACGTGCCTCAACGGCTTGCGCTGCACGGCGCGTGCGGGGTTCGAGGCGCTCGGGATCGATGCGGCGCATGTGCGGTTGAAGGTCAGCAGCGCCGATGTCGCCCGCGTCGCGCCGCTCGCCCCGGGCGTCGCGACGATCCGGACGGAAGCGATGCCGTCGCTCGATCCCGCCGCGGTCGGGCTGGCGGTTGCCGCGCCGGTGATCGACGCGCGCGTTCCCCGGCTGCCAAGCGAGCGCGCGTTCACCGCCATCGCCATGCCCAATCCGCATCTGATCGCGTTCGTCGAGCAGGTGGACGAGGGCGAACTGGTGGCGCTGGGCGAATGGTGCGAGGCGGGGCCGGCGCTGCTCGCCGATCGGGCCAACGTCTCTTTCGTGATGGTCGAGGTGGGCGGCATCTATGTCCGCACGTTCGAACGCGGGGTCGGGCTGACCGACGCGTGCGGCAGTGCGATGTCGGCGTCGATGGTCGCCGCCGGGCTGACCGGGCGGGTGCCATTCGGGACGGAGGTCGCCGTCCGCACCCCCGGTGGTCGCGCGCGCGGTCTGGCCGGCGGTCGCGAGGCGCCGGTGGCGATCATGGGCAATGCGACCTTCGAATGGGACGGCAGTGTCGAGGTCGATCCGGTGGGCGGAGTCGCGACCGGCCTGACCGTCACCCGCCGCCGCGATGATGAGGTCGCGGCCTGGGATGCGTTGCAGGGGCTGTAAGGGAATAATCCCCTCCGTCCGTTCGTGCTGAGCCTGTCGAAGCACTGCCTTTCCTTCAGCCTTACGCCAGGCGGCACGAAGAAGGGCAGCCCTTCGACAAGCTCAGGGCGAACGGAAGAAGTGTCCTACTGCGGCACCTTCCCCAGCAAATTCTGCTGCCAGAAATACAGCGTCGCGTAGTTCTGGAAGTCGCGATTGTCCTTCTTCGCGTAGCCGTGACCCTCGTCGGCGGCGAGGATGTGCCAGGCCGTGCCGCCGTTCGCGCGCACCGCCTTCACGATCTGGTCGGCCTCACTCGCCGGCACGCGCGGATCATTGGCGCCGGTGACGACCATCAGCGGAATCTTGAGTTCGGACACCCGGGTCATCGGCGAAATCTCGATCAGCTTCGCCTTCTGCGCGGCGATCCGCTCGTCGCCATATTCGACGCGGCGCAGGTCGCGGCGATAGCTTTGCGTGTTCTCGAGGAAGGTAACGAAGTTCGAAATGGCGACGATGCAATCCGCCCCCTTCAGCCGCGCGCCGTAGCGGATCGCCGAGGCGTAGCACATATAGCCGCCATAGCTGCCGCCCTGCACGCCGATCCGCGCGCCGTCGATCGCCGGATCCTTGGCGAACCGGTCGAGGAAGGCGCCGATGTCCTTCACCGAATCCTCGCGCTTGAACGGACCGTTGTCGAGGCTGACGAAGCGCTTGCCGAAGCCGGTCGAGCCGCGGACGTTGGGATAGAACAGCGCGATGCCGAGGTCGTTGAGATAGTAGTTGGCGCCCCCCCGATAGCCCGGCGTCGATTGCCCCTCCGGCCCGCCGTGGATGTCGATGATGAGCGGGCGCTTACCCGGGAATTTCGCGGGGTCGGGCCGGAACAGGAAGCCGCTGACATCCTCCCCGTCGAAGCTCTTCACGGTGACGAGCTGCGCATCGACGTTCTTGGACGGATCGAGCCCTCCGGTCTCGCTCGCCGTCCACTGCGTCACCGCCATCGTCTTCGGGTCCAGCACGAAGGCGTCGCCCGCGACCTTCGGGCTGCTAAAGCCGAACGCGACCGCGCCCCACGGCGCGATCTCCAGTCCACCGGCGACTCCGGTCGGCAGCTGCGCAGTGCGGACTGCGCGAGTCTTCGGATCGAGCAGCTTCAGCCGCGAGATGCCGCCTTCGTTGACCAGATAGGCAATGAAGCTGCCGTCGTCGGCGATCCTGAATTCGGAGACGTCCCATTTCGTCTCGGGTGCGACCGCGGTGAACTTCCCGTCCTTTAGGATGCCGAGCCGCTGGAAGTCCGAGCCTTCGTCGGACAGCACCCAGATCGTCCCGTCCGGCGCGACCTCGGCGCCGCCATACGACACCTGCTTGTCGAGCGCGCTGAGCGCGGTCAGCTTGCCGGTTGCGAGGTCGAGGTCGTAGAGATCGCTCTTCTGGATCGAGGTATAGTTGTCGACGACGGCGTGGGTACCGCCCGGCATGAAGTCGATGAAACTCCACCCGCCGCCCTTCACCTGCGCGACCATCCGCGCCGATGCGGGATCGCGCGGATCCATCACATAGAGGTCGTTGTCGGCGCCGGTCCGCTTGGTCGAAGTGTAGCCGACCAGCTTCCCGTCTTTCGAGAACGCGCCGAAGCCGTTGCGGCTCTTGCCGTCGGTCAGCAGCGTCAGCCGGCCGTCCTTCAACGTATAGAGCTGAAAGAACTCGCCGCCGCCGACATCCTTTTGCACCACCGCCACGTCGCCGGAGGGCGAATAGGCGAGCTGGCCGGTGCGATCCGCCTCGAAACTGATCTGGCGGCGATCCATCAGCGGGCCGGCGACCGAATGCAGCTGGTTGACGTTGGCGAAGCGCGTGGTGACGATCAGCGCCTTCGTCACCGGGTTCCACGCGACCGGCGCGGCGTTGCGGCTCTCCGCATAAGGGCGCAGCGCGTCGGCAAGGCTGACGGGCAGCGGCGGCACGCCGTCCGCGGTGATCGCGGCGGGCTTTGGAATGGCGGGCGCGGTCTGCGCGAGCGCCGGCGCGGCGGTGGTGGCGAGAAGCGTGGCGGTGAGCAGCAGGCGCATCGTGAAATCCCCCATATGATTGGCGTCAGACTAACGTCTGAGCCACGTGCCGCAACAGGCTTGCCGCCAACGCCACAGCGCGTCATGGATTCGGCATGGACGCGGCCCAACCGAACCTGATCGCGACGATGGCGTTCGATCCACTGACGGGTCTGCTCGATCTCGACGAGCATCTCGCGGTGCTGAAGACGAGCGCAGGCGAGCGCGGCTATCGGTTCGACCGGCACGCCGTGCGCAACGAACTGCAGGCGGCGACCTTTCGCCTGCGCGACGCGCGCAGCATCCGGTTGCTGGTGTCGCCGACGGGGACGCTGGCGATCGAGGTGTCGGCGCCGATTGGATAGGTCGCAGCGCCAAAGTTTACCGAAACGCGTTCCATTCGTCCCCTGACGTCGCTTTTGTCACCTTTGTCGCTTTTGTTCGGATGCCTGCCGTTGGAAGCGGCGTCGTTCCGCGAGGTGAAGCAGATCGGGGCGGTGTAGGACAGCGGCTTCGTGGGGAGTGTGGCGGACACGGGCGAAGCCCGTGTCGTCGGACGAGCTTCGCCCGCCGGCCGTACCGGTTGCGAGTCCGCGCCGGCGCGGCGCTGGCCGCAACCGGTATCAAATGTTGCGTTTGCGATGTCGGTGCCACCGGCGCTAAGGCGCGCGCACCCAATACAGCCTCGGGATTAGCCGTCATGCATCCATCCGCCGCGCTCGGTCGTATCCAGCCCTCCGCCACGCTCGCCATGACGAGCCGCGTGCTGGACCTGAAGCGTCAGGGGATCGACGTCATCGGCCTGGGCGCGGGCGAACCCGATTTCGACACGCCTGATTTCGTCAAGGACGCCGCGATCGAAGCGATCCGCGCGGGCAAGACGAAATACACCAACGTCGACGGCACGATCGAGTTGAAGCAGGCGATCGTCGCCAAGTTCGCGCGCGACAACGGCCTGACCTACACCACCGATCAGGTCAGCGTGAACGTCGGCGGCAAGCACACTTTGTTCAACGCGATCGTCGCGACGGTCGATGCCGGCGACGAGGTGATCGTGCCCGCGCCCTATTGGGTCAGCTATCCGGACGTCGTGCAGTTCGCCGGCGGCACCCCGGTTTTCGTCGAGGCCGGGGTGGAGCAGGGCTACAAGCTGCGCCCCGAGCAGCTGGAGGCGGCGATCACGCCACGCACCAAATGGGTGATTCTGAATTCGCCGTCGAACCCGACCGGTGCCGCGTACAGCGAGGCGGAGCTGCGCGCGCTGGGCGAGGTGCTGGAGCGCCATCCGCACGTGTGGATCATGGCCGACGATATGTACGAGCATATCGTCTACGACGGCTTCGCCTTCCGCACGATCGCGCAGGTCTGCCCGAACCTCTACGAGCGCACGCTGACGGTGAACGGCTGTTCGAAGGCGTACAGCATGACCGGCTGGCGCATCGGCTTCGCCGCGGGCGCACCGTGGCTCATCAAGGCGATGGCGAAGCTGCAGTCGCAGTCGACCAGCAACCCGTGTTCGATCGCGCAAGCCGCCGCCACCGCCGCGCTGACCGGCGACCAGTCGTTCCTGAAGGACCGCGCCGCCGCGTTCCAGACGCGCCGCGACCTGGTCGTGCGCATGCTGAACGAGGCGGAGGGCATCAGCTGCCCGCTGCCCGAAGGTGCGTTCTACGTCTATCCGGACGTGTCGGGCACGATCGGCAAGACCACGCCCGGCGGCAAGCGCATCGAGACCGACGAGGATCTCATCACCTATTTCCTGGACGACGCGCGCGTCGCGGCGGTGCACGGCGGCGCGTTCGGCCTCTCGCCGGCGATGCGGATCAGCTATGCCACGTCGGAGGATATCCTGACCGAGGCGTGCCGCCGCATCCAGGAGGCGTGCGCGGCGCTGCGCTGAGCGGTTCCTGAGTTGACCGTCATCCCCGCGAAGGCGGGAATCAATTCTGGCTGGCATCACTAGATTTCACGACGGTTGGGCGAATGGATTCCCGCGTTCGCGGGAATGACGGCGTTAGGGCTGACCGTTCGCCAACACCGCATTCAACCGCTCAATCGCGGCGGTCAGTCCGGCTTCGTCGGCGCTGGCGACGTCGATCGGACGACCGCCCAGCTCGGCACATTCGGCGTGGAGGAATTCGAGCGCATTCTCACGCGTATCGAACCCGCGGATCGCGGCGAGCGACAGCTTCGCCTGACGCGCGACCGCGTCGGGCTGCGTGCGCGGGGCGCGGTGCGCGTTGCGGAAGCGCTTGAGCGGCGCGCGGACGTCGAGATCGCCCGACGGCGGAACCTGGGTCACCTCACCCATCGTTGCGCACCGTCATCGGGGCCGAGCCTGCGCCCATGCGACCCTGCATGGCGTCGATCGACAGCGCGTAGCCACGCGCCAGACCGTCATGCGAGCGACGCGCCTCGACGCTGGGAGCGGCATCCGCGTTCATCAGCGACAATTGGTGGCGGTGGAGAAGGTAGTTGAGATCCAAGGGGGCAGGCTCCGGCAGTGTAAGCGGGAGCGCGAAAGTCTCTCAGTCACCGGCGCCTACGACTGCGTGCCGGTGATGGCTCCCATATAGTGCACTATCCGCAACTTAGCCAGCGCCCGCACCTGACGTGCCGATGAACGCGCGGGCCAGCGATCGTTCAGCGTCACCGCGCCATACCCCTTGCATCGAAGGCACCGGCTTCCGATCTGGCGATTCGCGTCAGGACGATACCGGCGTCGGGATGCGACGGCCCAAACGGCGCATCCGTTCTTTTCGGACACATTCGATGACCAGCCCTGCCAAGCCCAGCTTCTTCCGCCTGTTCGTCGGTGGCTTCGCCATCGGCACCGCCGCGATGGTGTCGATCCACCTCGTCCAGCCGAGCGACCTCGCGATCGTTTCGCCGGCACAGGCGCAGAGCCAGGTCGGGAGCCGCTGATCGCCATGCGCGCCTTTGCCCCCGCCGCCATTCTGCTCGCCGCGTTCGGCATGACGATCGCCGCCGCGCCGGGCGAAGCCGCCAAGGCCGTCGTGATCCCCGCGGCAGCGCAGGACGTACCGGCGGCTGCGGGTATGCAGACCGCGGTGCTGGCGGGCGGCTGCTTCTGGGGCATGGAGGCGGTGTTCGAGCGGGTGAAGGGCGTGCGCGACGTGACGTCGGGCTATGCCGGCGGCACGCAGGCGACCGCCAACTATGGCGCGGTGTCGAGCGAGCGCACGCGCCATGCGGAAGCGATCCGCATCACCTACGACCCGCGTCAGGTGAGCTATGCCACGCTGCTGCGCGTCTATTTCTCGGTCGCGCACGATCCGACGCAGGTTGACGGGCAATATCCCGATTCGGGTCCGAGCTATCGCTCCGCCATCTTCGCGCAGACGCCGCAGCAGCGCGCCGTCGCTGCCGCCTATATCGCCCAGCTCGGCAAGGCCGGTGCGTTCGGCAAGCCGATCGCGACGCGGGTGGAAAGCGGCAGCTTCTTCAAGGCCGAGGCGGAGCATCAGGACTTCGCGCGCCGCAATCCGACGCATCCCTATATCACCCGATGGGATGCGCCGAAGGTCGTCGCGTTTCGCGCGGCTTTCCCGACGCTGTACCGCGCCTGATCGCGCCCTACCCGCCCCGCGCGGTTGCCCCTACATAGGTGCGCGTGAGCGACCCTTTCATTGCCCGTATCGCCGACGGCGTTCGCGCCATCCCCGCCGCGGCGTGGGATGCGTGCGCCGGCACCGGCAATCCGTTCGTCAGCCATGCCTTCCTCTCCGCGCTCGAAGAATCCGGCTCGGCGACGGCGGAGGCGGGGTGGCAGCCGGTGCCGATCGTCGTCGACGGCGCGGACGGACAGCCCGTCGCGGTCGCACCCGCCTATGCCAAGAGCCACAGCCAGGGCGAATATGTGTTCGACCACGGCTGGGCCGATGCGTGGGAGCGCGCGGGCGGGCGCTATTATCCGAAGCTGCTGGTCGCCTCCCCCTTCTCGCCCGTGCCGGGACCGCGGCTGCTGCTGCGCGATCCCGCCGCCGCGCCCGCGCTGATCGCTGCGATCGAGGCGGTGGCCGACCGCCACGGGCTATCGTCGGCGCACGCCAATTTCATCGCGGCCGATCAGGTGCCGCTGTTCGAATCGGCCGACTGGCTAGTGCGCGAAGGCACGCAGTTCCACTGGGCGAATCAGGGCTATGCCGGGTTCGACGATTTCCTGGGCGCGCTGGCCAGCCGCAAGCGCAAGGCGATCCGCAAGGAGCGCGCCACAGCCGTCGAGGGGCTCACGATCCGCCATCTGACCGGCGCCGAAATCACCGAGGCGCACTGGGACGCCTTCTGGGTCTTCTATCAGGATACCGGCAGCCGGAAATGGGGCCGCCCCTATCTTACGCGCGAATTCTTCTCGCTACTGGGGCAGCGGCTGGGCGACCGCTGCCTGCTCATCCTCGCCGAGCGCGACGGGCGGCCGATCGCGGGGGCGTTGAACCTGATCGGCGACGACACGCTCTACGGCCGCTACTGGGGGTGCAGCGAGGAGGTGCCGTTCCTGCACTTCGAGCTATGCTATTATCAGGCGATCGATGCCGCGATCGCGCGGGGCCTATCGACGGTCGAGGCGGGGGCGCAGGGCGAGCACAAGCTGGCGCGCGGCTATGTACCGGTGCCGACCTGGTCGGCGCACTACATCCCGGACCCGAATTTCCGCAACGCCATCGCCGATTTCCTGACGCGCGAACGCCGCGCGGTCGAGGACGAGCAGAACTACCTCACCGAGTTCACGCCGTTTAGGAAGCGGCCCGACGACGCTGCGCCGCCCAGCGCTTCATCATGATCTCGCGAAAGGGCCCGAGATCCTGCGGCAACAGCTTCACGCCCGGCTGGCCGTGGTCGACCTTGAACAGCGCGCTGGTGCCGTCGCGCCACACCGGGATCAGCCCCGCCTCAAGCCGCCGGTCGTATTTCGGCGGGCGGATCAGCCAGACATAGTCGAACGCCCCGCGCGGGAAGGTCGCCAGCGACAGCGCGACCGGCCGCCACCATTCGCGCGGGCATTTCTGGCTGGTGACGATCTGCGAAGGGTCGTGCGCGAACCGCATCGCCGGGCGGTACTTCACCGTCAGCATCTGCGCGCCGGGCATCGACCACTGGTCGTTGGTGTAGGCCAGCCGCCGGACCAGCGCCATGCCGGGCAGGTGCTGCAGCCGGGTCATCGTCCATTCGTTGTAGCAGGTCTCGCCGACGAAGCTGACGAGCTTCGCGCCAACCGGCAGCTTCTCCAGCGCGGCGAGCTCGCGGTCGTAGTCGCGCGCGTACATCCAGTTGCTGACCGTCGAGGCGGTGGTGCGAACGAGGAAGAAGGCGAGCCCCGCCACCGCGATCGTCGCCGCGCCGCGCATCGACAGGCCCGGTCGCGGGCGGATCGCGATGACGGCGATGCCGATCATGAACGGCACCAGCCGCATGTCGGCATAGGCCGATCCGAACACGATGCGCGGCAGCAGTACGAAGACGAGCAGGAGAAACGCAGTCGATAGGCCGAGGTGGCGCGAATACTGGACGCTGGGATCGCGGATCGACTTCAGCAGGATAAAAAACAGGATGCCGACCGAGGCGATGTCGAACGCCATCCAGCGTTCGCGCAGCACCATCGTCAGCCACTGCACCTTAGCGCGCCAGTTGAACCAGTCGGTCGTCTGCCCGGTGACATGGCCACTGCGCCACGCGACCATCAGCAGCGCCGGCGGCGCCAGCGGCAGGCAGTGGATGCCGGCAAGGAACCACGGCACGATCCAGCGATCGATCAGGCCGGTGCGATCGCGGCGCAGGTCGTGGTTGCGGATCAGCTCGGCACTGAACGCCAGCACGCCCAGCATGCCCCAGCCGAAGGTGTGGCACACCCAGATGATCGCGCCGATCGGCACGAACAGGATCGCGCGCAGCCGGAACTTGCCGAGCCGCGCGAGCCGCAGCCACAGCGCGAAGGCGTTGAGCGCCAGCGCCATCGACAGCGCGAAGTTCACGAAGCCGAAGTGGAAAGGATAGCTGTAGGCGAGCGGCAGCGCGAACAACGCGGTCGCGGGGATACGCCCGTGCACCTCCCGCGCGATCCACAGGAACCCGACCGCGATCAGCGGCGGGATGGCGAGCACGATCAGCTTCACCGCCAGCTCCAGCCCGAAGACCGGCGCCAGCGGCACGATCAGCAGGTCGATGCCGAGGTTGCCGATCAGCTGCCACTGGAAATCATACCAGTCGGAGAACCACGGCACGGTGCCGTGATCGAGCTGCACGCGGTAGCGCGCCATGTGCCCGGGCAGGTCGACCAGTGGCGCGATGTCGGGCCGCAGCAGCGGAATCGCGGTGACGATCGCCGCGAACAGGACGAAGCCCCGTGTCTGCCACCAACGAAGGGTTTCTGCCGCCATCCCCCGGCCTTAGGCTAGCGCGCGCGGCACTCGCAAGATCGCTTCACCGAATTACGCGCCACACCAGCATCGGCGAGTGGGCGATTTGCACCGGCTGCAACCAGGCGAAGCGATCGCCGCGTTCCAGGCGAGCCCACAAGCCGTTGGCCGCCACCGACTTGTATATCTCGGTCTCGTTCATCCCGGGGCAGCCGACGACGTAGGTCGCACCGCTCGCCAGCACGACGGCCTTCGCCCGATCCGGCGGGGCGAGGAACGTCGCCAGCACCACGTGTATCGATCCGGCATTGCGATGATAGCCACTGCCGATGGCGCGGTGGCCGGTGAGCGCCAGGATCGCGGGGCCGATATCGAGCGGCGCGAACAGCGTCGCGGCCGGCAGTGCGGCGAGATCGCTGACGTTCTCGCGCGGATCGCAGGACGCGATCACCCGGCCGGTCATCGCCACCTGTCGTGTCACACCGCCGCCCAGCGGTGCGCCGAGCAGCATGCCGCCCATCAGTCCCGGCGTCACGGCGACCAGAGCCGCCGCCGTCGCGACCGTCCGCTTCGGGGTCGACACCACGGCCCGTGCCCGCCCCAGCATCGCGTGGAGCAGCCACGCGCCACCGGGCAGGGCGAGCGCGTTCGCCGTCGCCCCCATGCGCATGACCAGCAATGACAGTGCGAACGCCGCCGCGGACAGACCCAGGATCATCGCCCAGCGGAACCGCGCCTCGCCGGCACTCGATCGCCATGCCATGGTCGCGCCGACCAGACCGATGATCGGAAAGCTGATCGTCGCCAGCGCCCACGGCAGGAACTGATCCCAGACCGGCAGGCCTTCCGACACGTTGCGGTACCAGAGACCGTAGACCAGCGGATCGAGCGTCGCGAACGGACCCTGCGTGCATTGCGGCGCCAGGACATACACGACCGCCAGCGCCGCTCCGCCGGCCGCGGCCAGCAGGACGAGCCGGAGCGCGATACTGCGTGTGCGCACCGCCAGCGCCAGACTGGCGAGGATCGTACTCGTTGCCATGGCGGCGATCCAGACGGGCGCGATCGCGTCACACGCCGGGGCCATCATGTTGGGTCCGCGCGTCGCTATTTGCAGGACGACGACGCCGGCGCTTAGAGTCCACAGGGCGGCCAGCGCCTGATCCCGTCGCCGGGTATCGACGGCCGCGGCCAGCGCCATGACGCCCAGTATCGCCGCCGCTATCGGCAGTCCTTCGAGTGACACGGTTACCAGCGCCGCCAGTGCCAGCCCGCACAGCGCACCACTACGGCGGTCCGGCCGCCCCATCAGCGCGACCGCGCCGGCCATCGCCAGCGCGACCTGCCATCCATGGTGATCGATGCGCATCGGGCGCAGCTGATAGACCAGCGGCACGGACAGCGGCGCGAGCAGCACAGCCATCCGGGCCCGGTCGACGTCCGACATCCGGCGCGTGAGTTCCGCCCCCAGCGCCATCACGACCAGCAGCGTGACCAGCGGTACGATCGTCATCGTCAGGCGGGTCGCCCATGCGGCGCCGAGCGGCTGCAACACGATCAGCGACGCCGCCAGCGGCAGATCCACAAGGCGCGACCAATGCATCTGGAACGCGCCGAACCACAGCCGATGCTGCGAAACGTCCCACCAGCCCTGACCCGCCAGCCAATCCCGTACCTCGACAAGGCGCAGGGCATCGTCGGGATCCGGAAAATGCAGGCGGACGATCTGCGGAATGGATACGAGCGTCAGGACGATCGCCGCAACGCCCCATCCGACCAGCACCGTCGTCGCCAGGGATCGCCGATCACTCGTCGACGGGGGATCGACGATACGGTCGCCGTCCGGCGCGGCGGCCAGCCCGTTGCCGGTCATGCCGCCTTTAGGCGTTCGGGGACCGCGCGGATGCTGGCCAGCGCGGCCTGCTCGCCCTCATGTCCGGCCTCGTGATATTCGGCGTCCTCGTTGACGTCCCAGATGTCGTACAGTCGCTCGCCGGCAGCGATGTTGCGGACCGTCAGCATCGCGGTCATCATCGCATGATCCTGATTGTTGTAGCGATGCATACCGTTGCGGCCCACCAGGTGCAGGGTCGGATATTTCTCTTCCAGTTCGGCGCGCATTGCCTCGACGTTCGCGCGATAGGCGTCGTCGTACACCGGATACGCCTTCTCCTGCCGCACGACCTTGCCGCCGACGACATCGGTCGGATCGACGAGGCCGAGCTGCGCCAGTTCGCGCGTCGCGAGGGCGACCAAATCGGCGTCATCCGCCGACCAGAGCCCGTCGCCTTCGAAACAGAAATATTCGAGGCCGACGCACGCCAGCGCGTCGTCGGGGACCATTTCGGGCGACCAGCTGCGGAAGTTCTGCACGCGGCCGACCTTCACGCGCGAATCGTGGATGTAGATCCAGTTGTCGGGAAACAGATCCTCCGACCGGATCATCAGCGCCACCGTCAGGAAGTCGCGGTAGCCGAGGTCCATCGCATTCGGCAGCGTCGCCGGCAGCGGATGGATGCGGCCGGCCAGTTCGCGCATCGGCGCGGAGGAAATGACGTTCGTCGCGCTGATGACCAGCGTCTCGTCGCCGCGGCGACAGGCGACGCGCCAGCGGCCCGTCCGGTCGTCATGGCTGAGACGGTGAAGGCTGGTTCCCATCAGTACGCGATTGCCCCGGGCGACGACCTTGTCGCGCGCGGCGTCCCACATCATGCCCGGCCCCTGCCGCGGATAGCGGAACGTCTCCAGCAGCGTCTTGACCGCCATCCCGTCGTTCTTCTTGCGGTTGAGGCCCAGCGACCGCTTCAGTCCGTCGAGCACCGCGCCGCCCAGGCTCAATCCCTTGATACGCTGCGCCGCCCAGTCCGCCGACATCGCGTCGCACGGCATCCCCCATACCTTCTCGGTATAGGTCTTGAAGAAGATCGAATAGAGCTTGTGGCCGAACTGGTTGACGACCCACTGCTCGAAACTTCTGGGGTCGCGATGCGGAAAGAGCTTCCATCGTGCGTAGCTGAGCATGCACAAGGTCGAGCGCCAGATCCCGAGGTTGAACAACGCCTCGAACGCGCGCAGCGGATAGCTGTAGAACTTGCCCTCATAATAGATCCGGCTCATGCGCGGACGCTCGATGAAGTCGTCGGGCAGGATCTCGTTCCACAGATCGACCACTTCGCGCGACTTCGAGAAGAAGCGATGCCCCCCGATGTCGAAACGGAAGCCGTCGTGCTCGACCGTCCGGCTGATCCCGCCGACATAGACCGGATCCTTCTCGATCACGGTCACCGAATAGCCGAGTTTCGTCAGCTGATAGGCGGCGGTCAGGCCGGCCGGACCGGCACCGATGATCGCAACATCGACGCTTTTCTCGTCGCTCATGTAAAGCTTATCCCCTGCCGCCAGAAAGGCAGGGGAAGCTTTGTATGATTATTGGTTAATGCCGTGCTAATTCAGCCATCGCGGCGTCCAAGCAACCGCAGGCGCAACGCGTTCAGCTTGATGAAGCCCGCCGCGTCCCGCTGGTCGTAGGCGCCCTGATCGTCCTCGAACGTGACGACCTTTTCGGAATAGAGCGAATTGGGCGACTTGCGGCCGACGACCGATACGCTGCCCTTGTACAGCTTCAGCCGCACCGTGCCCGCGACCTTCGCCTGGCTGTGATCGACCGCGGCCTGCAGCATCTCGCGCTCGGGCGAGAACCAGAAGCCGTTGTAGACCAGTTCGGCGTAGCGCGGCGCGAGTTCGTCCTTCAGGTGCGCGGCACCGCGGTCGAGGGTGATCGACTCGATCCCCCGGTGGGCGGCGGCGTAGATGGTGCCGCCCGGCGTCTCGTACATGCCGCGCGACTTCATGCCGACGAAGCGGTTCTCGACCAGATCGAGCCGCCCGATGCCGTGCGCGCGGCCCAGCTCGTTGAGCTTTTCGAGCAAAGTCGCGGGCGAGCAGCCCTCCCCGTTCAGCGCGACGCCGTCGCCGCGTTCGAAGTCGATCGTGATATATTCGGGCGTGTCGGGCGCATCCTCCGGGTTCACGGTGCGCGAGTAGACATAGTCGGGCACCTCCTCCCACGGATCCTCCAGCACCAGCCCCTCGGACGAGGTGTGGAGCATGTTCGCGTCGGTGGAGAACGGCGCCTCGCCGCGCTTGTTCTGCGGCACCTGGATCTGGTGTTGCTCGGCCCATTCGATCAGGCGGGTGCGGCTGGTCAGATCCCATTCGCGCCACGGCGCGATGACCTTGATGTCGGGCGCCAGCGCGTAATAGCCGAGTTCGAAGCGGACCTGATCGTTGCCCTTGCCGGTCGCGCCGTGGCTGACCGCGTCGGCGCCCACCTGACGCGCGATCTCGATCTGGCGCTTGGCGATCAGCGGCCGCGCGATCGACGTGCCGAGCAGGTACGTGCCCTCGTACACCGCATTAGCGCGCATCATCGGGAAGACGTAGTCGCGCACGAATTCCTCGCGCAGGTCGTCGATGAAGATGTGCTCGGGCTTCACGCCCGCCAGTTCCGCCTTGCGGCGCGCAGGCTCCAGCTCCTCGCCCTGCCCCAGGTCGGCGGTGAAGGTCACCACCTCGCAATTATATTCGGTCTGGAGCCACTTCAGGATCACGGAGGTGTCGAGGCCGCCCGAATAGGCGAGGACGACACGGTTGATCTGATCGGACATGTGGCAGGCTCCAGTGAATGACGCGGGCGGGCTTTAGGGGTGCGCGGGCGGCTGGGCAATCTTTAGCCCCGCAGCGCCGCCTCGGCATCCGCCATATAGTCGCGCGTGATCGGCAGGGTGTGGCGGTCGCGCGCGAACTGCAGCTGGTAGTTGACCATGCCGCCATGCCGGAAGGTGACGATGCAGCCGGCGAGATAATAGGCCCACATGCGGAAGAAACGCTCGTCGTACAGCGCGACGATGCGGTCGCGCGCGGCGAGCGTCCGGGCGTACCAATGCTCGATCGTCAGCCCATAATGGAGCCGCAGCACCTCGACATCGGTGCAGAACATGCGCAGCCCCTCATAGCCCTGCGCGATTTCGCTCAGCGCCGGGATGTAGCCGCCGGGGAAGATATATTTGCCGGTGAAGCGGTCGGTGACGCCCGGCGCGCCGGCGCGACCGATGGTGTGGAGCAGCATCACGCCATCGGGCGTCAGCAGATCGCGGCATTTGGCGAAGAAGGTACGGTAATGCGCGGTGCCGACGTGTTCGAACATGCCGACCGACACGATTCGGTCGAACTGCCCGTCGAGGTCGCGATAGTCGATCAGCTCGAAGCGCACCTTGTCCGCCACCCCCGCCGCATCGGCGCGGGCACGCGCGACCTTCAGCTGCTCTTCGCTCAGCGTCACGCCCAGCACCTCGGCGCCGGTCTTCTCGTGCAGGTACAGCGCCATCCCGCCCCAGCCGCAGCCGATGTCGAGCACGCGGTGGCCCGGTTTCAGCGCGAGCTTGGCGGCGATATGCGCCTTCTTGTCCGCCTGCGCGCGGTCGAGGTCGTTGACGGGATCGGTGAAATAGGCGCAGCTGTACTGCCGGTCGCGGTCGAGGAAGAGGTCATAGAGCCGGTCGTCGAGGTCGTAGTGATGCGCGACGTTGCGCTTCGACCGCCGCGCCATGTTGACGCGGTCGAGCCGGAAGCGGAGCGCCGACAGCGCGGCGGCAAGCGGCGAGGCGTTGAGCGCCGGGCTGCCCTCCTCCCACCGGTTGCCGGCGGTGGCGAGCATCAGCAGGCCGAGGATGTCGCCCGAGTCAATCTCCAGCAGCCCGTCCATATACGCCTCCGCCGCGCCCAGCGCCGGTTCGGAGATGATCCGCCGCGTCGCGCCGGGCTTCAGCCGGATGGTGACGGGGGCGAGCGTCTCGTCAGGCGTGCCGAAGCTGCGGGTGGTGCCGTCGGGGTGGATGACGGTCAGTTCGCCGCGACGGAACGCGCGCGCGAAGAAGCGGTCGATCAGGGCCATGACGCCATGATAGCGTCCCGGTTTCGCGCTGTCAGCGGATACGTGCGAGCAGTCGCTCCGCCTGCATCAGATGGGGGCGATCGATCATCCGGCCGTCGAGGCTGAGCGCGCCCGCGCCCGGTTGCGCGGCGAAGGCGGCGACGATCGCGCGGGCGTGGGCGATCGCCGCCTCACCGGGCGTGAAGGCGGCGTTGATGATCGGAACCTGCTCAGGGTGGATCGCCATCATGCCGGTGAAGCCGTCGCGCGCGCCTGCCCGGGCATAGGCGGTCAGGCCGTCGAGATCGCGGAACGCCGGATACACCGTTTCGATCGGCGCGACGCCGGCCGCCGCGGCACCGAACAGGGTGAGCGCGCGGGCGAGATGGTAAGGCGCGGTATAGCTGCCGTCCGGCTCACGCGACGTTTCCGCGCCGATGGCGGCGGGCAAATCCTCCGCTCCCCAGGTCAGGCCGGCGAGGCGGGCGGGCGCATCGGCGTAGCTGCCGATCTGGAAGATCGCGCGCGGCGTCTCCGTCGCGATCGGCAGGATCGGCGCACTGCGGTCGCCCCGATCGGCGAGGCGCGCGTCGAGATCGAGCACCGACGCGCTCCCTTCCGCCTTGGGCAGCACCCAGCCGTCGGGACGGGCGCCGGCGACGGCATCGAGGTCGGCATCGGCGAGGCCGCCGTCGAGCGGATTGATGCGGACATAGAGCGCGACGTCTCGCGGCGTGTCGGCGAGGAACCTTGCGACGGCGTCGCGCGCGGCGGGCTTCGCATCGGGGGCGACCGCATCCTCCAGATCGAGGATCAGCGCATCCGCGCCGCTCGCCAGCGCCTTCTGCATGCGGTCGGGCCGGTCGCCGGGGACGAACAGCAGCGAGCGCAACGCGCGCGGTTCAGATACCCGCATACCATTCATAGTCCGCGACATCCTCCCAGTATCCGCCCTTGCCCTGCCCGAACGGGGCGAGCGACGCCACCGCTTCGATCCGCTGCACATATTTGGCGTGCTTGTAGCCCAGCTGCCGCTCCACCCGCAGCCGCACCGGCGCGCCGTTGGGGACGCCGAGCACCCGGTCGTTGAGCATCCACGCAAGGATCGTCTGGGGGTGCATCGCGTCGATGAGGTCGATCGATTCGTAATAGGGCGTGCCGCCCATCACGTCGGCGCAGTGGAAGACGAGATAGCGCGCCGCGTCGCGCAGGCCCGCGAGCGCGAGCAGCGGCTTCAGTCGCGGGCCGGTCCATTTGCCGATCGCGCTCCACCCCTCGACGCAGTCGTGCCGCGTGATCTGCGTGCGCGCCGGCATCGCGCGCAGGTTGGCGAGCGACAGGTCGAGTGGGCGCGCGACCAGCCCGTCGACGCGGATGCGCCAGTCGGCAAAGTTTCGCGCGGCCGATGCGTTGTAGTCGGGCGTGTTCGGGTTGCGCGTACCGTTGGCGCGGAACACCGGGGAGCGCTGGTCGGGCCGGAATTCCTGCGCCAGCGCGGTGCGGTCGGTCAGCCCGCGCTGGAGCACGCGGTGCGCATCCTCCCCCGCGAACAGCGCGCGGCGGCCGATATCGCTCGACGCGACCCGGTCGCATCCGGCGAGCAGGCCGCTGGCGAGGCTCCCGACCAGCGCGGTGCGGCGGCTGACGATCATCGCGGCACCCGCCACCAGCCGGTAATCATCGACCGCAGCTCGTTGCCGACCCCAGCGAGGATCACCAGCGTCAGGTGCACGACGATGAACCCCGCCAGCGCCATCGCGACGATGAAGTGGATCGAGCGCGCCGACTGTCGCCCGCCCAATATCTCGACCGCCCAGGGCCATGCCGCGTTCATGCCCGGCGCCATCGCGATGCCCGACAGGATCAGCAGCGGAATCAGGACGAAGATGACGCCGACATAGCTCAATTTCTGTAGGATGTTGTACGCGCGCGGATCGGCCGGATCGTGGAAGCGCAGCGCGAGATGCTCGCGCACGTCATGCGCCACAGCGTCGGCACGCAGCTCGCGCCGCCGAATGCGCAGGTCGCGCGCGAAATGGCGATTGAGCAGGCCGGCGACCATGTACGCCAGCAGCGAGAACGCCAGCACCAGCGCGAAGAGCAGGTGCCAGCGCCGCGCGATGGCGAGGTTGTAGCTTGCGGGGATCGTCAGCCAGCCGGGAACGCGGCCGCTCTCGAACACCCACGCCACGCGGAACCACGGCTGGTCGAAATTCGCGCCATAGCGACCCCAGTAGAGCTGCGGATGCGCGTTGAGGATCATCAGGCCCGATCCCAGCAGGATCACCACCACGACCACGGTCGTCCAGTGCCACAGCCGCGTCGCGACGCCGTGGCGGCGGATCGGCGTACCGGGCTGGGGCGGGCTCTCCATCACAACGACTTAGCCGTAGGCGCGCCAGAAGAACACCGCCGTCGTCACCGCCGTCACCGCGATCGTCCAGCCGCGCACGACCCCGGGCGACAGCCGCTTGCCGACGCCTGCGCCGGCGAAGCCGCCGATCACGCTGCCGACCAGCATCGGCACCGCATAGACCCAGCGCACCATGCCGAGCGCGATGAAGACGATCGTCGCGGCGGCATTGGCGATCGCGAGCATCAGCGTCCGGTGCGCCATCAGCCGATGCGGCGGCTCGCCCGCGAGCAGACCCCACGCGGCCGTCATCATCAGTCCGACCCCGCCACCGAAATAGCCGCCATAGACGCCCAGCACCGCCTGCGCGCCGAACAGCGTGCGCGGCCCCGGCGTCGCGCGCTCGGCAAACCGTTCGGCCAGCCGCTTGCCGCCGGCGATCGCGATCGTCGCGATCAGGAGGAGCCATGGGATGATGCGGTCGAACAGCGTCGTCGGCGTCGCCACCAGCAACAGGCTGCCCGCCAGCCCGCCGACGAAGGTAATCGCCGACAGCGCCTTGACCGACAGGCCGCCCAAGGGCCGCAATCCGGCGCGATAGCCCCAGGCGCTCGTCATCGCGCCCGGCTGCAGCGCGACGTTGGAGGTTGCGTTCGCGATCGGCGAGGGCAGGCCGAGCGCGATCAGCGTCGGCATCGTCGCGAAGGTACCGCCGCCGGCCAGCGCGTTCATCGCCCCGCCCGCGATGCCGGCCACGAACGCGAGCAGGAACGGCAGCAGATCGCCGGTCACGCGCTCTCCGCCCGCAGCGGGCGGTTGAGCAGGCGCGCGATCACCTCGCGCGCGGGCGATCCGACCAGCAGGTCGCAGACCGCGCCGACGACGGGCATGTCGACGCCGATCTCCGCCGCGGCCTCGCGCAGCACCGGCGCGGTGTGCGCGCCCTCCGCCACGGTGCGGCGATCGGCGAGGAGGTCGGCGGATGCCCGACCCTGCCCCAGCCCGACGCCCAGCGAGAAGTTGCGCGAATTGGTCGAGGAGCAGGTGAGCACCAGATCGCCGAGGCCCGAGAGGCCCGCCAGCGTCTCCCCCCGCGCGCCCTTCGCCAGACCGAAGCGCGTCATCTCGGCAAACCCGCGCGCGATCAGCGCCGCGCGGGCGTTGAGGCCGAGCCCCGCGCCCTCGACGACGCCGCAGGCGATGGCGAGCACGTTCTTCACCGCCCCGCCAATCTCCGCCCCGACCACATCGCCGCTGGCATAGGGGCGGAAGGCGGGGCTCGCGAGGCGCGCGGCGAGTCGCTCGCGCAAGACCGCATCCTCGCACGCCAGCGTCACCGCAGTCGGCTGGCCGGCGGCAACTTCATGGGCGAAGGTGGGGCCGGACAGGACGGCGATCGGCGCATCCGGCGCGGCGGCGCGCGCGACTTCGCCGATCAGCAGGCGGCTGCCCGCCTCGATCCCCTTGGCGCACAGCACCAGCGGCGTCGTGCCGACCGGCGTTGCCGACAGCACCGCGCGGACATGCTGCGCGGGTGCGACGACCAGCAACGCATCGTGCCCGGCCAGATCGGCGAGGTCGCCCGTCGCCCGGATCGACGGCGACAACGTCACGCCCTTCAGGAACAGCGCGTTCTCATGGCGTCCGTTGACCCCGTCGACCACCTCCGGCTCACGGGCCCACAGGGTGACCGGCCGGTCGCCGCGCGCCGCGACCTGTGCGAGCGCGGTGCCCCAGGCGCCGCCGCCGATGACGCCGATTCTCATGCCTTCACTCCCGCACCACGCACCGCCGCCGCCGTCGGATCGAGCGGCCAGCGCGGGCGCGCCGGCACGTCGAGCGGATCGGTCAGCCCCGCCGCGAAGCGCTCGACCCCGGCCCAGGCGATCATCGCGGCGTTGTCGGTGCACAGCCACAGCGGCGGCGCGACGAAGCGCAGGCCATAGCCACCGGCAAGATCCTCCAGCGCCGCGCGCACACGCGTGTTCGCAGCCACCCCGCCCGCGACGACGAGCGCGGTCGCCTGCGGCACGCGATCCAGCGAGCGCCGGGTGCGATCGACCAGGCAATCGACCACCGCCTGCTGGAACGAGGCGGCGAGATCCTCGGCACTTGCCGTGCCGACCGCGCGCGCAACCGCCGCCTTCAGCCCCGCGAACGAGAAATGCGGCTCGCCCGATCGCAGCAGCGGGCGCGGCAGCGGCACCGAGTGCGGATCGCCAGACAGCGCCGCGCGCTCGACCGCCGGGCCCCCGGGGAAGCCCAGCCCCAGCAGCTTCGCGGTCTTGTCGAACGCCTCCCCCGCCGCGTCGTCGATCGTCGTCGCCAGCCGGCGATAGGCGCCGACGCCCTCGACCAGCAGTAGTTGGCAATGGCCGCCCGAGACGAGCAGCAGCAGATAGGGGAAGTCGAGGTCGCGATCGGTCAGCCGTGGCGAGAGCGCATGCCCCTCGAGATGATTCACCGCGATCAGCGGCTTGCCCGCCGCGTGCGCCAGCGCCTTGCCGGTGACCAGCCCGACCATCACGCCGCCGATCAGCCCCGGCCCCGCCGTTGCCGCCACCGCATCGACCTGGCTCAGCGTGACGCCGGCATCGTCGAGCGCGGCGGTCACGAGCGGCCCCAGCGCCTCGACATGCGCGCGCGCCGCGATCTCCGGCACCACCCCGCCATAGGGCCGGTGCGCCGCCTCCTGCCCCAGCAGCCGGTGCGCCAGCACCTCGCCCGCATCGGTGACGAGCGCCGCCGCCGTCTCGTCGCAGCTGGATTCGAGGCCGAGGATTAGCATGGCGTATGTCCCTATCCGTTCGGGCTGAGCTTGTCGAAGGGCTGCCTTTTTCTTAGGCGACACGTAGATGGTTCAAGCAATTCGCCTCGGCACCCGCGGTTCGCCCCTCGCCCTGACGCAGGCGGGGATGGTGCGCGATGCGCTGATCGCGGCGTATCCGGACCTGTCGGTGGAGACGGTCGTCATCCGCACGACCGGCGACCGGGTGCAGGATCGCGCGCTGGCGGAGATCGGTGGCAAGGCGCTGTGGACCAAGGAGCTCGACCGCGCGCTGCTCGGCGGCGACATCGATATCGCGGTGCATTCGATGAAGGATGTCGAGACGGTGCGCCCGGACGCGATCGCCATCGTCGCGATGCTGCCGCGCGCCGATGTGCGCGACCGGCTGGTCGGCGCGGCATCGTTCGAGGCGCTGGCGCCGGGTGCGCGGATCGGGACGAGCAGCCCGCGCCGCGCCGCGCAGGTCCGTCATCTGCGCCCCGACCTGCAACCGGTGCTGTTCCGCGGCAATGTCGACACGCGCCTCGCGCGGCTGGCGGCGGGGGAGGCGGAGGCGACGTTGCTCGCCGCCGCCGGGCTGGAGCGGCTGGGGCGCACTGATGTCGGCGTTGCCATCCCCACGACGATCCTGCTGCCCGCCCCGGCGCAGGGCGCGGTCGGGATCGAGGCGCGGGCGGAGGACGAGGCGGTCCACCGCCTGCTGACCGCGATCGACGATCCGCAGACGCACGCCTGTGTCGCTGCCGAACGCGCGTTGCTCGCCGCGCTGGTCGCCGATTGCCATTCGCCCGTCGCGGCGCTGGCGCGGATCGAGGGCGGCGTGCTGACGCTCGACGCCGCGCTGTATTCCGAGGACGGCAGCGAAACCGTCGCCGCGCAGCAGGCGGGTGCGCCCGAAGAGATCGCCGTCGCGCAGGCGCTGGCTGCGAAGCTGCTCGACCGCTCGCCGCCGTCGATCCGCATATTGTTCGCCGGGTGATTGGTGCTCGCCGGGTGACCGCGGGCATCGGCGTGCTGCGGCCCGAGCCCGGCAGTGCCGCCACCGCGGCGCGGGTCAGGGCGGCGGGGCTGATGCCGGTATGCGTGCCGCTATTCGCGGTGGAGGCGGTCGCGTGGGATGTGCCCGACGCGGGCGACTATGACTCGCTGGTGCTGACGAGTGCGAACGCCGTGCGCCACGCCGGGCCGGGTCTGGCCGCGCTCGCCGCCTTGCCCGTGCGCGCGGTCGGGGCGGCGACGGCTTCGGCGGCGGAGCAGGCTGGCTTGCACGTCGAGACGATCGGCACCGGCGGCGTCGAATCACTGCCACGGGGCGGGCGTTTGCTGCACCTTGCCGGTCGCGATCACATGGCCCTGCCCGGCACCACTACGATCGTGGTCTATGACAGCGTCGCGATCCCCGCCGATGTGACGAAGCTCGTCGGCACGGTGACGCTCGTCCATTCCGCCCGCGCCGCGCGACGTTTGCGCGCTTTGGTCGAGGAACCGGCGAGCATCCGCCTGGTCGCGATCAGCGACGCCGTTGCCGTAGCGGCAGGCCGGGGCTGGGCCGACATCGCCGTAGCACCGGTGCCGGACGACGCCACGTTGATCGACATGGCGCGCAGCATCGCCTGATTGACGCGCCCGTGCCCTGCGCGGATAACGCCGCCGATGACAGGCGATCTCCCGCCCCCCGCCGTTCCGGTGACGGACCGTGCCGAGTCGCCGCCGAAGCGACAGATTTCGTGGATGGCGATCGTGGTCGCTTTCCTGCTGGGGGTGGTGACGGTCGCGGCGATGCTGCCGGTCATCGACCGCTGGCGCACGCGCGAGGGCGAGACCCCGACGGCGCAGCCGACCACGACGCCCGCCGCCGCACCGGCTGCCGCCACCGCGGCGATTCCCATCACGCTGAACGGCCTCGCCGCGCGGGAAGCGGCGCTGGATGCGAAACTGAACGCAATCGAGGCGCGAATGGCGCTGGCCGATGCCGCGTCGCGCACTGCGGCGGGCTATGCCACCCGCGGCGAATCGCTGCTGGTCGTCTTCGCCGCGCGCCGCGCGATCGATCGCGGGCTGGCGCTGGGGTACATCGAGCCACAGCTGAACGCCCGCTTCGGCGCGACCCAGCCGACGGCGGTCGCGACGATCATCGCCGCCAGCAAGGCGCCGACGACGCGCGAGGACCTGCGCCTCGCGCTCGAACAGATCGCGCCACAACTGGCGGGCAGCAGCTTCCGCGACGGCTTCTGGCGCTCGATCCGGCGCGGCCTGTCCGATCTGGTCGTGCTGCGCCGCGAATCGACGCCGTCGCCGCGCGCAGCCGACCGGCTGGACCGCGCCCGCCGGTTGATCGACGCCGGCAATGTCGAGGCGGCGCTGGCCGAGGTCGCGCGGATGCCGGGTGCGGCGAGCGCCACCAGCTGGATCGACGCGGCGAAACGCTACAACGCCACGCGCCGCGCGCTCAATACGCTCGAACAGGCGGCGATCGACACCGCGCCGCCGCCGGCCGTGCTGCCGACCCTACCCGAACCGACGATGGCGGAACCGCCATCGCAGAACCCCGCCGGCCTGCTGCCGGGCGGCTGAAGGATACAGACATGGCAGGCATGGGCCGGTTCGACTGGCAGGATCCGTTCGCGCTCGATGCGCAACTGACCGACGAGGAGCGCATGGTGCGCGATACCGCGCGCGATTACGCGCAAGGGAAGCTGCTGCCGCGTGTCACCCGGGCGTATCTCGACGAGGATTTCGACCGCGAGATCATGCACGAGATGGGCGCGCTCGGCCTGCTCGGCGCGACGATCCCCGAGGAATATGGCGGCGCGGGTCTGGGTTATGTCGCCTATGGCCTCGTCGCGCGCGAGGTCGAGTCGGTCGACTCCGGCTATCGCTCGGCGATGAGCGTGCAGTCCAGCCTCGTGATGTATCCCATCCATGCCTATGGCAGCGAGGAGCAGCGGCGGAAGTACCTCCCCGGCCTCGCCTCAGGCGCGCTGGTCGGATGCTTCGGCCTGACCGAACCCGACGCCGGTTCCGACCCCGGCGGCATGCGCACGCGCGCGGAGAAGACCGCGGACGGCTATCGCATTACCGGCGCCAAGATGTGGATCACCAATTCGCCGATCGCCGATGTCTTCGTCATCTGGGCGAAATCGGACGCGCACGACGGCGCGATCCGCGGCTTCGTGCTCGAAAAGGGCATGGCGGGGCTGTCGGCGCCGAAGATCGAGGGCAAGCTCTCCCTGCGCGCGTCGATCACCGGCGAGATCGTGATGGACGGGGTGGAGGCGGGCGAGGATGCGCTGCTGCCCAACGTCTCGGGATTGAAGGGGCCGTTCGGCTGCCTCAACCGCGCGCGCTACGGCATCGCCTGGGGCACGATGGGCGCGGCCGAGGCGTGTTTCCACGCCGCGCGTCAGTATACGCTCGACCGGCAGCAGTTCGGCGTGCCGCTGGCCTCGAAGCAACTTGTCCAGCTGAAGCTCGCCGAGATGGAGACGGAGATCGCGCTGGGGTTGCAGGCGGCGCTGCGCTGCGGCCGCATGTTCGACGAAGGCACGCTGGCGCCCGAGGCGATCAGCATCATCAAGCGCAACAATTGCGGCAAGGCGCTGGCCATCGCCCGCGTCGCGCGCGACATGCACGGCGGCAACGGCATCGCCGCCGAATTCCATGTGCTGCGCCACGCGATCAATCTCGAAACCGTCAACACCTATGAGGGCACGCACGACGTCCACGGCCTGATCCTGGGCCGCGCGATCACGGGTATCGCCGCCTTCTGACACCGTGTCGATGACGCCGCCCGACCGTCAGCCGGTGTTGACCGGCGAGCATGTCCTGCTGCGCCCGATGACGGCGGCGGACCGCGAGCCGCTCTACGCGGTGGCGTCCGACCGCGACCTGTGGGCGATGCACCCGGCGCACGACCGCTGGCGGCGCGAGGTGTTCGACGCGTTCTTCAATGCGGGACTCGCCTCGGGCGGCGCGCTGGTCATTATCGATCGGGCGAGCGGCCCGGTGATCGGCTCCAGTCGCTACGACGGCTGGGACGGCGAGGCGGACGAGATCGAGATCGGCTGGACCTATCTGGCGCGAAGCCACTGGGGCGGGCCGTATAACGGCGAGGCCAAGGCGCTGATGCTCGGCCACATCTTTGCTCAGGTCGGCACCGTCGTCTTCATGATCGGCGAGGACAATCTCCGCTCCCGCCGCGCGGTGGAGAAGCTCGGCGCGACGCTGCGGCCGGGGTATGACGAGCGGGTAATGGCCGGCGTCGTGCGGCGGCATGTGACGTACGCGTTAACCTCTCACCGTTCGCCCTGAGCTTGTCGAAGCCTGTCCTGAGCGCCTGCCTTGGCAGGCAGTCGAAGGGGGCCGCCCTTCTTCCGCAGGCGATGGCAGAGGAAGAAGTGCAGTGCTTCGACAAGCTCGGCACGAACGGAGGAGGGGGTTCGCGCTACCCCTCCAGCCCCGCGATCACGCTCCGCGGCACACGTAGCAACGATCCGTGGCGCGCACCGGCGGGCATCGACAACCGCGCGCCGACATCCTCCCACGTCACCATGTCGCGCGTCATCTTCGCGCCCCAGCGGCCCGCGGTGTAGACGTCATAGTAGCAGACCAGCGCATCGCCGACCCGCGCGGTCATCGGCCCCTCGACCCACGCCGGGGTGAACGGCGCGGCGAGCGGACCGAACGGGCCGTTCGGTCCCTGCGCGCGTGCGACCTGCAGCCATTTACGCGGCGGTTCGCGCGTCTCGTCCTTCACGATCAGGTACAACCCGCCGTCCGGCGCGGTCGCGAAAGTGGCGTCGATGACGCTGAAACCCGGATCGTAGAACGGCTTGGCCGGGGTGAAGGATGTGAAGTCGCGCGTCGTCGTCGCCCAGATGCGGTGGTTGTACCCGCTCTCCGACGTACCGGCGGTCTCGGTGAAGCGCCCCGTCACGGTGCTCGACCAGAAAATGCTGACGACACCGGTGCGCGGGTCCACGATCGCCTCGGGCGCCCAGCAGTTGCGGGTGCCGGGGACGTCGGCCATCACCGAAATCCCCTGCTGCGGCGTCCAGTCGATCAGGTTGCGGCTGGTGGCGTGACCGATCGTCACCCCCTCCCACGCCGTCGTCCACAGCAGATGGTAGGGCGCGTCGCGGCCGGGACTGCGGAACAGGAAGGGGTCGCGCATCAGCTTCTTCTCGCCGACCTGCGGCGTCAGGACGATGTGCCCGCCACCCAGCGCGCGGAAGGCGAAACCGTCGTCGCTGGTCGCGAAGCGCAGGCCCAGCGCCTCGCCCTTTCCGGTTGTGAAATAGGCGAAGAGCAGCGGATCGCTCGGCGCCCCGATGAGCCCGGCGCCACGCCCCACGCACCCCGACAGCGCCAGCGCACCCGCCCCCGCGATGAAGCCGCGACGCTCGATCATCATTGCCACGCCACCCGGGTCGGTACGTTCCGATCGACGCTGAGCACGCCGCCGCTTTCCTTCAGTTCCGCAATCTGCAGCACGCTGCGCTGATGCCAGTGCGGGTCGGTCTTCGCGGCATCCTCGCCACCCTGATGCACGAAATAGACGATGTAGGCGCGCTTCCCCGCCACCACGACGTCGGGGTGCTGCCCCTTGGCACGGTCGGTCGGCCGCGTGCCGGCGTCGGCCAGCAGATAGCCCGGCTGGCGCGTCCAGCGCTCGCCGTCGTCGGAGCGCAGCACCAACAAACCCTTCCACGCGTCCGACACCAGCCACCACGCGCCCTTCCACCGGAACGCTTTCGGCCCCTCGCCCGGCGTGTCGGTCAGTCGGTCCTTGACGCGCCAGTGGATCAGGTCGCTGCTGTCTGCGGTGCGGATCGCCTTGCCCATCCGCTCGTCGTTGAAGAACAGGCGATAGCCGCCCGTCGGCAGGGCAATCACGCTGGCGTCGATCACCCGATCGGCGCCGAGATCGAGGCGGTCGGCGCAGGTCCAACGCTTCAGGTCGCGGCTGGTCAGATGCTGGATGAAGCGCGGGGCGTTCCAGTCGCGGAAGACGCCGGGCACCACCGTGACCCACATGTGATAGGTGGCGCCGAAGCGCTGCACGTCGGGCGCCCACAGGGTTGCGCCGGTGCAACTCGGCGGGATCGCCGCCGTCCCCGCATAGCGCCAGCGCGCGCCGTTCCGCGACCGCGCGACGCCGATCGCGGTGCCGTGGACCCAGCGCACGTCCTTCGCATCCTCAGGCGTCAGGTCGGCGCGGCGGTTGGTGTAGAACATCGTCCACTCGCCGCTCTTCGCATCGCGGACGATCGACGGATCGGCGGCACCGTCATGCACCGGATCGCGATAGAGCGGGACCGGGGCAGTCGCCTGAACGGGCGCGGCGGCGAGAAGAAGCGGCAACAACATATGTCGGACTATATGCGATTGTCGCGGCGGGGCAATCAGGCGGGTGCGGGCTCACCCTCCGGCGCCGGCAACAGACCCTCGCGCTTGGCGACGATCGTGGGGACCAGCATCTGCCCGGCGACGTTGACCGCGGTGCGGCCCATGTCGAGGATCGGGTCGATCGCGAGCAGCAGCCCCGCGCCCTCCAGGGGCAGGCCCAGCGTCGACAGCGTCAGCGTCAGCATCACCACCGCGCCGGTCAGCCCGGCGGTGGCGGCGGAGCCGAGCACCGACACGACGACGATCAGCAGATAGTCGGACGCATGCAACGTCAGGCCGAAGAACTGCGCGACGAAGATCGCCGCCACCGCCGGATAGATGGCGGCGCATCCGTCCATTTTCGTCGTCGCGCCGAGCGGCACCGCGAAGGCGGCATAGGCACGCGGCACGCCCAGCGCGCGCTCGGTCAGGTCTTCGGTGACGGGCAGCGTCCCGATCGACGAGCGCGAGACGAAACCGAGCTGGATCGCGGGCCAGGCGCGGCGGAAGAACCACGCCGGGCTCAATCCGTTGGCAAGCAGCAGCGCGGGATAGACGACGAACAGCACGATGCCGAGGCCGAGATAGACCGCGCCCGCGAAGGTGCCGAGCGACGCCAGCGTCTCCCACCCATAGCGCACGATCGCGTCGCCGATCAGCGCGGCCGATCCGATTGGCGTCAGCGCGATGACCCAGCGCAGCAGCCGGCGGAAGATGGCGAGTGCTGCGGCATTGAAGGCGAGGAACGGCGCCGCCGCCTCCCCCACCCGCACCGCCGCGGCGCCGATCGCGATGGCGACGACGACGATCTGCAACACGTTGAAGCCAAGCGTCGTCGTCGCGGCACCATCGTCGGCGATCTTGGTGCCGGCGGTCAGGCCGAAGAGGTTGGAGGGCACCAGTCCTTTCAGGAAATCGAGCCACGATCCGACGACGGCGGGCGCCGTCGCGGCGGCGGCAGCGGGATCCGCCCCGGCGCGCAGGCCCGGCTGCAACACCACGCCCAGCACGATGCCGACGACGACCGCGATCAACGCGGTGATCGCGAACCACAGCAAGGTGCGCCAGACCAGCCGCGCGGCGTTTTGCAGGTTGCTCAAGGCCGCGATCGATCCGACGATCGCGGTGAAGACGAGTGCTGGCACCAGCGCCTTCAGCAGCTGTACGAAGATCTGGCCGACCAGGTGCAACGTCGCGCCCAGCGCCGCGTCGGGGCCGCCGAGGTTGCGCGCGAGCAGGCCCAGCAGGATGCCGGCGGCCATGCCGATGGCGACCTGGATACCGAACGACGGCAGTCGCCACGTGGTGAAGGAAGCGTGCGTCATCTCGTTCTGAAATCCTACGATCGACCGAGCGCGCTGCGAGCTGCCGCCAGCGAACCCTTGAGCAATGTGAAGAACGCGCGACTGCCCGCGCAGTGCGGCAGATCCCATTCCGGGTGCCACTGCACGGCCAGCACGTCGGCGCCGCAGCCGGTGGCGCGCACCGCCTCGACCAGCCCGTCGTCGCAGGCATGCGCCTCGACGCTCAGCCCGGCGCCCAGGCGGTCGACGCACTGCTGATGCACCGAATTGACCTCGATCCGGCGGCAGCCCGTCGCTCCCGCCAGCACGCCGCCCGCGACCAGTTCGACCGGATGGCGATGATCGAACAGCGCGGCATAGTCGCCGTCCCACGATCCGATATGGTGCCGCTCGTGGAACGCCGGGCGGGTCAGCGTGCCGCCGAATAGCACGTTGATCTCCTGCAACCCGCGGCAGATGCCATAGACCGGCTTGCCCGCCGCGATCATGCGCTCGGACAGCGCCAGCGCGACGGCATCACGACTGTCGTCGATCACCCCGTCTTCATCGGTGTCGGCGCCGCCGTAGCGCGCCGGCGCGATGTTCGATCGCGATCCCGTCAGCAGCAGCCCGTCGAGCACCGCTGCTAGATGCGCGGTGTCGACCGCGTCGGGCACCGCCGGCACCAGCAGCACGGTCGCGCCGCACAGCTGCGCGATCGGTTCGATGAAGCGGGTCGCGACGACCTGCACGGGACGCGCGGCGACCTCGTTCCCGCACATGATGCCGACGATGGGGCGGCGGTCGCTCATCCCGTCGCCGCCAGTTCCTCGCGCACGTCGCGCGCATCGCGGTCGGACAGGCGCCGCGCCTCGGGCTGGAGCACGACGCTGTCGGCGGGCACATCGGACAGCAGCCACACGTTGCCGCCGATCACCGACCGCGCGCCGATGGTGACGTGGCCGAGGATCGTCGCGCCAGCGTAGATAACGACATCGTCCTCCACCACCGGATGCCGCACCCGCCCGCGCGGCGCGCCGGTCGCGCCTAGCGCGCCGCGCGCGCCCAGCGTGACATGCTGGTACAACCGCACGCGGTCGCCGATCACCGCGGTCTCGCCGATGACGACGCCGGTGCCGTGGTCGATGAAGAAATGCCGGCCGATCGTCGCGCCGGGATGGATGTCGATACCGGTGCGCTCGTTGGCGAGTTCGGAAATCATGCGCGCGACGATCGGCGCGCCGAGATCGTGCAGCGCATGCGCCAGCCGGTGGTGCAGGATCGCGATGGCGCCGGGATAGCAGATCAGGATCTCGTCCACGCTGCGCGCCGCCGGATCGCCGAGAAACGCCGCCTCGACATCGCCGTCGACCAGAACGCGGATATCGGCCAGCGTCGCGCCGAACAGCCGCGCGATCGTCGCCGCCTGATCCTGCGGAAAGGCCGCCTGCGCCTCCTTCTGCCAATAGCCGAGCTCGGCGGCGATCTCGCGCTCCAGTTCGGACAGGCCGGCGATCAATTGCGCCGCGACGAAGCGATCCTCGTCGTCCGCGCTATCGCCGAAATGGCCGAGGCGGCGTGGATAGAGCGCGGCGGCGAACAGGCCGACGATGCGCGCCACCGCGCTGCGCGACGGGAAGCTGTCGACATCGCGTGTCTCATCCTGCCGCGCGCGCCATGCCTCGCGCGCCGTCCGTAGCGCCGCAACAGTATCGGCCAGCGCCGTCGTCATCGGATCACGGACGGCGCGGCGCCGTCCATCCTCTCGTAAGTCGATCGGATCATGCGGTCAGGATAATCCTATCCGCTAAATGGGGAATGAAGTTCTTGTTGGGCGCGCGACAGGTCGGGTTCGCGGACCCGGGGCTCAGCCCCGCGTCGTCGTCTCGCGGGTGGCGACGTTCAGCCCACGACGCTCGCAGGTCGCCTGGATCACCGGATAGGACAGGTCGGTATTGCGCTGAAGCGACACCGCCATAGCGGCCTGACACTGGGCGGGGCTGTTGTAGCGGGCCGGTTCGGTTCGCGCGCGCTGGCAGGTGCTGCCGTCGTCGCCGCACCCCAGGATCGCCATCACATAATATAGCGGTTCCATGTCCAATCCCTTCGGAACCCACAACAATCCGGCTTCCCCACCGGTTCCGCGCTATCGATGCGGTTGCGTGCAGGACGAGCGTCCCTAGATAGGACGCCATGCCGCCCGCCCGAACCGACGGAGCAGACCGTCCGCTCGCGCCGACGCTGCGCCGTTTCCTCCCCTATCTCTGGCCCGACGATGCGCCCGCGCTGAAGGTGCGGATCGTCGGTGCGATGGCGTTCGTCGTCGCGTCGAAGCTGGTGCAGGTCTATGGCGCACCCTTCGCGTTGCAGGGGGCGGTGGACCGGATGGCGGGCGGCGATCGCGGGGTCGCCACGCTCGTACTGATGCTGGTGATCGGCTACGCCGCCGCGCGGTTCGCAACCGTGGTGTTCGACAACCTGCGCAACGCGGTGTTCGAACGCGTCGGCCAGGACGCGACCCAGCGACTGGCCGCCGCGGTGTTCCGCCACCTGCACCAGCTGTCGTTGCGCTTCCACCTCGAACGCCGCACCGGCGCCGTCACCAAGGTGGTGGAGCGCGGCACGAAGAGCATCGACACGATGCTCTACTTCCTCCTCTTCAACATCGCGCCGACCGTGCTCGAACTGGCGCTGGTGCTCGGCATCTTCTGGACGCGGTTCGGCGTGTGGCTGGTGGTGGGCACGCTCGTCATGGTCGTCGTCTACATCGGCTTCACCCGCATCGTGACCGACTGGCGCGCGGCGCTGCGCGAGCGGATGAACGATCTCGACACCGGCGCGGTCGCGCACGCGGTCGATTCGCTGCTGAACTTCGAAACCGTCAAATATTTCAATGCCGAAGGGCGGGAGGCGAAGCGCTACGCCAACGCCGTCGCCGCTTATGCCGATGCCGCGGTGGTGTCGGAGAATTCGCTGGCGTGGCTCAATATCGGCCAAGCGCTCATCACCAATCTGATGATGGCGGGCGGAATGGCGCTCGTCGCCTGGGGCTGGTCGCAGGGGCGGTTCACGCCCGGCGATGTGGTGCTCGTCTCGACATTGCTCGCGCAGCTGTTCCGCCCGCTCGACCTGCTCGGCATGGTGTATCGCACGGTACGGCAGGGCGTGATCGACATGGCGGCGATGTTCGACCTGATCGACACGGCCTCCGACGTGACCGATGCGCCAGGCGCGCCGGCGCTGCGGGTCGCCGACGGGCACGTGCGGTTCGAGGACGTGCGCTTCGCCTATGACAACGACCGTCAGATCCTGAAGGGCATCGACCTCGACATCCCCGCCGGCCACACCGTCGCGGTGGTGGGCCCATCGGGCGCGGGCAAGTCGACGCTCGCGCGGCTGCTCTATCGTTTCTACGACGTGACCGGCGGCCGCATTACCATCGACGGGCAGGACGTCGCCGCCGTCACCCAGACCTCGCTGCGCGCCGCGATCGGCATCGTGCCGCAGGACACGGTGCTGTTCAACGACACGATCGGCTACAACATCGCCTACGGCCGCGAGGGCGCGAGCGACGCCGATGTCGCGAGCGCAGCGCGCGGGGCAGCGATCGCGCCCTTCATCGAATCGATGCCGGACGGATACGCCACCCGCGTCGGCGAGCGCGGGCTGAAGCTGTCGGGCGGCGAGAAGCAGCGCGTCGCCATCGCCCGCACCCTGGTGAAGGACCCGCCCATCCTGATCCTCGACGAGGCGACGAGCGCGCTCGACAGCCGCACCGAGGCCGAGATCCTGAAGACGCTGCAGGCGATCGAGAGCGGCCGCACGACGATCGTCATCGCCCACCGCCTGTCGACGATCGTCCACGCCGACCGCATCGTCGTGCTGGAGGCCGGGCGCATCGCCGAACAGGGCACGCACGCCGACCTGCTGCGCCGTCATGGCCTCTATGCGGAGATGTGGGCGCGTCAGGCCGCCGAACAGGAAAAGGCGGTGGCTGCCGCCGACTAGCTTACAGGCAGCTCAGCCGGATCACCTTCGCCCGCTTGTCGAATACGATCGACGAGCACGCCGCCAGCGTATCGGTGCCGATCGAGATACGGTCGCGATCGCGGTTGCGCTTCCCCTTCGCAGTCACGACGATCTCGTCAGGATCGGGTTCGGCACGCTCCGTTGCGATGCCGTTCGCATTGCCGAAGTCGGACGTCCGCACATCGATCGTGCGCAGCGCCAGCGTACCGATCGTCAGCGGGCGGGCGAGCGTCATGACGCGCATCGGGCGCTTCACGCCGAACACCACCTCGCCCTCGTGGACCTCCTTCGCCAGCAGACCGTCGTACACCCGCGCCAGCGTCACCGCCGCGCCGGCGCTGGTCATGTTGGTGCGCCGGCGCAGGTCAAAGCGGATGCGCACCGGCGCGCCGTCGATCGTGACCTGCCCGAACAATCCCGCCGCCCCGCCGAACAGGCCGCCGCCATCGACCATCGGCAGCATGCTCTCGTGCTCGCCGGCGCGCGGCGCGCGCAACACGATGCGCACCACGTCCTGTTTCAGGCCACCCGGCCCGACCGACCCGTCGACGCCATCGGCATAGGCCCGCTCGGTCCAGCCGATGCGCCGCTTCTCCACACCGCCGCCGCTGTCGACGCGGACCACCGCAGTCCGTGCGGGCACTATCACCGGCCCGACCATCCAGCGCATCGCGAAGGGTCCAGGCTTCAGCTTCGCACGCCCGGCGGTGGCGGCATCGACCATCAGGATCGACGGTGCGCCGGGATCGACCAGCAGCCGCACCGGCACTCCCGCCACCGTCGCCGCAACGGGTTGCCCCGCGTGGATGACCCGCTCGGCAGGCGCGGCGGCGGTGAGGGCAAGGAGGGCGGCGCCGGCCAGCAGCATGCGAGACATCATGCCCCTTGCGTGACCGGCCATCGTGGCGTTTCCGTGGCATCGGTCGCGGTTTCGCACTCCCACCCCTCGACCCCAGGCACCCGCGTCGCTACATCGCCGACCGATGGTCTCCGACCCCCGCGATACGCTCCAATCCGTCTTCGGCTTCCCTGACTTCCGCGGTGTCCAGCGGGAGGTGGTCGACCGCGTGCTGGCGCGCCGCTCCACGCTCGCCGTCATGCCGACCGGTGCGGGCAAGTCGCTGACCTATCAGCTGCCGGCTGTGATGCTGGAGGGGACGTGCGTCGTCGTCTCTCCGCTGATCGCGCTGATGCACGACCAGCTGCGCGCGGCGACCGCGGTCGGCATCCGCGCGGCGACGCTGACGAGCGTGGACGAGAACCGTGCGGAGACGCGCGGGCGCTTTCTCGACGGCGATCTCGACCTGCTCTACGTCGCGCCCGAGCGGGCATCGGGGGCCGAGTTCCGCGAACTGCTGGAGCGCGGGCGGGTCAGCCTGTTCGCGATCGACGAGGCGCATTGCGTCTCGGAATGGGGGCATGACTTCCGCCCCGACTATCGCCTGCTGCGCCCGTTGCTCGATCGCTTCCCGGACGTTCCGCGCCTCGCGCTGACCGCCACCGCCGATCGCCACACCCGCGCCGACGTGGCGGAGCAGCTCGGGATTCCCGCCGACGGCCTGATCGTCGCAGGATTCGACCGGCCTAATATCCGCTATCTCATCACCCCGCGCGACAACACCACGCGCCAGATCGCCGACTTGATCGCCGAAACGCCCGGCCCCGGCATCGTCTACGTCCCATCGCGCGCCGGCACCGAGAAAATGGCGGCGGCGCTGGCCAAGACCGGGCGGCCGACCCGCGCCTATCACGCCGGGCTGGAGCCGGCGGTGCGCGCCGCCAACCAGGCCGCGTTCGTCGCGTCGGAGGACATGGTGATCTGCGCCACCGTCGCGTTCGGCATGGGCATCGACAAGCCCGACGTCCGCTTCGTCGCGCACGCCGGCCTGCCCAAGTCGATCGAGGCCTATTATCAGGAAACAGGCCGCGCCGGCCGCGACGGCGATCCCGCGGTCGCGCACCTGTTCTGGGGCGCGGAGGATTTCGCCAAGGCGCGCCAGCGAATCGGTGAGGTCGAACCCGCCCGCCAGTCAGGCGAACGCACGCGGCTTGCGGCACTCGGCGGACTGGTCGAGACCACCACATGCCGGCGCAAATTGCTGCTCGCGCATTTCGGCGACGATGCGCCGGAGACGTGCGGCAACTGCGACAACTGCCTGAACCCGCCGGTCGGCACCGACGCGACCGAGGTCGCGCGCAAGTTCCTCTCCGCCGTCTTCCGCACCGGGCAGAGCTTCGGCGTCGGCTATATCGAGAGCGTGCTGACCGGCCAGTCGACCGAGCGCAGCCTGATGAACGGGCATGAAGCGCTGAGCGTCTTCGGTATCGTCACCGGCGAGGACGCCGCGCTCATCAAGCCGGTCGCGCGCGCGCTCCAGACCCGCGACGCGCTGCGCGCCAATCCGCACGGCGGGCTGGAGTTCGGCCCCGGTGCCAAGGCACTGCTGAAGGGCGAGGCGACGCTGTCGCTCGTACTTCCCCCAAAGCGCGCCCGGCGTGGTCGCGGCGGCGGGGCCGAGCCCAATCCGGTCGGCAACCCGCTGTTCGAGGCGCTGCGCGCGAAACGGCGCGAATTGGCGCAGGAGGGCGGCGTGCCGCCCTATGTGATCTTCCACGACAGCGTGCTGCGCGACATGGCGACGATCCGTCCGGGGACGCTTTCCGACATGGGCCGCATCACGGGCGTTGGCGCGCGCAAGCTCGATGCCTATGGTGCTGCCTTCCTCTTCGTAATTCGAGATTCTGAATGATCCGCCGAATCGACGACCATGCCAGCGTTGCCCCCCAGATCACGGTCGCCGAAGTCGCCGCCATCGCCCAGGCCGGGTTCGCCGAGATCGTGAACAACCGCCCCGATGGCGAGGAGGCGGGCCAGACGCCGGGCGCCGACATCCGCCGCGCCGCGGAGGACGCCGGCATCGCCTATCGCGCGATCCCCGTCGGCCAGGGCGGGTTCAGCCCCGAGATGGTCGAACAGATGGCCTCCGCGCTGACCGCCGCCGCCGGCCCGGTGCTCGCCTATTGCCGCTCGGGCACACGCAGCGCGCATCTGTGGGCGCTGGCGCGCGCGCGGCTGGGCGACGATCCACAGACCTTGGTCGGCAAGGCGGCGGACGCCGGCTACGACATCGGCGGTATCCGCCCGATGCTCGACACGCTTACCGCCGCGCGCTGAGACCAGGGTCCGGGGCGGCGTGGACTGGACACAGATCGGCGGATCGCTAGCCGGCATCCTGGCGCTGGTCGCGATCGCGCGGATGCTGCGACTGGGAGAAAGCCGCATCGACAGCCCCGACACCGCGATCACACTGGCCGAGGAACGCCTCGCCGGCTTCGTCGGCGATCGCGCCATTGTCAGCACCGACGGCCGTGCGGCGCTCGTCGCCGGCAATGGCACCATCGCCGTCCTGAAACGCCACGGCGCGAAGGTCGCGGCCCGCCGCCTGCTCCCCCCGCTGCGCCTGCGCGAAGCTATCGAGGGCGTCGCGATCGAAACCGGCGAGCGGCTGTTCGGCCCGATCGTCCTGCGCGGCGTGCTGGTCGATGAGGTCCGCGCTTTGACCGGCGACGTTACCGTGTGCGCGCTGCATTCGATCTGAGGGAGGGAGGACGCACCGGCGAGGGGCAGGATGGCGGAGACGGAGTCCGCAAGTATAGCGTCTAGCCGCATCTAGTTACGTCCAACAAAGCCAATCCGGTCATGTAGTTAACCGGATTTTGCGTCCAGCACGGCCTATTGACAGCTAGCACCATCCGGCCTTTGTTGTTGGCCGAGATGTTGGCTTGTTTGTGAGGCTGTTATGCCGAAGAAGGCGAAAGAACTTAGTGCTGTTGCAGTATCGAACTTAAAAGAGGTTCGAACTCCGAATGGAAGCTTGAAGTCCCGCTTCATGGTTGGCGGTGCCGATGGGTTGCACCTTCGAATTTCGGGCAACTCGAAGTCGTGGATATTGCGCGTCATGATCGACGGCGCACGTCGGGACGTAGGACTAGGTTCGTATCCCGGCGTCACACTCTCAACCGCCCGCAAGCTGGCGAACGAACATCGGGACAGGATTGCACAAGGCGTTGATCCGCTCGCCGAACGACGGGCTAAGGTCGAAGCCGCCCGATCGGAAAAGCTGAAGGCGAAGACGTTCCGGGAATGCGCCGAAGCGTACATTGCTGCCCACAGGGGCGAATGGAAGAACCCGAAACACGCCGCCCAATGGTCCGCGACGCTCGAAACCTATGCGTATCCGGTGTTCGGCTCCAAGGCGGTCGCTGCGATCGACACGAACCTTGTTCTCGAAGTTGTCGAACCCCTGTGGACAACGAAGACTGAAACGGCGTCACGCCTACGGGGCAGGATCGAAAAGGTATTGGGTTGGGCGACTTTCCGGGGCTTCCGGCACGGCGAAAACCCGGCGCGGTGGAAGGATCATCTAGACCATCACCTTCCGCTGCGATCCGACGTGCGAAAGGTGAAGCATCACGCATCCCTGCCCTACGCCGAACTCGCAGGCTTCATGGTCGAACTGCGAAAGCGTGAAGGCGTGTCGGCGCGGGCGCTCGAATTCGCGATCCTGTGCGCGTCCCGATCGGGCGAAGTGCGCGAAGCGACATGGGGCGAGTTCGACCTAGAGCGCCGCCTGTGGACGATCCCGGCCGATCGCATGAAAGCCGAGCGCGAGCATGTCGTGCCCCTGTCAGACGCCGCTATGGCGGTCCTACAGGCACAAAGGGCCGCGCCGCGTATCGTCGGGCACGACGGACCCGATTACGTCTTCCCTGCCCCGCGTGGGGGCGCCTTCAGCGACGCCGTGTTCCGGGCGCTGTTCGATCGCATGGGCCGCGTTGGGCTTACACAGCACGGCTTCCGATCGACGTTCCGCGAATGGGCCGGCGAAGTGTCGAAGCGCCCGCGCGAAGTCGTCGAACATGCGCTGGCGCACCAACTCGCCGACAAAGCCGAAGCGGCATACCAACGCGGTTCGCTGCTACCGAAGCGCATCGCACTAATGGCCGATTGGGCGAAGTTCTGTGCGATCGTGCCCACAGGGGTGAACGTGATCCCGATCGGCGCCGCAGCATGATCCACCGCCGAACCGTGTTCGCCCTATGGGAACGTCGCGACGATCCGAACGCCGCCGCTGCTATGTTGGCGGCAATGGCCGAATGTCATCGAAACGGCGAGCCAGTGCCCGCCTTGATTGCGCTATGGCACTCCCGCGCGGTCGAACACATGCTTGCGGCAAAGCCGGGCCGAAACGGCGAACCCGTCGAAGCCGAACGGGTCCGCGCCTACGATCGCGCGCTAGGCATGACACGAAGCGACAACCGCCCGACGAAGTTCGTTGGCCCGCTGTTCGTGGCACAGCGCATCATCGAACAGGGCGACACGTACAGCGAAGCCGAAGCGCGCCGACGCATCGAAACGGCGTTCAGCGTTAGCCCGAACACGGCTCGCGCCCGGCTTCGGGCTGCAAAGCCGGCAATCGACGAAGGGCGGCGCCAGCTTGCCCGGATCATGGCCGCAAACGGACTATCTTCGTTGGTCGAACACCGACGTTAGGTTTGCGGACCCGAATTGGCCGTGACGACGGCATGTTCCAAGCGCATCGTCGCGGCAATTAGCGCCTGCATCTTCGCATTCGTATCTTCGACGAACGCCGTAGTGAGCGGCAACGGCTCTTTGCCGCGCATGATGATCGGCACTATGTTCGCGACTTCCCCCGCATCGTTCCGTTCGACGTGAAACCAAAAAGGGCGGTGTGCCATCGCATTTCGAAGCGTCTTCAGCGTTGTGAGTTCCGAACTCATTCCCTTCACCGTCGCCGCGTCGAAGAAGTGAGGCGCGATCAACATCGCGACGTTGATCCGCCGTTCGAACGTCATCTGTGACAGAATGCCGTCGTCGAATACGTCCTGAACATCGCGCATCCGAATACGGTCGCCTAGCACGAAGTAGATGATTGCGGCGCTTAGGTGACGTTCGATCGTGAAGGCGCCTGCCAATATGCCGCCGCGCACTTGCCGAACCCAATCGTTTATATCCTTCGAGCGCGCTTCGAAGTGGAAACCCGGTGCGAACGGCGATGGCCCCTGCGGCCCCCAATCTATCGAAGCGTCAACAATCATGCAGTCTCCCCCGCTGGCGGAGTCCCTGTCCGCCGATCACACTCGTATGCACTTGCAAACATAGGGCATGTCGATCTTTCCAGCGCTAGGCCAACATACGTGCCAACATCGGCCCCGCGAACGCGCCGATCTCGACGAACGCCATGCTTGCAAGCGAACCGAACCAAGCTAAACCAAGCGGATAACGAACGAGGGGCATAAGCGTGGCGGTGAAAGTCGAACTTGGCGCATATGTCCTGCCCGACGACCACACCGTCTACAAATTTTTCCCCGGAGAGGGATACAAGTTTTACGACATCATCAAACAAACGAGTGTCGCGATCATCGACATTCGTGGATTAGACGAACTTGAAGAAGAGCCCGAGGATTGGGACGACGAAGAAGTCCTTAACCTGATATCCCGCGATCGGGTCGAACGCGCGGTCGCCAACGGCGAAAAACGACCTACTCGCCTTGTGAACAGCCAAGGCGATAAAATGACCCAAACCTTCCTTTACGGCTTGTTGTTCACGGCCGAAAAGGGCGATCTGATATTGATGCCGCAGAAGGGCTACACGACGACGGTCCTAATCGGTCAGTTGCTTGACGATGCGGGCGTCATTAAAACCATCAAGGCAAAGGACGACGACGAAACAAGCGTCTACTATGGCAGGCGCGTGAAATGGGTTGGTGCGATTGAAAAGCGTCTATTCAATGCCGAGTTGGTCGAATTACTTCAGACACCCGTCGCGTTCTTCGACGTAGGCGCGAGCAACTACGAACAGGTATACCGCTTAGCGTTTGATAATTACGTCTACGATCAGCAGTTCGTTGCCACCTTCAGAACCGGGAAGAACATATTCACTCCGAAGGACAACTTCCTGACTTCGGTGTGGCTCGAATTGCTCGAAGTGCTTGAAGAGGCACGTGAAGCGGGTGACGAACTGCCCACAGGCTCCAGCATATACGATCTAGTGATCGGGTCGGATATCGACGAAGACGATCGTGACGATCTGTCGATCAGCATACAGTCGCCGGGTTGGTTCCGCATCAGGTCGAACGTTGCGTCGCCGCTCGCGTCGCTCGCGCTGTTCGCGATGGCGGTTCAGGGCGTCCCGTATGCCGAAGCAGTCGGCGCATCGACCGCAGCCAAGGTAGTGCGCCAAGCCGACGATACGTGCATGGGGGATGTAGACGAGTCGGTAAGAGCTTATATCGAGTTGCTCGGTAAAAAGCGTTGGGAAGAGGCGTGTCGGCTCGCCAAACAGGCCGATGCCGAAACGAAGCTTAAGGCCGATGCTCGGGTAACGGGTGTGAAGCCGACGAAGAAGGAAGCGAATTGACGGCGATGGCTGCGGCCAATCCTTGGTGGAAGCGGGCTTGGGCGGGCTTATGGGCGTCGCTGAAGTCGCAGTGGCTTGCCGGCGCCCTTTTGATCCCAATCGGCTTCCTGATCGTGAACGCCATCATCGCGAACCAACAGGCGCGAGAGGCGCGCGTTCAGGCGGTGAACGTCGATCGAATTTCGAAGGTTCAGGAAAGCGGCAAGGCGCTTGATGCCGCGCTCGCCGGCTACTTCCAAGCGGTTGCCGAACTCGGGCTTGCGGAACGCCATCTTCGGATGCCGGGGACGTACAAAGATATTCCGGTTCCACAGGCACAGGTTGCAGTCGTGGAGGCTCGGAAGGAAGCGCGGAAGGTTCTCGCGCAACATGCAGGCGACATACAGGGCCTTCGAGGCACCTTCGAGCAGGATGCGGCGGATCGCTATATGACGGCGCTCGCGCAGGTGAGTTCGACCGTCGAAGGGGAAGCGGATATCAACCGAACACCCGACAACATCAAAGTGCTTGGTAAGTTGGTTTACGCCCGAAACGCGATGATCGATCAAGCCATGAAGAAGGTCGGTTAGGGTTCGACGGAAACCTCGTCCGCCTGAAGTGCCCTTAAGCCGCTGTTCGAACCACGCTTTTTCGATCGTCGGTGTTCAGGCCAACAACCTTGCCAACATGCCCGGCCGCTTCGGAGTTTAGCCGGCAAGCCGCGAAAATGGCCCGGCCCCCTCACACGGCAAGGAAAGGGACCGGGCCGGCGGCGCCGCCGCAGGGCGTTCAATTCTGCGGCGGATCGGGGCGTTCAGATATTGACGCGGCGCTTCGCCTGTTCGGCGACGGCGCGGTTGTAGAACGACGTGCGGACGCCACCGCGCACATGATCGTACTTCTTCGCCAGTTCCTTCAGCGTGACGCTTGTTTCGAGCGCCGCAAAGGCTTCGGGCACGAACCGTTCGATCGCGTTCAGATAGTAGGTATCGCGCGTGTCTTCGGAGATACCGAGCAAGAACGACGGGGCGTTGACCATGACGCGGGCGATTTCGCTATGCGTCTTCGCAGCGGCGCGGATTTTCGCCTGCCCTTCCGGGGTGCGAAAGTTGTCCTGAAGCCATTCGATCGTCTTCATATCGAACGCCGCCTTTGACGGGTCGGGCTTGAAGTAATCTTCGGCCTTCGCGTTGGCTTCGTTCGCCAGCGACGCGGCGCCCTGTTCAAGTGTCCGTTGCGTCTTCGCCAGCACGGTATCGAGCCGGCCCGCCAGCGTTTCGGCCGCTTCGTGCTTCAGCACGTCGTTCTTTGTCGGATCATTTGCGAGCGCCGCCAATGTCAGAACGCCTTCCTTGACGGCGTCGTGCGCCGTGTTCACGTCGCCGCGCACCGCAACGGGCAGCGTGTCGGCGTCGCCCAAGTACGCCTTTCGGAACGCGCCGACTTGCATCTCGCCAATGAACTTCGTCGCGCCGGGCGACTGAACAAGCATGGTCGGGTTCGTCATAGGGAAGCGTCCTTTGCCGTGTTGAAGGCTCCAAGCGTTCGCCGCCGTTCGGCCGTGCGGGCTTCGGAGTGAATGCGGAAGTCGGCCGGCGTCATCGTTGCTGGCACGACCATGAAGCGATGACCGGCGCGCACGTTCGGCCATCGGTTGCGGAAGCGGGCAAGCGCACCTTCGATCGTCTCGCCGTATCGGACTTCGAGTACGTGCGGAGCGTCGGCGGGCGCGGGCGCCTTCGGTTCAAGCCTTCGCAGGCGGGCAGCTAGGTTCTTCATGCTACGGCCCGTTCTTCGAGCGCTTCGAGCCGCTTTTCAAATTCGCCGCCTTCGATCATCCGCGAAATGAGTGCGAGAATGTTCGCCAGCCGGGCCGCGTCCTGAACCGGGAGGATGCCCGATCGCGCTTCCCGGAACAGGCGAGCCGCTTGGCTCTGGCAGTCGCCCACAGTGGCAAGGCGAGCCCGATAGGCTTTCCGCTTCGGCGCAAGGGCGGGGGCCGGCGGCGATCCCCAGCTATTCTGCGGCTTTGCGGTTTCCTGCCCCTGCAACTTTCTATCCCTAACGACCACACAACGTGCAACTGATGTCGCAAATATCGCGTCGGCCCAGGGTAATCAAGCCACAATACAAGTATAGTCGAGGCTTATCATGTCACTTTAACCTTCTGACTCTCATTGTTCGTAGTTTCGGCTGTTCTTTCTTCGGTTCGACAAACAGTGTTCTATCGTATTCGAGCCCTCTCCGTCTAAACTCTCGTCGTATGTCGATTGCTACACCGGGCAGAGTCCGTGCGGCGAGTAGGATCAACCCGCTTCGCATCAACCTATCAAGTTCGTGATCTGATTGAATTAGGTTCAGGTATGCGAGCCGCAACAGGTTCGGCATGTTCGGAAAGTAGATGCGTTCGTTCTGTTGCAAGTGCCGTGCGTATCGGCGCGAGTTGCGTCGATACTTCGTTGCGACTGCCCCGAACGCTAGCTTCGACATGAATATATCCGCTGCGTTTCGCCCGTCGCCTTCGAGATAGACGGTTCCGTATTCGAGTAAGCCCGCCGCCTCTTTGATGTACGCGAGTGTGAGATAGTCGCTTACGTTCGCGACGCTGCATTGCCCGGTTCGGATCAACCGGCCTTCGGCAGCGTCTAACAGTTCGGCAACAACCCGGTGCGCGCGATCGTCGAACAGTTCAGCTTGCATGTTCAGTTCCCAATGATGGCCGGTATGTTGGCTTGGACGCATCCGGTTCGAAATTCGGTGCGTTCGCAATGCGGTAGCGCGAGCGCTGGCGGACGAACTCTCCGCCTTGCCCACAGTGTTTTTAGGGCGGGTGCCCGCCCCAAAGGGGCACCTAGCCCTTAGGGGGTATGGGGGATGATTGAAGCACATGTTCGAAGGGTGTTTGCAGGGTGTCGGTAGGGGTGTTCGCAGGGATGATCGAAGGTGTCTGAAGGTATGTTTGCAGGGTGTTTGAACCCCCGCTGGCGACGATGATATCGGCCCGCCGCGACGGTGCGCCTTCCGATTGTTCGATCCGAATTTGCCCCGCTGCGAACAGTCGTTCCATTGCCGCTTCGAAGCCGGCGACTTTGTATTCCGAACCTTTGACGGTGCCAGCAAACGCCTTCGGTGCGTAGTTCGTCGATTTCGGCTTTTGAGATACGTTCCGGCCTTGCGCGGCGAACTCCGCTAGCAATTCCATGAACAGTTCGTCCGCTGCATTTTCGGCTGCAACCCTGTGGGCAGGCTCGTTCGACGTGCGGCTAGTCTCGACCAATACGCCGCTTTGCCATTCGAGCCGGATTTGCCCGCCCGTTCGACCGTAATTAGACTTCTTCGTTTCGAGTATGCGGTAGTGCGGATTGCTCTCGTCGCGCTTCAGGTACAGCCGGGAGCGGACGCTGTTGTTCCATGCGGTTGATCCCGACTGCCCGGACCCGTTCGACATGCCGGATAGCGAAGGGTGCGCGAGCAACAACACCGTCGTGTCCATTTCGAGCGCCAAGCCGCGCAAGCCGCCGATGAACTGGCGAGCCTGTGCCCGGTTGTTCTCTTCGCCCCCGAACATGTCCGCCAGCGTGTCTAGGACGACAAGGGCGGGCCGATGCGCGGCGACGTAGCCGGCGAGCGCCTGATACACCGCCGTAGGCTTTATGACGCCCGATCGGCCGTCCGGGACCGCTAGAACCGCGTCACGCCCTGCTAGGGGCGATATGGCGAGCCTGTGCGGTAAGCGGTCAAGCGCCGGCCCTTCCGCCTTCACGATATCGGCAAGCCGGCGGTGGACTTCCTCAATTTCGTCTTCGGCGGTGACGAACAAACAATCGCCGCTTCGGACTGCGGTATTCACCCATCCTAGGCCCGCTGCGGTTGCATAGGCGAGTTGCAGGGCGAGAAGGCTCTTCCCGGTTCCGCCGTCGCCGTTCAGCAACGTCACCGTTCGGGCAGGCACCATTTCGGCAACGTGCCATGATCGGGGTAGCACCGGCTTACCGGCGAGTTCGGCCGCGTTGACGATCGGGAAGGGATCGTCGGGCGCAAGCAGTATCAGCGGCTCGCGTCGTTCGGTCTGCGCTTGATCGACAACGCCCTTCAAGGCGGCGGCGACGCCTGCGAAGTCGGGCTGCGGAACATGACGATCGAACGCGCGAGTGATTGTCGCACTTCGATAATCCTCGCGCTGTTGCGTCTTCGCACGTTGCCCCTGTGGGGATCGAAGCCATAGCCGTTCGATTTGGTCGGGATCGTCGGTGTAGAACGCTAGGACGTTCACAAGCGCTTGATCGATTGCCGATCCCGATCGGTCGCTACCGTCCACCGCCGATGCGTCGCCATTCCAAAGCCGCATGAACTTTTTGCCGTTCGATGCGGCTGCGGCGCGTTCGAACACGGCTTCGTCGGATTCGACGGCTTGCCGGAAATATTGGCTTGCGGCTCCCGGTGCCGATGCAGCCCCGCCCATTTCTGCCCACAGGGTGTTCAGCAGATCGTGCCGGTTCGCTATCGGTGCGTCGCGATAGACGTTCCCCGTCATCGTGAAGAAGCGATCGGCGCTATAGACTTCGACCTTCGCCCGGCGCCGGCCGTTCGGAATGGCGCCTTCAACGATGATGTGAACACCGCGCCCGGAAGGGCTTAATTCGGTGTAGCTGGCGAACGCTTCTTCGATCACCATTTGCCGCCGGTATGCTTCGGCGTCGTCGCTCGCGTCGTCTAGGTCGATGCCGGCGAATGGATCGTTGTTCGTGAAGACGAAGCCGATCCCTTCCCAACCGCCGGCCGCGTGCGCTGCAACGGCTTCGTCGAAGCTGCCCCATGTCGTCGGATCGGTGACGCTCGCCTGTCCGCCCCAATTCGGCGAATACAGGTTCTTCGTTGGCTTCGAGCCGTCGCGCTGTTCGTAGCGCCAGACGACGAATTGCCGGTACGCCTGCATCGGCGCCGGGATGCGGTGGAACTGCATGACGGACTCACAATCAACAGTTCGGATCACACCCGGCCGGCTTCAGCGCGGAGTTTCCGCAGCTTCAGCACCAATTCGACGATTTCGTGTTCCGCCTTCCCCGCGATGCGAGCGGCGTTGACCGCTTCGATTTCCGTTTCCGGCCAAGCTGCGGATCGTTCGCCGATTTTGACCGGCGGGGGCAGCACGCCCTTGCCGACGTGAACGTAGATCGAAGCGCGACTAAGCCCGGTGCGCTCCATCACGTCGGGAAGCCGAAGTAGGTTGTAAGACATGGTTCGATACCCTTGAACGTCGCTAGACAAGGGCGTGTTGGGCGGGGGAGCCGTTCAGCAACAACGGGGAGTTTTTGAACCGGCGCAATCGATTCGTACAGGTCGGCTGAGCCTAAGAAGGCAGCGAGGCTTCAGCCCCATCGAGCTTCGCTTCAAGCTCCGTAATCAGCGGTTCAAGCGCCGTTACAACGTCCTCGGGCCCGTTAAGCGACGCCGGGATTGGTCGAGCGCTCATCATATCCCATTCGTCCACCACGATTGGATAGCTCGCGCGGAATGCACGAATGAGTATCTTTGATACGAAATCTACAATGAAGGCACCAGAGTATAGATTTTCATCCCCCATGTCGTACCGTAGACCAGTGTCGATGCGGTGCCCTTTAGGGATTTCCCAATACCGCGCCCTCGCCGTTTCATTGCGGTCGTATAGATCGCGCAGTCGAACAGCAAACACTTCGCTGCGCGATGTTGTGCCTAGTTCTGCAAGAGAAGACACTTGAACATTAGTTAGCTTCGAAGCTTCGATTGCCCCACTTTGGAATCCGGCTTCACATAAAATTATGCCGCGATCCGCTCCAACATCCGATACGATTTCGCGCAAAGCTAGTACGTGGAGTTTGTTTACAGCATCCTTCCAGTGTTTACATTCTACAAGCCACGTAGCTTCAAACCCAACCATTTTGATTTTAACAACGACATCAACGTCATGCGACGTTCGGACGCCTGCAACAGCTACGTCGGTTGCAGCCTCCAGCCCCAGTGATCGAAAAAACTCGGCGGCTTCCTCTTGGTACTCTTTCCAATTGCCTGCCACCGCGCACTCCCCGCTCACCCAACCTGCGTTTCAGACCGGCGCACCGGCGACACAGGTAGTCGCACAATAACGCCGCTCGAACGACGAGCGAACTACGAAATTTCGCTGCATTCCATCGCGATTGCGTTGTTGGCCCGGTTGTGGGCCGGCCTGGCGCCATTCAGCTAAGTGCTTGTTTTCAAACGGGAAAACAGCATTTTTGGCGGAGACGGAGAGATTCGAACTCTCGGTACCGTTTAACGGGTACGACGCTTTAGCAAAGCGTTGGTTTCAGCCACTCACCCACGTCTCCGGACCGGCGGCACGCGGCGTCTATAGCGTTGCCGGGGCGGGCGATCAACCGGCCTATCACGTCCATGTGACCGCGCGTCGATCCGTTCATTGCGGGTGCAGCCCGGTCGCGGTTAAGATGCGCGCAGTACCAGGGGGATCGATCCGATGAAGCGTATTATGAAAGCCATCGCGGTGCTCGGCGCCTTCGCGATCACGCTGCCCGTCACCGCACAGGTGCGGACCGTTGATCCCAACAGCGCGATCGATGCCGACCTGTCGCCACGCACCGCGCCGCCGCCACCCCAGCAGCAGACGCCCGATCCTTACGTTCCCGCCGAGGCCCCGCCGCCCGCCCCTGTCACGCAGGAGCCGGCGCCCAACAACCCGCTCGCCGAACGCGCTACCGCCGCAGAAGCCGCGCCGACCTACAAGCGCGACGACATCCTGGCCGCCGCCGAGAACACCTTCGGCAAGGGCGCCGAAGGGCTTGCCGGGCTGATCGAGAAGCTGCTCAAGGAACAGGGCGAGCCCGACGCCTATATCGCCGGGCGAGAGGCGGGCGGTGCGCTGTTCATCGGTGTGCGCTACGGCTCGGGCGTTATGACGCACCGGGTCGAGGGCGAGCGCAAGGTCTACTGGACCGGCCCGTCGGTCGGCTTCGACGTCGGCGGCGACGCCAACAAGGTCTTCGTGCTCGTCTACAATCTGGTCGACACGCAGGAGCTGTACCATCGCTTCCCGGCGGTCGAGGGCCGCGTCTATTTCGTCGGCGGGTTCGCCGCGACCTACATGCGGCGTGGCAGCACGGTGCTGATCCCGATCCGGCTGGGCGTCGGCTGGCGGCTGGGCGCCAACGTCGGCTATATGAACTTCACCGAGAAATCGCGGCTGCTGCCGTTCTAATTAACCAGGCGCCAGTTCAACGTCTCACCGGCGCGGAACGGTACGACCTCGGTTCCCGCCGCCGGCAGCGCGGTCGGAACGGGTAGCGGTGCGCGCTCCAGCGTGACGGTGCCGCCGTTCAGCGGCAGGCCGTAGAAACGCGCGCCGTTTTCGCTCGCGAACGCCTCGAACCGCTCGATCACGCCGTCCTCGTCGAACACGCCGAGATAGAGCTCGAGCGCGGTCAGCGCGCTGAAAATCCCCGCGCAGCCGCATCCCGATTGCTTCGCCTCGATCGCGTGCGGCGCGCTGTCGGTTCCAAGGAAGATGTTCGGCGCCCCCGATGTTGCCGCCTGCCGCACTGCGACACGGTGCCGCTCGCGCTTGGCGACGGGCAGGCAATAGGCGTGCGGACGCAGGCCACCCGCGAACATCGCGTTGCGGTTGATGATGAGGTGCTGCGGCGTCACCGTCGCGCCGATGCGCTCCGGATTGGCGAGCACGACCGCTGCCGCCTCGGCCGTGGTGATATGCTCCAGCACGATACGCAGCCGCGGAAAGTCGGCGAGGAGGCCGGGCAGCACGCGCTCGACGAACGCCGCCTCGCGGTCGAAGATATCGATCGCCGGATCGGTTACCTCGCCGTGGATCAGCAGGGGCATGCCGATCGCCTGCATCGTCTCCAGCACCGCGCCGATGTGTGCGATGCTGGTCACGCCGTGCGCGGAATTGGTGGTGGCGTGCGCGGGATACAGCTTGCACGCGGTGAACACGCCGTCCGCGAAGCCTCGCGCGACCTCGTCAGGGTCGGTCGCGTCGGTCAGATAGCAGGTCATTAGCGGCGTGAAGCCGGTGTCGGCGGGCAGTGCCGCCATGATCCGCGCGCGATACGCCTGCGCCGCCGCCACGTCGGTCACCGGTGGCGACAGGTTGGGCATGACGATCGCGCGCGCGAACTGGCGCGCGGTCGCGGGCGCCACCGCCGAGAGCATGTCGCCATCGCGCAGGTGGACATGCCAGTCGTCGGGCCGGCGGATCGTCAGGCGGTCGGTCATCATCGGGCTTTCGCGCTTGGAAACGGTGCGCGCTCGCTTATCTCGATATCATGTCCCACACCATCCTGTCCGACCGCGCCGTTCTCCGCATCGCGGGTGACGACGCACGCGCGTTCCTCCAGGGGCTGGTGACGCAGGATGTGACCGCGGTCGCGCCGGATGCGCCCTTATGGGGCGGGCTGCTGACCCCGCAGGGCAAGGCGCTGTTCGATTTCCTGCTGTGGGCCGGCGAAGACGGCGCGATCCTGATCGATTGCGAGGCGACGGCGGCCGATGCGCTTGCCCGGCGGCTTACCCTCTACCGGCTGCGGCGGCAGGTGACGATCGAGCGGAGCGACCTTTCCGTCCACTGGTCGGTCGATGGTGCAGAGGGCGTCCCCGATCCGCGACTGGCCGAACTCGGATGGCGCTGGCTGTCTGCCGCTGGAGACGGGGGCACTGCTGCAAATGCAGGTTGGCGCCGCCAGCGCCTGCTGCTCGGCGTGACCGAGGGGGCGGCGGAGCTAGGCCAGGACGCGACGCTCTGGCTCGAATGCAATGCGCGCGAACTGAACGGCGTCAGCTTCACCAAGGGCTGCTATGTCGGGCAGGAGAATACGGCGCGCATGCATCACCGCTCGAAGGTCAACCGACGGCTGGTCGTCGCACACGGCGCCACTGCGCAGGATCGCACGCGCGCCGTTTATCCCGATCTTGATCTGCGTGTGGACCATCGTCGCATCGACGATCTCGGCGAGGCGGTCATGCCCGACTGGCTGGCGGCAGCGATCGCTCAGCCCTCCGACTGACGCCTGAATTACGGTTCGGAGAGGCTCGATAAGACGAGCCGGACCTCGCGCCCTTAACGCGCCGCGTCACCAGTCTCGTTTATGGTCCTGGAGAGCGTCGCTATGAATGGGCGCGCATGCGATGCTCGCCAAACAAGCGTACTATTCATTGCACGCAAAGAAAAAGGAGGCCGGATCGCTCCGGCCTCCCTCATTTCGTTCAAAACCGAACGGTGGATTACTGACCCGAACCAGGCCCGTAAGTGATTTCCACGCGACGGTTCTGCAGCTCGCGAACGCCATCGGCGGTCTCAACGCGCGGACGGCTTTCGCCGAACGCTTCCGAAGAGATCGTGCCGTCGGCAATGCCGCGCGACGTCAGGTAGCCACGGACCGAGTCCGCGCGACGCTGCGACAGACCGACGTTGTAGCTCGCCGAGCCCGAACGGTCGGCGTGACCTGCCAGCATGACCTGCGCGTTGCCGCAGTTCTGGTACGCCGAGATGGCGTTGTCGAGGATGCCACCGGCTTCCGGCGTGATGTCCGAGCGATCCCACTCGAAGAACACGATGTACGGCCCAGGCGTGCAGGGCACGGCTGCGGGCGTCGGCGGCGGGGGCGGCGGGGGAGCCGGCTCCGGCGGCGGCGGCGGCGGAGCGACGGGCTCCGGCTCCGGCGGTGCGCCGAAGTTGTAGGTCAGGCCACCCAGGATGCTGTGCGAACGGTAACGACCGTCGAAGCCGCGACCGGTCACGTCGACCAGACGAACGTCGTCGGCGTTGAAGAAGCGATACTTCAGCGTCGCGTCGACATTGTCGGTCAGCGGTGCACGGATACCCGCCAGCGCTTGCCAAGCGAACACCGTGTCGGAGTCGTTCAGGAACGCACCGCGACGGTTGAGGCCATAGTCCTCGGCCTTGACGCGAGCGACGCCAACGCCGCCGCCGACGAAGCCGGTCACGCCGTCATCGTCACCGAAGTCAAGCAGACCGTTGACCATGAAGCTGAGCACCGAGGTGGTGCCGCCAGCATAGTCGAAGTTGCCCGAAGCCTGGTTGCCCAGAGCACCGGTGGTGCCGTACACTGGCGTGGTCACCGACGAGCGATAGCCGTCGAGGTTCGCACGCTTGTAGCCGACTTCGGCCTCGGCGCGGAACGCACCGAAGTCATAGCCGATGATGCCGTCGACATCGAAACCATAACGGTGATCGACGGTCGCGGCGTTGGCGGTGGTCACGCCGGCAGTCGTACGGATATCGAAATCGATATCCTCGACGATCATCGCGCCACCTTCGACGCCGACATACCACGCATCGTCGCGGGCCATGGCGGGTGTCGTCAGCGCGGTCGTCGCGAGCGCCATTACAATGGCAAGCTTCCGCATAAATTCCCCTTTCTTCGTTGTCACTACGGACAGCGCAAACTCACTACCTTCGCGATGGTTTCAGGGCAAGCGAACAAATTCCGGCGGGTGTGGCGGAACTGTCACAGATTTGCGCTCGATCAAGTTTCGATCAGCCGGTGCTGGCGCAACGCCGTCAGGATCGCCGCCACGCTCGCACGTACCTCGCTGTCGACGGTCGAGCCGCCGGTCGCGCTCGCGATGGCGGCGGCGGGCGGCGCCACCTCGACCTGCCATGCGCCACCGCTCTGCCGCAGCGATCGGCGCGTCGCGGCGTCCCACACCGCCAAGCCTTCGCGTGGAGCGATGAAGCGCCACCCGCCCGCCGTCCAAGCCGCTATCGCCCCGGCCTGCCCCGCCCAGACTCCGTCCGGCTGCGCTCCCACCAGCCAGCACGCGCCCTCCGCCGGCGCGGTCGGCGGCACATCGAGCCCTGCCGCGACGACGCTCGCGTGCTGCAGCACATCGATCAGCGCCAGCGCCTCGTTATGGAACATCTCCTTCTGCGCCTGTCCCGGCGCGAGCAGCGGCAGCGCGAAACGCGCGGTCGTATCGCTCATCCTCGTAACCCTTTCGATTGTGTCAGAAAAGCCGCAGCTTCGCCGCCGCAGACGGCGCCAGCGTTCCTATTTGCCGGACAGACCAGTCGCCCGCCGCATCAGCCGGCAGCGCCACCGCCGGTGCCATTGTCTCTGAAACGACCGTCCCATCGCCCCGCTCGATCCGGTAGGCTTCGCGCTCTTCGGTCAGCGGCACGTCGACTCCGTCGCGCCACAGCCAACCCGCACGCCCACGCCGGACCCAGCGCAACGTCCCCGCCTCCATGCGCAGATGCACGGGGGACGGCGGCGCCACCGACCGGCCATCGATCGTCGCCTCGACGGTGACTCCCGCCGCCGGATCGCCCGGCCCCGCCGCCATCACCGCCACGTCGGTCCCGATCGCACTTTCGGGCAGGTCGACGACATGCAGCGTCCCGGGATCGAGCAGCACGAAGCGACTGCCGCTCCCCGCCGTGCCCGCCGCCGCCTCGGTGCCGCGCCGCCCGCGCCACAATCCGCTCAGACGCCAGCGCGCGCCGCCGAGCGGTTCCGCGCGCTCGAATTGCACGATCTCGTCGCCGATCAGCGCGCGATTTGCGCCCGCGTCGATCCCGGTCGTATCGGCATCCGCCAGCATCATGCCGCCATGCGCCAGCGTCACGACGAGCGTCGTCCGCCGATCGATCAGATATGCACTGCCCGCCGGCACCGCCGCCTCGACCCGCCCGATTACCGCCGGCAACCGCCGTGTCGTCACACCCGTCCAGCCACTGCCCATCCGCACCGACAGCGCCGCCTGTCGCCAGCCCGCCCCCGTCCCCGCTGCCGCGATCGTCAGCCGCGGCGCCGACAGCACCGCGCCGTTCATGCCGCTTCCTCCAGCCCGACCGCGCGGCGCTTTTCCGCCATCGTCATGAAGTCGGCCGCCGCGATGCTGCGCCACAGCCGCTCGCGATCCTCCGCCAGCACCGCCACCCGGTCCATCGCGACGGAGAGCCGCGCGCCCTCGGCCCACCCGCCCAGCGCCTGCGCCAGCCCCGTCAGAATCGTCTCCGCCACCGGCAGCACCGCCTGCCGCCACAGCGCCTTGTTCGCTTCGCGGTAATTGGCATAGGCCGCGTCGCCGGGCAGGCCGAGCAGCATTGGCGGCACCCCGAACGCCAGCGCGATCTCGCGCGCCGCCGCCGCCTTCAGCCCGACGAAGTCCATGTCGGCGGGCGACAGGCTTATCGCCTGCCACTTCAGCCCGCCCTCCAGCAGCATCGGCCGTCCCGCGTTGCCCGCGCCCGCGAACCCCGCCTCCATCTCGGTGCGCAGCCGCGCGAACTGCTCGCTCGACAGCGCGCTGCCGTCGCCCGGATCATAGACCAGCGCGCCCGACGGCCGCGCGGCATTGTCGAGCAGCGCTTTGTTCCACCGCGTCGCCGCATTGTGTATCGCGATCGCCCCCGCCGCCGCGGCGAGGCACCCCATGCCCAGATGATCGTCGGCGGGGTGGAACGCCTTGATATGCACGATCTCGGGCCGCGGCCCGTCCGCGATCAGCCGCGCGGACTGCGCCCCCACCCGGTAGCGATAGGCGACCGGCCAGCCCGCCGCATCCGCCTCCACGCTCACACGCTCGGGCCGCAGCGCATAGAGCTCGCCCACGCCGCCCTGCCCGTCGCCGATCAGCTGGATATAGGCGTTGCCGTGCAGCAGCAGATGCGCCGCCGCCGTCTCCAGCAGCGCCTGTCCCGTGCTCCGCGTCGTGACCAGCGCGGCCAGCTCCGGCGCAGACGCATCGACCGGCGCGCTCGCCACTGCCTCGCTCACCAGCCGCACCGCGCGCTGCGCCACCGGATTCGTCGCATAGCCCTCGCGCAGCTGTGCCTCATACCCGCTCGGCCACGCGCCGAACGCCGGCCCCGCCACCCCACGCGACAACGCCGGACGCGACTCCTCGCGCCCGGACTTCCGCCCGAACAATTTCATATCGTGTCCTTCCCGTTGCTGCCATCACGGCGGTCCCAGCCAGTAGGGTGTGTCGGAATTCCGTTCAGGCGGAGCCGAAAAGTGTAGTTCGCCGAGCACCGGAGCGCAGCGTACTTCAGTACGTGAGCACCGGAGCGCAGGCGAACTGCGCTTTGCAGGCCCGCCTGGGCGGAAGGCCGATACAGCCTACAACCCCCGCACGCTCGCCACCCCGCGCCCCCCCAGCATCAGCTCGGTCAGCGCCCACACGCACGCGTCCGCCCGGTCGGGCGAGCGCCCCGGCCCCTCGTACCCGCCCCCGGAGACCAGCCCGCACAGCTCGTCCTCCAGCCCCGGGAACACGCCGACATGCCGCACCCGCCCGCATTCGTAGAGCGCGGCGACCGGCTCCGCTCGCGCCGCCTTCCCGCGCGAGGCATGGACCAGCACCACCGGCATCCCCGCGTCGGCCGCCTTCAGCACCCCGCGCACCATGTCGCCGCCCTGGTTCTTCTCCGCCACCACCCGGTCGGCGCCATGCGCCCGCGCGCACGCCGCCGCCGCCCGCGCCCAGCGTTCGGGGGAGACGCCGCCCACGCTCGCATCCGCCAGCACATAGCTGACGCCGTCCGCCCCCAGCCCCGCCGCGACGATCCCGCACAGGTCGCCGCCCGCGCTCACGCTCGGGTCGATACCGACGACAACGCGCACCAGTTCGGGCGCCGCCGCCACCCGGCACCCCTCGATCGTGTCGCGCGTCCACAGCGCCCCCGTGACATCGTCGATCATCTCGCCGTCCAGCTCCTGCCGGCCCAGCCGCGTGCCGGCATATTCCGCCGTCACCGCATCGACAAAGCTCGCCGGCAGATGCGGATTGTCGCGCGTCCGCCCCAGCGTCTCGGCGACATCGGGCAGCGCCATCACCCGCCGCATCAGCCGCGTCGGCCTGGGCGTCGTCGTCACCAGCGTGCGCGGCCGATCGCCCAGCCGCATCGTCATCATCAGATTGTCCCACGCCGCCTCGCCCGCGCGCCACTTGCCCAGCTCGTCGCACCACGCGTGGCTGTGCTCGGGTCCGCGCAGCGCCTCGGGCGACAGCGCCGAATAGGCATAGGCCCGCGCGCCGTTCGGAAACACCAGCTCGCCGCGCCCCGCGTTCCACTTCGCGGTCTCGTCGTCCCAGCCGGTCGCCAGCAGCCCGCTCTTCCCCTCGATCATCACGCGGCGCACGTCGTCGATCGTGCCGCTGACCAGCGCGATCCGCACATGTTTGCCCTCGCGCGCCCGCGCCCACACCATTGCGCCCCGGCCAGCGTCTTGCCGAAGCCGCGCCCGGCGCGGATCAGCCACACCCGCCAGTCGCCCTCCGGCTCATATTGCCCGTCATGCGCCCAAGCCCGCCACCGCACCACCATCTCGCGGCGATGGATCATCGGCACGTCGCTGAGCAGCCGATCGCGGAACGCCGCCGGCAACTCCGCCAACGTGCCCAGCGGATCATGCAGTCCCGCCGCGATCGCATCCGACACCTTCGCCTCACCCGCCGTCGCCGCCCGCACTTTGGGCGGTCGCGGTCGCCGCGACCCCTTTGGCACGCTCACTTGCCCACCGCGCGCAGCCGCTTGGCGAGCGCGTCGAGCTGCTTGCGCAGATAGGCGTCGGTCTCCTCTGGCGTCGATCGCTTCGAATGCGCATTGGGCCGCGCCGTCCCCTCCACGGTGGCGCGGTGGCGGTTCAGCAGCACCAGCGCCAGCTGCACGTCGGGCGATCCGTTCGCCTTGGTTGGCAGGCCGGAGGCGGGATTGATGACCTCGCCCGGATCGAACAGCGACGGCCGCTCGCCCGCCAGCGTCGCCAGCGTCAGCCGCAGCAGCTCCTCCTCGATCCGCTCATATCCGGTCGCCAGCGCCTCGCGCCACGTCGCCGCGAACTGCGGATCGGTCCGCCGCTTGTGATACAGCGTGGTCAGGTTGACGCCCGACACGTCGCTCGCGTGCCGCACGTTGCACGTCTCGCCCAGTGCGGCGAAGAACCGGCGCAGCGACGCGGTCGGCACGCGCCTGTCGGTCGGCTTCTTCTGCACGATCCGGTCGCGCCCGCCGCGCACCACGCGCAATTCTTCGCCCGCCGCGGCGCTTGCCCTCACCGCTGCCTTGGCAGTTGGCGCCCATCCGCCCGTCGACTTCGCCATCGCCAGCACTCCCCCAAAGCCCCCGAAACGCGAACGGGCCGGCGGCACCCCCGTGCCACCGACCCGTCCACGCGCCGCCCGCCCCACCGGCAGCGGCTCGCCAAGGCCAGCGCCATCGACCGCACCCGATGCCCGCCCCGGCACCGTCCGCGTTCCCGACCCGCAATTCCTCAGCGTTCCTGTTATGTGCCAGATGAGCTTGACGATGTCAAGCCGAAATAACCTTTTTGGTTATAATGACGTTCGAGCGATTGCTGCGACGCAAACGCTCACACCGTCGTTTGTACGGCATCGAACAAAAAGCCGCCGGCCTCGCTACCGACGGCTTCTTCGAATGCCTCAAAGGGTATTCGTGTCAGGCGAAACGTACCTGCGTGGTAAGCTTGGGTCGACGGCGAACGGCGACACCGATGCCGCCGAAACCGAACAGCATCATCGCCCAGGTTGCCGGTTCCGGCACGGCTGCGGTGGGATCGCTGGCGGTGGGCGCCGGCGTGATGTCGCGGGCACTGAAGCTGCTGCCAAAGCCCTCCGTCGATCCCGCGACATAATAGCTTCCGTTCGCTCGGTGATCGGATACGAAATTGCCGGAGGCGTCGACAGCCATCACATGCCTGAAATCATTGGTCGGCGGTTGTATGTATTCGCCGTTTGCCGCTCCATAGATACTCAGGATCCGCATCTCCGGACTGCCAAGATACCTGTCGTCCCGTGCCGGTGTATACCTGAACGTGGCCAACGCGGCGCCGAACACCGAACTCTGGGTCGTCGTGTAGTTCGCGAACGTCACCGCCTGGTCGGCGTTGAGCGACGGATCGAAGGTCACATCGAACGACGACACGACCTTGGATATCGGCCCGCTCGAATAGGTTGCCGTGATTTCATACCGCTTGGTGATGACGGCCGCATTGGCGCTGCCGCTCAGCATCAGGCCGGCCACGATGCCGGCCATCAGCTTGTGGGAATGTCTCTTCGTCTCTGCCCCTGTCGCGCAGATCGATCGCGCGGTTTCCAGCGACGGCAGATATCGGGCGCTGGCTGGAGGGTCTACGACGTCGCTATCCAAAATGGACACGCAGGCCATCACCGTCCCGCAGCGGGATAGCGTACGGACATATGCCGGGAACGTGGATCTTCGGCGCTTCCTTGCCCTTCGGGCTACCCGCGATTGACGTGCGCGTCGCTCGGCCAGGCAGCCCGCCTGCTCGAACGGTCTGGCGCTGCTGGCGTCGTCACGACCGGCACGTCGCCAGACCAGTACCCCTTCACGGAAACGGAAACCCAGCCGCCGCCAGCAGCTCCATCACCCGCCGGATGTTCATATAGCTGGTGCGGCTTACCTCGATATTCTCCGGCAGGTTAAGCCACTGCTGCGACACGCGATAGCCGACGTCCTCGCGTTCGACGCGGCCGTCCGCCACCATCGCGGCCAGCTGCCGCCGCACCGTCGTCTCTGGCATACCCAGCCGGCGGGCGACCGTCGCCACCCGCGTCGGCGGGATCGCCGCATCGGGCACCACCTCCCGCTCGTCGGCATAATGGCGCGACAGTTCGACATCGTCGGTCACTGTAGCGAAGCCGAGGTCCATCACTGCGGAGAACACCACGAGCTGCAGCCAGCTGCCGTGCGGCGCACGATTGCCGTCCAGCACGGTCAGCATGATATCGGCGGCGGCGCGCACCCCCGATACCGGCGAATAGGGGATGGCGGGGCGGGGCGACGGCAATGGCACGCCCGCGGCATGCAGGGCGGCGACGAATTCCCCCAGCGCCGCGTGAACGTGCATCATATACGGGGTCAGCGCCGCCTGCCCGGCGGCACTCACCGCGACGCCGCCGGGGTGGCGCTCGCACAGACCGGCGGCGATCAGCGCGGCGACGTTGCGACGCACGGTTTCGTACGGCGCGGACAGCGAATTGGCGAGCGACAGCACTGGCATCGGCCGCACCGGCTCCTCGGCCGGGCCGACGGTCTGGCGCACGATCAGCGACAGCATCGCGAACCGGTCCAGATTGCCGCTCGCGAACGACAACCCTTCCGAAATGATACTCGTCTGCATCCGCGCCAGCAGGCGGGTCACGATCCGGATGGGTGGCGGTGCGGTGCTCACGCAGACCACTTACCGCGACCCGACGCGGAAATCAGGCCGACGTCGTGCGATGCCCGGCTATATCCGCCAGAATGAGTACCTTGCCGCCAGATCGGGTAGCCCCACGCTTCCGTCGCGCCGGCGCGCGGCTAAACCCGTCCCCGGTCACGCAGCCTCGCTGCCCGATCGTCGATGCCCGACGCAGGTCGCGGCAACGACGGTGGTGATGAGGGTGGCGAAGACGGCCCGGTCGCGCGACGCGAACGGGGCCTGCGCCTTACGGCTGGCGGCTTCGGGGCTCGATATCGCCCAGCCCGTCATGGCTTCGGCCCGGTCCCGCGTCGCGGTGCTCCGGCCGCCGACCCACGCTAGCGGTCCGTCTGCAGGACCACCCCCCGGCAGACGGACACTGGAGGGCCGCCGGTCTCACGACCGGCGGCTCTTTAACGTCGTGGGGCGACACCGTTCCCCGCCCAGCCGTTCGTCCTGAGCGACGTCGAAGGACATGGTTCGACCCACACCGCCGTTCGCCAGCCCCTCCCACCGGTCGCCCTGAGCGAAGTCGAAGGGCCTGACACGCCCCCACTCGACACCCTTCCCGCCGCCCAGGCGTTGACCCGCCATGACCACCCCACCCGACCCCCTCGATCGTTTCGTCACCGCCCAGGCAGGCGGCGTCCACGACACCGCCCTCGCCGAACTGCGCGCAGGCCGAAAACGCACCCACTGGATGTGGTTCATCTTCCCCCAGATCGCCGGCCTCGGCCACAGCGACACCGCCCGCCACTACGCGATCGCCGACCTGGCCGAGGCACAGGCCTACCTCGCCCACCCCGTCCTCGGCCCAAGGCTGATCGCCGCGGCGGAAGCCCTGCTACAGCACCGCACCACCCCCGCCGACACGATCCTCGGCCCCATCGACGCAACGAAACTCCGCTCGAGCGCCACCCTGTTCGAAGCCGCCGGCGGCGCGCCAGTGTTCGGGAACGTGCTAGACGCGTTCTACGCGGGCGAGCGGGACGGAGCGACGCTGGCGTTGCTGGGGTGAGGTGCGGCAGTTATGCGCCGGCTGAACGCTGTTCGACCAGATCCCAGCGATTGCCGTAGAGATCTTCGAACACTGCGACACTACCATAGGGCTCCTGCCGGGGTGCTTCGGTGAAGCGCACCCCCGCCGCCGTCATCCGTGCATGATCGGTGGCGAAGTCGGCGGTCGCCAGGAACAGGAACACACGCCCGCCGGCCTGATCACCGATGGCGGCTTCCTGCCGCGCGCCGACCGCCTTCGCCAGCAGCACCGCCGCGCCGCCGTCGCCGGGCGGCCGCACGACCACCCAGCGTTTGCCGCGCGTCGCTGTCGGCGTGTCCTCGACCAGCGTGAAGCCGAGGACACCGACAAAATATGCAATCGCTTCGTCATAGTCGCGGACCAGCAGCGCGATCTGCGCCAGCCGCGTCATCGCGCGCAATTCATCCGCGCTCGGGCTCCGCCGCCAGATACACCTCGCCACCCTTCGCACGGAACGTCTCGCTCATCGCCGCCATGCCGGCCTCCGCCTCTTCCGCCGCGACGAACGTCTCGACCGGCGCATTCTGCTTGGCGGCAAAATCGCGCACTTCCTGCGTGATCTTCATCGAACAGAATTTCGGCCCGCACATCGAACAGAAATGCGCCGTCTTCGCCCCCTCCGCCGGCAACGTCTGATCGTGATAGGATTCCGCCGTATCCGGATCGAGCGAGAGGTGGAACTGGTCGCGCCAACGAAACTCAAATCGGGCCCTGCTCAGCGCATCGTCACGCAGCTTGGCGGCGGGGTGGCCCTTGGCGAGATCGGCGGCGTGGGCGGCCAGCTTGTAGGTGACGACACCGACCTTCACGTCGTCGCGGTCGGGCAGGCCCAGATGCTCCTTGGGCGTGACGTAGCAGAGCATCGCCGTGCCGTACCACCCAATCATCGCCGCGCCGATGCCGCTGGTGATATGGTCGTATCCCGGCGCGATGTCGGTGGTCAGCGGCCCGAGCGTGTAGAAGGGCGCCTCTCCGCACGCGGCCAGCTGCTTGTCCATGTTCTCCTTGATCTTGTGCATGGGCACATGCCCCGGCCCCTCGATCATCACCTGCACGTCCTGGTCCCACGCGCGCTTGGTCAGCTCGCCCAGCGTATAGAGCTCGGCGAACTGCGCCTCGTCGTTGGCATCGGCGATCGATCCGGGGCGCAGGCCGTCGCCCAGCGAATAGGCGATGTCATACGCCTTCATGATCTCGGTGATCTCGTCGAAATGCTCGTAGAGGAAGCTCTCCTTGTGGTGGGAGAGGCACCATTTCGCCATGATCGACCCGCCGCGGCTGACGATCCCCGTCACCCGCTTCGCCGTCATCGGGATGTAGGGCAGGCGCACGCCGGCGTGGATCGTGAAGTAGTCGACGCCCTGCTCCGCCTGCTCGATCAGCGTGTCGCGGAAGATGTCCCAGGTCAGTTCCTCGGCGATGCCACCGACCTTTTCCAGCGCCTGATAGATCGGCACCGTCCCGATCGGCACGGGGGAGTTGCGGATGATCCATTCGCGCGTGTCGTGGATGTTGCGCCCGGTCGACAGGTCCATGACCGTGTCGGCGCCCCAGCGGATCGACCAGACCAGCTTGTCCACTTCCTGCGCGACGTTGCTGGCGACCGCCGAATTCCCGATGTTGGCGTTGATCTTCACCAGGAAGTTGCGGCCGATCGCCATCGGTTCGGATTCGGGGTGGTTGATGTTGTTCGGGATGATCGCGCGGCCCCGAGCCACCTCGTCGCGGACGAATTCGGGCGTCACGTGATCGGGGATCGCCGCGCCGAAGCTCTCGCCATCGCGGACATGCCCGATCAGCGCGGCGCGGCCCATGTTCTCGCGGGTCGCGACATATTCCATCTCGGGCGTGATGATCCCGCGGCGGGCATAGTGCATCTGGCTGACGTTATGACCGGCCTTGGCGCGCAAGGGACGGCGGATCGGCTTCGGGAAGGGCTGCACCCCGCCAGAGCGGTCCGGCCCCAGCTGGCCATTGTCCTCTGGGCGAATTTCGCGCGCGTCGTATCGCTCGACGTCCCCGCGCCCGACAATCCAGTCGTTCCTGAGCGCGGGCAGACCGGCCATGATGTCGATCCGCGCATCGGGATCGGTGTAGGGACCGCTGGTATCGTAGACGTTCAGCGGCGGCTCGCCGCACGACGGCTCCAGGTCGATCGCGCGCATCGCGACGTTCAGCGGACCGACGTGGATCTTGCGGCTGCCGCGGATCGGGCCGGTCGTGACCTTCAGTTCGGTGCGGGCGGGAATATCGGCCATGGTCTTCCACTCCTATGTCGGAGGGGAACGGGGCCGGTGGCGACGCCGCCTCCCTCCCTACGCCGGCATCACCCGGATCAGGTTCGGCGGGTCGCGACCTCGTGGTCGCCTCTCAACCGCCGTCAGCGGTCCCCCGGGGATATCGGCCGTGTAGAGGACTCAGGCGCGCCGGTCCAGCAGCAGCTTAGAACGTATAAGCGAGCCCCAATGCGCCCAGCCACTGATCGCGGCTGCCGGCGACGCTGGTGACGGGCGAATCGCCGAATTCGTTGAGCATCCGGCCGTACGTCCCGCCGCCGACGACCTTCAGCCCGTGCAGCAGGTCCCCGGTCAGCGCATAGGTCGCCACCGCACCGACCCGATAGTTCTTCCACCCGCCTTGCGCGTTGTAGACGGGCAGGCCACTCGCCGCCGAACCGATCGGGCTCACCGAGAAATAGGTCCGTGCATAGCCCTGCTCGGCGCGCTCGGCCGACGCGAACAGGCCGACCGCCGCCTTCATCGACAAGGGCGTCAGATAGGTGATCGACGGCTGGAAGACGCCGCTGTCGTGGACGTTGCTCACGTCCTTGCGATAGCTGACCGACACCGAAATCCGGTCGTAGGGGCTGGTGATGACGCCGGTCTTGCCGATGCCGACATAGGCGCCCAGTTCGATCGCGGTATCGAGTTCACCCAGCGCGCGAATACGGCGGTCCTCGATCGTCTTCAGCGAATTGCGGTTGAGGTTCACGACCGCGATCGGCCCGGCCTGGATGTCCCAACCCGACGGATTGCGATCGGGGATCAGGTCGACGCTCAGCCGGTTGCCGGCGAGCTGAAACGAAAAGCCCTTGTAGCTGCCCAGCGCCCCCGGCGCGGGCACGAAGCGATAGTCGTTCGACCCTTCATAGTCGGACAGCCACGCCACGCCGCCGCCGATCGTCAGCGAATCACCGTTCGCGTCGATCTCGGCCGCAGCCGGTGCGACGGTCTGGTCGGGGGGCAGCGTCGCGTCCTGCGCAGCGGCGGGAACGGCAAGCAGCGTCAGCGCCGCGGCAAAGGGAAAGGCGATCTTCACGGGGACGTACTCCGACGGGATATTTCGGCTGCGTAACGCCGCCTCGCCGAAAAGTGTCCGCAAGCCCCCCGCCAGGTCAGAGGAGATATTTCATCCGTATCTTTTCGGCACCACCCCGTGCGCCCAGATCGAATCGCGCGGCCGCGAACTTGGGCGGACCGAAGCGGATGGCGGGATTGCGCGAAAAGCCGAAGCCCTCGCGCGGAATGCCCATCATCGTGTCGAGCTTCTTGTTGCCGTTCTCGTCGTGGATGACGGCGGCGGCATAGTCGCCGACCGGCAGGCCGTCGAACACCGCTGTTCCGGCCGATGCCGGTGCCGACCGCGTCAGCGCGCGGGCGTCGTCGACGCAATTGGGGAAGTTGGCGGGCTCGGCGGTCAAACAGATGCGGATCATGCCCTTGGCCGACCGCAGCCCGTCCATGTCCAGCTCAAGCCGCGCGACCGGCGCGGCTCCCGTCACCGTCAGCATCGCTGCGGCGAACGCGATGCGTCCGAAAATCGCCGACGCCTTGGTCGGTGCCGCAGACGCGATCCCAGAACCGGAAGAACAAGCCATAGTTACACCTGTAAGCGTCGTGATGACGCTGATGATGGCTGGCGGTTATCAGCCAGCCCCCCAATGCCCCCCGCCACATGAACCGCGGGAAAACCTCCCACCCCATGTGATTGGTCACCCCCATAACCGTCATGATGGTCAGCACCAATCCGAGCATGGCGACATGGATCGGAATCACGAACACCAGTAGCGGAATTGCCACAGCCAGCGTCGCCGCTTCGATCGGGTGGAACGCCATCGCCGCCCATGCGGTGGGCGGGCGGCTGGCATGATGAACGGCATGGACGCGCCGGAACACCGCCGGACGGTGCATCCAGCGATGCGTCCAGTAGAACCAGGTGTCGAGCGCGAAGAGATAGAGGAAAACCGACACCGGCAGATACCAGAGCGGCCAGGCGTCCCACCCCTCGTAGATCAGCGTCCAGCCCTGTGTGCGCCACCCCCAGGCGACGACGCCGGCGGGAATCCCGTAGATCGCCGCGGACGCCAGGCTCCAGCCGATCTCGCGCCGGATCTGCGCGTCGAGCCCCCGGTAATGCCCCGGCCGCGTCAACCGCGTCGCCAGCGCGAACCCCCCGCTCGCCAGCAGATAGCGCACGCCCACGATCAGCGTCATCGCGACAGCGGACAGGGCGAGGGGAAGCGCGATGGACATTGCGTGCGCTTCATAGCCGCACGAACCTTGCCGGTCGATGCACGCGCACGCCCTTTCCCCGCATGATACCTTGGTCTAGGCCTGCCGACGTGGCGGAAACGATCACCTGTGACATCGCGATCGTCGGCGGCGGCCTGTCGGGCGGGCTCATCGCGCTCGCGTTGCGGCAACGGCGCCCCGACCTCAGCATCGCGCTGATCGATCGCGGCCAGTCGTTGGGGGGCAACCACGTCTGGTCGTTCTTCGGCAGCGACATCGCCCGCACCGAGCGCGATCTCGTCCACCTGCTGGTCGCCCATGTCTGGCGAAGCTACGACGTCGCCTTCCCGCAACGCCGCCGCACCCTGCCCTCCACCTATTACTCGATCACATCGGAGCGGTTCGACGCGATCGTCCGCGCCGCGCTGCCACCCGAATCGATCCTGACCGGGCGCAAGGTGCTTGCCGTCACCCCGACCAGCGTCACGCTGGGCGATGGCGAGCGGGTCGAGGCGGGGGGCGTGATCGATTGCCGCGGTGCCGCAGACCTCTCGACGCTGCAGGTCGGCTGGCAGAAGTTCCTCGGCCGCGAGTTGGTGCTGAAGCGCCCGCACGGCGCCGAACGTCCGATGGTGATGGATGCGACCGTCGACCAGCACGACGGCTATCGCTTCGTCTACACCCTGCCCTTCGCGCCCGACCGCATGTTCGTCGAGGACACCTATTACAGCGACACGCCCGACATCGACCGGGCGACGCTGGCCGCGCGGATCGACACCTATGCCGCCGCCAAGGGCTGGCGGAAGAAGCTTGTCGCGCGGGAGGAAGCCGGCAGCCTGCCCGTCGTCATCGGCGGCGATTTCGAGGGCTATTGGGCCAGCGGCGGCGCCGACATGGCGAAGGCGGGGGTGCGCGCCGGGCTGTTCCACCCGACCACCGGCTACTCGCTGCCCGACGCGGTGCGTACCGCCGCGCTGATCGCCGGCGCCGACGATCTGTCGGGGCCGGCCCTAGCCCGACTGACCCACGATCACGCCGCCCGTGCGTGGAAGGCGCGCGGTTTCTACCGCATGCTCGACGCCATGTTGTTCCGCGCGGCGGAACCGGCGGAGCGCTACCGCGTACTGGAACGCTTCTACGGTCTCGATGCCGGCCTTGTCGCGCGCTTCTATGCGGCGCGATCGACGCTGGCGGACAAGGCGCGCGTACTTATCGGACGACCGCCCGTGCCGATCGGTCGTGCGGTCGCCGCCATCATGGGGAAAACGGTGTGAGAAGCGCGATCGTCATCGGCAGCGGGTTCGGCGGCCTCGCGCTCGCCATCCGCCTGCAATCGGCCGGCATCGCGACGACGGTGCTGGAGGCGCGCGACCGTCCCGGTGGCCGCGCCTATGTGTGGGAACGCGACGGCTTCGTGTTCGACGCCGGCCCCACCGTCATCACCGCGCCCGACACGTTGCAGGAACTCTGGGCGCTGTCCGGCCGCGACATGGCCGAGGACGTGACGCTGCTGCCGGTCAATCCGTTCTACCGGCTCAACTGGCCCGACGGCACCAATTTCGACTATACCAACGACGACGTCCTGCTGCGCTCGGAAATAGCGAAGCTGAATCCCGGCGACATCGCCGGCTACGCCAAGTTCCTCGAATATTCGGCCGGCGTGTACCGCGAGGGGTATGAGAAGCTCGGCCACGTCGCCTTCCTCGACTTCAAGTCGATGCTCTCGGCAGCGCCCGCGCTCGCCAAATACCAGGCGTGGCGGTCGGTCTATTCGATCGTGTCGAGCTATGTGAAGAACGAGAAGCTGCGTCAGGCGCTCAGCTTCCACACATTGCTCGTCGGCGGCAATCCGATGACGACCAGCGCGATCTACGCGCTTATCCACAAGCTGGAGCGCGACGGCGGCGTCTGGTTCGCGCAGGGCGGCACCAACCGGCTGGTGGCGGGGATGGTGCGCCATTTCGAGCGGCTGGGCGGCGTACTGCGCCTCTCCAGCCCGGTCGCGAGCATCGACACGCTCGGCGACCGCGCGACCGGCGTGACGCTGGCGAGCGGCGAAACGCTGGAGGCCGATTCGATCGCCTCCAACGCCGACATCGTCCACACCTATCGCACCCTGCTCGCCGGCTCGCGCTCGGGCCAGCGCACCGCCGCGAAGATGGAGCGCAAGCGCTTCTCGCCGTCGCTGTTCGTCGTGCATTTCGGTATCAAGGGCACGTGGCCGGGCATCCCGCATCACATGATCCTGTTCGGCCCGCGCTACAGGGAGCTGCTGACCGACATCTATGACACCGGGATGCTCAGCGAGGACTTCTCGCTCTACCTCCACCACCCGACCGTCACCGATCCGACGATGGCGCCGGAGGGTCACTCGACCTTCTATGCGCTCGCCCCGGTGCCGCATCAGGGCAAGTTCGTCGGCGACTGGGACGCGCTGAAGCCGGTGATCGAGAAGCGCATCCTGGACGAGGTCGGTCGCCGCCTGATCCCCGACATCCACGACCGCATCGTGACGAAGTTCAGCTACGCCCCGTCCGACTTCAACCGCGATCTCGGCGCCCATCTCGGCAGCGCGTTCAGTCTCGAACCCGTCCTCACCCAAAGCGCCTATTTCCGCGCCCACAACCGCGACGACGCCATCCCCAACCTCTATTTCGTCGGCGCCGGCACCCATCCGGGCGCGGGCATTCCGGGTGTCGTCGGGAGCGCGAAGGCGACAGCCAAGCTGATGCTGGAGGGGTAGGAGGAGGAGTAACTATTTCTTCTCCGCCCAAAACCACGATACGAGCCAACCCATGAAACGCCTCGCCATCTACTGCGGCTCCGCCACCCCCCGCGACCCCGTGTTCATCGACTCCGCCCGCGCCGTCGGCCGATCGCTCGCCGAACGCGGTATCGGTGTCGTCTACGGCGGCGGACGCCTCGGCCTGATGGGCGCCGTCGCCGATGCCGCGCTGGAGGCAGGCGGCGAGGTGATCGGCGTCATCCCGCAGGCGCTGGTCGATGCGGAAGTCGCGCACCGCGGCTGCACCGAACTCCACGTCGTCGCCGGCATGCACCAGCGCAAACAAGCCTTCACCGACCTCTCCGACGGTTTCGTCACCCTGCCCGGCGGCACCGGCACGATGGACGAATTGTGGGAGGCGATGAGCTGGGCACAAATCGGCTATCACGCAAAGCCCGTCGGCCTGCTCAACGTCGCCGGCTTCTACGACGGACTCATCAGCTTCGTGGCGACGATGGGCGACGCCGGCTTCCTCCGCCCGCAGCACCGCGGCCTGCTGATCGTCGACTCGGCGCTCGACGGCCTGCTCGCGAAGATGGCGGCGTTCGTGCCCGCGACGACGGTGGTGCAGATCGGCGCGAAGGATCTATGACCTCTCCCGTTCGGGCTGAGCTTGTCGAAGCCCTGCCCTTTCTTCCGCGCAGAAGAAGGACAGCCCTTCGACAAGCTCAGGGCGAACGGTGATGGCAGCAGTCGCACGCGCTGATCGCACCACCCTCGTCACCGCCGCCCGCGACACCATCGCCCGCGGCTCGAAGAGTTTCGCCGCCGCCAGCAAGCTCTTCGACCGCAAGACCCGCGAGCGTGCCTGGCTGCTCTACGCCTGGTGCCGGGCCTGCGACGACATCGCCGACGCGCAGGAACTCGGCCACGACCAGCAGCACGCGACCGATCCGCAGGCGAGAATTGCCCGCATCCGGGAGAACACCGCCGCTGCCCTCGCCGGCCGACCCACCGGCGACCCCGCCTTCGACGGCCTCGCCATCGTCGTCGCGGAGACAGGCCTGCCGCGCCGCTTCATCGACGATCACATCGCCGGCTTCGCGCTCGACGCCGACGAATGGCGCCCGCGCAGCGAGGCCGACCTGCTGCGCTATTGCTACCACGTCGCCGGCGTCGTCGGCTGCATGATGGCGGTGGTGATGGGTGTGTCGCCCGACGACGACGCCACCCTCGACCGCGCCTGCGATCTCGGCATCGCGTTCCAGCTCGCCAACATTGCCCGCGATGTCGAGGAGGACGACCGCTCGGGCCGCTGCTACCTGCCCGACGAATGGCTGACCGAGATGGATTTCCCGCCCGGCCAGCACATGAAGCCGCCGTTCCGCGCGCGCCTCGCCGTCCTCTCGCGCCGCCTCGCGTCGATGGCGCAGGATTATGAGGACAGCGCCCGCCACGGCACGCCCGCGCTCCCTTATCGCTCCGCCTGGGCGGTGCTGGCGGCGGCCGATATCTACGGCGGCATCGCGCGAAAGGTCGCCGCCGCCGGCGAACATGCGTGGGACCACCGCGTCACGACGGCGAAGGCGGAAAAGCTCGCCGCCATTGCCCGCGCAGGCGCGCTCGCCGCGCGGCGCACGACCCTCTACCCGCCGACGCCGCGCGATCCCGATCTCTGGCGCCGCCCCGGTTGACCCGATCGGCCGCCGCCGCCATCGCTGGCGCATGACCACGCCTCCCTTGCGCGCCGCCATCATCCCCGTCACCCCGCTGCAGCAGAACTGCACGCTCTTCTGGTGCACGAAGACGATGCGCGCCGCCGTCGTCGATCCGGGTGGAGATTTGCCGCGCATCAAATCCGCGATCGCGCAGGCGGGCGTGACGGTCGAGAAGATCCTGCTGACCCACGGCCACATCGACCACTGCGGCGGCGTGGCGGCACTCGCGCGCGACCTGGCGGTGGAGATCGAGGGGCCGCAGGAGGCCGATCGCTTCTGGATCGCCCGGCTGGTCGACGATGGCCGCCAATGGGGCCTCGCCGCGGAGATATTCGAGCCGAATCGCTGGCTGGAGGACGGCGACACCGTCACCGTCGGCGATCTGACGCTCGACGTGTACCTCGTCCCCGGCCACACGCCCGGCCACGTCGTCTTCCACCACCCCGAATCGAAGCTCGCCATCGTCGGCGACACGCTGTTCCAGGGCTCGGTCGGCCGCACCGACTTCCCGCTGTCGGACACGCAGGCGCTGTACGACGCGATCCGTGCGAAACTCTGGCCGCTGGGCGACGACACCGTCGTCCTCCCCGGCCACGGCCCCGCCACGACGATCGGTCAGGAACGCGCTGCCAACCCGTTCGTCGGCGATGCGGCCCGCTAGATCCTCCCGTTCGCCCGGAGCGAAGTCGAAGGGCACATCTCCGCAAGCGGCCAACCGCTTCGTCACCGATGCCGCGCCACCCCGCTAGCGTACGCACCCCCCTCCCCGTTCGCCCTGAGCCTGTCGAAGGGCTGCCCTTTCTTCGTGCCGCAGGACACGCGGCCCGAAGAAAGGGCAGTGCTTCGACAAGCTCAGCACGAACGGCGGTGAGATGATCCATCTCACCCCCGCGGCATCGTCACCACAATCCGCTGCGTCAGATCCGGCGCCATCGCCGCAACCCACGCCGCCTCGCCCGCCAGCACCACCATGATAAGCATCGTCAGGCCGACACCGATGCCCCGCCCCGGCTTCCACGTGTCCATCCCCAGTCCATGGCAGATCCGCGCCACCACGAACACGGCGCCATAGCCCCACAGGTGTAGCGCAGGTCCGCGCGCCAGCTCGACCAGCGCCAGCAGGATCAGCACGATCGGCGCATATTCGGTGAAGTTCGCATGCGCCCGCATCCGCGCGATCACCGCCATGTCGCCGCCGTCGCCGACCGACACGTTCTGCGAACGCCGAACCTGACCGACGCGAATCGCCAGCCACAGGTTGATGATTCCGCAGGCGGCGGCAGTGGCCAGTGCGGTCGGCAGGACGATCGTCATCGGTGGTTCCCCTTGTGCGCCGGCAACCTGTCACCCGGGCGACGTGCTTGCAACAGTGCGTGAAATCGCTATAGGCGCGCCTTCGCTTTGCGGCCGTTCCAGCGCTCGCTCTTCGGAGTGGAGCGCCATATGGCGTCCGCGAACAATCGGATTCAAGTCGAGAAGGTTGCCGAAATGGCCGTCCCCAAGAGAAAGACCTCGCCCTCGCGGCGTGGCATGCGCCGCAGCCACGACGCGCTGTCGGTCGAAGCGTTCCAGGAATGCCCGAACTGCGGCGAGCTGAAGCGCCCGCATAACCTCTGCACGTCCTGCGGCCATTACAATGGCCGTGAGATCGTCTCGGTCGAGGGCTGATCGCCCCAAATAACGGAGCGTGAGTCCGGCGATGTCCGCTCATTCGTTGATCGCCGTCGATGCGATGGGCGGCGACGAAGGGCTCGCGGTCATGCTGGCCGGCGTCGCGCGTGCCCGTCGAAAATTCGACGGCCTGCGCTTCCTGCTGGTCGGGGACGAGGCGCAGATTCGCGCCGGCCTCGCCGCGCACCCGAATCTGACCGCCGCGTCGGAGATCGTCCACGCGCCCGATACCGTGACCTCAGCCGAAAAGCCGAGCCAGGCGATCCGTCGTGCGAAGACGACGTCGATGGGCGTCGCCATCGACATGGTGAAGCGCGGCCGCGCCGCCGCCGCCGTGTCGTCGGGAAACACCGGCGCGCTGATGGCGATGGCGAAGCTGTCGCTGCGCACCATTCCGGGCATCGATCGCCCCGCGCTCGCCGCGCTGCTGCCCAGCCTCGGCGAAACCGATCTCGTCATGCTCGATCTCGGCGCGAATACCGAGTGCGATGCCCGCAACCTCGTCCAGTTCGCGGTCATGGGCGCCGCCTATGCCCGCACCGCGCTCGATCTCGAAAGCCCGCGCGTCGCGCTGCTGAACATCGGCACCGAGGACATGAAGGGCACCGACATCATCCGCGACGCGGCGCAGCGCCTTCGGGCAGCGACGCACCTGCCGATGACCTTCTCGGGCTATATCGAGGGCGATCGCATCTCACGCGGCCATGTCGACGTCGTCGTCTGCGACGGCTTTTCCGGCAACATCGCGCTGAAGACGGCGGAGGGCACCGCGCGCTTCGTCGCCGACCTGCTGAAGCGCGCGTTCCGCTCCTCGGTCCGCTCGAAGATCGGCTTCCTGATCTCGCGCCCGGCGACCGAGCTGCTGCGCGGCCATCTCGATCCGAACAACCACAACGGCGCGGTCTTCCTCGGCCTCAACGGTCTGGTCGTGAAGAGCCACGGCGGCGCGAACGAGGTCGGGGTCAGCCACGCCATTTCGGTCGCGGCGAAGATGGTCCGCGACGACCTGACCAACCGGATCGCGCAGGATCTCGGCAAGTTCGAGAACCAGACGGCATGACCATACGTCGCTCGGTCCTGCTCGGCACCGGCTCCGCGCTGCCGGTCCGCCGCGTCTCCAACGCCGAGCTGGCGGAACAGGTCGACACCACCGACGAATGGATCGTCGAGCGCACCGGCATCCGCTTCCGCCATATCGCGGGTGAGGGCGAGACGACCGGCACGCTCGCGACCGACGCCGCCCGCGCCGCGCTCGCCGCCGCCGGCCTCGCCGCGCAGGACATCGATCTGATCGTGCTCGCGACCGCCACGCCCGACCAGACCTTCCCCTCCACCGCGACGAAGGTGCAGGCCGCGCTCGGCATCGACGATTGCGTCGCGTTCGACGTCGCCGCGGTCTGCTCGGGCTTCCTCTACGCCGTGCAGGTCGCCGACAGCATGATCCGCGCCGGTGCCCACACCCGCGCGCTGGTGATCGGCGCGGAGACGTTTAGCCGCATCCTCGACTGGGAGGATCGCACCACCTGCGTCCTGTTCGGCGACGGCGCCGGCGCGATCGTGCTGGCGGCCGAGGATCAGCCGGGTGGCGCGGACGACCGCGGCATCCTCGCCAGCAAGCTCCACGCCGACGGGCGCCACAACGAGCTGCTCTACGTCGACGGCGGCCCCTCCACCACCGGCACCGTCGGCAAGCTCCGCATGAAGGGGCGCGAGGTGTTCCGCCACGCGGTCGTCAATCTGGCCGCGGTCATGTCCGAATCGCTCGCCATCGCCGGCCTCACGACCGACGACGTCGACTGGGTCGTCCCCCACCAAGCCAACGCCCGCATCCTCGACGCGACCGCGCGCAAGCTGGGGCTTTCCGCCGACAAGGTCGTGATGACGGTCGACCGCCACGCCAACACCTCCGCCGCCTCCGTGCCGCTCGCGCTCGATGTCGCGGTGCGCGACGGACGCGTGAAGCGCGGCGATCTGGTCGTGCTGGAGGCGATGGGCGGCGGCTTCACCTGGGGCGCGGCCGTCATCCGCATATGACCCTCGCGCTTCGGGCGCGAATATGATAGCAATCGTTCGTTACGGACGTGGAAAGGGATGGGGCGCGACGATGACTGAACCGGCGACTGGAACGCTGACCCGCGCGGATCTCGCCGAGTCGCTCCACCGGCAGGTCGGCCTGTCGCGCGCGGAATCGGCCGACTTCGTCGAGCAGATCCTGACCCACATGTGCGAGGCCCTGTCGAAGGGCGAGAACGTCAAGATCTCCGGCTTCGGCAGCTTCGTCCTTCGCGACAAGGGCGAGCGCATCGGCCGCAACCCGAAGACCGGCGTCGAGGTGCCGATCGCGCCCCGCCGCGTCCTTACCTTCCGCGCCAGCCAGATGATGCGCGATCGCATCGTGGCGGCCGGCTGAGGGATGGGCGCATGGCCGCGATAGACAAAGCGGTCGATGCGTTCCGGACGATCGGGGAGGTGTCGCGCGACACCGGCCTGCCCCAGCACATCCTGCGCTATTGGGAAACGCGCTTTCCCCAGCTCCGCCCGCTGCAGCGCGCCGGCAACCGCCGCTACTATCGCACCGCGGACATAGACCTCATCCGCCGCATCCAGTCGCTGCTGGAAACCGAAGGCTATACGATCCGCGGCGTCCAGAAGCTGCTCGACGCCGAAGCTCCGCCGCCCGTCGCCGGCGGCGGCCGCAGCGCCGCACTCCGCAAGATCCGCGACGCACTCATGGCGGCGCTGGAGGACGATCGGTAATGAGGCAGGCTAGACCCTTGGGTCGCGCCATTCCTCACCGTTCGTGATGAGCGCAGTCGAAGCACCGTTCCAAGCCATGTCCTTCGACTTCGCTCAGGACGAACGGTCGAAGAATGTCGCCTGCCGAAGCAGGCCTAATCCCGATCCGGCCCGAACGCCGGATCCAGATCGCGCGGCCGCACGAAGCTGACCAGCGTCCCCGCCCCCGGCTGCACCACCCGCCAGTCGTCGCCCGGAAACGTCAGCACCGCGACGCTCGCGGTCGGGAACTTCGCCTCCACCGCCGCCAGCAGCGTCGCATCGCTGCCCGCCCCGCTCAGATCCAGCGCGAGTTGCTCCAGCCCCGGATTATGCCCCACGATCAACAGCCGATCACAGCCCGCATCCTGTTCGTGGACCACGTCGATCATCGTCTCGGGCGTCGCCAGATACAGCCGCCGGTCCCATACCGGCTCCAGCGCCGCGCCATAGCCGCGCCCGACCTGATCCAGCGTCTCCACTACCCGCGCGGCGCTCGAGGCGACCACCCGGTCGAACGTCGCACCGCGGGTCTTCAGCGCCCGTCCCACCGCCAGCGCGACACGCTGCCCTTTGGCGTTCAGCGGCCGGTCGAAGTCGCGCTGGACGGTGTCGTCCCAGCCCGATTTGGCGTGGCGGAGCAGCGTCAGCGTCTTCATGCCGGCGCGTTGTGCCGGATCGCATCCACGGAGGAAAGACCGGATATCGCCGCGACCGCCTCGTCCAGCGTCACCCGCGCGATCGGCGTGCCGTCGGGAAATGCGCCCAGCAGCCGCGACGGGACCGCCGATCCCAGCAGCACGAAGCTGCCATGGTCGTCCGCCCGCCGGATCAGCCGCCCGAACGCCTGCGCCAGCCGTGCGCGCACGATGCGGTCGTCGTACGCGCTGCCGCTCGCCCCGTCCGTTCCCGCCAGCCGACGTGCGGCGTGCAGCACGCTCGGCTTCGGCCACGGCACGCCCTCCATCACCACCAGCCGCAGCGAATTGCCCGGCACGTCCACCCCGTCGCGCAGCGCATCGGTGCCGAGCAGCGAGCTGCGCGGATCGTCGCGGAAGATATCGACCAACGTGCCGGTATCGATCGGATCGACATGCTGCGCATGAAGCGGCAATCCGTCGCGCGCCAGCCGGTCGGCGATCCGCGCATGCACCCCGCGCAGCCGCCGGATCGCGGTGAACAGCCCCAGCGTCCCGCCCCCCGCCGCCGCGATCAGCCTGGCATAGGCGTTGGCGAGTGCCGGCACGTCGCCGCGCTTCACGTCGGTCACGATCATCACCCGCGCCTGCGCGCCGTAATCGAACGGGCTCTGCGCCGCGAACCGCGCGGGCGGCTGCGGCAGGTGCACCGCGCCGCTGCGCGCCTCCGCCACGTCCCAGTCGCCCCCCGCGGTCAGCGTCGCCGAGGTGACGAGCGCGCCATGCGCCGACTTCAGCACCGTCTCCGCGAACGGTTTCGACGGGTCGAGCCAGTGGCGGTGCAGCCCCACGTCCCACTCGCGCCCGTCCGAGCGGTCGACCGCCAGCCAGTCGACGAAGTCCGCATCCGCCGGCCCGCCGATCCGCGCGATCAGCGCCAGCCACGCCGACACCGTCTCGGTCCGCCAGCCGAGCGAGGCGATCGCGCCCTCGATCCGCGCGCGCGCCGGCCCGTCCATCCAGTCCGGCCCATCGGTCAGCAGCGCCTCCAGCCGCCGCGACAGCGTGACCAGCGGCCGCACCAGCGCATCCAGCGCCGCCGCCGCCGGCCCCGCCGCATCGACCAGCGCGGCATCGGGTTCGGCCAATTCGGTTTCCAGCGCGTAGCCGGCGTCGTCGTCCTTGGCAGCGCGCGCATAGGTCAGCCCGCGCACCGCCGCCAGCAGCGTCTCTACGGGTCCGAACGGCGCGCCCTCCGCCAGCCGCCCCAGCCACCCGTCGCTCGGCAGCGCGCGCGCGGCATCCACCGCGGCGCCGATCGCGCGACCGCCCTCCTCGTCGTAGCTCGCGACGTCCGACAGCCGTGCCGCCAGCCCGCGTCGGCGCCCGCGCGACGTGCCCTCCGGCCCGGTTACCCAGCGGCGGATCTCGATCGATTCGGCGCCGGTCAGCGCGGCGGAGAACATCGCGTCGGCGGCATCGAACACATGATGACCCTCGTCGAACACGTACCGGGTCGGGCGGCTGTTCAGTTCGCGCCCGCGCGCCGCGTTGACCATCACCAGCGCGTGGTTGGCGACGACGATATTCGCCTGCGCCGACGCCCGCGCGGCGCGCTCGATGAAGCATTTCCGGTAATGCGGGCACCCCGCATAGATGCACTCGCCGCGCCGGTCGGTCAGCGCGGCGGGACCGTTGCGGCGGAACAGGGTCGGCAGCCAGCCGGGCAGGTCGCCACCCACCATGTCGCCGTCCGCGCTATACGCCGCCCATCGCGCCACCAGTTGCGCCAGCACCGCCGGCCGCCCCTGGAACCCGCCCTGCAACGCGTCCTCCAGGTTCAGCAGACACAGGTAGTTTTCACGCCCCTTGCGCGTCACCACCCGCCGCCGCCGCTCCTCGTCATCCGGGTACAGCCTAACGGTTTCTTGGGAGAGCTGGCGTTGCAGCGCCTTGGTGAAGGTCGATATCCACACCGCGCCGTCCGCTTGCTCCGACCACAGCGACGCCGGCGCCAGATAGCCCAATGTCTTGCCGATGCCCGTCCCCGCCTCGGCCAGCACCATGTTCGGCGCGTCGCGGATCATGCGCGGTGCGAAGGCGCGTGTGGCCGCGGCGGCGAACGCCCGCTGCCCGTCGCGCCGCTCCGCCCCCGCGCCGGTCAGCGTCGCCAGCCGCGCGGCGACCGCATCGTCGGCGACCGTCACCGTGCGCGGTGCCGGGCGCGGCGCGGCATCCTCCCATTCGGGCAGTTTCGTGAACAGCCACCGCTCGGCACTCGCCGGCTTCGAGATCCGGTGCGTCACCGCCGGCCCCCAGGCCCAGCGCAGCCGGAACAGGCTCTGCGCCGCGGTCCACGCCCCCTCGCGCTCGGGCCAGTCGGTCGCCAACGTGTCGAGCAGCGTGTTCGCGGCATCGAGCAGGAACGGCGCTACGTCCGAATCCTCGGCCGGCGGCGTCATCCCCAGCGCATCCGCCAGCCCCTTGGGCGTCGGCACCGCGAACCGCGCGGAATGCACGAACGCGAACAGTTCGAGCAGGTCGAGCCCCGACAGCTCGGGATGCCCCAGCCTTTGCCCGATCAGCGGCGTGTTGAGGAGGATGACCGGCGTCTCTGCCGCCCGCCCGATCGCCTCCCCGCGCCCCAACGACCGCACGCCATCGCCGTTCGCGATCCAGAACCCGCCGTGACTGGCGTGGAGGGCGGGATAGGGCAGCATCCCGACGGTCTAGGGCGTGCGGAACGAAAAGGAAACGGGGTCACTGCCCCGCATTTCACCGCGCAGACCTTCCGAGGCGTGAACCACCCCCACCCCGTTCGTGCTGAGCTTGTCGAAGCACTGCCCTTCTTCGTGCCGGTCGCGCAAGTCAGGAAGAAGGGTAGCCCTTCGACAAGCTCAGCACGAACGGGGAAGGAGGAGGGACGTCACCACAACACATCCCGATCCGGCAGCATCGGCTCCGGCGCCGCGTCGCCGATTGCCTCCAGCAGGTCGATCTCGATCGTCCGGCACATCGCGGTCAGCGGCACGTCGTGGATGGTGTTCGAAAACGGATCGGTCAGGTCCTCGCCGATCTGCAGCACCGCCAGGAACATCAGGCCCGCGATCGTAGAGCCGATCGGCGTCGCCCATTGCAGCGTCTCGACCAGCCCGATCGGCAGCAGCACGCAGAACAGGCGCGTGAACAAGGTCGGGAAGAAGCGATACTGGTTCGGCAGCGGCGTGTTCTTCAGCCGCTCCATGCCCCCTTGCGCATTGGTGATGTCGGTGAGCGTGCGTTCCAGCGCGGCGTGCAGGATCGTGTCGATATGCCCCTCGCGCCGCGCCTTGGCGATGCGCCCCGCCGTGCCGTCGATGATGCCGTTCGCCACGTTGCGCCGTCCGAGCGGCCCCGCCGCTTCGCCCGGCGACAGGAAGCGCAGCACCTCCGGCGCCGGGTCCAGCCGCCGCAGCTGGCAGCGCAGCGCATGGACGTACGCGATCTGGCGCAGCACGATCGTGCGCTTCAAATCCCACAGGTCGCCCGCATCCACCTTCGGCATGAAGGTGACGATCTCGCGCGCCAGCGACCGCGACGAATTGATCATCGCGCCCCACAGCACACGCCCTTCCCACCAGCGCTGATACGCCGAATTGTCGCGAAACCCCAGGAACAGCGCCAGCGCCGTACCGAACAATGTCAGCGGCAGCGTCGGCGCAGTGAAGGGATAGACGTAATAGATGATCGTGACCGTGCAGTCCCACACGAACAGGCCGAGCAGCGGCTTCCACACCTCGGACAGGATGCGGCTGTAGCGGGGCGTGGGCGTGACGATCATGCCGCCCGAGACGCATCACCTGCATCAAGGTTGCGTAGGCGGAATGGAAATTGTGTGACGAACGCATTAGGCGGTGCCGCATGACCGATACCGACCTGCGCCCAATCGACCTGAGAACGGCCGCCCTCGACTCCAAGGCCTGGCCCTATGAGGAGGCGCGCAAGCTCCTGAAGCGTTATCTGGACGGCAAGCCCGGCGGCGCGCCGATCCTGTTCGAAACCGGCTACGGCCCCTCGGGCCTCCCGCACATCGGCACCTTCAACGAAGTGCTGCGTACGACGATGGTGCGCAACGCCTTCCATACGCTCAGCGACACGCCCACCCGCCTGATCGCGTTCAGCGACGACATGGACGGCCTGCGCAAGGTGCCCGACAACGTGCCGAACCGCGACATGCTGGCCGAGCATCTCGGCAAGCCGCTGACGCGCATCCCCGATCCGTTCGGCAAGTTCGACAGCTTCGCCGCGCACAACAACGCGATGCTGCGCGCCTTTCTCGACCGCTTCGGTTTCGACTACGACTTCGCCTCCTCGACCGACTATTACGAGGGTGGCCGCTTCGACGACGCGCTGCGCCTCGTGCTGCGCAACTTCCAGGGCATCCAGGACGTGATGCTGCCGACCCTGCGCGCGGAGCGTCGCGAAACCTATTCCCCCATCCTGCCGATCAGCCCGAAGACCGGCGTCGTGCTGCAGGTGCCGGTCGAGGTGATCGATGCCGACGCCGGCCTGATCGCCTTCGTCGACGACGGCGACCGCATCGAGCAATCGGCGCTCGGCGGCCTGTCCAAGCTCCAGTGGAAGGTCGACTGGGCGATGCGCTGGGTCGCACTCGGCGTCGATTACGAGATGGCGGGCAAGGACCTGATCGACTCGGTCACCCAGTCGTCGAAGATCGCCCGCGTGCTGGGCGGCCGCCCGCCCGAGGGCTTCAACTACGAGATGTTCCTCGACGACAAGGGCGAGAAGATCTCAAAGTCCAAGGGCAACGGCCTCAGCCTCGACCAGTGGCTGACCTATGGCCCCGAGGAGAGCCTGTCCTTCTTCGCCTATCGCGAGCCGAAGAAGGCCAAGCAGCTCCACATGGGCGTCATCCCGCGCGCGGTGGATGATTACTGGCAGTTCCGCGGCAACTATGCCGGACAGGACGCGAAGCAGCGGCTGGGCAACCCCGTCCATCACATCCACGACGGCGAACCGCCCGCCGGCACGCTGCCGGTCACCTTCGGCCTGCTGCTCAACCTCGTCGGCGTGATGGGCGATGCGACGAAGGATCAGGTCTGGGGCTATCTCGCTAACTATGTCCCCGACGCGTCGGCGGAGGCCTATCCCGACCTCGACCGGCTGATCGACCATGCGCTGGCCTACGCCCGCGATTTCGTTGCGCCGACCCTGGTCCGCCGCGCGCCGGAAGGGGTGGAGATCGCAGCCCTCAACCGCCTCGACACCGACCTCGCTGCATTGCCCGAGGATGCGAGCGCCGAGGACATCCAGAACATCGTCTATGAGATCGGCAAGACCGAAGGCTTCGCCGAACTCCGCGACTGGTTCCGCGCGCTGTACGAAACCCTGCTCGGCTCTTCGCAGGGTCCGCGCATGGGCAGCTTCATCAAGCTATACGGCATCCCCAACTCCCGCCGCCTGATCGCGGAGGCGCTTGCGAAAGTTGGGTGATCAACACCGTTCGTGCTGAGCTTGTCGAAGCACCGTACTTCGTGCCGCGTACGCCGCGTATGCGGATCGAAGACCGGTCCTTCGACGTCGCTCAGAACGAGCGGAGGGTATGTTGCGCGCCCTCCAACCCCAACAACCACCGCTTCGCCTCGAGCCCACCCGCAAACCCCGTCAACGCCCCGCCCGCCCCGATCACCCGATGGCACGGCGCAACGATCGAGATCGGGTTTCGCCCGTTCGCCGCCCCCACCGCGCGCATCGCAGAGGGACGCCCGATCGCCTGCGCGATGTCGGCATAGCTGCGCGTCTCGCCATAGGGGATCGCCAGCAAGGCCGCCCACACCGCGCGCTGAAACTCGGTTCCCCGCCACGCCAGCGGCAGGTCGAACGCTTGCAACTCTCCGCCGAAATACGCGTCCAGCTGCCGCGCCGTCTCGCGCAGCACCGGATCGTCGTGACCCTCGCGCGACACCGCCCGTTGCACCCGCGTCGGCGGATCCTCCGGCCATAGCACCGCGACCAGGCCGTGGTCGTCGGCGACGAGGGTCAGCGCGCCTAGCGGGGACGGATGAAGCAGATGGCGATCGTCGGTCATGACGTCATGATAGCAAAGACGCGCCCGTCGCACCTCCTGCCGCTTGCGTTCAAACCGCCAGCATCTCGTCGACCCACTGCGGCACCAGCACGCTCGCCGGCCCCATGCGACACTCGTCGAAAAGCACGCTGCCATCCGACGGATCGAGGTTCATCTCCAGTGTCGCCGCCCCATGCCACCGCGCCGTCCGCACGAATCCGGCGGCCGGATAGACCGCGCCCGACGTCCCGATCGACACGAACAGATCGGCCGTCGCCATCGCCGCCTCGATCCGCTCCATCGCGTACGGCATCTCCCCGAAGAACACGATATCGGGCCGCAGCGCCGCCGCCCCGCAGTCCGGACACAGGCTCCCCGGCGGCAGGCTCCCGCGCCATTCCGCACGCGTCCCGCACACTGCGCACAACGCCGAGTTCAGCTCGCCATGCATGTGCAGCAACCGCGTCGCCCCAGCCCGCTCGTGCAAGTCGTCGACATTCTGCGTCACGATCAGCAGCTCGCCCGCCCAGGCAGCATCCAGCCGTGCGAGCGCCACATGCGCCGCATTCGGCACCACGTCGCCCAACGCCGCCCGCCGCAAATCATAAAACCGGTGCACCAGCGCAGCATCGTGCGCCAAGGCCTCGGGCGTACACACATCCTCGACGCGATGCCCCGCCCACAACCCGCCTGGCCCCCGAAAGGTCGCGATCCCGCTCTCGGCGGAAATGCCGGCTCCGGTCAGAACGATGATGTTGCGAATGTCGGTCATGCGCCGAAGGTACGGCGACGACCCGGGGACGGAAAGCGGCGACTGGCGGATCTCACACAAGAACGCGCATGCTTACCCATCCACCCGCGCCAGATCGCGGTCCATCGCCGCGCCGTCGAACGGCACGACGATCACCTTGCTACCATGCCCGTCGTTCCCGCGCTGGTCCTCCTTCGCCACATCGACGACCGAGAAGCTGACCGCCACGACATGCCCCTTCTCTATCACGACGCCGGGTCGTTCCAGCTTGTACCAGTGGTTCACGACGCCGTTCGCATGCCGGATGAAGTCGGCGCCCGGTTCGAAGGCCAGCCCCTGCATCCGCCATCCCGTGACACCGTCGCGCGAGATCAGGTGATACGCCCGCCGCGCGCGCCAGTGATTGACGATGACGTGATACCAGCCGCCGCTGTGCCAGATCACCGGGTCTTCGTACGCGCGCATGTTGGTCTGCGGCAGGCCGGGCAGGTCGCGGTAGATGCTGTCGCCCATCACGCGATAGGGGCCGAGGATGCCCGCTTTGCTGACCAGCACCTGCCCGGAACGCTGGATGATCTCGAACCCGCCGTCGGGTCGCGCGGTCAGGCTGACGTTGGAGGCCTTCCACGGTTTCAGCTCGGCCGTATCCTGCCGGTCGCCGGGCGTCTTGACCGATCGGAACGCGCTCTGGTCCACCGCGATGCTGCCGAGCCGCCGCCACGGCCCTTCGATCGAGCGCGACGTGAAGACGTCGCCGTTGCGCGTCTCGCTCACCACCACGGCATAGCGGCCATCGGGCAGGCGCAGCGCGTTGACGTTGTGGCCCTTGCCGCCTTCGTCGCGCGGCCACATCAGCCCGGTGTCGCGATACGGCCCGTAAAGCGAGCGGCTGACCGCGCGCACCGCGAGCGACTGCCCCCACGCCTTATGCCCGAGCGCCTGGCCCCAGCGGCTGGCGAACATATGATAGCGCCCGTCCGGCCCCTTCAGGATCTGTCCGTCCCAGTAGTTCCACCGCGTCATCGTCGCGTCTTCCAGCCCGTTGGCCGTGTCGCGCGGGCCGACGCTCGCGGCGCCCCAGACGCTGGCGGACAGCACGCTCCGCGTCGGGATCGGTCGGAAGTAATCGACGAACGGCTTTGGCCCCAGCACCGGCGGATCGGCCGGGCGCGCGGTTTGCGCGACGCTGGCACCCGCCGTCGAAACCAAGGCGAGGGCGATTGGAAACAGCCGGCAGCGAGCAAGCATCATCATGGCCTTCTCAAATCGCGGGAGCGAGTATCATAGGTTGAAGATTTACGATGGAAAGCCGCTCTGCGCACACGCCCCCTGTCCTACGCCCGCCCACTTGTGCGACAGGAGGCGGCATGACCGATCACGCCTTCTGCCCCGCCAGCCCGCGGCCACGCGTACCCATGACCTTCGTGACGTTTGATCCCGCCGCACGTCTCAACTTTCTCAACATTCGCGTGGCAGATGGCATGACAGGAACCACGCTCGCATGACCGCGATCGGCATCTACGGCAGCCACGGCCGCATGGGACAGGCGATCGCCGCCGAGCTGGCCGGCACCGGCGCGCGCCATGCCGGCGGTGCGGACTCGACCGACGATCCGGCGCCGCTCGCCGTCATCGCCGACGTGCTGGTCGATTTCTCGACGGCCAGCGCGGTCGAGGCGCATATCGCCGCCGCCCGCGCCGCGCGGACGCCGATCGTTATCGGCACCACCGGCCTGACTGAACGTCACCATGCGCTGATCGACGACGCGGCGCAGGACATCGCGGTCCTGCAGACCGGCAACACCTCGCTCGGCGTCACCCTGCTCGCGCAACTGGTGCGGGAGGCGGCGGCGCGGCTCGACGTCGACTGGGATATCGAGGTGGTCGAGATGCATCACCGGCACAAGCTCGACGCGCCGTCGGGCACCGCGCTGTTGCTCGGCGCAGCGGCGGCGGAGGGGCGCGGCGTCACCCTCGCCGACAATGCCGTCTACGACCGCGCCGGGGTGACCGGCGCGCGGTCGGAGGGGACGATCGGCTTCGCGGCGTTGCGCGGCGGCTCGGTCGTCGGCGATCACAGCGTCGTCCTGGCGGGCGAGGGCGAGCGCATCGAGCTCGTCCACCGCGCCGACAGCCGCACGATCTTCGCGCGCGGCGCCATCCGCGCCGCCCTCTGGCTCGCGCAGCAGCCCCCCGGCCGCTACGCGATGCGCGAGGTGCTGGGGGTGTGACGAAGGACCAGATCGTCGAATTCTTCGCGCGTCTCGCGGCCGACGATCCGCATCCGCAGACCGAGCTGGAATACGTCAACGCCTTCACGCTGCTCGTCGCGGTGGTACTCTCGGCGCAGATGACCGACGCCGGCGTGAACAAGGCGACGCGCGCGCTGTTCCGCGTCGCCGACACGCCCGAGAAGATGGCGGCGCTCGGCCTCGACGCGATCCGCGAATACGTCGCCACGATCAACTTCAACAACACCAAGGCGAAGAACGTGCTGGCACTGAGCGAAGCGCTGATCCGCGACCACGGCGGCGAGGTGCCGCGCACCCGGGCCGAGCTGGAGGCGCTGCCCGGCGTCGGTCGCAAGACCGCCAACGTCGTGCTCAACACCGCGTTTGGTGAAGAGACCTTCGCCGTCGACACCCACATCTTCCGCCTCGGCAACCGCACCGGCCTGGCCCGCGGCAAGGATCCGCTGGCGGTCGAACTGAAGCTCGACAAGCGCGTTCCCCGGCCGTTCCGGCTCCACGCCCACCACTGGCTGATCCTGCACGGCCGCTACACCTGCAAGGCGCGGCGCCCGGAATGCTGGCGCTGCGTCGTCGCCGATCTGTGCGCTTTCAAACCCAAGACGCCCGCGCCCGCCCCTGCGCGGGCTTGAACCCGGCCCATCTCCACGCGACATAGCCCGCGACCCTCCTGAAAGAAGCCCGAAGTCCATGCGTCACGTCCAGTTGCTGATCCTCGGCTCCGGCCCCGCCGGCCACACCGCCGCCGTCTATGCCGCCCGCGCCAATCTGAAGCCGGTGCTGCTGACCGGCGTCGCGCCCGGCGGCCAGCTGACCACCACGACCGACGTCGACAACTGGCCGGCGGACGCCGACGGCGTGCAGGGGCCCGAACTGATGGACCGGTTCGCGAAGCACAGCGACCGCTTCGGCACCGAGACGATCTTCGACCACATCAACGCCGTCGACCTGTTGAAGCGCCCGTTCACGCTAACCGGCGATGCCGACACCTACACCTGCGACGCGCTGATCGTCGCGACCGGCGCCTCGGCGCAATATATCGGTTTGGAGAGCGAGGCCGCGTTCATGGGCAAGGGCGTGTCCGCCTGCGCGACGTGCGACGGCTTCTTCTTCCGTGGCCAGCCGATCGCCGTCGTCGGCGGCGGCAACACCGCGCTGGAGGAGGCGCTCTACCTCTCGAACATCGCCGGCCACGTCACGATGATCCACCGCCGCGACCGCTTCCGCGGCGAGAAGATCCTGCACGACAAGGTCGCCGAGAAGGTGAAGGCGGGGAAGATCAGTATCCGCTGGAACACCACGCTGGACGAGGTGCTGGGCGATGCCTCGGGCGTCACCGGCCTGCGCCTGCGCGACGTGGATAGCGGCACGACCGACGAGCTGTCCGTCACCGGCGTCTTCATCGCGATCGGGCACAAGCCCAACACCGACATCTTCGCGGGACAGCTCGACATGGACAACGGCTATGTCCTGACCCGCGGCGGCCGCGGCCACCAGCAGACCGAGACCAGCGTCATGGGCGTCTTCGCCGCGGGCGACGTGCAGGACCAGATCTACCGCCAGGCCGTCACCAGCGCCGCCAGCGGCTGCCAGGCCGCACTCGACGCCGAACGCTATCTCGATGGCCTCGACGCGGTCGCCTGACCCGGACGATGCGAAGGGGCTGGCGCACCGCCCCCGCCACTGCTAGTCCCCTCTCGCGCCGGCACCCGTAGCTCAGCTGGATAGAGCGCTGCCCTCCGAAGGCAGAGGCCACTGGTTCGAATCCAGTCGGGTGCGCCACCGTTTTTTGAAAACGTTACGACCCGATCCGGATGACCTTCGTCCGGCTCGCCGCACCGCGCACCAACTCCAGCGACGACACCGGCCGACCAAGCGCCTTGGCGAGCAGCCGCAGCACCGCCGCATTCGCCTTGCCGTCCTCCGGCGGCGCGGTAGTCCGTACGGCAAGGGCGCCACCCGAGATGGGTAGCGTGATCGCATCGGCCGAGGCGCCCGGAGAAACCCGCACCTCCAGCCGCCCCTCCGCATCCGCCAGCGCCAGGATCGCCGCCGCGGACGGCATGGCGGGCCGGGGGCGGGCCATTAGCGCTTGCGGACGAACTCGGCGCGCAGCACGAGGCCCTTGATCCCCTCGTAGCGGCAGTCGATCTCCTGCGCGTCGCCGGTCAGCCGGATCGACTTGATGAGCGTGCCGCGCTTCAGCGTCTGGCCGGCACCCTTGACCTCGAGATCCTTGATGAGCGTCACCTGGTCGCCATCGGCCAGCAGGTTGCCGACCGCATCGCGCACCTCGACCTGCCCCGCCCCCGTCTGTTTCGCGGCCAGCTCGGCGGCCGACATCCATTCGCCGCTGTCCTCGTCATAGACATAGTGGTCGTCGGCCATTTCGCCCCCCTGCTGCTCCCGGTCCGCAGCCTCCACGCCGCGCGTCCGGCCTTTGCGAGCGTCCCGTCGCCCCTTGTTGGTCGCGGCCGAACCGTGCCACTCTCGGGCCCATGTCCGACATCCGTACCGCCCCGCCCACGACAATGCCCGAACTGACGATCCGCGGGATCGTGCTCGGGGCGATCATCACGATGCTGTTCACCGCGGCGAACGTCTACGCCGGGTTGAAGGTCGGGCTGACCTTCGCGACGTCGATCCCCGCCGCGGTCGTCTCGATGGCGATCCTGCGCGCGCTGAAGGGCGACAACATTCTCGAGAACAACATCGTCCAGACGATCGCGTCGGCGGCGGGCACTCTGGCGGCCATCGTGTTCGTGCTGCCCGGCCTTATCATGGTCGGCTGGTGGACGGGCTTTCCCTATTGGACGACCGTCGCCGTCTGCGTGACGGGCGGCGTGCTGGGCGTGATGTTCTCGGTGCCGCTGCGCCGCGCGCTGGTGACCGGGTCGACACTGCCCTATCCCGAAGGCGTCGCCGCGGCGGAGGTGCTGAAGGTCGGCGCCAGCGCGGCCGGCGGCGGCGCGGAGAATGCGCGGGGCCTGCGCATCCTGACGCTCGGCAGCCTGTTCTCGGGTGGCTTCGCGCTGCTGGCGAAGATGCGCTTCGTGTCGGAGGAGGCGGGGCGCAACGTCGCGATCGGCGGCACCGCGACCGGCTTCGCCACCAGCTGGTCGATGCTCCTGATCGGTGTCGGCCACCTCGTCGGGCTGTCGGTGGGCGCGGCGATGTTTCTCGGCATGCTGGTGTCGTGGACGGTGCTGGTGCCGTGGTTCGCCAGCGGCGCGGATTTCTCCTCCGGCATCGACGCGGTGGTCAGCGGCACGTTCCGGGGGCAGGTGCGCTTCATCGGCGCCGGCACGATCGGCGTCGCCGCGATCTGGTCGTTGGTGCGCATCATCGGCCCGATCCTGTCGGGACTGCGCTCGGCACTGGCGGCGTCGCGTGCGCGATCGGGCGGCGGCGTGCTGGAACTCAGCGAGCGCGACCTGCCCATCGGCATCGTCGCGGGCGCAGTAGCGGCGACATTGGTGCCGGTCGCGTGGCTGTTGTGGAGTTTCGCCACCGGCGGCCCGGCGCAGGCGGCGAGCGTCGTCATCGGCTCGCTGCTCTATATCCTGATCGTCGGCGTGCTGATCGCGGCGGTGTGCGGCTATATGGCCGGGTTGATCGGTGCGTCGAATTCGCCGGTGTCGGGTGTCGGCATCCTCGCGGTGCTCGGCGCCTCGCTCTTGCTGGTGCTGGTATTCGGTCACGGCGGCGCGCCGGCCGACACCAACGCATTGGTCGCCTATGCACTGTTCGTCACCGCGATCATCTTCTCGATCGCGACGATCTCGAACGACAATCTGCAGGATCTGAAGACCGGTCAGCTCGTCGGCGCAACGCCGTGGAAGCAGCAGGTCGCGCTGGTGATGGGCGTCGTCTTCGGATCGCTCGCGATTCCGCTGGTGCTCGATCTCCTCAAGAACACGCTGGGCTTCGTCGGCATGCCGGGCGCCGGCCCCAATGCGCTGTCGGCCCCGCAGGCGGCGCTGATCTCCTCGCTGGCGAAGGGCGTGCTGGGCGGCGACATCGACTGGAGCCTGATCGCGATCGGCGCGGGCATCGGCGTGATCGTGATCGCCCTCGACGAACTGATGGGGCGCTCGGGCAGGATGCGCCTGCCGCCGCTGGCGGTCGGGATGGGCATCTACCTGCCGATGGGCCTGACTCTGCTGATCCCGATCGGCGCGGTGATCGGCCATGTCTACAACCGCTGGGCCGCTCGCAGCGCCAACCCCGAATTCGCCGAGCGCATGGGCGTGCTGGCGGCGACCGGGCTAATCGTGGGGGAAAGCCTGTTCGGCGTCGCCTTCGCTGGCATCCTCGCCTGGGCCAACCGCGCGTCGCCGGTGCCGCCGAACGACGCGCCGCTCGCGGTGATGGGCGACGGCTTCGCCGGGGTCGCGATGTGGCTGGCGCCGCTGCTGTTCTTCGCGCTGATCGCCATCGTCTATCGCATGACGCGGACGATGGTTCGCACTGCCCCGCCTGCTCCGCCAATCGATGCGCCGACCGACGACATCGCGACCTATCGGTAACCCGCTCGTTCGTGCTGAGCTTGTCGAAGCACTGCCCTTTTTCGGGCCGCGCATCCGGCCGACGGCAAAGCCGCCGGCACAACGTCGGACAGGTTCGGCGAAGCCGACCTGCCGGCCGGCCGAGGCGCTGCGGCGGTGCCGCACCGGCGCGGGCGTCGCCGCGCCTGCGCCTCAGCGCATCGTCGCGATCAGCTTGTCGATTTCCACGAAAGCAAAGCCGATCGAACTGTCCGCGATTCCGTAGGGGATGAACAGCGAATCGCCCTGCCGCACTGCGCCACAGGTGTAGACCACGTTGGGCACATAGCCTTCGCGGTCCTGGTCCGCGGCGGCCAGGATCGGCTCCTTCGTCCGCCCGATCACCTTGGTCGGGTCGTCCTTGTCGAGCAGCGCGGCGCCGATCGAATATTTGCGCATCGCACCGACGCCGTGGGTCAGCAGGATCCAGCCCGCGTCCGTTTCGATCGGCGGACCGCAATTGCCCATCTGCACCAGTTCCCACGGATATTTGGGCTCGAGCAGCAGCTGCCCCTCGTCCCAATGATCCAGCCGGTCGGAGTCGATGATGAAGATGTTCTGCCCATCCTGCCGGCCGATCATCATGTAGCGGCCGCCGACCTTGCGCGGGAACAGCGCCATGCCCTTGTTGCGGCTGGCCGCGCCCGACATCGGCACCAGATCGAACGCGCGGAAATCCTTCGTCCGCATCATCTCCGACTGGATCGATGCGCCGTTGTAGGCGGTGTAGGTGCCGATCCACTCCTTCTCGCCATCGTCGTGTGTGAAGTGGACGAGGCGCAGATCCTCCAGTCCCTTCGACTGCTGCTCGGTGATCGGGAAGATTACCGTGCCCGACAGGGTCGAGTCGCGGTGGCGATAGACGGTGACCGGCCCGACCGGCATCTCCTCCTCGTCGCCCACCGCGTCGGCGGCAGTGGCGAAGGGCGGCTCGGGCGCCAGCTTCATCTCGTTATGGTCGGTGATGATGCCTTCGCGGAACGCGACGGAGCTGATGTGCCCCTCACCCACCGCGCGCATCGACATCAGGATGCGCATCGATCCGTCCGGCATGCCGGTCTGATCGAAATGCGGCACCACGCTGGGGTTCATCAGCGCCGCGGCGGCATAGCTATACTCGTGGCAGAAATAGGCGCCGATCAGCTGGCGCTTCTCGTCGCCGATCGTGCTGCCGTCGAGGCCGAGCTGCGCTTCGATCTCGTCGTAGCGCGTCATGAACACGCGCCGCGTCTGCCAGTGGCGCGCCTCGAAATCCTTGAGCACGGTTTCCAGCTGCGCGCGCGTATCCTGCGGGCTCATCGCCAGCACCTGGCGTACCAGCCGCTCGCTACGGCTGGGCGCACCGCCGTTGCCGCTCGCCCAGGCGATGTGGAACGGGCGTACGACGACGCGGGAAGGATCGGCATGCAGCCGCAGCGGGTGGACGAAAAGGTCGAGCATGCGTTCCCCCCGGAACGGGATCAGAGTCGGGATGACCGCGTCGTTCAGGCGGCAGCGGCGGCGTCGGTCTGCCCTGCCACGGTTCCGGCCCGATTTGAAAGGGCCGAAATCGCACAGGACGCCAACTGGAGCGCGAGGATCGACTCCGCCCCCTGGTTCCGGTTGAGCCCGCCGGGCTGCAACCCGTCGAAGCAACCGCCGTCGGCACCGCTCGACACCGGCATGTCGAGGTCGTTGGCGCCGAGATACCAGCCATAGGCGCGCTCCGCCTCGGCCACCCAGCGGCGATCGCGCGTCGCATCATAGGCGGCGCAACAGGCATCGACCTGCGCCTGCGCCTCGAGCGGCTGCTGGTCGAATTGCATCGGCGCGGCATAGATGTTGCCGAAACTCTCTGATCCGACCGCGCGGAAGCGCCCGTCGGGCGCGCTCTGCACGCGCGATATCCATTCCAGTGTCTCGACACCGGTCGCGATGAAATCGTCGCGGCGCAGCGCCATGCCGGCGCGAATCAGCGCTTCAGGCAGGCGGGCGTTGTCATACGCCAGCACGATCTCGAACCAGCTCCACTCCGGCCGGCGCGCGCGATCGAGCAGCGCGACCAGCTCCTCGCCGAACCGCGACAGGATCGTCTTCGACAGACCGTGATCGGGATGTGCCTCCAGCATCGCAGCCGCGCCGAGCATCGCGAAGGCATGCGCGCGCGGGCTGCCGAGCTCGAACGCCAGGCTCGCCGTTTCGTCGAACAAACGCCCCGCCCAGTCGCGGTGCTTGTGCACGCGCGCGTCGCGCGCGGTCACGCCGAGCGACCAGAGCGCGCGGCCGTTCGAATCCTCCGACCCCGTCTCCTCGCACCAGCTGCGGTCGAAGTTCATGAAGTTACGGAAGCGGCGCTTGTCCGGATTCCACGCATGCTGGACGAATGCGCCGTAGATCGTCGTCCACTTGTCGCGCACGTCGGCATCGAGATGATCGACCTGCGTCATCAGGATCAGCGCGCGGGCATTGTCGTCGATGCAATAGCCATGGCGACGGTCGGGTACCGAATAGATCGAATGCTGGAGCATGCCGGTCGAATCGCTCATCCGCTCGACGGCGGCGATCTGCGGAACCAGCGGCGCCGGCGACGGCGCATGCGTCGCCAGACGGCGCGGGCGCTCCGCCACGGCGGCGGCGATGACGGCGACGCCATGTTCGGAGTACCGCGACCAGATCATCGTGCGACCGCGGGCATAGGCGCGCGCCGACAAGCGCTGGCGGTTACCGTCGTTGGACAGCAGCGCCGAAATCTCCCGCGCGAACGCTGCCGAATCGCCGAACTCGACGAGCACACCATGCCCATCCGCCAGTATCTCGGTCGCGTGGACATAAGGCGTGGAGATCACCGCCTTGCCGACGCCGACCGCATAGGACAGCGTCCCGCTCGTGATCTGCCACGGGTTCAGATACGGCGTCGCATAGATGTCGGCGGCCTGCAGATAGTCGAGCAATTCGTCATGCTCGATGAACCCGTCGAGGAACTGCACCGAACTGGCGACGCCCAGCGTATCGGCCAGCGCCTTCAGCCGGTCGCGGTAGGCCTCGCCCTCATGGGCGACGAGATTGGGATGCGTCGCGCCGAGCACGACGTAGAGCGCCGACGGATGCTTCTCGACCACCGCGGGCATCGCCGAGATGATCGTCTCGATCCCCTTGTTCGGCGCCAGCAGGCCGAAGGTGAAGATGACCTTGCGCCCGACCCAGCCGAACGCGCCCTTCAGCGTGTCGGGGTCGATCAGTGGGCGATCGGGCACGCCGTGCGGGATCATCTCGATCATCCGCGCGCTGGCGCCATAGACGCGCAGCAGAATGTCGCGGCCGAGATCGGCCATGACGATGACGCGCGAGGCCCGACGCAGGATCGCCTCCATCACGCGGCGCTCGTCGGCGCTCGGCTTTTCGAGGATGGTGTGCAGCGTCACGACGACGGGAATGGTCACCCGATTCATCAGCGCGAGGATGTGATCGCCAGCCTTGCCGCCGAAGATGCCGTATTCGTGCTGAATCCACAGCGCCTTGGCACCGCTCGCCTCGATCGCGCGGGCAGCATGGAGGTAGGAATTCAAATCGTTCTGCGCGATCGTGCCGGTGACTTCGCGCGGATAATCGTAACGACCGGGATGATCGTCCATCGCCCAGGTATCGATCCGCATGCCGGGAAAGCGTTCGGCCAGCGCCGTGCGCGTATCGGTAGTAAAGGTAGCGATGCCGCATTTCCGCGGCAGATAATTACCGATCAGCGCGACATGATCGACCGGGGCTGACACCTTCGTATCCATCATCGTCCTTAGCACATGCAATATGAACAATGGCCGCGGACCGACCAACCGACTCATAACGCCAGATGTTAAGGATGGTTGCGTTTGCGCTGCACCGCAACATGAATATTCGTTTAGCCGCGCCCGCGGTACGACGAAACGCCTTGATCCGGGACCCAGACGCCTGTCGGTAGCGCACCGGTCTGCCAGAACACGTCGATCGGTATGCCGCCACGCGGATACCAGTACCCACCGATGCGCAGCCACTGCGGCGCCATCTCGTCCACCAGCCGCTGGCCTATGCCGACCGTGCAATCCTCATGGAAGGCGGCGTGGTTGCGGAAGGCACCCAGGAACAGCTTCAGCGACTTGGATTCGACGATCGTCGCGCCGGGCACATAGTCGATTACGAGATGCGCGAAGTCGGGCTGGCCGGTGACCGGACAGAGCGAGGTAAATTCGGGCACAGCAAAGCGCACCAGATAGGCGGTGCCGGCGCGCGGATTGGGCACATAGTCGAGCACCGCGGCTTGCGGAGATGCGGGCAGGCTACTGGACTGGCCAAGATGAAGCGGGGTCATGGCCGCCCATGTAGTCGTGAACCCATCGGATTGCACCCGCGTGTGGCCACACCGCCACCCCGGTGCCCCCGGTGCCCCCGCGCAGGCAGGAGCCTAAAGCGACACGCACCACCGCCTGATAATTAGCAACCTGTCCTACATCCCGTCCACCTGCTAACCCCGACAGCGTCCGCGACGCTCAACCAACCTGTTGAGCTTCAGGACCGTTTCACGAGGGAAATCGCACGTGTTTTCGTCTCAACATTCACGCTCAACCGATTGGTTGAACATCGCGAGCGGCACGCGCGCGGTCCCGCCTTTCGTGCCGCTACCGCCGGGGCATTCGCGATCGTGACCTTGATGACGCACGATCCGCTCGCACGTCTCAACTTTCTCAACATTCGCCCGTAGCGGAGGCTGACCGATGGCTACCGACACCGTCCTGATGACGCCCGCCCACCTTGCGGCGTTGCCCGACGCCCGCATCCTCGACGCGACCTGGTTCCTGCCCGAACATGATCGCGACGCCCGCGCGGAGCATGATGCCGCCCATATTCCGGGCGCGATCTTCCTCGATCTCGCCAGCCTAAACGGCGCTGACGGCAACCTCGCGACGCCCGATGCCTTCGCGCAGCGCATGGGCGCGCTCGGCGTGACCGAAGGCGATACGATCGTCCTCTACGACGATTCGCCGCTCCACACATCGGCGCGGATCTGGTGGGCGCTGCGGACGATGGGCGCGCGCGACGTCCGCATTCTCGACGGCGGCCTCGGCGCATGGCGCGCCGATAGTCGCCCGATCGAGAGCGGCATCGCCACCCCTGCGTCGGCGACCTTCACGCCCCGCTACGACGGCACCGGCGTCCGCGACCTCGCCGCCATGACGTCGACCGATGCGCAGATCGTCGATGCGCGCAGCCCGGCCCGCTTCGCCGGTGCCGAGCCGGAGCCACGCGCCGGCGTCGTCCCGGGCCACATTCCGGGATCGACCAACCTCCATTACGCGCGCCTGTTCGACGCCGATGGCCGCCTGAAACCAGACGATGCGCTGCGCGAAGAACTCGCAGCCGCCAACGTCGACATCGACCGACAGATCGTCGCCACCTGCGGCTCGGGCGTCACCGCCGCCAATCTGGTGCTGGCACTCCACCGCCTCGGCCGCGACGTGCCGCTCTACGACGGCAGCTGGACCGAATGGGGCAGCCACCCCACAGCCCCGAAGGAGACCGGCGCATGAGCGAGCACGGCAAGGGCGACGGCACCCGCGTCGTCCACGGCGGGCGCCGCCCCGAATGGACGCAGGGCATCGTCAGCCCGCCGGTGTGGCGCGCCTCGACCATCCTCTATGATTCGGTCGCGTCGCTGCGCGCGTCCGGCGGGCGCGACACGCATCACCGGCTGTTCTACGGCCGTCGCGGTACGCCGACACAGTGGAGCCTCGCCGACGCGCTGACCGAGCTGGAGCCGGGGGCGGAGGCGACCTTCCTCTACCCCAGCGGCGTCGCCGCCATCGCCGCCGCGCTACTCGCCGTCCTCTCGCCTGGCGACGAGCTGCTGCTGGTGGACAGCGTCTATGATCCGACCCGCAACCTCGCGAACGGCCTGCTGAAGCGGATGGGAATCACCACGCGCTTCTTCGATCCGATGATCGGCTCGGGCATCGCCAACCTGATCGGGCCGGCGACGAAAGCGATCTTCCTCGAAAGCCCCGGCAGCCTGACCTTCGAGGTGCAGGACATTCCCGCCATCACCGCGATCGCGCGGGAGCGCGGGATCGTCACGTTGCTCGACAACACCTGGGCGACGCCGCTCAGGCTGCCGGCGCTGGCGCTGGGCGTGGACCTGTCGATCCTCGCCTGCACCAAATACATCTCCGGCCATTCCGACGTCATGATGGGATCGGTGACGAGCACGGCAGCTCACTGGCCCGCGCTGCGCGACGTCAGCTTCCAGCTCGGTCAGACGGTATCGCCCGACGATGCGTGGCTGGCGTCGCGCGGACTTCGCACGATGGCGCTGCGGCTTGATCGCCATGCGGAGAGCGCGCTCGCTATCGCACGCTGGCTGGCCGAGCGGCCCGAGGTGTCGCGCGTGCTCCACCCCGCGCTCGCCGATTGCCCGGGCAGCGCGATCTTCCACCGCGATTTCCGCGGCGGCGCCGGACTGTTCGCATTCGAGCTGGCGGACGCGGGCGAAGCCCCTCGCGCCGCGCTGATCGACGCGCTGGAGCTGTTCGGTATCGGCTATAGCTGGGGCGGGTTCGAAAGCCTCGCCATCCCCGTCGACCCACAACGCATCCGCACCGCCGTGCCCTGGCGCGGCACCGGCGCGCTGGTGCGGCTCAGCATCGGGCTGGAGGATGCGGCGGACCTGATCGCGGATCTGGAGCAGGGGCTGGCGGCGTATCGCGCGGCGGTGGGGTAGCTTACAACAGCATCAGCGCATTCAACCGCCCGATCAGCGCCGGCGGCATTTGCGCCACGCCCTCCAGCCCGCCGCCCATGTCGATCGGCGCATCGGCGTCCTCCAGATAGCGCCAGCCCTGATGCGCGCGCTTGCCCCGAGGCTGGACGAGGATCAGCCGCGGCTCCAGCTCGATAGCGACGCGGCCGTCCTCCTCGCCGAAGCCGATCAGCGGCGAGCGGGCGACCAGCTGGTGTTTGACGATCCAGTAGAGCGATCCGCCCGCCATCTCGGCATGGCGCTTGGGCAGATAACGGGTGGTCGGCGTGAACCGCCCCTCCTCCGCCCGCTGCTGCACCCGCTCGTCGAGCGCGGCCAGGCTGTCGAGCCCGTAGGCGACCTTGGTCAGATGGAGCGGCATGCGCTCCGATGTGGGTCAGGCCCCCAGCCCCCACAAGGTCGCAAGGCCCAGGAACGCCAGGAACCCGCCGGTATCGGTCAGCGTGGTCACGAACACCGCCGACGACACCGCGGGGTCGATCCGCATCCGGTCCAGCGTCACCGGCACCAGCACACCCGCCAGCCCGGCGATCATGTTGTTGATGACCATCGCCATCGCGATGACCAGCGACAGGTCGGCGTTGCCGAAGATGACATAGGTCCCCGCCCCGATCAGCAGTCCCAGCGTCACCCCGTTGGCGATGGCGATCCGGAATTCGCGCAGGATCGTGCGCACCGTGTTCGATTCGGTCAGCTGGTTGGTCGCAATCGCGCGGACGACGACGGCCAGCGTCTGCGTCCCCGCATTGCCGCCCATCCCCGACACGATCGGCATCAGCACCGCGAGCAGCGCGTAGCGCGCGATCTGCCCTTGAAACGCCCCCACCACCGACGCCGCGATCATCGCGGTGCCAAGGTTGACGACCAGCCACGTCAGGCGCGTGCGTACCGTCAGCAGGATCGGCTCGTTGATGTCGCCGTCGCCCGCACCCGACAGCAGCAGTGCGTCCTCGCCCGCTTCTTCCTGGATGATATGGACCATGTCGTCGACGGTAATCATGCCGACAAGGCGCCCCGACCCGTCCACCACGGCGGCGGAGATCAACGCGTATTTCTGGAAGCGCAGCGCGACCTCTTCCTGGTCCATATCGACCGGGATCAGCGTCTGTTCGCGCTTCATGACGTCGGCGATGGCGACGCCGCGCGGTGTACGCAGGATCCACGACAGCTGGCAGGTGCCGATCGGCTTGTGCCGCGAATCGACGACGAAAATCTCCCAGAAATCGGTCGTCAGCTCCTCGTTGCCGCGCAGATAGCTGATGACGTCGCCGACGCTCCAATGCTCGGGCACCGCGATCAGCTCGCGCTGCATCAAACGGCCGGCGGATTCCTCGGGGTAAGACAGCGCCTCCTCGATCGCGGCGCGATCGTCGGGCTCCATCGCGCGCAGCACCTCGCGCTGGTCCGCGGCGTCCATGTCCTCGATGATCGCGACGGCGTCGTCGGTATCGAGTTCGGCTGCGAGGTCGGCGACCTCCTGCGGCTCCAGCGCGTCGATCAGGTCCTCGCGGACGTAATCGTTCATCTCCGCAAACACGTCGCCATCGACCAGATCGTGCAGCGCATGAGCGAGGCCGGAGCGCTGCTCGTGCCCGACCAGCTCGAACAGATCGGCGATGTCCGCCGGGTGCAGCGGCTCGACCAGCGCGCGCGCGCGCTCGACGTCGCCGTCAGCCACCGCATCCAGCACCGCGCGGACGAATTCGGGCTTCAGCCGGTCGTCCTCGTCCAGCTCGCTCTGTTCGGTCGCGGGCGCGTCAATCAGCTGGTCGGTATCGATCATGTCCCGGCCCTCCGTGGCTGCGCGGCGCAAGGGCGGTCCCTACGCGGCTAAGGCGGCGCTGCCAACCGCGCGGAATTTGCACGCCGCGCCGCAGGAGCCTAGGGCCGCGGGGAATCCATCACTGCCAAGGAGCCCCGCGTGGCCGATACATTCCAGACCCTGACCTTCACGCTCGATGCCGGCGACGGCAAGGGCGGCGACGTCACCATCCGCCTGCGTCCCGACCTCGCGCCCGGCCATGTCGAGCGCATCGGCACGCTCGCCAACGAAGGCTTCTACGACGGCGTCGTCTTCCATCGCGTCATCGACGGCTTCATGGCGCAGGGCGGCGACCCGACCGGCACCGGCACCAGCGGCTCGAAGCTGCCTGACCTGAAGGCCGAATTCAGCCGCGAGCGCCACGCCCGCGGCGTGTGCTCGATGGCCCGCACCTCGGCGCCGAACAGTGCGAATTCGCAGTTCTTCATCTGCCTCGACGACGCGACCTTCCTCGACGGCCAGTACACCGTCTGGGGCGAAGTGACCGAAGGCATGGAGCATGTCGACGCGCTGCCGAAGGGCGAGCCGCCGCGTAATCCGGGGAAGATCGTGAAGGCGCGCGCGGCGTAGTCGATCAGCAGCGCTGATCGACGTTGCAACGCCGCGCTGGCCGGCGTCGCGCCAAGCGACGACCGACGGCGTGGCTTTGCCACGCCGCGCTGTTTGAAACTGACGTAAGTCGGCGCCGCGGCGAAGCCGCGTCGTCGGTCGTGCGTCGCACGCCGGCCGGGACAGTGGTCGGGACGCGGATTAGCGCTGCTAATCCACGACCACCGTCTCCACCAACCAGTCATGAAACAGCTTCACCGGCCGCGTCTGCAACGCTCGCGGGCGGCACACGAACCAATAGCTGTAGTCGCTCTCCGGCGCGACATCGAACAGGCGGACCAGCCGCTCGTCGTGCGCCGCCTCGTAATGCGCTTCCAGCATGAAGGCGACGCCCAGCCCCTGCGCCGCTGCCTCCAGCATCAGCGTCCCCGAATCGAAATAGTCGATCGCGCCCGGCTCCAGGTCGGGCACCCCGGCCGCGCGGCGCCACTGAATGAACGTCTCGGGCATGTCGCGGTGCAACAGCGCGGTCAGCGAGGCCATCTGCTCGGGCACGATCGTCGGCTCCGCGCCTTCGATCAGCGAGCGATGCCCGATCGCATAGACGCGGTTGCGATCCAGCCGCAGCGCATAGAGCAACGGATCGATCTCCCGCGCTACGACGATGGCGGCATCCAGCCCGTCGCCGAGCCGCGTCACGCCATGCCCAGCCGTGTCGATATCGAGGTGGAATTCAGGGTGGCGCCGCTTCAGCTCGCCCAGTCGCGGCAGCAACCGCTGGCTGGCGAACAACGGCAACACCCCAAGACGCAGGCGCAGCAATTCCGTCCCGCTCGTCATCGCCTCGATCGTATCGGACATGGTATCAATTGCCGGCGCGATACCCGCGAGCAACCGCTCGCCATCGGCATTCAGCTTCAGCGCTTGATGACGGCGTTCGAACAGCGGCTTGCCGATGAAGCGCTCCAGCGCTTGTACGCGCCGGCTCAGCGCTGGTGACGATAGCGCCAGTTCCTCAGCCGCGGCCTTGATCGAGCCCAGCCGGGCAACCTGCACGAACGCCTCGATGGCGGTGAGCGGAGGAAGCCTGCGCATGGCGGTCATGATGCGCTGCAACACCGGCGATTGTCAAAACCGGGCGACAACTCGGTATACGATTGCAAAAGTTGCAATTTGAAACCTGCTTTTCGCACTTGCAACAATCCGTGCTGCACTGCACATAGAGCAGGCCTTTCAGGCATCCTCTCCTAAAACTTTCCAGGCCGGTCCCCAGGGATCGGCCATTTTTTTGCCCGCGCGCCACCCCTCGCAGCGGTGGAACCGTCTCCCTATCTGACGCGCTTCGCGGATATAACCGCTGGCAGTGTAAAGAGGAACGGGATGGCCGACGACGAACAGCCGGTGCGCAAGCTTCAGGTCGCCAATTCCCGACCCGAGGACAGCGGACGCGGTCTCGCCCACCTTCCCCGCACGATGATGTCGGCGCTGGGCGTCACCCAGGGCGACGTGATCGAGATCGTCGGCAAGCGATCCACTCCCGCCACCGCCGTCCTGCCCTATGCCGAGGACGAGGGGCTGGAGATCGTTCGCATCGACGGCCTGCAACGCGCCAATGCCGGCGTGGGATCGGGCGATTTCGTCGAGGTGCGCCGCGCCGAATCGAAGCCCGCGGCCCGCGTCGTCTTCGCCCCCGCCGCCAAGAACGTGCGGTTGCAGGGTCAGCCCGGCGCGCTGAAACGCACCTTCGCCAACCGCCCGATGTGCGCGGGCGACACCGTCGCCATCGTCGGCCAGCAGCGCGTGGCGGGTGCCGACCTGCCGCCTAACGTCTCACGCATGCTGAACGCCCCGGCCTACGCGCTGCAGGAAATCCGCATGGTCGTGGTGTCGACGGTGCCGAAGGGCATCGTCCATCTCGACGAGGGCACCGAGGTCGAGCTTCGCGCCGATTACGAGGAGCCCAAGGAATCACGCCGCGCCGATGTCACCTATGACGATATCGGCGGCATGGCCGGCACGATCGACCAGCTGCGCGAAATGGTCGAGCTGCCGCTGCGCTATCCCGAACTCTTCCAGCGGCTGGGCGTCGATCCGCCCAAGGGGGTGCTGCTCCACGGGCCGCCCGGCACTGGCAAGACGCGGCTCGCCCGCGCGGTCGCCAATGAATCGGACGCGTCCTTCTTCCTCATCAACGGCCCCGAGATCATGGGCTCGGCGTACGGCGAATCGGAGAAGCGCCTGCGCGACGTGTTCGAGGAAGCCGCCGCCAACGCCCCCTCCATCGTCTTCATCGACGAGATCGATTCGATCGCGCCCAAGCGCGGGCAGGTGTCGGGCGAGGCGGAGAAGCGCCTCGTCGCCCAGCTGCTGACGATCATGGACGGGCTGGAGGCGCGCGCCAACGTCGTCATCATCGCCGCGACCAACCGGCCGGAGGCGATCGACGAAGCGCTGCGCCGTCCCGGTCGCTTCGACCGGGAGATCGTCGTCGGCGTGCCGGACGAGCGCGGCCGCCGCGAAATCCTCGGCATCCACACCCGCGGCATGCCGCTGGCGCCCGACGTCGATCTGGGCGAGCTGGCGCGCACGACCTATGGCTTCGTCGGCGCCGACATGGCCGCGCTGACCCGCGAGGCTGCGATCGAGGCGGTGCGTCGCATCATGCCGAAGCTCAATCTGGAGGATCGCTCGATCCCGCCGGAGGTGCTCGACACGCTGTCGGTCACGCGCGACGATTTCCTCGAAGCGCTGAAGCGCGTGCAGCCGTCGGCGATGCGCGAGGTGATGGTGCAGGCGCCGACCGTGCGCTGGGCCGATGTCGGCGGACTGGACGACGCGCAGGAACGGCTGCGCGAGGGCGTCGAGCTGCCGCTGAAGGACCCCGACGCCTTCCGCCGCATGGGCATCCGCCCGGCCAAGGGCTTCCTGCTCTACGGCCCGCCCGGCACCGGCAAGACCTTGCTGGCGAAGGCGGTCGCGCGCGAATCGGAGTCGAACTTCATCGCCACCAAGGCGAGCGACATGCTATCCAAATGGTATGGCGAGAGCGAGCAGCAGATCGCCCGCCTGTTCGCCCGCGCGCGCCAGGTCGCGCCGTGCGTCATCTTTATCGACGAACTCGATTCGCTGGTGCCCGCGCGCGGCGGCGGCATGGGCGAGCCGCAGGTGACCGAGCGGGTGGTGAACACCATCCTCGCCGAGATGGACGGACTGGAGGAGCTTCAGTCAGTCGTTGTCATCGGCGCCACCAACCGGCCGAACATGATCGACCCCGCGCTGTTGCGCCCCGGCCGCTTCGACGAACTGATCTACGTCGGCGTGCCCGACGCCGCGGGCCGCCGCCGCATCCTCGGCATCCAGACGCAGAAGATGCCGCTCGCCGACGATGTCGATCTGGATGTCGTCGCCGAGCGTACCGATCACTACACCGGTGCGGACCTTGAGGACGTGGTGCGCCGCGCCGGCCTGATCGCGCTGCGCCGCTCGATCGACGCGACGACGGTGACGATGGCCGATTTCGAGCGAGCGCTGGGCGATTCGCGCGCCTCCGTCACGGTCGAGATGGAGCAGGACTATCGCGCGATGTCGGACCGGCTGAAGCAGGATTCGATGGCGATCCAGCCGATCGGCTTCATCGCGCCCGGCACGCTCAAGGGGCGCGGGCCGAAGGGCGAAGACTGACGACAGTATAGGCGAACAGCAGGACCAGCGCGGCCGCCGCCACCAGATAGGGCAGCGGCCGCGCCAGTTCGTACAGCCCGATGCCGATCGACGGGCCCAGTACGAACGACGCGCCGTTGATCGACGTCACCTTGCCCGCGACCGAGCCCTGCGCCGCCTGCCCCACGGCCAGCGATGCGCCCGCGGTATAACCCGGCCGCACGAAACCGAACCCCATCGCCGCGACCGCATAGCCGAGCGCGATGCCGTAGAGCGTCGTCGCCAGCCCCGTCGCCGCGCATCCGACCGCCGCCACCGCCAGCCCGATGATGGCCAGCCGCCGCGGGCTGAGGTCGAGCAGCGGGATCAGCCCCCACTGCACCAGCAGCGCCGCCCCCGCCCCCATCATCAGCACGAGACCGGTCGGCTGCAACGCCTCGGCCGGCGGCAAGCCCAGCCGGTCGATGACGAGGAAGCCGATCGCCTGCCCCGCCATTGCCTGCGCATGGCCCATCACCAGCCCGATCACCATCCACGTGCGGATGCGCGGGTCGAGGAAGCCGACTCGCTCGCTGTCGTCGGCGGTCGCCGCGGTCACGCTGGCGCCGGTCGGCTGCCCGCCGATCGACGGATAGGCCGAAGCCGCGCCGTGCGCGCCGCCGCCGTGGTCACCGGGCAGCATGCGCAGCACCGCGACGAACATGGCAAGCCCGATGACGGTCGCGAAGAACGCCGGCCCCGCCAGCCCGATCTGCACCGTGCCCAGATGCCCCAGCACCAGATAAGGCGCGACCGCCGGGCCCAGGATCGTGCCCAGTCCGAACGCCGACGCCAGCAGCGCCAGCGCGCGTGTCCGCTCCGCCCGCGTCGTCGATCCCGCGACGATCGCCTGCACCGCCGGCGGCGCGGCCGAGCCGAAGCTGCCGTAGATCATTCGCCCCACCACGAACGCGACGAACGCCGCGGTGCCCGACAGCCAGCCGTTGATCCCCGCCATCAGGCACAACCCGCAGACCAGCAGCGACACGGTGAACCCTGCCAGCCCCAGCAGCACCATCGACCGCCAGCCATAACGGTCCGACCGGTTGGCCCAGAACGGCGCGGCCACCACCCACATCAAGGCTGACACCGAAAACGCCGCCGCCACCGCGCTGTCGGCCACCTTCAGCGAGCGGCCGAGCGCCGGCAGCACCGATTGCAGCGCGGTATTCCCCGCCGCGATCGTCAGCATCACCGCGAACATCAGCACGAACTGACGGTCGATGCGTGAGGGGCTGGGGGCGGGCGGTGCGATCACCCGCGACGCTGTGCCGCGCCGCCTGCCGCCTCGCAACCTTTTGGCCGCAAATGCGCTTCCTCCAAACGCGAATGCTTGCAACTTGCCGGCAAAATTGCGACGCATCCGGCAAATTCGCCTTTGTGGACAGGAATATCGATGAACAGTTCGGCCACCACCGCGGCTCGATCGCGCAAGCGCGGCGCCGGCCGGCCCTCCCCCTGGGGCATGTTTTTCAAGGGGTTCCTGAAACACCCCGTGATGGTCGGATCGATCATCCCCTCGTCCGACAAGCTGATCGCCAAGATGCTCGATCGCGTCGACTGGGCGACCTGCAAGGTGTTCGTCGAATATGGCCCCGGCGTCGGCACCTTCTGCCAGCATATCCTCGATCGCATGGCGCCCGATGCGCAGCTGATCGTCATCGATACCAACCCCGATTTCATCGAATATCTGCGCACCGGCTTCCTCGATTCGCGCTTCTCGCCCGTGCTGGGATCGGCGGCGGACGTGGTCGAGATCGTCCGCGCGCACGGGCATGAGCAGGCGGATTATGTCCTGTCGGGCTTGCCCTTCTCGACGCTTCCCCCCGGCGTCGGCGCCGCGATCGCCGCCGCGACCCACACCGTCATCCGCCCCGGCGGCGCCTTCCTGATCTATCAGTTCAGCCCGAAGGTCCGCGATTTCGTCGCGCCGCATTTCGAGCGCATCGACCACGACATGGAGTGGTGGAACGTGCCCCCGGCCCAGCTCTACTGGGCCTGGAAGTCGTAAGGGACCGGTCGCACGGCCCACATCAACGCGATCGGCACCGCGGTGCCGGACCACGATATCCACGCCGCCTTCGTCGAATGGGCGCGGGCGCGGCTGGCCGACCCGCGCGAAGGGCGGCTCTTCGACCGGATGGCGGCACGATCGGGCATCGGCCACCGCTGGTCCGTCCTGCCCCGTCAGGCCACCGGCGGCTCGCCGGTCGATGACGGCGGCTTCTACGCGATCGATCCGCTACCCGGCACCGCGCAGCGCATGGCGATCTACGCCGACGCCGCGCCCGATCTCGCGCTCGCCGCCATCGCCGACCTCGGCACGCGCGTCGACCTGTCGGGAATCACCCACCTCGTCGTCGCCAGCTGCACCGGCTTCGTCGCGCCCGGCATCGACCAGATCATTGCGCAACGCCTCGGCCTCGCGCTCCACGTGGAACGGCTGCTCGTCGGCTTCATGGGCTGCTATGCCGCGGTCGCCGCACTCCGCAGCGCGCGCCACATCGTCCGCTCCGATCCCGCCGCGCGCGTGCTGGTCGTCACCGTCGAGCTGTCCACCCTCCACCTGCAACCCGCCACCGCGCTCGAACCGTTGCTGGCAATGCTCCAGTTCGGCGACGGCGCCGCTGCGGCGCTGGTCAGCGCGGAAGCGACCGGCCTCGCCATCGAACGCCCCTTCGCCGCCGCCCTGTCCGATTCGGCGCATCTGATCCGCTGGGACATCACCGACCGCGGCTTCGCCATGCATTTGTCGGGCGAAGTGCCGGGCCGCATCGCGCAGGCGCTGGCCGATCCCGCCATCGTCGCCGCGATCACCGAGGGCCGCCCGGTCGATGCCTGGGCGGTCCATGCCGGCGGACGGTCGATCCTCGACGCGGTCGGCGGCGCACTGGCGCTGCCTGCCGATGCGCTCGACGATTCACGCGCGGTGCTGGCCGACAACGGCAACATGTCGTCGGCGACGTTGATGTTCGTGCTCGCCCGGCTGTTCGATCGCGATATCGAGCACGGCATCGCACTCGCCTTCGGCCCCGGTCTCGCTGCCGAGGGCTTCGCGATCCGGTCGGCGCGATGACGCTGGCGGTCCGCGCCGTGGCCGAAGAGCTGATGGACGCGGACGACCTGCCGGCCGAAACGCTGGCGGCGGTGCTCGCCGACCTCGCACAGGTCAATACGGTGACGATGGCCGCCCGCCCGACGCTGGCGTTCCTTGAGCGCGCGGTCGGTGACCGTCCCGCCTTCCGCCTGCTCGATGTCGGTTTCGGCGATGGCGACATGCTGCGCCGGATCGCGCGCTGGGCGGCCAAGCGCGGGATCGCCGCCGATCTGGTCGGCGTGGATCTCAATCCCAACGCCGCACCCGCCGCACGGGCCCGCACGCCCGGCGACCTACCGATAGCCTACCAGACCGGCGACTATGCTGCGCTCGCCGACGAGCCGTGGGACGTGATCGTCAGCAGCCTCGTCGCGCATCACATGACGCACGATCAGCTCGTCGCCTTCCTGCGCTTCATGGACACCCACGCCCGCGACGGCTGGCTGGTCAACGACCTCCACCGCCATGGCTTCGCCTATCATGGCTACCCGCTGCTCGCGTCGCTGGCGCGCTGGCACCCGATCGTCCGCCACGACGGTCGCCTCTCGATCGCGCGATCCTATCGCCCGGAGGAATGGCCGCCGATCCTTGCACAGGCCGGCGTCACCGGCGCGCGCGTGTACCGCACCTTCCCGTTTCGCCTGTGCGTCGCGAAACACCGCTGATGCCACCCCTCACTCTGGGCGCCGGCCCCGCCGGTTGCGCCGCCGCGATCACGCTGGCGCGCGCGGGCGTGCGGGCGACCATGCTGGAGCGCAGCCGCGAGGATGAGGACGCGCTGTGCGGCGGTTTCCTCAGCTGGCGCACCCTCGCCACGCTCGAATCGCTCGGCATCGCCGCCGACAGCCTCAACCCCGCCCCCGTTACCCGTGTCCGCCTGTTCGCCGGCGAACGCCGCGCCGAATCGCGCCTGCCCGCCCCGGCCCGCGCGGTCTCGCGCCGCCGGCTCGACGCCATCATGCGCGCGCAGGTCGGCGACGGCATCGAACGCGGGGTCACTGTCCGCGCGGTCGAGGACGGTCACGTCCGGCTCGGCGACGGCGCCACCCTGACTCCCGAAACCCTCATCCTCGCCACCGGCAAGCACGACGTGCGCGGCGTCGGGCGACCCCATGACGTCAGCGATCCCGCCATCGGCCTGCGCCTCCGCCTCGCCGCCAGCCCAACACTCACCCGGCTGGTCGCCGACGCGGTCGAGCTGCACCTGTTCGACGGCGGCTATGCCGGGCTAGCCTTGCAGGAGGACGGCAGCGCCAACCTCTGCCTCGCACTGCGCCGCTCGCGCATGACCGCGGCGGGCGGCCCGGCGGCGCTGCTCGACCGCCTGTCGTGCGACCACCCCCATCTCGGCGAGCGCATCGGCCGCATTGCCGCCGGCGCGGCCATCGATGCCGTCGCCAACGTTCCCTACGGCTGGCGCGCGCGCGACAGCGACGGTCCATACCGCGTCGGGGATCAGGCCGCCGTCATCCCCTCGCTCGCGGGCGAAGGCATGGGCATCGCAATCGCCACCGGCATACTCGCGGCACAGGCGATCATCGCCGGCGTGCCCCCGCGAGACTATCAACACCGCATCGCCACCGCCGCACTTCGCCCCCTCGCCGTCGCCGGCGCGATTCGCCATGTCGCGGAGGCGCCCCCGCTGGCCGCGCCCCTGCTCGCCCTCGCCCTCCCGCCGCTGGTCCGCGCAGTGGCGCGGGCGACGCGCTTCCCCTTGTTCACGATTCGCTAAGCGCGTAATCGCTTCAGCACGCACGATGGCGACCCGATCGAGACCCTCCCCCCGCAAGGCCAGGCCACCCCGCTGGCGCCGCGTCCTTAAATGGACGATCGGCCTGGGCGTAGGCGCGGTCGTGCTGGGCGCGCTGGCGCTGGTGATCGCGGTCTATACCGCGCGATCCTCGCTCCCCAGCTTCGACGAGTTGAAATCCTCGCCCAACGGCCAGATGATCCGCGTCCACGCCGCCGACGGCACGGTGATCGCCTCGCTCGGCCCCAGCTATGGCGAGTGGCTGCCCTACAGCGAGATTCCGGCGGGCATGCGCGACGCGCTGATCGCGGTCGAGGACCGGCGCTTCCGCAGCCACATCGGCGTCGACCCGATCGGCGTCGCGCGCGGCATTCAGGTCAGCCTGCAACGCGACAAGCGTGTCGCTGGCGTCTCCACGCTGACGCAGCAGCTGGCGCGCAACGTCTTCCTGACCTCGAACCGCTCCTATGGCCGCAAACTGCGCGAGGGCATTCTGGCGCTGGCGCTCGAACGCAAGTTCACCAAGGACCAGATCCTCGAACTCTATCTGAACAAGGCCTATTTCGGCGGCGGCGCCTACGGCATCGACGCCGCCAGCCGCAAATTCTTCGGCCATCCGGCGCAGACGCTGACCCTGTCCGAAAGCGCGATCATCGCCGGCCTCGTAAAGGCGCCCAGCAACTATTCCCCCACCGCTGACGTCGGCGCCGCGGTCGATCGCGGCCGCGTCGTGCTGCGCCTGATGAAGCAGCAGGGCGTGCCCGGCGCCGACGCGATCGACGAATCGGACATCCGCGCGGTGAAGCTGGCGCCCGAACCCATGCAGAACAGCGTCCGCTACTTCACCGACTGGGCACTTCCGCAGCTCGAGATGCTAATCGACGAAACCGTCGAGCCCCTGGACGTATGGACGACGCTCGATCTCGGCATGCAGCGGTCCGCCGACGCCGCGATCCGCCAGAACGCGCCCGCCGGTGCGCAGGGCGCGCTCGTCGCGCTCGATCGTGGCGGCGAGGTGCGCGCGATGGTCGGCGGCAAGGATTACGTCTCGTCCATCTACAACCGTGCGACGCAGGCGACGCGTCAGCCGGGATCGGCGTTCAAGCTGTTCGTTTATCTGGCGGCGCTGGAGGCGGGTAAGAAGCCCGACGATCAGGTCGTCGACGAACCCATCACCATCGATGGCTGGAGCCCGCGCAACTCCTCAAGGCGCTTTTCCGGCGCGATCGACCTGCGCACCGCCTTTGCCTATTCGATCAACACCGTCGCGGCGAAGCTGGGGCAGGAGATCGGCTTCGGATCGATCGCCGACATGGCGCGCCGCTTCGGTATCACCACCCCGGTCAACACCCACCCCTCGATGGTGCTCGGCACGTCCGACGTCCGCCTGATCGACATGACCCGCGCCTTCGCCAGCGTCGCGCAGAAGGGCGTGGCCGTCACCCCCTATGGCATCACCCGCGTCGTCGCGAACAACCAGGTGATCTACCAGCACCAGGTCGATACCAGCCGCGTCCTCGTCGCTCCCTATGTGGCCGCCGAGATGACCGACCTGCTCCAGACCGCGGTCAGCACCGGCACCGCGCGCGCCGCCGACATCGGCCGCCCGGTCGCGGGCAAGACCGGTACGACCAGCAGCAACAAGGACGGCTGGTTCCTCGGCTTCTCCAGCGGCATCACCACCGGCGTGTGGATGGGCCGCGACGATGCGAAGCCGATCACCGGGCTGCAGGGCGGCACCGCGCCGGCCCGCACCTTCGCCAGCTTCATGCGCAAGGCGGTGGCGGATCGTCCCGTCGAACAGTTCGATACGCAGGTGACGCTGCCCGAATGGCAGCTGGAGCCGGACGAGGAGAGCTATTACGCCGAGCCCGACAACGGCACGATGATGGTCGATCCCGACGGCAACCCGATCGACCGCGCACCCGCGACCGAGGACCGCCCGGCCGACGACGGCGAGCCCGGCGAGGCGCCGGTCGATCAGCAGCGGCTGGATCAGGAGTGGCTCGACCGCATGACCGGCCGTTCGGCGCCGCGCACCCCGCCGCCGTCGCCCGTCCCGCAGGATCGCGCCCCGCCCCCGCGCGATCAGGAGCCGCCGCGCCCGTACCAGTGAAGCGCGGCGCCGTTGGCCTTCAGCCAGCGGCGGTGTGGGGTCGGATCGTCGCCATACAGTTCGGCGACCAGCGCGTGAAACGCCGGCGAATGGTTCATGTGCACCCGGTGCGCGACCTCATGCGCGACGGTCGCGCGGCGCACCTCGGCGGGCGCGAGGATCAGCCGCCAGCTGTAGCGGATCGTGCCGGTCGAGGCACAGCTCCCCCACCGCGACGCCGGATCGCCGATCCCGACGCGCGCCACCGTCACCCCGGCCTTCGCCGCATAGGCCTGCGTCTCCTCCGCCAGCACGCGCAGCGCCTCGCGCCGCAGCCACCGTTCGATTCGCGCCGCCAGCCCCTCCGCCGGTCCGCCGACGGCGATGCGGCCCTCCGCCAAGCGGGGGTTACGCGGGTGGCGCTCGTTCCACTCGATCATATAGTCCACGCCACCCACCGGCACAGTCGCGCCATCGACGAACGGTCGCGCCACCGGCAGCTTCGCGCGCTGTGCCGCGATCCATTCGCCCTGCTCGCGCACCCATTCCATCGCCGGACCGATCGGCGCCCGACGCGGCAGCACCAGCCGCACCCGCCCGCTCGCCGGATCGAACGCCAGCTTCAGCCGTCGCGCACGGGGGTGGCGGACGACCTCGACCTCTTCGCTCACAAGTCCCGATCGACGATATGATGTTCGAAGTCGCCGGCGTCGTCCTCGCTGACCGTCCAGCCGCGTGTCGATTCACCCGCCGCATGCACCGCCTCCGGGTCACCCGACACGAGATAATGCCAGTCGGGCAAAGGCTTGCCCTCATCCAGCCGACGATAGGCGCAGGTCGTCGGCAGCCATTCCAGTTCGCGCACCAGCCGCGGGGTCAGCCGCACGCATTCGGCGACATAGGCGTGGCGGTGGCGATAGTCCGAACACCGCCCCATCCGCCGGTCGAGCAGGCGGCACGCGACGTTGGTCGCCAGCAGCTCCCCGGTATCCTCGTCCTCCAGCTTGTGGACGCAGCATTTGCCGCAGCCATCGCACAGCGCCTCCCACTGCGCGCGGTCCATCTTCGACAGCGGCGTCGTTTCCCAGAAACGATCGGCGGGCACGGGCGCGCTCACTTCACCCAGCGCTGCAATTCCCCGGCGACCGCATCGGCGCCCTTCTCGGTCGGCAGCAACGCGATCGGCGCGCCGTCCGGGCTCATCAAATACGCCTGCCGGCTGTGATCGACCATATACCCGCCGCCCGGCGCCGGCTTCTGCTTGGCGAAGAACACGCCGTACGCCTTGGCGAGCGCGGTCACGTCGGCGACTCTGCCGGTCAGCCCGACCATGCGCGGATGGAACGCGCCGACGAACTGCTTCACCACGGCCGGCGTATCGCGCTCGGGATCGACGGAGACGAAGATCGGCACCACCTTCGCCGCGGCCGCCGGATCGCTTGTCTCGAACGCCTTCAGCCCCGCGCCGATCACCTGCACGTCGACCGGGCAGACGTCGGGGCAGAAGGTGTAGCCGAAGTACATGATCCGGTACTTGCCCGCGAAGCTGCGGTCGGTCACCGCGCGCCCGTCCTGATCGGTCAGCGCGAAGGGGCCGCCGATGCGCGCGCCGGCCAGCGGCGGCTCCTGCGGCGTCGTCGGCGTGCCGGCATTGCAACCGGCCAGAAATATCGCTGCAACGAGGGGGAGATAGCTGTTCATGGCGCGGCCAGCCATGATCTGATAGGCGCCGCCACGCAAGCCGCCTTGACCGGCGGCGCCCGGTTCAACATCGTCATGCAGGTGTCCATGTCCGTCCGCCTCCCCGCCCACGCGATCCTCGCCGCGATCCTGATCGCCGCTCCCGCCGCCCTGCCCGCGCAGCGCATGTCGGAAAGCTACGAGTTCCTGAAGGCGGTGAAGGACGCCGACGGTACCAAGGTGACCGAGATCCTCGACAAGCCCGGCCAGTCGATCATCAACACGAAGGAAGCCAGCGGCGACACCGCCCTGCACATCGTCGTGAAGCGCAACGACAACACCTATGTCCGTTTCCTCGCCTCGCGCGGCGCGAACATCAACATGCAGGACGCGCGGGGCAGCACGCCGCTGCTGCTCGCGGTCAACGGCGGTTGCACGGCCTGCATCGAGACGCTGCTCGCGCTGAAGGCGAACGTGAACCTCGGCAATTCGTCGGGTGAGACGCCGCTGATCCGCGCGGTGCAGTTGCGCAACCTCGACCTTGCCCGGACGCTGCTGGCGGCCGGCGCGAACCCCGACCAGGCCGACCGCATCGCCGGCCGCTCCGCGCGCGACTATTCGAAGGTCGATACCCGCTCGCCCGCGCTCACGAAGTTGCTGGCGGATGCGCCGAAGACGGGCGCGCCCAAGGCGGTGTCGGGGCCGAAGCTGTAGGGCGAGGCTCGCATACATCCGTTCGTGCTGGGTAGCGGCTGAGCGAAGCCGAAGTGTGTCAGGTCGGATCGTCCCCCGGACGATCCTGAAACAGCCGGGGCATGTTTCGCCTGACACTTATCGAAGGACACTTGGGCGATCCTTCGATACGCCATTTCGACAAGCTCAATGGCTACTCAGGACGAACGGGGGTCTGATCGTCGGCCCTCACCCGCCCCGCCACTGCCCCGCAAACGCATCCGGATCCACCAGCCCGATCACCCGCCGCGCCGCCCGCCGCGCCAGCCCGATCGTACACTTCCGCCGCGCCGGCGCTGGCATCGCGACGACCGCCGCCTCCCGCACCACGACCGCGTCATAGCGATCGGCGACGATCACCCCCGCCCGCTCGGGCAGGAACGCCTCGCCCTCCAGCGGCGACGCATCGAACCCCGCCGGCACCCCCCAGAAGAAGCGGTCGCAATGCGCCAGATAGTCGGTCCATTTCGCATCGCCGAGCAGGTCGGCACGCGCCACCTTGACCTCGACGATCACCAGTTCGCCCTTCGGCCCCACCCCCATCAGGTCGGCGCGGCGCCCGCCGTCGAGCGGCACTTCGGCGATCATGACGATGTCGTGCGCCAGGAACATGCGCGTCACCCCGCGCACCACGTCGGCGGCGATCAGGCGCTCGGGCAGCGAATCCTCGGCGGCGGACATGCAAAGGGGCGCGACGGAAACCATCGCGCCCCTTCTAGAACATATTGCGAACGGGGCAAACCCCGCCCGAGCTATCAGCGATAGAAGACGTGATTGCCGATCGCGGCAATCTTCTGCATCCGCCAGCCCGGCGCGACGCGGCGGGCGTGGAAGAACAGCGCGTCGTCGGCGGCGCCGTCCCACAGGTCACGCGCGGCAACCTTTGCCACGGCGACGGCGGTGCGCCAGCCGGTGCGGCCCTCGCCGTTCGGCACGCTGCCGCCACGCACGAAGGAGAACTGGCCCGCCTGGGTCAGCACGCCACAGATCGACTTGGGGAAACGGCCCGACTTGGTGCGGTTGATGATGGTCTGCGCGACCGCCAGCTGGCCGGCGAGCGGCTCGCCCTTCGACTCGAAGTACACGCCGGCGGCGAGGCAGGTCAGCTCGCGATCGTCGAGCTGGGTGTCCTGAGCGGCGACGGCGGCGGACAGCGACGCGAAATCGTCGGCATCCTCATCGGCCGTCACCTGGGTATCGGTGGGGAGAGTCTGGGTCGTCAGCACCGCGGGCTGCACCTGGGCGGGAGCGGCGGTGGTTTCGTCCGGAACCTGGGGAAGGGCAATCGCGTTTATGGTCGCAGGCACGTGGTTCAGCTCTTGCGCGAACCCGGGCGACGTGGTGCCCAGCAGGAAGCCGGCACAGAAAATAACCGCTGCGGTCGTTGCAGCGCGAGTCAGAGACAACATTCAAATTCGACAATGTGCGGTTGGCTTTGCGGACGTGCCGCAGGTCGCGTTGCCGCGCTGCTCACCCCCGATCCACCCCCCGACTGCGTAACCGTTCGGGATCGCACCCCGCGGACGGCACAACGCTTACGTTGGAAATCGGCTGATGTTGCGGTGCGGCGTCGCGGTCAACTCGCCGCGATCGTTTCAGCGACGAATCGTTCGCCATCCGCGACGATCACCTCCACCACCCACAGATCGGGGTCGCGCGCGCGTCGCCGCTGCCAATAGTCGGTGATCGCCATGGCGTCGCCATCGACTGGGCCGCTACGCACGAGTCCCGACGCGTCGCCCAGCCCGCGCTCGAGGATTACCGGCACCCGGTCGCCCGGCGCCTCGACCAGCGCCAGAACGCCGCCCGCGGTCGCATCGCCGCGCGCCAGCACCATCGCCGACCCGGCCGCATCATGGACGCGACGGATCAGCGCCTTCACGCGGAAGTCGGCGGTCAGCCGCGCCATGCGTCCGTGTAACCGGGCAAGCCGGCCAGCCCGATGCGCGATCGCATGAAGGTGCCGGTGCCGCGCGCGGCCTCCTCGCCCGACGCATCGACGATCCGCGCTTCGGCGACGAACACACGGCGCTGCCCGCTGATCCAGCGCCCTTCGGCGACCACCGGGCCGGGGCCGAGCGGGCGAGTGAAGAACAGGTTGAACGCCGTCGTTAGCAGGAAGCGGTCGGTCACCAGGCTGTTCGCAGCGTAGAAGGCGGCGTCGTCCATCATCTTGAAATAGGAGGTGCCGTGCGCCGCTCCGGCGGCGTGGAAGTGCCGTTCGTCGATGACGAAGTCGATCCGCGCGGTCCCCGCCGATGCGATCGTCAGTCGCGAATCGAACATCGCGTTGATCGGGGCGGCGGCATAAAGGCTCTCCAGCGCGCGGAAATGCGCCTCGGCGCCTGCGGCCGGGCCGTCAGGCGGCATCACGCGCGCCGATGCCCGTCAGGATCGCATAGAGCGCGTCGCGCGATCTTGCGCCGCGCAACTTCTCCGCCAGCCCGCGGTCGCGCAACCGTCGCGATACCCGCGCCAGCGCCTTCAGATGATCCGGCCCCGCATCGGGCGGCGACACCAGCATGAAGACGAGATCGACCGGCAGATCGTCGACGGCCGCAAAGTCGATCGGCCGCACCAGATGCGCGAACACGCCGCGCACCGCGGTCAGCCCCGCGATCCGCGCATGCGGCACGGCGATGCCCGCGCCGAAACCGGTGGTGCCCAGCTTCTCGCGCGCCGCAAGACCAGCCGACACCGCAGCGGCATCGACTTGCCACACCTGTTCCGCCGCCGCCGCGAGCGCCGCGAATAGCGCCCGCTTGTTACCCGCCGCGACGGCGGGCAACACGGCTTCGGGAGCGATCAGGTCGCTCACGTCATCCAAGATACGTCCTTCCCGTTCAGCCTGCGGCGCGGTTGGGTTCGACCCAGCCGATCGTGCCGTCGCCGCGGCGATAGACCATGTTGAAGTTGCCCGTCCCCTGGTTCTTGAACAGCAGGGCAGAGGTGTTGCGCAGGTCGAGCATCATCACCGCATCCGAGACGGTGGCATCGGGCACGTCGACGCGGGTTTCCGCGATGATGAGCGGGGCGTCGGGCGCCTCTTCCTCTTCCTCGGTACCGATGTTGAACACGGTATAGCCCGCGTTGTCATAGGCACCGGCCTCGGCAAACGCCGCGACTTCGCCGGCATTACGGTCCTTCAGCCGCTTCATGTAGCGGCGGAGCTGCTTCTCGATCTTCGCAGCCGCGCCATCGAACGCGGGCTGAGCCTCATCGCCGGGGTTGGTGTGCGAGCTCTTGAGCACCAGACCCTGCATCACATGCGCGACGATGTCGCACGTGAAGCCGTGATCGTGCGGCCCCTTGCCGAACGTCACCTGGGCAGAGATGGCGCGGGAGAAATATTTGTCGGCGATACCCTGGAGCCGGTCCTCGACGTGGCTTTTCAGCGCGTCGCCCGTATCGACCTGATGGCCCGAAACCCGGATATCCATGAGTTTTTCTCCTTCTTGTTGCGACGGGAACGACCGGATGATCGCCCCGCCGGGGGTCAACCGAACGCAGACGCCCCCCACAGCGGTTCCTTCACGCCCGTCATAAACTCGGCGTGCCGTGCCAGTTCGGCGGGGGAAGCGGCATGGGGGCGGGGCGGACGGATCGGACGGACGAGCGATTCGGGCGCCACGTCCGACTCAACGACGGTATCGACGGCGAGTCCCAGCCCGATCTGTCGCCCACCGGTCAGTTCGACATAGACCTGCGCCAGCAGCTGCGCGTCGAGCAGCGCGCCGTGCAGCACGCGGTGCGACCGGTCTATGCCGTAGCGGACGCACAGCGCGTCGAGCGTATGCTTGCTGCCCGGATGCCGGCTGCGCGCCATCAGCAGCGTGTCGACCATCCGCGTGCGGCACACGATCTCGCGCCCGCACGTCTTCAGTTCGCCGTTGAGGAACGAGAAATCGAACCCGGCATTGTGCGCGATTAGCGGCGCGTCGCCGATGAACTCCAGGAGCGACTCGACCATGTGCGCGAACACCGGCTTGTCGGCCAGGAAGGCGGCGGACAGGCCGTGCACGGCCTGCGCCTCGGCCGGCATGTCGCGCTGCGGATTCACATAAGCATGGAAGGTGCGCCCGGTTTCGACCCGGTGGACTAGCTCGACGCAGCCGATCTCGACCAGCCGGTCGCCGCCCGCGAAGCTGAGCCCCGTCGTTTCCGTATCGAACACGATTTCGCGCATGCGCCCCTTATCCTCCCGCGCGCGGCGAGAGGCAAGCGATCACCCCACGCACCGCATCGCGCGTTTCCGCCAGCGTGCCGCCGGTCGGGATAACGACATCGGCGCGCGCGCGCTTCTCGGCATCGGGCGTCTGCCGCGCCAGGATCGTGTCAAGCCGCGCCGCCGTCATCCCCGGCCGCGCCAACACCCGCGCACGCTGCATCTCTTCGGGCGCAGAGACGACGACGATCCGGTCGACGCTGCGCCAGCCTTCGCCCTCGAACAGCAGCGGAATATCGAGCACCACCATCGCCGCATCGGCATGCGCGGCCAGGAACGCCGCACGCTCCTCCGCCACCGCCGGATGCACGATCGCCTCCAGCGCCTTCAGCGCGACGGCATCGCCGAACACCGCTTCGCCCAGCGCCGTGCGGTTCACCCCCGCCGGCCCGGTGGTATCCGGAAACCGCGCCTCGATCGCGGCGACGACGCGTCCCGCCGGCCCCTGCAGGGCATGCACCACCGCATCGGCGTCGAACACCGGCACGCCCGCGTCGGCGAACATCGCCGCCACCGTCGACTTGCCCATGCCGATAGACCCGGTCAGCCCGATGAGGAGCGGGCGCCCGCTCACGCCGTCAGCAGCGCGCGCAGTTCGTCGTCGCGGTCGCGCGGCGGCTCGGCGCCGAAGAACAGCTCGAACGCCAGCGCCGCCTGCCCGATCAGCATCTCCAGCCCGTCGACCGTGTCGAGCTCACGCGCCCGCGCCGCCGCCAGCAACGGCGTCTCCAGCGGCGCATAGACGATGTCATACACCACCGCGTCCTCGGCGAGGGGCGACAGGTCGAGGTCGAGCGCCGGCTGCCCCGTCATCCCCAGCGCACTGGTATTGACCACCAGCGCCGCATCGGGCGCGAGCGGGCTGGCGAGCGGCACGACATCGCCCTTCAGCCCGAACTTTGCCAGCAATCCGGCGGCCTTCAGCGGCGACCGGTTCATCACCGTCACCCGCCCGATCCCAAGCTTCGCCAGCGCGAACAGCACTGCCCGCGCTGCACCGCCCGCGCCGACGACGACGGCATGACGCCCGGCCAGTTCCAGCCCGCTGATTGGCGCCGCAAACCCCGCCGCATCGGTGTTCGTCCCAATCAGTGACCCGTCCGCCTGCCGCAGCAGCGTGTTCATCGCCCCGATCGAATCCCGCACGCCGCCGGGATCGTCGACCAGATCCATCACCGCCAGCTTGTGCGGCAGCGTGACATTGCACCCGCGCCAGTCGGGATCATCGCGCCGCCCGGCGACGTACGCCGCCAGCCCGTCTGCCGTCACATGCGCGCGCTCGTACCGCCCCTCCAGCCCCAGCGCCTTCAGCCAGAAGCCATGGATCAGCGGCGATTTCGACTGGGCGATCGGATCACCGATCACCTCCGCATAGGGGGCCGTCATGACGCCAACACCTTCCGTGTCCTGAGATAGTCGAGCACCGGCAGCAGCGGCAGGCCAAGGATGGTGAAGTGGCTGCCCTCGACCTTCGAAAACAGCTGCGCGCCGAGCGCCTCCATCCGGAAGCACCCCACGCACCCCGCGATCGCCGGCCATTCCGCATCGAGATACGCATCGAGGAACGCATGTCCGAGCAGCCGGACGTGCAGTATCGCCGTATCGACGAACCGCCACACCGGCGCACCGCCCTCGGCGATGACGGCGGCGCTGTGCAGCTTCGTCCGCTGCCCCGCCATGCGCAGCAGATGCTCGCGCGCCTCCTCGCGGTTGGCGGGTTTATCCAGCAGAATGCCGTCGTGCAGCTCGACCACCGAGTCCGACCCCAGCACCAGCGCGCGCGGATGCCGCGCCGACACCTTCACCGCCTTCAGCTGCGCCAGCGCATCCGCCGTATCGCGCCCGCTGGTCCGCGCCGCGACCAGCGACGCCTTGACGCCATCCTCGTCGACATTGGCAGGGTCGACCGCGAACGGCACGCCGGCCTCCGTCAGCATCGCCCGCCGCGACGCGCTGCCGGACGCGAGGATCAGGTCCATCACGCCTCCACCTTCGGCAGGTTGCGCTCGTTGGCGATGCCGATGATCGCCGCCGCCGTCTCCTCGATCGAGCGGCGCGTCACGTCGATCACCGGCCAGTCGTTGTCGGCGAACATCCGCCGCGCATAGGCGACCTCGCGCGCGACCGCCTCCTGCTGGACATAGGCCGTCTCCGCACTCTGGTTGAGCGACAGCAGCCGGTTGCGGCGGATCTGCACCAGCCGGTCGGCACTGGTGGTCAGCCCGACGACCAACGGCGTCCTCAGCTGGAACAGGATGGCGGGCGGGGGGCTTTCCACCACGATCGGGATGTTCGCGGTCTTGAACCCGCGGTTGGCGAGGTAGATCGACGTCGGCGTCTTCGATGATCGCGACACGCCGGCCAGCACGATATCGGCCTCTTCCCAGTCCTCCGCGGCGATGCCGTCGTCGTGCGCGATCGTCCACTGGATCGCCTCGACCCGCGCGAAATAGGCGGCGTCGAGGATATGCTGCCGCCCCGGCCGCGCCTTCGCCGCCTGTCCCAGCAGCCCCGACAGCGCGTCGTTCACCCCGTCGAGCGGCGCCACCGCCGGCAACCCCATCGTTCGGCAGCGTTCCTCCAGCATCGTGCGGATGCCCGGATTGACCAGCGTGAACAGCACAAGCCCGGGATGCTGCGCGATCTCGGTCAGGATGCGCTCCAGATGCGCTTCGTTGCGCACCATCGGCCAGAAATGCCGCTGCGTCTCGACATCATCATACTGGGCCAGCGCCGCCTTCGCGATATTCTCCAGCGTCTCGCCAGTGGAATCGGACAGCAGGTGGAGATGCAGGCGCATCAGAATGAAACTGTGGACAACATGGAGGTGGGGGCTAGCGCAACTCGGGCGCACGGCCAAGCGCGGCAAAACCGGGCCAACCGTCCACAGCTATCCACAACCCACATCACATTTCGCCGATCCATCCACCGCCTGTGGATAACGGGGATGACGGAATCGAATCGCGCAGGAATCCGCGCTCCGGCGCCGTCAATCTGTGAGCAGAGTCTGGACGGCTGCGTAAACCCCGCTACCCACGCGCCAACAACCTTCAACAACCCTTATATCTAGATTCTTCTTTTATGTTGGGACGTGCGTTGAGCGATCTGCCCCCCTCGAAACCCCTGCTCGCGACGCTGCGGAGGGAAAAGCTGCCGGTCCCGCCGATCTGGCTGATGCGCCAGGCCGGACGGTACCTGCCCGAGTATCGCGAGCTGCGGGCGGAGAAGGGCGGCTTCCTCGCGCTCGCGACCGATCCGGATGCGGCGGCGGAGGTAACGTTGCAGCCGATCCGCCGGTTCGGCTTCGACGGGGCGATCCTGTTCTCCGACATCCTGATGGTGCCCTGGGCGCTGGGCCAGGATCTGACGTTCGGCCCGGGCGAAGGTCCGCGCCTCGCCCCGGCCGTCACGACCCGCGCCGCGATCGACGCGCTCGGGCCGACCGACCGCGCGAAGCTCGCGCCCATCTACGAAACCGTCCGCCGCGTCGCCGCCGCGCTGCCGCCCGCCGTCACCTTCCTCGGGTTCGCCGGCTCGCCGTGGACGGTCGCGACCTACATGATCGCCGGGCAAGGCTCGAAGGATCAGGCCGAGGCGCGCAGCCTCGCCTATGCCGACCCCGCGACGATGCAGGCGCTGGTCGACATCATCGTCGACCTGACCGTGGAGTATCTGGCCGAACAGCATGCCGCCGGGGTCGAGGCGGTGCAGCTGTTCGACAGCTGGGCCGGCAGCCTCAGCCCCGCGCAGTTCGAACGCTGGGTGATCGCCCCCAACGCCGCCATCGTCGCGCGGCTTAAGGCGCGCTGCCCCGGCCTCATCGTCATCGGCTTCCCGAAGGGCGCGGGCGGCAAGCTCCCCGCCTATGCGAACGAAACCGGGGTGGATGCGCTGGGGCTGGACGAGACGGTCGATCCGGTCTGGGCCGACGCCGTGCTGCCGAGGGGGCTGCCGGTACAGGGCAATCTCGATCCGCTCGCGCTGATGGCGGGCGGCGCCGCGCTCGACGACGGCATCGACCGCGTCATCGCCGCCTTCGCCGACCGCCCGCACATCTTCAACCTCGGCCACGGCATCGGCCAGTTCACGCCGATCGCGCATGTCGAGCGGCTGATCGCACGGGTGCGCGGATGATCGGGCTGCTCGGCAGCGCCTACCCGTGGGTGAAGGCGGCGCATATCGTCTTCGTCATCTTCTGGATGGCGGGCCTCTTCGCGCTGCCGCGCTACCTCGTCTATCATCAGGAGGGGCTGGGCGATGCCGCCGAGGAAGCGCGCTGGACGAAGCGCGAGGCGTCGTTGCGCCGGATGATCCTCACCCCCTCGCTCATCGTCACATGGACGCTGGGGCTGCTGCTGGCGGCCAACACGGGGCTGTTCGACGGCGGCGCGGGTCCCGGCTGGCTCCACGCCAAACTGGCGCTGGTGGCGGGTCTGAGCGGCTATCACGGCTGGGCAGTCGGCTATGCCCGGCGGCTGGGGCAGGGCAGCGCGACGCTGACCGGCAAACAGCTGCGCCTCGTCAACGAAGTGCCGGCCTTCGCGATCATCGCCATCGTCGTGCTGGTGGTGGTGCGGCCGTTCTGAACGTCTGTCCTACACGCCGGTTTTGCTGTTGAGTGCCGCCGTTCGATCGGCAGGGCAGAGGCGGCGTTAGTTGTGATTCTTCGAGACTTCTCAACGGTGTGGCGATGAAGCTCAACCAATCGGTTGAGCGTTCGCCGATGCGCCACACGTCTCAACTTTCTCAACGTTCGCGGGCGATACTCAACCGGTCGGTTGAGCGTCGCCGCAACCGCTCGCACGTCTCAACGTTCTCAACATTCGCACCCCCGATACTCAACCGATCGGTTGAGCTTCACTGCAACCGCCCACACGTCTCAACTTTCTCAACATTCGCGAGGGATGACGTTCAACCCTGCGGTTGAGCGTCGGGCGCGCTTGACTTGGCTCCCGGCCCCTCCTACCTCGCCCTCGGACGCGACACCGCCGACCTAGCGGGCGCGGACGCCATCCTTCCTTTCGCCAGCACCGCCGTTCCCGGCACCTGCGGCAAGATCCTCCCCAGCCTCCCACGCTCCGGACGCCCGAAATGCATCTCAAAGACCTGAAGAAGAAATCGCCCGCCGAGCTGGTCAGCATGGCCGAGGAACTGGGCGTCGAGGGCGCCTCGACGCTCCGCAAGCAGGACCTGCTGTTCGCCATCCTCAAGATCCTCGCCGACAATGGCGACCAGATCATGGGGGAGGGCACCATCGAAGTGCTGTCGGACGGCTTCGGCTTCCTGCGCAGCGCGCAGGCCAATTATCTCGCCGGCCCCGACGACATCTACATCTCGCCCAACCAGGTCCGCAAATTCGGCCTGCGCACCGGCGACACGGTCGAGGGCGAGATCCGCGGTCCCAAGGACGGCGAACGCTATTTCGCGCTGGTGAAGCTGTCGAAGGTCAATTTCGACGATCCCGACGCCGTCCGCCACCGCGTCAACTTCGACAACCTGACCCCGCTGTATCCGGAATCGAAGCTGGTCCTCGACCAGCTAGACCCGACGCAGAAGGACAAGTCGGCGCGCGTCATCGACATCGTCAGCCCGCAGGGTAAGGGCCAGCGCACGCTGATCGTCGCGCCGCCCCGCGTCGGCAAGACGGTGATGCTGCAGAACATCGCCAAGGCGATCACCGACAACCATCCCGAAGTCTTCCTGCTCGTGCTGCTGATCGACGAGCGCCCGGAAGAAGTCACCGACATGCAGCGCAGCGTGAAGGGCGAGGTCGTCAGCTCGACCTTCGACGAACCCGCCACGCGCCACGTCCAGGTCGCCGAAATGGTGATCGAAAAGGCCAAGCGCCTGGTCGAACACAAGAAGGACGTAGTGATCCTGCTCGACTCGATCACGCGCCTCGGCCGGGCCTACAACACCGTCGTGCCGAGCTCGGGCAAGGTGCTGACCGGCGGTGTCGACGCGAACGCCCTCCAGCGTCCGAAGCGCTTCTTCGGTGCCGCGCGCAATATCGAGGAGGGCGGCTCGCTCTCCATCATCGCCACCGCGCTGATCGACACCGGCAGCCGCATGGACGAGGTGATCTTCGAAGAGTTCAAGGGCACCGGCAACTCCGAGATCGTGCTCGACCGCAAGGTAGCGGACAAGCGCATCTTCCCGGCGCTCGACGTCGGCAAGTCCGGCACCCGCAAGGAAGAGCTGCTGGTCGAGAAGGACAAGCTCAGCAAGATGTGGGTGCTGCGCCGCATCCTCATGCAGATGGGCACCATCGACGCGATGGAGTTCCTGCTCGACAAGCTCAAGAATTCGAAGACCAACGATGACTTCTTCGACAGCATGAATCAGTGACGAGTTCGGCCCGGCGCATGCTGCGCCGGGACTCGAACCGGCACGGCCGGCGGGGCAGCGCCCCGACCGACGACGTGGGCTTTGCCCACGTCTGGAACGACAGACGACGACCGATAGAAAGGCGTGGAGCAGGCATTGCCCACGCCTTTTCGATGACTAGGATAGCCGCATGACCGAACTCTGGCAGCACATCGTCAACGACTTCGCCAACATCGGCTCGCCAGCCGCGTTGACCGCGTTCCTGCAGGTACTGGCGATCGACATCATGCTGGCCGGCGACAATGCGATCGTCGTCGGCGCGCTCGCCGCGGGCCTGCCAGCGGACCAGCGCAAGAAGGTCATCCTGATCGGCATCATCGCCGCACTGGTGCTCCGCATCGTGTTCGCGCTGGCGGTGACGCAGCTGATGCAGGTCGTCGGCCTGATCTTCGCCGGCGGGCTGCTGTTGCTGTGGGTGTCGTGGAAGATGTGGCGCGAGCTGCGCCATGACGAGGGCAAGACCGCCGAGGAAACGCTCGACATCAAGCCTGCGAAGAGCTTCGCCGGTGCCGCCTGGGCGGTCGCGGTGGCCGACGTCTCGATGAGCCTGGACAACGTCCTCGCCGTCGCCGGCGCGGCCAAGGAGCATCCCGGCATCCTGATCGTCGGCCTGCTGCTCTCGGTCGCGATGATGGGCGTCGCCGCCAACGTCATCGCCAAATATATCGAGCGGTATCGGTGGATCGCCTATGTCGGCCTGCTGGTGATCCTCTACGTTGCGGCGAAGATGATTTACGAAGGCTTCACCGATCAGGCGGTCGGCCTGTCGCAATTCTTCGCCTGACGGGGGCCCGGTCCATGAAGATCAACGTCGAAGTCGATTGCACACCGGAGGAGGCACGCCGCGCGGTTGGTTTGCCCGACCTGACGCCGATCCACGACGCCTATGTCGCGATGATGCTCGACACGATGAAGGGCGGCCTTCCGCCCGAGATGCTAGAGACGATGACGCGCAGCTGGTCGCCGATGGGGGAGGCCGGCATGTCGATGTGGCGCCAGCTTTTCGAAAGCTCGACCAAGGGCTGATGACCGACACGATCGTCGCCCTGTCGAGCGGCGCGCCGCCCGCGGCGATCGCGGTCATGCGGATCAGCGGGCCGGCCGCATTTGAGGCGGCGGAGCGGCTTTGCGGCAAGCTTCCAAGGCCGCGACACGCATCGCTGCGTAAACTGCGCGATCACGACGGTGACCTGCTCGACAACGCACTGGTCCTGTTGTTCCCCGGTCCATCGAGCGTCACCGGCGAGGATCTCGCCGAGCTCCACCTGCACGGCGGACGCGCCGTCGTCCGGGCGGTCGAACGGGCGTTGCTCGCGGTGCCCGGGGTCAGGGTGGCCGAACCCGGCGAATTCACCCGCCGCTCGCTGATCGCCGGCCGCATCGACCTGACCGAAGCCGAAGGGCTGGCCGACCTCCTCGCCGCCGAAACCGATGCCCAGCGCCAGGCCGCCCTCCGGGCCGCAGAGGGTGGCTTTCGGGCAAGAATCGAGGAATGGACGCGCCGCACGGTCGCACTCGCCGCGCTGGTCGAGGCGGTGATCGATCATGAGGAAGAGGATGACGTCGGCGATGCGGATACACTGCTGGATCGCGTCCGCCACGACGCGGTCGTGCTGGCCGACGATATCGACGCTCTGCTCGCGTCGCCACCCGCCGAGCGCCTGCGTGACGGCATCCGCGTGGTGCTTGCCGGTCCGCCCAACAGCGGCAAGTCCACGCTGTTCAACGCACTGGTCGCGCGCGATGCTGCAATCGTGTCTCCGATCGCCGGTACAACGCGAGACCGGATAGAAGCACCCGTACTGCGCAACGGGGTCGCTTGGCTGTTCATCGACACGGCGGGGCTTGCCGAACACACCAGCGATCCGATCGAGGCCATCGGTATCGAGCGCTCGCGGGAGAGCGTCGCGCAGGCCGATATGGTCCTTTGGCTGGGCGACACCGCGTCGCCAGACGACGGAGCGATCTTAGTTCATTCACGAATGGATGAAGCTGGTCGCGACGCTATTCCTCCTGGCCGTGTCGGCGTAGCGGCCGGAGACGAGCGGTCATTGTCGGCACTGTGGTCGGCACTCGATCTGCGCGCGCAGACGTTGCTACCGCAGTCCGATCAGCTTCTGCTGAACACCCGCCAGCGAGAAGTTTGCCGCGGTGCAGCACTAGCGTTGCGCGACGCCGCAACGACGGCCGATCCATTGTTCATCGCCGAGCATCTTCGGTTTGCACGTGGGGCATATGATCGCCTGACGGGTCGAGCCGATACCGAAAACGTCCTCGACGCTTTGTTCGCCGGATTCTGCGTCGGTAAGTGACGTTCCACGTGGAACGTCGTTTTGACCTCGCGTTGTAGTCTCTGTAGGTAGACCGACATGCAATTCGACGTTCTGGTCATCGGAGGCGGTCATGCCGGCTGCGAAGCCGCTGCAGCGGCTGCGCGCCGTGGCGCTACGGTCGCCCTATTGACGTTCGATCGCCGGACCATCGGCGCGATGTCTTGCAACCCCGCCATCGGTGGCGTGGGGAAGGGCCATCTCGTTCGCGAAGTAGACGCGCTTGGCGGCATTATGGGCCAAGCCGCCGACGCCGCCGCCATCCATTACCGCATGCTCAACCGCAGCAAGGGCGTCGCCGTCTGGGGACCTCGAGTACAGGCCGACCGCAGGCTCTACGCCACGGCAGTCCAAGACGCGCTCGCAGCAACTTCAGTTGAGATTATCGAAGGCGAAGCAGCGTCGCTGCTCGTCAACGGTGGCTGCGCCATCGGTATCAAGTTGGCAGACGGCACAACGATCCACGCGTCCGCCACCGTTCTCGCCACCGGCACCTTCCTCGGTGGCCGAACCTATCGCGGCGAAGAGCGCGCTATGGAAGGAAGGGTAGGCGAACGCGCCGCCACGGCATTGGGGCTTCAGCTACGCGAACTCGGCTTACCGATTGGCCGTTTGAAGACCGGTACGCCTCCGCGCCTTGATGGGCGCACGATCGATTGGGGCATGCTCCCATCCCAAGCCAGCGATGCTGACCCGTGGACGATGTCGCCGATCAGCAGCGGTCGACGAGCACCTCAGCTTGCGTGTGCGATCACCCGAACCGTCGAGCGCACCCACGACATCATCCGCGCCGGCTTCGATCGCTCGCCGCTTTTCTCAGGCGCGATCGAGGCTGGAGGTCCGCGCTACTGCCCGTCGATCGAGGACAAGGTCAGTCGCTTTGCCGACCGATCAAGCCATCAGATTTTCCTCGAGCCAGAGGGGTTGAGCGATCACCTCGTCTATCCCAACGGCATCTCGACATCGCTGCCGACCGACGTTCAAGAGGCAATGATCCAATCGATACCCGGTCTCGAGGCGGCGCAGATCGTCGTGCCCGGTTATGCGGTCGAGTACGACCACGTCGACCCTCGCAGCCTGACGATGTCACTCGAATTCGCCGAGGTGCCGGGGTTATTCGCTGCAGGACAGATCAACGGTACGACGGGTTACGAGGAAGCCGCAGCGCAAGGACTGGTGGCCGGCGCGAACGCCGCGGCAAGCGCGATCGGCTTGGCGCCAGTGCTTCTGGATAGGGCGAACGCGTACATCGGCGTCATGATCGACGACCTGACACTGCAGGGTATATCCGAGCCGTATAGGATGCTCACCGCGCGAGCCGAAAACCGCCTTCATCTCCGCGCCGACAATGCCGAAACCCGCCTGTCTAACATCGCCGACGATGCAGGCTTGCTAGGATCTATACGAAAGACGCGTATGCAACGTCGTGAGGCGAATCGCGCGCATGTGCTCGAACATCTGGCCGAAATAGTGACAGCCAGCGACATGCAGCGTCGCGGTTTTCAGGTAGCGCAGGATGGCTCCAAACGCACACTGTTGGAATGGATCGGGCGTCCGGAAGTCGAAGCCGACAGCTTAATCGACCTTCCTGACGTCGACCCCGCAATGGTGTCGGAGATCGTCCACGACGCGCGTTACAGACCCTACGTATCAAGACGCAGCGACGAAGCCTCGGATACGGCGATGCTCGACGAATTCAGCATACCTGGCGGGTATGACTTTGCTCAAACGCCCGGATTATCGCACGAGATGCGTGATCGCCTGTCCGCTGCCCGTCCACCTTCGGTCGGAGCAGCCGCTCGCGTGCGAGGCGTGTCGCCCGCGGCGGTATCCGCGGTTCTGCTGCATATCAAACGAATCGCAGCATAGTGACCGAAGACGAAGCCAAGGCTTGGGTGCGCGACAGGGTCAGCGAGGACCAGCACACGCTCCTCAACCACTACGTGGAGCTCTTGATTGAAGGTACGGAAAGTCAAAACCTTATAGCGCCATCTACCGTGTCGTCGATTTGGAGCCGTCATATCGTCGACAGCTTACAACTCGTGTGCTTCGCGCCAGCTGAATCGACACGCTGGCTTGATATCGGGTCGGGTGCTGGATTGCCCGGGATCGTTGTTGCCATCGCGGGCCGTTGCCACGTTACATTGTCCGAACCGCGAAATCTCCGCGTCGCGTTTCTGTCTCACTGTATCGAGCGGCTGGATATAGGCCAGCAGGTGGAGGTAGCGAGTTGCAAGGCGCAGCTGATGGATGCGCCTGCGTTTGATGTGATTTCGGCTCGTGCGGTTGCAAGCTGTGCAGGGCTATTGGAAATGTCCAAGCATCTCGCGAATTCGCATACGACGTACGTTCTTCCAAAGGGTGCCTCCGCCGACGAGGACGTGTATAATGCTCGCAAGACATGGGCGGGTGCGTTCCACGTGGAACGTAGCGTTGTCGATCCGCTGTCCGGTATCGTCGTTGCCAACGGAGTGCGTCGCAAATGAAGGTCGTCGCGATTGCAAACCAGAAAGGCGGGGTGGGCAAAACCACAACTGCCATCAATCTTGGGACAGCGCTGGCGGCGGCAGGATCGCGCGTGCTCCTGATCGATCTCGATCCTCAGGGCAATGCCTCGACCGGGCTCGGCATCGGCAAATCCGATCGCGGCTTGTCGAGCTACGACCTTCTTATCCGCGACATCGCGCTCGACGATGCCGTGATCGCGACGTCGGTGCCGGGTCTCGATATAGTACCAGCGACTGTCGATCTTTCGGGGGCTGAGATAGAGCTGATCGAATTCGAAGCTCGCACCCACCGGCTCGACCGCTGCGTCACGCGAAGTACCCAGCGTTGGGACATGGTGCTGATCGACTGCCCGCCATCACTTGGTCTGCTCACCATCAACGCGATGATCGCTGCGCACGCGCTGCTCGTACCGCTGCAATGCGAGTTTTTCGCGCTGGAGGGATTGAGCCAGTTGTTGACCACGGTCGAGCGTATCCGCACCCGGTTCAATCCCGGACTGTCGATTCTCGGAGTTGCGTTGACGATGTACGATCGTCGTAATCGGCTCACTGATCTGGTGTCTGACGACGTTCGCGCTGTGCTCGGTCCGGTTGTCTTCGACACGGTGATCCCGCGCAATGTCCGGCTGTCCGAAGCGCCCAGCCACGGATTGCCCGCGCTGATCTACGATCATCGGTGTAGCGGATCACAGGCTTACATCGGGCTAGCGCGGGAGGTGATTGCGCGGCTCCCCAAATTGGCGAAGGCCGCATGAACGAGACTGCCTCCAACCTTCGTAAATCGCGGCCCGGTCTCGGTCGCGGTCTCAGCGCGTTGCTGGGCGACGCCGTATCGGAAGCGCCGACCGGTTCGCCGGAGCAGGCACCGGCGGGGCTGCGCATGCTGCCCGTCAGCGCAATGGCGCCGCATCCGGATCAGCCGCGCCGCCACTTCGACGAGGAAGCGCTCGACGAGCTGGCGCGGTCAATCGCGCAGCGGGGTGTTATTCAGCCTATCGTCGTGCGGCCGAACGGTCACGAATATCAAATTGTCGCGGGCGAGCGTCGCTGGCGGGCCGCGCAGAGGGCGCATCTGCACGAGGTGCCGGTCGTTGTCCGCGAACTAAGCGACGCCGAGACGATGGAAATCGCTCTCGTCGAAAATATTCAGCGCGCCGACCTCAATGCGATCGAGGAGGCAGAAGCCTATGCGCGGCTGATCGGCCAGTTCGGTCACACGCAGGAGGCGCTGGGCCGCATCGTCAACAAGTCGCGCAGCCATGTGTCGAACCTGCTGCGCCTCCTCGATCTTCCCGCGCCCGTTCGCGCGCTGCTGGTCGAGGGCGCGATTGAAATGGGTCATGCACGCGCGCTGATCGGCGCGCCGGACGCGGAACGCATCGCACGTCGTGCGGTCGACGAAAGCTTGAGCGTGCGCGATGTCGAGCGTCTAGCGCGCGAAGCCAAGCCGGCGACCCGTAAGAAATCGGCGGGCGCAGAGCGCGATACGGCGACGCCCAATGCCGACATCGCTGCACTGGAGCGCCAGCTCGGCGATCTGCTCGGTTTACGCGTCAAGATCGCGCATAGTGAAAAGGGCGGGACGCTGTCGCTTGCTTATTCGACGCTCGACCAGCTCGACATGGTCTGTCAGCGCCTGAGCGGCGAGGGTATCTAGCGCCGCTCGATCGCGCGAACGAGCGCGAGCATGTCGTGCGCAGCGGCAACCGGCGGCGGCGTGCCGCCGCCGGACATCATGGTCCGCTCGGCACGGCGAATTCGCGTGACGCCAGCTGCTATCTGTGGTGCCGACCAGCGCCGTAACGCGTTGATCGTGGTGGCTTTTTCTTTCCAAAAGACACGGTGGCGCTCGACCACCGTATCGGGCGAATCGCCATCATCGACTGCAGCACGCATCTCCGCCAGCGCGGTCAGTCGCCGTGCCAGACTGCGCAACATCGGGATCGCCATACCCGCGCTCTCGATCGCCGCCATCTCCGCGCCGAAAGCGGCGGTATCGCCAGCGATCGCGGAGGTGATCGCCCCCGCCATCTCCGCTTCATCGATGTTAGCGCCAATCGTTGCGAGTACGTCGTCGTCGACCTCACGCAGCCGGTCAGGCGCGGCGTCTAGGTAGAGCGCGATCTTCTCGATCTCGCGGGTCAGCACGGCGCGATCGCCCGACGCCCCGGCGATCATCCGCGCGGCGACGGCGTTGCCGATCCGCAGGCCGTGATCGCGGCCGATCGCGACGACTAGACGAACGGCATCCGCACCTTCGGGGATATAGCAGGCAAGCGACATCGCCGCGGGTGACGACACCGCCAGCTTTACCAGCTTGCCGGTACCTTTCACGCCGGGCGCGATCATCATAACGGGGGCACCGACCGCCTGCAGGCCGAGCAGCAACGCCGCGGCCTCGGCCGATTCCTCGCCAACGCCGGTCACCCGAATGTAGCGTTTGCCGCCGAACAGCGAAAGCGCCGCCGCCTCGTCCGCCAGACGACCGGGTTGCGACTTCAACGTCGCGCCGTCGAGATCGACCCGCTCGACATCGCTGCCCATGACGCGTCCCAGGTGGGCCGCGTGCTCCATCGCACCCGCTTCGTCCGGACCGTGGAGCAGGAACAGGCGGATATCGGTGCCGCCGTTGGCGACGCGGTCGATCGCGTTAGCGATCTGACCGGCACTGGCCTTCACGGCCGCGGTGTCGCGGCGCTACGGTCGGCGTAGAGCGCGACGCGCGCGACGATCTGGTCGGCGACAATGCCGGACAGGCGCTCGAGCGCACTCTGTTCGGCCGCGATGGTGGCGTATTCGGAGCCGACGACGTCGATGCCGGCATCGCTGCCCGCCGCAGCGTCCAGCACCGTGGTGCCGCTCGCCAGTTCGACGAGCTGATAGCGAGCGCGCAGCGTGCGGCGTTCGCGCGTGATGCTGTCGTCGCGGCGCACGCCCAGACCCGTGATGCGATCGTCGAGCCGCACGTCGAGGCGATAGCGCGGCGTACCTTCGTTCACCGCCGCCAGACGATCACGTAGCGCATTGGCTACCAGCCAGCCCGACTGCCCCTCAATCGGTGCGACCTGCACACCCGACAATGCCGCGCGTGCCGGGCTGTCGACGCCGCCATAGAGCGGGCGCAGGCCGCAGCCGGACAGGGTGACGGCGATCAGCAGCAGGGGCAGGGCGGCGCGGCGCATCATACGACGATGTTGACCAGTCGGCCGGGGACAACAATCACTTTCTTCGGCGCGGCACCGTCCAGGATGCGCAGCACGTTGGGCGCTGCCAGCGCCGCCGCCTCCAGCGCCGCCCGGTCGGTGTCCTTCGCCAGCGTCAGCGTGTCGCGCAGCTTGCCGTTGACCTGCACCGCGATCGTCACCTGATCGTCGACCAGCATCGCCGGATCGACTACCGGCCACGCCGCATCGGCGACCAGCCCGCTGCCGCCGATCATTTCCCAAGCCTCTTCCGCCATGTGCGGCACCATCGGCGCCACCAACAGGATTAAAGCCTCGATCTCGGCCTTGGCGACGGTCCTCGCCTTCTCCAGCGCGCCGACGTAGGTGTAGAGCTTCGCCACCGCCTTGTTGAACTGCAGCGCCTCGATATCGCGGGCGACGCCGTCGACCGTCTGGTGACGCAGCCGCGCGATTGCCGGATCGGCAGCGCCGTCCGCCGCCGCGTGCGCCGTCACCAGCTTCCACACCCGCTGCACGAAGCGCCAAGCGCCCTCGATTCCCGCTTCGCTCCACGGCAGGTCACGCTCGGGTGGCGAATCGGATAGCATGAACCACCGCGCCGCATCCGCGCCGTAGCGATCGACGATCGGCGCGGGGTCGACGGTGTTCTTCTTCGATTTCGACATTTTCTCCACGCGGCCCACTGTCACCGGTTCACCGGTTACGACGACGTGACCATCGGCAATCTCTTCGGGAGCCAGCCAGTTGCCGGCCGGATCCTTGTACGTCTCGTGCGTCACCATGCCCTGCGTGAACAGGCCGGCGAACGGTTCGGCGATGTCGATCAGACCGATATGGCGCAGTGCCCGCGTCCAGAAGCGGGCGTAGAGCAGGTGCAGGATCGCATGCTCGACCCCGCCGATATACTGGCCGACCGGCAGCCATTGCTCGGCCACCGCGCGGTCGAACGGCCTGTCCTTCGGCTGGCTGGCGAAGCGAATGAAATACCAGCTCGAATCGACGAAGGTGTCGAGCGTATCGGTCTCGCGCCGCGCCGGTGCGCCGCAGGTAGGGCAATCGACATGCTTCCATGTCGGATGCCGGTCGAGCGGGTTGCCCGGCACATCGAAGGCGACGTCGTCGGGTAGGACGATGGGAAGCTGGTCCTTCGGCACCGGCACGACGCCGCAGGCGTCGCAATGGACGATCGGGATCGGCGTGCCCCAGTAACGCTGGCGGCTGACGCCCCAGTCGCGCAGGCGCCAGACGGTGGTGCCCTTGCCCCAGCCGCCCGCTTCGGCGCGCTCTATTACCACGCGCTTGGCGTCGGGGACGCCCATACCGTTCAGGAAACGCGAGTTCACGAGGCGGCCCGGGCCGGTGTAGGCTTCTGACGCCGAAAATTCGGGTGCGGCATCGTCGCCATTGGCGACGACGCGGCGGATCGGCAGGCCGTATTTGGTGGCGAAGTCGAAGTCGCGCTGATCGTGCGCCGGCACGCCGAACACGGCGCCGGTGCCATAGTCCATCAGCACGAAATTGGCGATGTAGACGGGTAGGCGGATGTTCGCGTCGAACGGATGCTGCGCGGTCAGCCCTGTGTCGTAGCCGAGCTTCTCCTGCGTCTCAATCTCCGCCGCCGACGTGCCGCCCGCCTTGCAGTGCGCGATGAAGTCGGCGACCGCAGGATCGTCCGCCAGCGCGCGCGCGATCGGGTGATCGGCGGCGACTGCGACGAAGCTGGCGCCGAAGATCGTGTCGGGGCGGGTGGTGAACACCTCGACCGACCCTCCGTCGCTCATCGCAAAACGGAACTTCAGCCCCTCCGACTTGCCGATCCAGTTCTCCTGCATTAGCCGCACCTTGTCGGGCCAGGCGTCGAGCGTTCCCAGCCCGTCGAGCAGCTCGTCGGCGAAGTCGGTGATCTTCAGGAACCACTGGTTCAGCTTGCGCCGCTCGACCAGTGCGCCCGACCGCCAGCCGCGGCCATCGATCACCTGCTCGTTGGCGAGCACAGTCATGTCGACCGGATCCCAGTTAACCGCGGATTCCTTGCGATAGACGAGGCCCGCTGCCAGCAGGTCGAGGAACAGCGCCTGCTCGTGCCCGTAGTAGGCGGCGTCGCAGGTCGCGAACTCCCGCGTCCAGTCCAGCGCGAAGCCCAGCCTCTTCAACTGCGCCTTCATCGCGGCGATGTTCTGGTAGGTCCAGGCGCCCGGATGAACGCCCTTTTCCATCGCCGCATTCTCGGCCGGCATGCCGAAGGCGTCCCAGCCCATGGGGTGCAGCACTTCGAATCCGACCATGCGGCGATAGCGCGCCAGCACGTCGCCCATCGTATAGTTGCGGACGTGGCCCATATGGATCTTCCCCGACGGATAGGGAAACATCTCAAGCACATAGCTCTTGGGCTTGGGGCTGTCGTCGCGCGCGGCAAACGTCGCGCGTTCGTCCCATACCCCCTGCCACCGGGCGTCGGCGGTCTTCGCGTTGAACCGCGACATCGTAGGGTCACCTTTTCGCAAGTCGGTGCGCGAAGGGAACACCGCCCCCCGCGCGATTGGCATCATCCAGTCACGGCACCGCGACGCAGGTCGCGTGCGCGGGTCAGGATGATGTCCTCCAGTTTCTGCACGGTCGCCGCCTCGACGGGCGATGCGATCCACTGACCACCCTGATTGACCTCGCGGAGCGCGGCGACGCGGACGGCGTCGGCGCGCAGATCCTGGTCGAGGATCGTTACCGTCACCTTCATCCGCTCGCTCTGCTGCTGCGGGTTGGTGTACCAGTCGGTCACGATGACGCCGCCGTTCGAATCGGTCTGGAGCAGTGGCATGAAGCCGAGCGTGTCGAGGCTGGCGCGCCACAGATAGCTGTTCACGCCGATCGTCGTCACCTTGGACGCCGCGATCTGCGCGGACGGGCGGTCGTTGCCCCGGCCGCAGGCCGCCAGCGCGATGAGGGCGGTGCTCGCCAGGGCGATACGCAAACGGGGGGTCATTGGCTTAGGATTCCTCACGCAGGTCAGCGGGCGCGCGCCCGACACGCCTCTATAGAAGCTGGGGAAATGGCCGCAAGCGCGCGGCGTATATGTGGATACGGTGCAACACTGTCCGACAAAAGATTTTCGCCGGTGGAACTCCGGCCCCGCTCTATGGTAGCGCACTAGCGTACAAAGAGAGGACTCGGATCGTGGCTGTGCTGCGTATCATCATGGGAACGACGCTCGTCGCGGCCACCGCCGCGGCGATTGCCGTCGCGCCCGCGATCGGTGCCGAAGATGCACGCAGCCTCGCCGCCCGCCGCATTACCGGAAAGCCGGTTAGCGGCATCGGGTCATTCACCCCCGCGGCCGGCGATCCCCGTCTTGCCGCAGTGTTGGCGCGCGCCGGCCTCAACGGTTCGGGCTTCCGCTTCACGCCGTCGGGTGCCGACCGCGGGCCTCGTGCCGTCACGGTGGCGGTCCGCGCACGGACGAATCGTAGCGTGGGCGCCGATCGACTCGGCGTTGCGACCCAGTCGCCGGTCGCGTTGGCGCCGGTGGCCTATAATCTCGGTGTCGCAGTAGGCTGGAAGCGGTTCGCGCTGTCGGGCGATCTGGCGAAGGTCGATCTGGCCGGTCAGCCGGGCAGCCGTGAATCGGCCGATCTTGGCGTCAGCTACACCGGTCGCGCGTTCAGCGGGCGGGTGAAGGCGGAGGCGGCACGCCCGCTTGCCAGCGAACCACGCCTGGTCGCGGAACCGTCGAGCTATTCGGTCGACGTCGGTGGCGCCTACAAGCTGACTCGCAATCTCGATCTGACCGCGGGTGTCCGCTACAAGACCGAGAAAGATCGCCTGCCGCAACTGGCCGACGATCGTCGCGACAGCCAGTCGGTCTACGTCGGCACCGCCTTCCGCTTCTGACGCGTAAAGGCGTCGATCCCCGCCCAGCCGTGCAGGCCGATCCGCGCCAGTGCGCGATATCTGTGCGCGTCCATGCCTCCCAGCGCGACGACGGGAAGCGGCAAGTACGCGACCAACCGTGCCAATCCGTTGCGTCCCAGCGGCCGCGCGTCAGGGTGGGAGCGGGTGACGTAGACGGGCGAAGCGAAGATGACGTCCACGCCCGCTCGGACCGCCTTGCCGATCTCTCGCCGATTATGTGCCGAGTGCGAACGTAGTCCAGCGCCGGCACGCGCATTGTGGCGGCCGTCCGCCCCCGCCAACGAAGCACCGGCGACGATCAGTGTCAGCCCACGCCGCCGCGCGACGCGCCGGACGGCAGCATACAGCGCGGCCCGGTCCGGATCGTCGTAATGCCTGAACACCACGCCCGCCCCGCGCGGCAGGCGGCGGATCGCGGGCAACAGCGCGTCGCCCATCCGCGGATCGGTCATCAGCCAGATGCGGGCTATGGGGTGGCGGCGCGGCATGGCGCCCCCTATAGCGCTGGCGATGCCCGCCGACGATGCCGCCCGCCGCCTTTCCGAAGTCCAGCACCGTATCGCCCAGGCGGCGAAAGTTGCGCGGCGCAACCCCGACGCCGTGACGCTGATCGCCGTATCGAAGATGCATGACGCCGACAGCATCCGTCCGCTGATCGCCGCCGGTTGCCGCGTGTTCGGCGAAAATCGCGTGCAGGAGGCGGCCGGCAAGTGGCCAGCGTTGCAGGCGGAAACGCCGGGTATCTCGCTGCATCTGGTCGGCCAGCTTCAGTCGAACAAGGCAGCGGATGCCGTCGCGCTGTTCGACGCGATCCATTCGGTCGATCGCCCCTCGCTGGTCGCCGCGCTGGGCAAGGCGATGGCGGAAAGCGGCAGGCGCCCCGATTGCTTCATTCAGGTCAACATCGGCGGGGAGGAACAGAAGGGCGGCTGCGCGACCGGTGACCTTGGCGAATTGCTGGCAACCGCGCGATCCGCCGGCCTGCCGGTCGTCGGCCTGATGGCGGTGCCGCCGGCCGACGTGGAGCCCGCGCCGTACTTCGCTCTACTGGAGAAGCTGGCGCGCGATCATGGCTTGAGCGAACTCAGCATGGGCATGTCGGGGGATATGGAGACGGCGGTGCAGATCGGTGTCACCCACGTCCGCGTCGGTACAGCCTTGTTCGGCGACCGTTAAATGCCGACGCTCAGCTGTCGCTTCGACGCGATCATCTTCGATTTCGACGGGGTGCTGATCGAGAGCGAATATGACGGCAACCGCCATATCGCCGAGTATCTGACCAGAATCGGCCATCCGACCTCGCCCGAGGATTCGATGACGCATTTCATGGGGCTGGCGGGCGATGCTTTCGTCGCCGCGATCGAGCGATGGATCGGCGGGCCGTTGCCGGCGGATTTCCAAGCTGCCCGAGCGACCGAGAACGCGCGCGCCGTACGCGAGGGCGTCGGGCCAGTTGCCGGCGCGCTCGACTTCGTCCGCGCGCTACCACCGGAACTGCCACGCGCGATCGCCTCGTCAAGCTCGACCGCGTGGATAACCGCGCATCTCGCCCACATCGGCCTGACCGACGCGTTCGGCGACATGATCTTCTCGGGCCGCGAACATGTCGCACGAGGCAAGCCGGCCCCCGACATCTACCTCCACGCCGCGGCCGCGCTGGGCGTCGATATCGCGAACTGCGCGATCATCGAGGACTCGCCGGTCGGCGCGGCCGGGGCGGTCGCATCAGGCGGCCATGTCATCGGGCTTTGCGCGGGCACGCATTGCGGCGTCGGTCACGCCGACCGATTGCGGGCGCTCGGCGTCGGCGCGGTCGCGGCGGATTTCAGCGCGGTCGCCGCGCTGATCGCGTGACCGCCCACAGGCCGGCGATCAGATCATAGGGCAGCGCCGCCGCCTCACGCCATCTCATCCGCGCCGGGCCACGCCCCACTGCCGGCGCAAACACGCATCGAATGCCGAACAAGCGAAACAGCATGGCGATACGCGGCAGGTGATAGCGGTCGCTGCATGCGACGATCCAGTCCTGCCCATGGTTCCGGGCATAGGCGACTGCGGCGGCGACCGTCTGGAGCGTGTCGCGGCTCTCCTCGTCCAGATGGATGCGTTCGCGGCCGATCACGGGCGTTAGTGCGGCCGCCATCACAGCCGCTTCGGATGGCGGATGGCGTCCGATCGCGCCGGAGCAGAACACCGTCGACGCCGGATCGTCCCTAGCCGCCCACTCCGCCGCCGCGATCCGCCGCGCCAGCGCCGCGCTGGGACGACCATCGGCGCGCACGGCGGCGCCGAACACAACGATCAGCGCAGTCACGTCACAGCTGATGCCCGGTTCGGTCGCGCTTCGTCGCGAGATAGCGCGCATTGTGTGGGTTGGGCGGCAGCATCAGCGGCACCCGCTCGATCACCGTCACGCCTTCCCCTTCCAGCCCCGCGACCTTCGCCGGATTGTTTGTCAGCAGCCGCACCGCGCGTTGCCCCAGCAGGCGGAGCATCCGCGCCGCCACCGCGAAGTCGCGCGCATCGATCGCGAAGCCCAGCCGGGTATTCGCATCGACCGTGTCGAAGCCCTGGTCCTGCAGGGCATAGGCGCGCAGCTTGTTGACCAGCCCGATCCCGCGCCCCTCCTGCCGCAGATAGAGCAATATGCCCCAGCCCGTTCCGGCGATGCGGTGCAGCGCCTCGTGCAATTGTGGCCCGCAATCGCATTTCAGGCTGCCGAGCACGTCGCCGGTCAGGCACTCGCTGTGCAGCCGCACCAGCGGCGGCGTGCCGTCCGGCGTGCCGACGATCAGCGCGACATGCTCCCCCGCTGCCTCGGCCGTACGGAACGCGACGATCTCGCTGTTCTCGGCCACCGCAACCGGCAGGCGCGCGCGAGTCGCGATCGTCAGGCGCCCGGCGTCCTCGTGCGCGGCGATGTCGGCGGCGGTCACTACCGTCTCCGCCATGCCGTTGCCGACGAAGAAGGCGGGCAGCAGCCCGGCGATCCGCGCGAGGTGCAGGGCCGCCGCGGCGTCCGCCGGGTGATCGATCGGCCTCGCACGGAACGGCCCCTTCAGCGGGGTCGCGAGGTCGTGCTGCGGATCGGCGAGCGCAGTGGCGGCGGCGAAATCGAGCCACGGCACCCGCTCGATCATCACCGGGGCGTCGGGCGCGGCGGCATCGCGCTGGTTGCCGAGCTTCAGCGTCGCCGCGCGGCCGGCCGACAGCAATACCGCCGCCGAGCCTGCGGGATCGAACGCCGCCAGCCGGCTCGCATCCGCGCTCTCGATCGGCAACAGCGTCAGCGCGCCCAGCGTCACGCTCCACCCGCGGCGCAGCGCGTCGATGGCGCGCGCGGCGGCGCGGGGGTCGCTCACAGGTCGAACTCGGTGACGAGCGGGACGTGATCGGACGGCTTCAGCCAACTGCGGCACGGCTCGCACACCCGGTGCGCGACCGCTTTCGCGGCGATCGCGGGACTCGCCCACATATGGTCGAGCCGCCGCCCGCGATCCGACGCCGTCCAGTCCTTGGCGCGATAGCTCCACCATGTGTGCAGCCGTGCCGGTGCCGGATGGAAATGCCGCCCGAGATCGACCCAGCCATGCGCCGCCTGCAACCGGGCCAGCGCCTCCACCTCGACCGGCGTGTGGCTGACCACGTCGAGCAGCGCCTTGTGGCTCCACACATCCTCGGGCAGCGGCGCGACGTTGAAGTCGCCGACCAGCAACGTCGGCACATCGAGCGCAGCCGACCACGTCGTCATGCGTTCGAGAAAATCGAGTTTCTGCCCGAACTTCGGGTTGATCTCGCGGTCGGGCACGTCGCCGCCGGCGGGCACATAGACGTTCTCGATCCGCAGCCCGTTCTCCAGCCGCACGCCGACATGTCGCGCCTCGCCGTTCGCCTGCCAGTCCAACCGATCGTCCTCCGCCAGCGGCACCTTGCTGATAATGGCGACGCCGTGATGCATCCGCTGACCGTGGACGATGATGTGCCGGTAGCCGAGTGCGTGGAAGGCGGCGTGGGGGAAGTCCCCGTCGATGACCTTCGTTTCCTGAAGGCATAGTACGTCGGGGGATTCGTCGGCCAGGAACTGCTCGACGATGCCGATGCGGAAGCGGACGGAATTGATGTTCCAGGAGGCGATGGAGAGGGTCATGCGCCGCGCGATGTAGTGCGTTTGAATGCAGGCGTCACGGGTGGTCGGCGAAGTGGCGAGCGCCGCGCCGTCGGAGGGGGCCTTGCCCGAAACGTGAATGGCCCCCGCTCCGGGGGCATGGAGCGAGGGCCGACCTGGTGTTGGTCACGCAGGCAGGAGGGGGGACCGGATGTGGTTCCGGGCAACAGGGGGAAATCCCGAAACGTGAAGCCCCCGCCTCCGCACGACCTTCAATAGCAACCTTTCCTGTCGGACAGATGAACGCCGTTCAGGAAAATCGTCAGCTTCGCGGGGCGCCCCTCCGCGGATCGGTCCATTTGAACGCCCCGTCGCTGACCGGCACGTTGATCTTCTGGTTCGACAGCCGGATCGTCGTTCGGTTGCTCTGCGAATCGAGCGCGACCCAGCCCTGCAGCTGCAGCCCCGCCGGCCCGGCGGCATCCTTCTGGAAGATCAGCGTGATGCGGCCATATTCGGGATGCTTGGGATCGCGCACTTCGACGCTCAGCACATTGTCGTTCGCGGTCGGCACCAATGTCGCAATGCCGGAGATGTCCTTGCCCGGATCCAGCAGCACGCGCATCGGCGACTGCCCGATCGGCCAGCGCGACACCTGCCGCACCGAATAGTCGATGAAGTAGAGCGAATTGCCGTCGGCTACGGCCAGCAGCGGCACACCCTTCTCATACTGGAAGCGGGCCTTGCCCGGCTTCTTCAGCGTCAGCGTACCGGTCACGACCTTGCCTGCCCGATCGGTCTGGGTGAAGTTCGCGGTCATCGAGGTGACGCCGGACAGATGCCGCTGCACCTGCGCCAGCTGGGTCGCAGGCGCTTGCTGCGCGACGACGGGAACGGCGGCAACCGCCAGCGTGGCGGCGAAGAACGGTTTCAACATGCCATATCCAATGCCTCGGTCGCGTTGAACGCGCGGTGAATTCGCCGGTTCGATCGAAACGCAGCGAAACAGCAGCGCGCGGAAAATGGAAACGATCAGCTTCATGCAGCGCGAAAAACAGATTGCGCGGATGTAGGACAGCAAATTCTGTCCGGGCGAAGTCCCCTTCGTTCGCGCCGATCGTGTCGAAGCGTCTTTCCTTTATCCGCAGATGCTGCGTTCGCAGCGCGAAGTGCGGTGCTTCGACAAGCTCAGCACGAACGGGAGGCAGAGTGCGGGCAACGCCGCTCCCCGCATCACGCCATCGGCCGCCCATCCTCGTCCATCAGCACCTCGCGGCGGCCGACGTGGTCGGGGCGGCCGACCAGACCGTCCTTCTCCATCCGCTCGATCAGGCGTGCGGCGGAGTTGTAGCCGACGCGCATCTGACGCTGGAGCCAGCTGGTCGAGGCCTTCTGGCTCTGCGCGACATGCTGGATCGCCTTGCGGTACAGCTGGTCCTCCGGGGAATCGTCGCCGCTCGGGGCGCCCTCGAGGGCGAAGCCGCCCTCTTCGGGATCGTTGGTGACGGCATCGATATAGTCGGGCTCGCCCTGGCCGCGCCAGTAATCGGCCACCGCCTGCACCTCGTCGTCGCTGACGAACGGCCCGTGGACGCGCGCGGTGCCCTTGCCGCCGGGCATGTAGAGCATGTCGCCCTTGCCCAGCAGCTGTTCGGCGCCCTGTTCGCCCAGGATCGTGCGCGAATCGATCTTGCTGGTGACGTGGAAGCTGATCCGCGTCGGCAAATTCGCCTTGATGACGCCGGTGATGACGTCGACCGAAGGACGCTGCGTCGCCATGATGAGGTGAATGCCCGCCGCGCGCGCCTTTTGCGCCAGCCGCTGGATCAGGAATTCGACTTCCTTGCCCGCCGTCATCATCAGGTCGGCGAGTTCGTCGACGATGACGACGATCTGCGGCAGCGGGGAGAGATCGAGCGTCTCTTCCTCGTACATCGGCTTGCCGGCGTCGTCGTAGCCGACATGGACCTTGCGCCCGAGCGGCTGGCCCTTGGCCTTTGCCGCGCGCACCTTGTCGTTGAAGCTGGCGAGACCGCGGACGTTGACGCTCGCCATCATGCGATAGCGGTCCTCCATCTGTTCGACCGCCCATTTCAGCGCGCGCACCGCCTTCTGCGGCTCGGTCACCACGTCGGCCAGCAGGTGGGGGATGCCCTTGTAGATGCTGAGTTCCAGCATCTTGGGATCGATCATGATGAGGCGGCACTGGTCGGGCGTCAGCCGGTAGAGCAGCGACAGGATCATCGCGTTCAACCCGACCGACTTGCCCGAACCGGTCGTGCCGGCGACCAGCAGATGCGGCATCGGCGCCAGATCGGCGACGACGGGATCGCCCGCGATATTCTTGCCGAGCACGATCGGCAGGCCGGTGGCCGCGTCGAACGCGTCGCTGGCGATCAGTTCGTGCAGCGACACCATCTCGCGCCGCGCGTTGGGCAGTTCGATGCCGATCACGCTGCGCCCCGGAATGGTCGCGACGCGGGCGGAGATCGCCGACATGTTGCGCGCGATATCGTCGGCCAGCGCGATCACGCGGGTCGCCTTGATGCCCGGTTCGGGCTCCAGCTCGTACATCGTCACGACGGGACCGGGGCGCACCTCGGTGATCGCGCCCTTCACCTTGAAATCGTCGAGCACGCTTTCGAGCAGGCGGGCGTTGCGCTCCAGCGCAGCCTTGTCGACCGGCGCCTTCGTGCCGGCCGGGGCGGGCTTCAGCAGATCGAGCGGCGGCAGCGTGTAATTGTCGCGCAGGTCGAGCGAGGTCTGGCGCTGCTCGCGCTTCGCCGGGGCCGGCGCGGCGGTGCGGTCGGCGATGACCGGCGCGGGGCGGTCGTTGGGCACCGCCACCTTGCGCGGCAGCGGCGAGGGATCGAGGACATCGTCGTCGTCATCGATGATGTCGTCATCGACGTCGAACGGCACGTCGCCGGTGGCCACGCGCTTCTCGCCCCGCCGGAACTTCGGCAGCCGTGCCTCGGGCAGGTCGAGGTTCACGCCCTTCGCCCAAACGACGATACCGGCGATGCCCAGCGCCACGCCGACGACGCGCTGCGTCCACAGCACCGCGGTCGCGTCGCCAATCAGGCCGATCGCCCATTTGCAAGCGTCCGCGACGGCCAGGCCGACGATCCCTCCCCAGCCGCCCGGTAGCGACAGGACCGAGGCGGACGAGATGAACGCGAACGCACTCGCCATCAGCGCGACGCCGATCGCGGTCGTCCGCGTCATCCGCCCCCAGCGCCCGACCGGCACCTCGCGCCACAGCCGGCTGGCGAAGACGAGGCCCAGCGGCAGCATCAGCGCGACCGCCGGCCCCGCGATCGTCAGCAGCAGATCGGCCAGCATCGCGCCGGCCCCGCCCACAAGGTTGCGCGGCGGTCCGCCTGCGGCGGTGTTGAGCGACGGATCGCCGGGGTGGAAGCTCGCCAGCGACACCGCGACGACGATCGTCGCGATCAGCAACGCCACCGCGCCCAGCATCGCACCGGACCGGCGCGCGCCGGCGCGCACGGTGTCTCGCCATAGGAAGGGCGCAGCGCGGCTCGCCATGTCTTCAAAACCCCCGAAATTCCTGCGCCTGCATTGTCCGCGCAGCCGGACTCGACGTCAAGGCAGCGGCATTGGCACGCGCCGCATCCTCCCGTACAGCGGCATCCATGCAACGCGCGGACGTCATCATCCTCGGCGGCGGGCTGGTCGGCAGTGCGCTGGGCGTCGCGCTCGATGCGCATGGCCTGTCGAGCATCGTCGTCGATATCGCCGATCCCGAAACCATCCTGGCGGCGGGGTTCGACGGGCGAGCGTCGGCCATCGCCAGCGCGCCGCACCGGATGCTCGCCGCGATCGGCGTGGCCGACCGGCTGGCCGGGCTGACCTGCCCGATCGAGGGGATTCGCGTCAGCGACGGGCTGGAGCCCGGTGCGCTCGACTTCGCGCCGGACCAGCCCGGCGACGCGCTGGGCCATATGGTCGAGAACCGCCATCTGCGTCGCGCGCTGCTCGATGCGGCGGAGGCGGCACCTTTGGTCGATCTGCGAATGAAGACCCGCGCGGTGAGCGTCGAGCGCGGGGCGTTCGGCGTCACCGCGACGCTGGACGATGGCACGACGGTATCGGCGCCGCTGCTGATCGGGGCGGAGGGGCGCAATTCGCCGACGCGCGACGCCGCGCATCTGTCGGTGGCGCGCTGGACCTATGACCACGCCGCGATGGTCTCGACCTTCCACCACGAATATTCCCACGAGAACATCGCCTACGAGATCTTCTATCCGGCGGGTCCGTTCGCGCTGCTGCCGCTGGTCGATGACGAGCTTGGGCATCGTTCGGCGATCGTGTGGTCGGTGCGCGCGGGTGATGCGCCGGGCATGATGAAGCTCTCCGATCGCGGCTGGCTGGCCGAGGCGGAAAAGCGGATGGGCGGGTTCCTGGGCGAACTGTCGCAGCTCACGCGCCGGTCGAGCTATCCGCTCGGCTTCCACCATGCCGCGACGATCACCGCGGACCGGCTAGCGCTGGTCGGCGATGCCGCGCACGGTATCCACCCGATCGCGGGGCAGGGCGTCAACGTCGGCTTCCGCGATGTGGCGACCTTGGTCGAAGTGCTGGTGGAGGGGCGGCGATCCGGCCTCGACCTCGGCGATGCGCAGCTGCTGAAGCGGTATGAGCGGTGGCGGAGCCTCGATACCTTTATGGTGTCGGTGGCGACCGACGGGCTGACCCGGTTGTTCGGCGTGCCGGGGCGGACGGCGAGCGCGGTGCGGCGCTTCGGCCTGTCGGCGGTGCAGCGGGTGCCGGCACTGAAGGACCGCTTCATGGCGGAGGCGCGCGGCGAGAGCGGGCAGGTACCGAAGCTGTTGTCGGGGCTGACGGTTTAGCAGTTTCCCGTTCGTGCTGAGCGAAATCGAAGCACCTGCGCGCCCAAGCCCTTCGATGTCGCTCAGGGCGAACAGGTGAAATGGATGGTCCTCAGACTGCCTGCCCCGCGGCCCAGCCGCTCGACCAGGCCCATTGGAAGTTGTAGCCGCCGAGCCAGCCGGTGACGTCCACCGCCTCGCCGATCGCGTAGAGGCCGGGGATGCGCTTCGCCTCCATCGTGCGCGACGACAGCTCGGCGGTGCTGATGCCGCCGACGGTGACCTCGGCCTTGGCGTATCCTTCCGTCCCGTTCGGCGTGAAGCGCCAGTCGGCGAGCCGCGCTTCGGCTTCCTCCAGCCTGCGATCGGCGATGTTGGCGAGTTCGCCGGTGAGCGCGAGGCGTTCCGCCAGCGCCTCGGCGAGGCGATCGGGCAGGCCGAGCGCGCGCTTCAGCCCGATGCGCGGCTGCTCGCGCTTCGCGGTGCGCAGCCAGCCGGCGGGGCGGTCGGGCAGCAGGTCGATGCCGACGCTCTCGCCCGGCTTCCAGTAGGACGAGACCTGGAGGATGGCGGGGCCGGACAGGCCGCGGTGGGTGAACAGCGCCGCCTCGCGGAACGCAGCTTTGCCGGCGCGGGCGACGACCTCGGTCGCGACACCGGCGATGTCGCGGAACAGCATCTCGGTGCCGCCCAGCGTCAGCGGCACGAGCGCGGGGCGCGGCTCCACCACCTTCAGCCCGAAGCGGCGGGCGAGGTCGTAGGCGAAGCCGCTGGCGCCGAGCTTCGGGATCGACGGGCCGCCGGTCGCGATGACGAGGGCGGGGGCGGTGAGGGTGCGCGCGCCGACCGTCACGCGGAAGATGCCATCGGCGTGATCGACGTCGCGGACTGGCTGTCCGGTCGCGATCGCGGCGCTCCCCTTCGCGCATTCGTCGAGCAGCAGGTCGACGATCTGGCGGGCGGAGCCGTCGCAGAATAGCTGGCCCAGCGTCTTCTCGTGCCAGGCGATGCCGTGCGCGTCGACTAGCGCGATAAAATCGGCGGCGGTGTAGCGGCCGAGTGCGGATTTGGCGAAATGCGGGTTGGCGGAGATGTAGCGATCGGGCGCGGGAGCGAGGTTGGTGAAGTTGCAGCGCCCGCCGCCGGAGATGAGGATCTTCTGCCCGATGCGGTCGGCGTGATCGACGACGATCACCCGCCGCCCGCGCTGTCCGGCGGTGGCGGCGGCCATAAGGCCCGCCGCGCCGCCGCCTAGGATGATGGCGTCGTAGGGGGGGGCGGGCGACGTCATGCCACGCCCTGACCCCGTTCGTGCTGAGCTTGTCGAAGCACTGCACTTCTTCTTTTGCGGGGTCGTACCGGGCACGAAGAAAGGCAGCCCTTCGACAAGCTCAGGGCGAACGGGAATGGGGGTCAAGCGTCGATCACGGCCAGCGTGATACGTGACAGGCACACCAGCTTGCCCGCATCGTCGACGATGCGGATCGTCCAGATCTGGGTCGTGCGGCCGAGATTCTCGGCCCTGGCCGTCGCGTGGACGTGGCCCGCCATCGCCGGGCGGATGTGGTTGGCGTTGATCTCCAGCCCGACGGCGATCTTACCCGGCGGGCAGGACAGCGCACCGCCGACCGAGGCGACCGTTTCCGCCAGCACCACGGACGCGCCGCCGTGGAGGCGCCCGAACGGCTGGTGCGTGCGGGCGTCGACCGGCATCGATGCGGTCAGGCTGTCGTCGCTATGCCCGGTGAAGGCGATGCCGACATGGCCCGGCAGCGTCGCCGCGCCCATCGCGGTCAGCCCGTCGAGCGTGAAGTCGCGCTGCCAGATCGAGGCCATCAGTAGCTCCGCCCGATCAGCACGCGTTCGACCGCGGGTTCGCCGGTGAAGATGCACGGGCCGGTGTCGCGCCCGGTCTGGCCCATCGGCGCGTTGCGGATGGTGAGTTTCAGCGCCTTCAGCCGCTCGACGATGGTGTCGAGCGCCGCGCCGGTCGGCTTCGACCAGCGCACGTCGGCCCAGCCGGGGCGGCCGTCGCTTTCGGCGAACATGCGTTCGATATCGGCCCAGTCGTCGACCGGCGCGATCGCGGCCTTCATGCGGGTATCGGCCTCCGCGTAGAGCGCGGACTGGATCGCTTCGAGCGTCGCGGCGATGTCGCCGGCGAAGGCGTCGCGCGCGAGCACCTGCGAATCGAGCTTGCCATCCTCGCGGTACAGCCGGTCGCGGCGCACGACGGAGACGTTGCCGCCCGCCATGTCGCGCCCGCCGACCTCGACGATCACCGGCGCGCCCTTCTTCACCCAGCCCCACCGCTTGGTCGCGGCCTTGGCGGGCTTCAGGTCGAGCAGCGCGCGGACGGGCTCGCCGAGCGCCGATCCCTTCGCCAGATCGGACTGCAACGCCTTGCAATAGTCGATCAGTGCGGCGTCATCGTCGTTGTCGCGCAGCATCGGCACGATCACGACCTGCCACGGCGCGATGCGCGGCGGCACGCGCAGGCCGTCGTCGTCGCCGTGGACCATGATGACCCCGCCGATCATCCGCGTCGACACGCCCCAGCTGGTGGTGTTGGCATAGTCGAGCCCGCCGTCCGCGTTCTGGAAGCGGATGTTCTGCGCCTGCGCGAAATTGGTGCCGAGGAAGTGCGAGGTGCCGGCCTGCAGCGCCTTGCCGTCCTGCATCATCGCCTCGATGCTGTAGGTCGCGACCGCGCCGGGGAAGCGTTCGTTCTCCGGCTTCTCGCCCGCGACGACGGGGAGGGCGAGGCAGGTCTCGGCGAATTCGCGATAGACCTCGAGCATCTTGAGCGTCTCCTCGCGCGCCTCGTCGGCGGTGGCGTGAGCGGTATGGCCCTCCTGCCACAGGAATTCCGTCGTGCGCAGGAACATGCGGGTGCGCATTTCCCAGCGCACGACGTTCGCCCACTGGTTGATGAGCACCGGCAGGTCGCGCCACGACTGGACCCACCGCGCGAACGCGGTGCCGATCACCGTCTCCGACGTCGGGCGGACGACCAGCGGCTCCTCCAGCTTCGCGGTCGGATCGGGCACCAGCCCGCCCTTGCCGTCCGCGACCAGCCGGTGGTGGGTGACGACCGCCATCTCCTTGGCGAAGCCGTCGACGTGTTCCGCCTCCTTCTCGAAATAGGAGAGCGGGATGAACAGGGGGAAGTAGCAGTTCTCATGCCCCGTCGCCTTGATGCGATCGTCGAGCAGGCGCTGGATCCGCTCCCAGATGCCATAGCCCCACGGGCGGATGACCATGCAGCCGCGCACGCCCGATTCCTCGGCCAGATCGGCCTCCGCAATGACGGACTGATACCAGGCGGCGAAGTCGGCTTCGCGGGTGACGGGCAGGGCGCGCTTAATCATGGGTGGGCGAATAGCGTGTGGGCACGCGTTCGTCACCCCGAGGCGCCGGTTGCGTTGTTCGGTGCCTGGCCCGGCAGGAGCGACGCCGGTTTCGACCGCGCCCATCGCCCGCCGGTATGCAAAGCGACCGCAACGGCATAGGGCGCAGCCCATGCCCTCCACCGATCGCATCCTGCCCGCCATCGGCTATCGCCTCGTCTCGGTGGTGGCGTTTGCAACGATGGGGGCGCTCATCAAGCTGGCCGAGACGCGCGGGGCGGGGCTGGCGGAACTGTTGTTCTTCCGACAGGCGGGGTCGATCCCGGTCGTGGTCGCATGGGTGGCGTTGGGGCCGGGGCTGGCGACGCTGCGGACACAGCGGCTGGGTGCGCATGCGACGCGCTGTGCGGTGGGGTTGACCAGCATGACGTTCATGTTCGGCACGCTGATGCTGCTGCCGCTCGCCGAAGCGACCACGCTGCAGTTCACGGTGCCGATCTTCGCGACGATCCTGGGCGCGGTGTTCCTGCGCGAGGCGACGGGCGTGCATCGCTGGTCGGCGGTCGTCGTCGGCTTCGCGGGCGTGCTGATCGTCGCGCAGCCGGGCAGCGGGCACATCCCGCTGGAGGGCGCGGTGACCGGGTTGATCGCGGCGTCGCTGTCGGCGCTCGTTTCGATCCTCGTGCGGCGGATGGGGGCGAGCGAGCCGCCGGCGACGATCGTGTTCTACTTCGCGCTGCTGTCGCTGGTGCCGCTGCTGCCCGCCTTCCTGTGGACGGTCGGGCGGCATGACGTCATGACCTGGGGGATCCTCCTCGGCATTGGACTGGTGGGTGCGGTCGGGCAGCTGACGATGACGACCGCGCTCAGCCTCGCACCCGTGTCGGTGGTGGTGCCGATGGACTATTCGGGGCTGCTGTGGGCGACCTTGTGGGGCTGGGCGCTGTTCGGCGTGTGGCCGGGGGCGATGACGTGGGTCGGCGCGCCGCTGATCGTCGCGTCGGGGCTCTACATCGTGTGGCGCGAGCAACGGCTGGCGCGCGGTATCGCGCGGAGTGCGCCGGCGGTCAGCGACTGAGTTTCACGTGGAGCGGCGTGTCCGGGCGTGTTCGTTTGCCGAGGGGCGGGCGGAACATGTCGAGCGATTGCGATCGGTTTCGGGCCGGGGCTGGTGGCCAATTGCGCTCGGTGGGTGTGGTGTTGGAATCGCGCGGTTTTCGGTTTCGCCTTGGGGGATGGCGAACGGTGATACCGATTTCAGGTTTCGTTCCGCATGGAGTGAAGAAGGGCAGGGCTTCGGCCAGGATCCCATCAAAGTGATACTTTGATGGGTGCCCGGCGAGCTCAGCCCGAACGGGGAGGGCGAGACCTTTCCCCCATTCCGTTCGCCCTGAGCTTGTCGAAGGGCCGTTCTTTGCGCCGCGAACGGATCATTTGCGGCACGAAGTACGGTGCTTCGACAGGCTCAGCACGAACGGGGGGGGGGTCAGATTACTCCGCCGCTTCCGATACCGGCGCTTCCTTCCACACCAGCACGGGCTTGCGCGCGGCGAGCGTCTCGTCCAGCCGGCGGCGGGGGGCGAAGTGGGGGGCGGATTTGAGGGCGGCGTCGCCGGCCTTGGCGCGTTCGGCCACCGACCGCAGCGCGCCGATGAACTGGTCCAGCGCCGCCTTCGATTCGGTTTCGGTCGGCTCGACCAGCATCGCGCCGTGGACGACCAGCGGGAAATACACCGTCATCGGGTGATAACCCTCGTCGATCAGCCCCTTGGCGATATCCAGCGTCGAGAAGCCCTGCGCGAGATTGGCGTCGCTGAAGATCGCCTCGTGCATGCACGGCCCGGAATGCGCGAACGGCGCGTCGAGCGTGCCCTCCAGCGAGCGCAGCACGTAATTGGCGTTGAGCACCGCATCCTCGGCGACCTGTTTCAGGCCGTCGGCGCCATGCGACAGAATGTACGCCAGCGCGCGGGTGAACATGCCCATCTGGCCGTGGAAGGCGACCATGCGGCCGAACGAATCGGGATGGCGGTCGTCGACCGACTCTTCTTCAACGAGCGTGATGTGGCCGTCGGCATAGCGTTCCGTGAAGGGCAGCGGGCCGAACGGCGACAGCGCCTCCGACAGCACCACCGGGCCGGAGCCGGGGCCGCCGCCGCCGTGCGGGGTCGAGAAGGTCTTGTGCAGGTTGATGTGCATGGCATCGACGCCGAGGTCGCCCGGCCGCACCCGGCCGACGATCGCGTTGAAGTTGGCGCCGTCGCAATAGACGTAGCCGCCGACCGCATGGACCGCGTCCGAAATCTCCTTCAGGTCGCGCTCGAACAAGCCGCAGGTGTTGGGGTTGGTGATCATCACCGCCGCGACGTCCGGCCCCAGCCGTGCCTTCAGCGCCGCGGTATCGACGCGGCCATCGGCGGTGGCGGGAATGTCCTCGACCTGGAAGCCGGCGAACGCCGCCGTCGCCGGGTTGGTGCCGTGCGCCGACTCGGGCACCAGCACGACCTTGCGGTGGCCCTCGCCGCGCTTCTCCAGCGCCGCCTTGATGCAGAGGATGCCGCAGAGTTCGCCGTGCGCGCCGGCCTTGGGGCTCATCGCGACGCCGTGCATGCCGGTCAGCTCGATCAGCCACACCGCCAGCTCGTTGATGACGCCGAGCGCGCCCTGCACCGTGTCGACCGGCTGCAACGGATGGATGTCGGCAAAGCCGGGCATGCGCGCGACACGCTCGTTCAGGCGCGGGTTGTGCTTCATCGTGCAGCTACCGAGCGGGAACAGGCCCAGGTCGATCGCGTAGTTTTGGCGGCTGAGGCGGGTGTAGTGGCGCACCGTCTCGGGCTCGCTCAACCCAGGCAGGCCGATCGCGGCCTTGCGGGTCAGGTTGCCGAGGCGCGAGCCCGACACATCGCCGTCCGCGAAATCGACGCCGGTGGTGGCGGTGGAGCCGATCTCGAAGATCGTCGCTTCCTCCAGCATCAGCGCGCGGTTGCCGGTGAAGGTGGCGGGGGCGGTGCCGTCAGTGGCGGTCATTTCGGGGCGCCAGCCGGACTGGTTGATGGTCATGAGGTCAACGCTCCGTTCGGAGGAAGAAAGAAGAACGGCCCTTCGACAAGCTCAGGGCGAACGGATTTGGGGAGATCGCGGTCCACTCCCCGTTCGTGCTGAGCTTGTCGAAGCACCGCACTTCTTCTGGCTTGGCCAAGATCATGCCAAAACCTCCTCCAGCGCGGTCGCCAGTGCCTCGACGTCCTCGGCCGTGGTCGTCTCGGTCACCGCGATGACCAGGCCGTTCGCCAGCGCGTCTTCGCCCGGATAGAGGCGGCCCAGCGACACGCCGGCCAGAATGCCCTTGTCGGCCAGTTCGCGCACGATCGGGCGGGCTTCCTTCGGCAGTTTCAGCGTGAATTCGTTGAAGAAAGTGGGCGTCACCAGCTCCACCCCCGGCACCTTCGCCAGCCGGTCCGCCGCGCGGCAGGCGCCGGCGTGGTTGAGTGCGGCCAGCCGCCGCAATCCGGCCTCGCCGAGCAGCGTCATGTGGATCGAGAAGGCGAGCGCGCACAGGCCGGAGTTGGTGCAGATGTTCGACGTCGCCTTCTCGCGGCGGATATGCTGTTCGCGCGTCGACAGCGTCAGCACGAAGCCGCGCTTGCCGTCGGCGTCGACCGTCTCGCCGCACAGGCGGCCGGGCATTTGGCGGACGTATTTGTCCTTGCAGCCGAACAGGCCGACGTACGGCCCGCCGAACTGCAGCCCGACGCCGATCGACTGCCCCTCGCCGACGACGATGTCGGCGTCCATCTCACCGGGTGAGCGGATCGCGCCCAGTGCCACCGGCTCGGTGACGACGGCGATCAGCAGCGCCTTCTTCGCGTGGCAGGCGTCGGCCAGCGGCGTCAGGTCGGCGATGCGGCCGAGGATATCGGGATATTGCACGACCACGCACGACGTGTCGTCGTCGATCGCGGCGATCAGCGCGTCGATATCGGTGTCCGCGCCCAGCACCGGCAGCGACGTCTCCAGCGTGTCGCCGGTGTACTTCGCCATGGTCTTCGCGACCGAAACGTAATGCGGGTGCAGCCCCGACGACAGGATCGCCTTGCCCCGGCGCGTGATGCGCCGCGCCATGCCGATCGCTTCCCAGCAGGCGGTGGAGCCATCGTACATCGATGCGTTGGCGACATCGGTCCCGAGCAGGCGCGCGACCTGCGTCTGGAACTCGAACAGCATCTGCAGGGTCCCTTGCGCGATCTCCGGCTGATACGGCGTATAGGCGGTCAGATACTCGCCGCGCTGGATCAGGTGATCGACGGATGCCGGCACATGATGCCGGTACGCGCCGCAGCCGAGGAAGAACGGCACGTCGCCCGCGACCGTGTTCGCCCGCGCCAGCTTCGCCATGTGGCGTTCGACCGCGAGTTCGGACGCGTGGTTCGGCAGGCCGTGAATGGGACCGTCGAGCCGGGCTTCCGCGGGCACGTCGACGAACAGATCGTCGATCGACGCGGCGCCGATGGTGGCGAGCATCGCGGTGCGGTCGGTGGCGGTGAGGGGAAGGTAGCGCATTCTGCTCACTCCCCCCTCCCTGGAAGGGAGGGGTAGGGGGTGGGTGGGTATGGGGCCGGCCGGTACATACCCTTTCGGGCCGACCCACCCCCGGCCCCTCCCTTGTCCAGGGAGGGGGGAAGGCCGTTAAAGCGTCGCGACGAACGCCTTGTACGCGTCCTCGTCCATCAGGGCGTCGACCTCGCCGGCGTCGGACAGGGTCAGCTTGAAGAACCAGCCTTCGCCTTCGGGATCGGTGTTCACCAGATCGGGCTGGTCGGTCAGCGCGGCGTTGCCCTCGACGACGGTGCCGGCGACCGGCGAATAGACGTCGGATGCGGCCTTCACGCTTTCGACCACCGCGGCGTCGGCGCCCTTGGTCAGCGCGCGCCCGGCGTCGGGCACCTCGACGAAGACGATGTCGCCGAGCTGGCTCTGCGCATAGTCGGTGATGCCGACCGTGCCGACGTCACCGTCGACGTCGATCCATTCGTGATCCTGTGTGAAGTAACGGCTCATCGGGCTGCTCCCTTGCGGACATAGCGGTGGGGGACGAAGGGCATGGCGACGACGGTCGCCGGGTGGATCTTGCCGCGCTGCGAGCACGTGACGGCGGTGCCCTCGGCGGCGAGCGCGGCGGGGACATAGGCCATCGCGATCGGCTCCCCGACGCTCGGGGCGAAGCCGCCGCTGGTGACGTGGCCGATGACGGTGCCCGCCGCATCGACGACGTCGGCGCCCTCGCGCACCGGCTGGCGCCCGGCGACGCGCAGGCCGACGCGCTTCGTCGCCGGGCTCGCGCGCTCTGCCATGATGCGGGCGTGGCCGGGGAAGCCGCCCTGCTCGCGGCGGCGCTTCGACAGCGCGAAGCCCAGGTCGGCGGACACCGGCGTCGTCTCCGGCGACAGGTCGTGGCCGTAGAGGGGGAGGCCTGCTTCGAGACGGAGCGAGTCGCGGGCGCCGAGACCGATCGGCTTCACTTCGGGCAGCGCGACGATCGCGTCGGCGAGCGCTTCGGCGACCTCGGCGGGCACCGAGATCTCAAGCCCGTCCTCGCCGGTATAGCCCGAGCGGCTGATCCACAGCGGCGTGCCGTTCCAGTCGAACGCGCCGGCTTCCATGAACGACAGCGCGGCGACGCCCGGCACGAGTGCCGCGAAGGCATCGACCGCCTTCGGCCCCTGCAACGCCAGCAGCGCCTGATCCTCGAGGTGGTTGAGCGTGATCGAATCGTCCAGCCCCTCGCGCAGTACGCCGATGTCGTCCCACTTCATCGCGCCGTTAACGACCATGTAGATGTCGCCCTCGGCCTCGCGGGTCAGCATCAGGTCGTCGAGGATGCCGCCGTCGTCGTCGAGCAGCAGCGAATAGCGCGCCTTGTTCAGCGGATGGCCGGTGATGTCGGCGGGCAGCAGCGCCTCCAGCGCGGTTTCGACGCCGTCGCCCGAGATGCGCAGCTGGCCCATGTGGCTGACGTCGAACAGGCCGGCATTCTCGCGCACCCACAGATGCTCGGCCATGATGCCCTCATACTGGACGGGCATCCAGTAGCCGGCGAACGGCACCATCCGCCCGCCCTTCGCGCGATGCCAGGCATCCAGCGGCAGGGTGAGCGTATCGGGCTCGATCGCAGTGTCTGTATCGAGGGTGTCGGTGTCGCTCATGCACGGCCTTTCCGAAAAACAGAGTCGCGACGGCTCCGCCGACCAGCGGCCGGTGCCATCGCCCCCTCTGTCACGGAAACCTGAGAGCTTTCTCCGCCATAGCTCCATAGGAGCGACGGTGGATTACCCCTTCGGTGGCCCGCGCCGGTTGAGGCGTGGACGCTTTCCAGAGTGTCGGGCCACGCGCGGTCCCTGGTGCCTGAGAGATTCCGGGGCGGTTGCTCCTTCGGCGGCGGGGCGGACCCCACACTCTCCCGCGCGTACCTAGGCCCGGTTGCCCGGACCTCGACTGTTGCGAGCCTTGGCGAGCGGGCGGGGGCAAGTCAATCGGCTTTCACCCCTCCCTCGTGAAGGGAGGGGCCGGGGGTGGGTGGGTATGGGGCTGGCCGATCGGGATGCCGATGGCCACCCACCCCCAACCCCCTCCCTTCACGAGGGAGGGGGCTTTCAACTTAGTTGCCGAACGCGCGCTTCATCAGGTCGCGCGTGGACGCGTCGAAATCGCCGCCGCCTTCGCCCGCTGCCCTCGCCATCTCCTTGCCGAGCTCGACCCCGAACTGGTCGAACGGATTGATCCCGAGCAGCGCCGCCGAGACGAAGGTGCGGTGTTCGTAGAAGGCGAGCAATGCGCCGAGCGTCCGCGCGTCGAGCTGGTCGAGCAGGATGGTCGTCGACGGGCGGTCGCCGGGATAGGCGCGCTGCGGATCGGCGGCGTTCTCGCGGCCCTGCATCAGCGCCGCCCCTTGCGCGAAGGCGTTGAGCAGCAGCTGTTCGTGATGGTCGGGGGCGAGCGAATCGCCCGCCTCGATCGCGGCGACGAATTCGACCGGGACGAGGTTGGTGCCCTGGTGCAGCAGCTGGAACACCGCATGCTGCGCATCGGTGCCGACGCCGCCCCACACGATCGGCGACGACGGGCGGTCGAGCGGGGTGCCGTCGGTGGTCACGCCCTTGCCGTTGGATTCCATCTCCAGCTGCTGGAGGTAGCTCGGCAGCAGGCGCAGCCGCTCGTCATAGGCGAAGGTCGCGCGCGTCTGGCACCGCTTCACCTGCGCATAATAGAGGTCGGCGAAGGCGGCGAGCATCGGCGCGTTGGCGTGCGGCGCGGTCAGGCGGAAGTGGCGGTCCATCTCGGCCGCCCCTTCCAGCAGTTCGGAGAAACAGTCCCACCCCAGCGCCATCGCCGCGGGAAAGCCGATCGACGACCACAAGGAATAGCGCCCGCCCACGCTTTCCGCGAACGGCAGCACCCGCGTTTCGTCGATGCCCCATTCGATCGCCTTCTCGGGCGCAGCGGTCAGCGCGATCAGCCGACCATAGGGATCGTCGACGCCGTCCTCCGCCATCCAGGCGAGCGCACTGTCGGCATTGGTCAGCGTCTCGGTCGTCGTGAAGGTCTTCGATGCCAGCACCACGATCGTCGCCTGCGGATCGAACGCGGCGAACGCCTCTTCCAGCGCGACGCCATCGATGTTCGAGACGACGGCGACGTCGTAGCGGTCGGCTTCACGCCCCAGCGCGTCGACCAGCAGGTCGGGGCCAAGCGCCGATCCGCCGATGCCGATGTGCAGGATGTGGCGCACCGGCCCCAGCGCCTCGCCCTCGATCGCGTCGATCAGCGCGCGCATCCGGGCGTGCAGCGCACCGGCGCGGGCGACATCCTCCTCCGCCCCCTCGCCGCGCTCGGCGGTGTGAGTGACGGCGCGGCCTTCGCTAGCATTCACCTTTTCGCCCGCGAACAGCGCATCGCGCTTCGCCGCCAGCCCGGCCGACTTCGCCAGCCCCTCGAACGCCGCGACGCCGTCCGCATCGAGATGCGTCTTCGAGAAGTCGAAATGGATGCCCGCGACATCGACCGACAGCTTCGCGACGCGCTCGGAATCGGCGGCGAAGAGTTCGGTGAGCTTTGGCGGATCCAGCGCTTCGACCTTCGACCATTCGGGCATGATATTCGCTCTCCGAGAAAACACGTTCGTCCTGAGCTTGTCGAAGGACCGTTCTTTGATCCGCGAACGCCGCGTTCGCGGCACGAAGTACGATGCTTCGACAAGCTCAGCACGAACGGTTGGTGGGACGGGACTGACGCTCCTCTACCCATCCCGGCTTGACGTGCAAGGCCGCTCGCCACAGGACGGCGCCATGGCCGAACCGACCGCCGCGCCCGCACCGGCGCCCACCCCCGCCGAGCAACCCAAGTCGGAAACGCGCGAGACGCTGACGTTTCTGCTGAAGCTGGCGATCATCGTCTTCATCTTCCGCAGCTTCTTCTTCTCGCCGTTTAGCATCCCCAGCCAGTCGATGCTGCCGCGGCTGCTGATCGGCGACTATCTGTTCATTTCGAAATGGAACTACGGCTACAGCAAGCATTCGCTGCCGTGGAGCCTGCCGCTGATCCCGGGCCGCATCCTCGCGAGCAACCCGGAGCGCGGCGACGTCGCGGTGTTCAAGGCGCCGCCGACCGACCATGACGACTATATCAAGCGGGTCATCGGCCTGCCCGGCGACACGATCCAGATGGTGAAGGGCCAGCTCGTCCTGAACGGCCGCCCGGTGCCGAAACAGCGCATCGCCGACTTCATCCTGCCGCTGTCGCCCAACTATCCCGCCGGCATCGAATGCCCGAGCGAGTTCGTGAGCGAGGACGCCGGCCGCCCGGTCTGCCGCTATCCGCAATATCGCGAGACCCTGCCCGGCGGGCGCAGCTACAATGTGCTCGACCGCGGCTATGTGCCCGAGGCCGACGATACCGAGGTGTTCACCGTCCAGCCCGGCCACGTCTTCATGATGGGCGACAATCGCGACGCGTCGGCCGACAGCCGCTTCCCGGCGACGCCCGGCGGCGCGATCGGGCAGGTGCCGATGGAGAATCTGGAGGGCAAGGCGGTCGTTGGCTTCTGGTCGACCGACGGCAGCGCGCAGTGGCTGTTGCCGTGGACGTGGTTCTCCGCCGCGCGCTGGAGCCGGATCGGGGAAGGCTTCTGAGCGAGCTCGACGCCTGGCTGGCCGCGACGCTGGGTCGCGCGCCCGCCGACCGCGCCCTGTTCGACCGCGCGCTGACGCACGGCAGCCAGGCCGCGGCGACCTACGAACGGCTCGAATTCCTCGGCGATCGCGTGCTCGGCCTCGCGATCGCCGAATGGCTCTACGCGCGCTTCCCGAACGAATCGGAAGGGGCGTTGTCGAAGCGGCTGAACGCGTTGGTGACCGGCGCGGTGTGCGCCGACGTCGCGCGCGATCTCGGCGTCGTCCCGCACCTGCGCCTCGGCAAGCAGGCGCGCGACGACGGGGCGGCCGACAGCGACAATGTTCTGGGTGACGTCATGGAGGCGCTGATCGGCGCGCTCTATCTCGATGCCGGGGCGGAGGCGGCGCGCGACTTCGTGCGGGCGTTGTGGGCGGATCGCATCGATCTGCAGGCGCGGGCGCCGCAGCATCCGAAATCCGCGCTGCAGGAATGGGCCGCCGCCCACAACCGCCGCCCGCCCGCTTACGAGATCGTCGAGCGCATCGGCCCCCACCACGCCCCGCGCTTCACGGTGAAGGTGACGGTGGGGAAGCTGGCCGAGGCAACGGGTACGGGTACGTCGAAGCAGGAGGCGGAGACGGCGGCGGCGGTGGCGCTGCTGGGGGTGTTGGGGGGGTGAGAGGGCGCTGCCCCGTTCCCGTTCGTCCTGAGCTTGTCGAAGGACCGTTCTTTCTTGCCGCGGGCGTCGCGTGACGTTCTGGACGTACCTCCTCGACTGTCGAGGGGGCGTCTTCTATGCCGGACACACGGACGATCTCGAAAGCCGGATCGCAGCGCATCACGCCGGGTTATCGGATTACCCGCCAGTATCGCCCGGTCGAATTGGTCTGGTCGCAGGAATTTCCAACCCGTATCGAGGCGCTGGCGATGGAACGCCGGATCAAGGGTTGGAGTCGGCCGAAGAAGTTGGCGCTGATCCGCGGGGACTGGGCCGCGATGTCGGCGCTGGCCGCGACGAAGAACGGTCCTTCGACAAGCTCAGGACGAACGGGAAAAGACTATCTTGGATAACCAATCCTGCGGCCTCGTCGCCATCGTCGGGGCGCCGAACGCCGGCAAGTCGACGCTCGTCAACACGCTGGTCGGGCAAAAGGTCGCGATCGTCAGTCCGAAGGCGCAGACGACGCGGACGCGGCTGATGGGCATCGCGATCAGCGGCGATACGCAGCTGCTGCTGGTCGATACGCCGGGCATCTTCGAGCCGAAACGCCGGCTCGACCGCGCGATGGTGTCCGCCGCGTGGGGCGGGACCGAAGGGGCCGACGCGATCGCGCTGGTCATCGACGGCAAGGGTGGCGTCGCGGCCAAGGTGACCGAGATCATCGAGTCGCTGAAGGGGCGGCCCGAGCCCAAGCTGCTGATCCTCAACAAGGTCGACATCAGCGACAAGCCGCGCCTGCTGGTCACCGCCGAGAAGTTGAACGCGCTCGTCCCGTTCGACGAGACGTTTTTCATCAGCGCGGCGACTGGCGACGGCGTCGAGCACCTGAAGGAGGCGCTGGCGAAGCGGATGCCGGCGGGGCCATGGCATTATCCGGACGATCAGGTCGCCGACGTGACGGACCGCATGCTGGCGGCCGAAGTGACGCGCGAACAGCTGTACCTGCAGCTCCATGCCGAGCTCCCCTACGACAGCGCGGTCGAGACCGAGCAATACAAGGAACGCGGCGACGGGTCGGTCGAGATCCACCAGCAGATCCTGGTCGCACGCGACACGCAGCGCGCGATCGTGCTGGGCAAGGGCGGATCGCGGATCAAGGAGATCGGTGCGAAGTCGCGTGCGCAGCTGAAGGAATTGCTGGGGGTGCCGGTGCACCTCTACCTGCACGTGAAGGTCAACCCGAAGTGGGAAGAGGACCGCTCGCTCTATCGCGACATCGGGCTGGATTGGGTGGAGTGAGGCCGGGGTGCGGCACGGGATAGCGAGGCTATTCCGCGACTCGCACCGGCCCGGCCGGCGGTGCATCGCACCGACCGACGCGGCTTTGCCGCGGCGGGGTTTGGCGCGAAGGCGCCTTCCCTGAACCGTTTCTTCCCGACCTGTCTCGCACATCTCCCCCAACATCGCTAAAGCGCGGCGATGGCCGATGATCCCCTCGCGATCTTCGACGCCTGGCTGGCCGAGGCCGGGGCGGGCGAACCGAATGATCCCAACGCGATGGCGCTGGCGACCGCGGATGCGCGCGGGCGTCCGTCGGTTCGGATGGTGCTGCTGAAGGGGCATGATGCCCGCGGCTTCGTGTTCTATACCAATGACGAGGGGCGCAAGGCGGGCGAGCTTGCCGCCAACCCCCACGCCGCATTGCTGTTCCACTGGAAGTCGCTGCGCCGACAGGTGCGGGTCGAGGGGGCGGTCGAGCCCGTCACCGACGCCGAATCGGACGCCTATTTCGCCAGCCGCAGCCGTGCGTCGCAGCTTGGGGCCTGGGCCTCCGACCAGTCGCGCCCGCTCGACAAACGCGCGACGTTCGAATCGCGTTACGACGCGATCGACGCGCGCTTTCCCGATGCCGTGCCGCGCCCGCCGCACTGGGGCGGCTACCGCGTCGTGCCCGACGTGATCGAGCTGTGGGAGGACCGCCCCGGCCGTCTCCACCACCGCCGCCTGTTCACTCGCACCGCGACCGGCTGGAACCAGGGGCTGCTCTTCCCGTGACCGAGAACGAACGCCGCCGCATCATCCCGCTCGCCATCCGCGCGGCGCTGGTCAGCGTCGGGATGGCGACGTTCCTGCTCGCGCTGAAGGCATTCGCGGCGTGGCACACCGGATCGGTGGCGATGCTGGGGTCGCTCGCCGACACCGGGCTCGACCTGTTGGCCAGCCTCGTCACCCTCTACGGCGTGAAGCTCGCCGCCGAGCCCGCCGACCACGACCATCGCTTCGGCCACGGCAAGGCGGAGGCGCTGGCGGCGCTGTTCCAGGTCGGCCTCATCACCGCGTCCGCGGCCGGCATCGCGTGGCGCGCGATCGACCGCTTCGCCAACCCGACGCGCGGCGAGGATGCCGCGTTCGGCATCGGCGTGTCGATGATCGCGATCGGCGCGACCGCGATCCTGCTGTGGTATCAGCGCCGCGTGATCCGCCAGACCGGATCGGTCGCGATCATGGCGGACAACGTCCATTACCAGTCCGACGTGCTGCTGAACGTCGCGGTCATCGCCGCCCTAGCGCTGGAGCAATATGCCGGGGTGACCGGCGCGGACCCGGTACTGGGCATCGCCATCGCGCTGTGGCTCGGCTGGGGCGCGTTCAAGGCGTCGTCCAACGCGATCGACCAGTTGATGGACAAGGAGTGGCCCGAGGGCGAGCGCAAGGCGTATATCGAGGTCGCCGCGCGCGAGCCGGGCCTGCGCGGCATCCACGATTTCCGCACGCGCCGGTCGGGCAGCCACGACTTCGCGCAGTTCCATATGGAGGTCGATTCGCGGCTGACCGTCCATGCCGCGCACGAGATCGTCGAGCGCGTCGAAAAGGCGCTGCGCCGCGCCTATCCGAAGGTCGAGGTGCTCATTCACCTCGATCCCGAAGGCCATGTCGACACGGATAATCCGTTGATCGAGGCGGATGTGACGCCGCACTGGTTCGGGAAACGCGTCTAGCGCGCACAGGAATTGTCCGGCAATTCCTGAGACGCGCCAGCGCGGCCGGCGGGTCGCTTCGGCGAACCCGGCCGACGCGGCTTTGCCGCGGCGGGTTTTGGCTGGTCCTACCTCTCCCACCCCTCCGTTCGTGCTGAGCTTGTCGAAGCACCGCTCTCCGACCCGCGCATGCTGCGTTCGCGGCACGAAGGACGGTGCTTCGACAAGCTCAGCACGAACGGCTGAGGGTGTTTCGTTTTTCGGGTGCCGGGTTGCGCGGCACGAAGAAGGACGGTGCTTCGACAGGCTCAGCACGAACGGTTTGGGTTTGAGGCCCGACGCGTTAGGACCGCCCTTATGACGATCATCCCCTTCGCTCAGATCGACGCGTTCGCCCGTGCACCCTTCGAGGGCAATCCCGCCGCGGTCATGCCGCTCAGGACATGGCTCGACGACGAGACGCTGCAGCGGATCGCGAGCGAGAACAATCTGTCGGAAACCGCCTTCCTCGTCCCCGGCGAGATGGGCGAGCATGACTGGGAGCTGCGGTGGTTCACGCCGGCGGCGGAGGTCGCGCTATGCGGTCACGCGACGCTGGCGAGCGGGCATTATCTGCTGTCCGCCGATCCGGCGCTGGACCACGTCAGCTTCCGCACCCGCCGTGCCGGTCCGCTGGAGGTCGCGCGCGAGGACGATGGCTATGCGATGGGGCTGCCCGCCTGGGCGCCGCATGCGAAGGAGATGCCCGAGATCGTCGCGGCGCTGGGCGTCACCCCGGTCGAGACGCTGTGGCACGAGAAGGGCTATGCGCTGGTCGTCGTCGCGGACGAGGCCGCGGTGCGCGCCGCCTCCCCGGACGGGCGTGCGGTGAAGGCGCTCGGCCCCTATGTCCTGATCGTGTCGGCGCGTGGCGAGACGGCGGACGTCGTCAGCCGAGTCTTCACCGACTATTTCGACATTCCGGAAGACCCGGTCACCGGCTCCGCCCACGCGGTCATGACGCCCTACTGGGCCGAAAAGCTCGGTCGCACCCGCTTCGCCGCCTATCAGGCGAGCGCGCGCGGCGGGCATGTCGATTGCGAACTGTCGGGCGACCGCGTGATCCTGCGCGGCGCCTGCGTGACGGTGATCGAGGGCAGCTTCCGCCTGTAAGGCTAAGCCGCCACCCGCGCCCGCACCGTCTCCGCGATCCAGCCGCCGCCGAGCACGCGGTCGCCGGCGTAGAGCACCGCCGCCTGTCCCGGCGCGACGCCATATTCGGGCGAGTCGAAGGTGAGCAGGTCGCCATCGAGCCGCGCCGGCACGGGCTTCGCGAGGCTGCGGACCTTGGCGGTGAGGGGCCCGTCCATGGGACCAAGCGGGTTCATGTCGGTCAGCCGCGCCGCCGATACCGCCAGCGCGGCCTTCGGTCCGACCACCACGCGCCGCGCCGCGGCGTCCAGCCGCACGACGTACAGCGGATCATGCCCGCCGCCGATGTCGAGGCCACGCCGCTGGCCGACGGTATAGTGGATGAGGCCGCGGTGGGCGCCCAGCACGCGCCCGTCCTCGTCGACAATCTCGCCCGTCGTCTCCGCCTCCGGCCGGACCTTGCGCACCACTGCGGCATAGTCGCGGTCGGGGACGAAGCAGATGTCCTGGCTGTCGGGCTTGGTAGCGACGCCCAACCCCATCGCCTGCGCCATCTCGCGCACCCGCGCCTTGGGCAAATCGCCCAGCGGGAAGCGCAGATAGTCGAGCTGCGCGCGCGTCGTCGCGAACAGGAAATAGCTCTGGTCGCGCGCCGGATCGACCGCGCGGTGCAACTCCGGACCCTCGGCCCCTATCACCCGCCGGACATAATGGCCGGTGGCGAGGCAGTCGGCGCCGAGATCGCGGGCGAGGCCGAACAGGTCGGTGAACTTCGGCCCCATGTTGCATTTGACGCAGGGGATCGGCGTGCGCCCGGCGAGATATTCGTCGGCGAAGTCGTCGATCACCTGCTCGCGAAAGCTCGACGCGTGATCGAAGACGTAATGCGCGATGCCGAGCCGGTCGCACACTGCGCGCGCGTCGCGGATGTCGCGTCCGGCGCAGCAGCTGCCCGCGCGACCCACCGCCTCGCCGTGATCGTAGAGCTGCAGCGTGATGCCTATCGTCTCCGCCCCGCTCGCGTGCGCCAGCGCGGCGACAACGGAGGAATCCACCCCGCCCGACATGGCGACGACGATGCGGCGCGCCGACAGGGGGGCGGGAAGCTGGAAATCGACGGGCTGGAGCACGACTGCCCCATAGCGGGACGGGAGCCTTACGTAAAACCTCCGCTGCCTTTTACGCGACCTTCAGCAGTGCCGTGGCAGGACACCTGTGTTCGCAATCGCAATTGGTGTCGTTTTCTTGGACCTGAGCTTCGCCCGTCTCTCGATGTCGTCCGCCACGCCGCTGCTGGTAGCGGCGCCGGTCGACCTGAGCGTGCTGATGATCGGGGCGAAGGAGCGGCAGGATGCGAGCGTGACCGCATGCCTGCAGGCGGCAAGGCCGTCGGCGAGCGGGACGCCGGCGCACGCAGCACCGGCGGACGGGGCATTCTGTCCCGAGACCGCCGCCGTGCTCAGGCGTTGGAAAGGTCCATGAAGGCGGTGTTTACCGCGCCGTTTGAGACGATGTTCAAGCTCGCACGCTAACGGTCGTTACACAGGGTTGAGCAACGGCACGGGGCCCCGGCCCCACCGTCACGAGGTATGAATGATCGAGAACCAGAAAATCCGGCCTGACAGGGTCATCGGCCCGCTCGGCGAACCGCTGACGATCGATTCGCTGCCGCCGCCGGAGACGACGCGCTGGGTGGTGCGTCGCAAGGCGGAGGTCGTGGCCGCGGTCAACGGCGGGCTGCTGAACGTGGACGAGGTGTGCGAACGCTATAACCTGACCGCGGAGGAATTCGCCGGGTGGCAGCGCGCGATCGACCGGTCGGGCATGCCGGGCCTGCGCGTCACGCGCATCCAGCATTACCGCTCGCTCTACGAACGCCAGCAGCAGAAATTCTGAAAGCCGGCTAACCAGTTTCGACCCCGGTCTCCCCTGGGTTCGACCGCAGGACGGCCCGTCTTTCCAGAGGGAAAGGCGGGCCGTTTCGCGTACGTTGCCGGACACACTGTCAAAACGCCACCGGAACAAAAGCTCCGTTCCGTGAGTCGTGCCCCTACGTAATCCGGAAAGGGCCGGATGTAACGGAGGGACACGGATATGGGTATCATCATCTGGCTGGTAGTCGGCGGCGTCGTAGGCTGGCTCGCAAGCATCATCATGCGCACCGATGGCCAGCAGGGCATCATTCTGAACGTCGTCGTCGGTATCGTCGGCGCGGTCATCGCCGGCTTCGTCACGGGCGCCAACATCAACAACGGCATCACCGTGATGAGCTTCCTCTACTCGCTGATCGGCGCAGTCGTGCTGCTCGCGATCGTCAACCTGGTGCGTCGCGGCTCGGTTCGCTGATCGCAGTCACGGTGTAGAAAAACGGGCCGCGCGGGATGACCGCGCGGCCCTTTTTTGTGTTCGTTGCGATGGCGCGTTTCCCCAACCACCGTTCGCCCTGAGCTTGTCGAAGGGCTGCCCTTTCTTCGTGCCTTAATGGGGACGGCACCAAGGGAGAAGTGCAGTGCTTCGACAAGCTCAGCACGAACGGATGTGGGCACCGGACAAGGTCCATCCGTGACTCTTACTTGAGTAGAAACCGCACGTTGACGCTCGCCGTCACGTCCTGCTCGCCGGCGGCGACAGAGGTATCCGCCGCCGCTTCCATCCGCTGTACGCGCATCATCACCACCGGTGGCGGCGTCGGGCCGGCGAATTCGCCCGCTTCGCTGATCGACACGATGCGGTCGACGCGCAGACCCGCAGCCTTGGCATAGAGTTCGGCGCGTGCGCGCGCCTTGGCGATCGCGTCGACGCGCGCTTCGTCCAGCGCGGCGTCGGCCTTGTCGATCGACAGCGACGGACCATCGATCTGGTTCGCGCCCTGCTTCACCAGCGTGTCGAGGATGCGGCCGCTTGCGGCGATCTCGCGGAAGCGGACAGAAACCGTGTTCGACGCCTGGTATCCGGTGATGACCGGCGGCAGCTTCTCGGCGTAGCGATATTGCGGGCTGAGCGCGATCGTCGCGGTCTGGATGTCGCGCGGGGCGACCCCGGCGGCCTTCAGCGCGGCGAGCACCCGCGCCATCCGGTCGGCATTCGCCGACAGCGCGCCGGCCGCATCGGCCGCCTGCGTCACCACGCCCGCGCGGATCGTCGCGATGTCGGGCGTGCGCGAGGTCTTGCCGGTCGCCGACACGTCGAGCAGCGTGCCGTCGATCATCACGGGCGCCACCGTCGCGACCTGCGCGGCGGCGGGCACGGCAGAGGCGGCGAGCGTGGTCAGCGCGAGGGCTGTCAGGGCGGGGGCGGCGGTGCGGATCATGTGGCGATACTCCCGTTGGAACGTGCGACGCCGGTTAGCGGCGCGCAGGCGAACGCGCGATGAACGGCGCGGAATTGGCGACAGGACGAGTCAGCTGCGACGCGCGATCATTAGGCGATACAGCACCAGCAGCAGGACCGCACCCGCCGCCGCGGCGCCATAACTGGCAAGGTCGGTGGTCACCTGGCCGATCGCCTGCGCCACGAAACCGCCCAGCAGCGCACCAGCGATGCCGATCAGTATCGTCACCAGCATGCCGCCCGAATCGCGTCCGCGCGGCGCCAGTCCGGCCAGCACGCCGGCCACCAGCCCGATCGCCAGCCAGCCGAGGAACATCCGCTCCGCCATGTCGAAGCACTCCCCCAATGTCGCGACGGCGTCGGCCGTGGACGGGCTGCAGGGTCGCCCAGCGCCGCCCGCGATGCAACCCCCTGCGTCGCGCGGGCAACTCGCAGGATCGCGCGTGCAGGCAACGCGGCGCAATGCTGGAGCAATGTTCGTTCACCGCGCTTGAGATCGGTGACTTATTCGGATAACACAGCCGGATATGGGAGATCGCCTGGGCGGTCCTCCGGGGGCAAGACATGAATTACGAGAACAAGATGACCGGCGACACGACCTATCTGCTCGAGGGTGAGGCTCCGCGGTCGCGGCGCACGTGGCTGATCGTCGGTATCGTCGTCGTCGCGCTGGCGATCGTCGCGGGGGCGATACTGTTCATGCGCGGCTCCGACGACACCGGTGCCGCCGCCAAGGGCGCGCAGGCCAAGGGCAATGCGCAGGTGCCGACCGTGACCGTCGCGGTGCCCGGCCGCTCGGCGGTCGCCACGGTCGTCACCGGCAACGGCACGATCGCCGCGCGGCGCGAGATGCCGGTCGGTATCGCCGGCGAAGGCGGCATGGTGACACGCGTGCTGGTCGAACCCGGCACCTGGGTAAAGGCGGGTCAGGTGCTCGCCACCATCGACCGTTCGGTGCAGGTCCAGACCGCCGAAAGCCAGGCCGCGAGCATCCGGGTCGCGCAGGCCGATGCCGAGCTCGCGAAGGCCGAGCTCGATCGCGCGCGCCAGTTGGTCGACCGCGGCTTCATTTCGAAGGCGGATGTGCAGCGGCGCGAGGCGACGCTGGCGCAGACCACTGCACGCGTCCGCGTCGCGCAGGCGCAGTTGCAGGAAACCCGCGCACGCAACGCCCGGCTCGACATCCGCGCGCCGGCCGAGGGGCTGGTGCTGACCCGCGGCGTCGAGCCCGGGCAGATCGTCAGCGCCGGCAACGGCCAGCTGTTCCGGATCGCGATGGGCGGCCAGATGGAGATGCGCGCGCAGCTGGCGGAGGGCGATCTCGCCCGCGTCCGCACCGGTGTCGCGGCGCAGGTCACGCCGGTCGGATCGACCGACAGCTTCACCGGTCAGGTGTGGCAGGTGTCGCCGATCATCGATCCGCAGACGCGTCAGGGCATCGCCCGCGTCGCGCTGTCGTACAATCCCGCGCTGCGCCCCGGCGGTTTCGCCAGCGCCAGCATCAACGTCGGCGGCGTGCAGGCGCCGCTGCTGCCCGAATCGGCGGTGCTGAGCGACGGCAAGGGCAATTTCGTCTATGTCGTCGATGGTCAGAACAAGGCCCGCCGCCGCGACGTGCGCGTCGGCGAGGTATCGGATGCGGGCGTGTCGATCACCGGCGGGCTGACGGGAACGGAGCGGGTCGTGATGTCGGCCGGCGCCTTCCTGAACCCGGACCAGACGGTGAAGCCGGAACTCGTGAAGTCGCGCTGAGGAACTGAACGATGGGCTTCCGCAACATCTCCGCCTGGTCGATCCGGAATCCGGTTCCGCCCATCGTGCTGTTCCTGTTCCTGACGATCATGGGGCTGGTCAGCTTCAACCGAATGGACGTGAACAACCAGCCGGATATCGACTTCCCGGTCGCCTTTATCGCCATCAGCCAGCCTGGCGCCGCGCCGAGCGAGCTGGAGGGGCAGGTCACGCAGCGTGTCGAGGCGGCGGTCCGTTCGTTGCAGGGCATCGACGAGATCAACTCGACGGTAACCGAAGGCCAGTCGCAGACGGTCGTCCAGCTCGATCTCGGCACGCCGATCGATCGCACCGTCAATGACATCCGCGATGCGATCCAGCAGATCCGCGGCGACCTGCCCGACGGTATCCTGGAGCCGCAGATCGGCCGCATCAACACCAGCGGCAACGACGTGGCGAGCTTCACCGCGTCGACCACGTCGATGACGCTGGAGCAGCTCAGCTGGTACATCGACAATACCGTCAGCCGCGAGCTGTTGTCCGTGCAAGGCATGGCCGCGGTCGATCGCAACGGCGGCGTGGACCGCGAGATCCGCGTCATCCTCGATCCGCTGAAGCTGCAGGCGCAGGGCCTGACCGCGAGCCAGGTCAATCAGGCGCTGCGCCAGATCAACCTCGACGCCGCCGGCGGCCGCGCGGAGATCGCCGGGTCGGAACAGTCGGTGCGCGTGCTCGGCAATGCGCGCGATGCCTATTCGCTCGGCCAGACGCAGATTTCGGTCGGGGGCCGCTCGGTCCGCCTCGCCGATGTCGGCGAGGTGCGCGATCTCTACGCCGAACAGCGCTCGCTCTCGACGGCCGATGGGCATCAGGTGCTCAGCTTCGACTTCCAGCGCGCAAAGGGCGCGTCCGACGTCACCGTCTTCAAGGAGGCGCAGGAGAAGCTCGACGCTCTCCAGAAGCGCAACCCGCAGGTGCAGTTCCACCTGCTCTTCAACTATTCGAAATATGCCGAGGACCAGTATCACGTCGCCATCGACGCGATGTGGGAGGGCGCGGGGTTGGCCGTGCTCGTCGTACTGCTGTTCCTGCGCGACTGGCGCGCGACGTTCATCTCCGCTCTCGCGATCCCTTTGTCGGCGATCCCCGCGTTCTGGTTCATGGAGCTGCTGGGCTTCGACCTCAACCAGATGACGCTGCTGGCATTGAGCCTCGTCGCGGGCGTGCTGGTCGACGATGCGATCGTGGAGATCGAGAACATCGTGCGCCACATGCGCATGGGCAAATCCGCCTATCAGGCCTCGATCGACGCGGCGGACGAGATCGGCGTCGCCGTGCTCGCCACCACCATGTCGATCGTCGCGGTGTTCCTGCCCGTCGGGCTGATGCCGGGCGTGTCGGGTCAGTTCTTCAAGAATTTCGGCCTGACCGTCGTCGCCGCGGTGCTGATGAGCCTGGCCGTCGCGCGCCTGCTGACCCCGATGATCGCCGCCTATTTCCTGAAAGCGAAGGGGCATGCCAGTCACGGCGAGGGCCGGATGATGGATGCCTATATGGGCATCCTGCGCTGGACGCTGAAACATCGCTGGTCGGCGGTCGTCGGCGGCATCGCCTCATTGGTCGCGACCGTGCTGATGTTCATGGTGCTGCCCAACACTTTCCTGCCCGAGGAAGATAATGATTCGGTCACCGCGATCGTCGAGCTGGTGCCGGGATCGACCCTCGCCCAGACCGAGGCGGTCGTGCAGAAGACCGCCGCGGTGTTGAAGGCGCAGCCCGATGTCGATTCGGTCTACACCCGCGCCTTCGTCGGACAGGGCCGCGTCACCGCGCAGCTGAAGGAAGATCGCAAGCAGAAGAGCTACGAGTTCCAGCGCGCGATCGGCCCGACGCTCAGCCAAATCCCCGATGCGCGCGTGTCGTTCCGCGCCGGCGGCTGGGGTGGCGGCTCGGGCCGCGCGCTGACGATCACGCTGGGCGGCGACGATCCGGTCAAGCTCAACCAGGCCGCGGTCGCGATCGTCGACGGCATGCGGACGCTGCCGACGGTGCGCAATCCGCTCATCACCGGCGACCTGAAGCGGCCGGAAATCGTCATCCGTCCGCGACTCGACCTCGCCGCGCAGCTGGGCGTGACGACGGCGGCGCTGTCGTCGGCGATCCGCATCGCGACGTTGGGCGACATCGACCAGAACTCGGCGCGCTTCTCGCTGTCCGATCGCCAGATCCCGATCCGCGTCGCGCTCGCCCAGTCGGCGCGGCAGCGGTTGTCGACCATCGCCGACCTGCCCGTCGCCACGGCGGGCGGCGGATCGGTGCCGCTGAAGGTGGTCGCCGACATCGGCTTCGGCGCCGGCCCGACCAAGATCGAACGCTCGAACCAGGTCCGCCGCCTGACCATCGGCGCCGATCTGGCGCCAGGCGAGGTCTCGGGCGAGGCGATGAAGAAGATCCGCGCGCTGCCGGCGATGCAGAACCTGCCGATCGGCGTCAGCGAACTGAAGCTCGGTGAATCGAAGCAGCAGGCGGAGATGATCCAGAACTTCGTCGGCGCCGTGCTGGCGGGCATCTTCCTCGTCTTCTCGGTGCTGGTGCTGCTCTATCGCCGGGTGATGCCGCCGTTCGTGAACATGGGCTCGCTGATGCTGGCGCCATTGGGCGGGCTGATCGCGCTGTGGATCTGCGGCATGCCGATTTCGCTGTCGGTTTATATCGGCATCCTGATGCTGCTCGGCATCGTCGCGAAGAACTCGATCCTGCTGATCGACTTCGCGCTGGAGGAGATGTCGAAGGGGGTAAACCCGTTCGACGCGATCCTCGACGCCGGGCACAAGCGCGCGCAGCCGATCGTGATGACGACGGTCGCGATGGTCGCCGGCATGGTCCCGACCGCGCTGTCGCTGTCGGGCGACGGATCGTTTCGTCAGCCGATGAGCGTCGTCGTGATCGGCGGGCTGATCCTCTCGACGCTGCTGACGCTCGTCATCGTGCCGGCGTCGTTCAGCCTGGCGGTCGGGATCGAGCGCTGGGCGGGGCCGAAGCTCGGCCGCCGCCTGCTGACCTATCGCCCCGGTGACGACGGCCGGCCGGTGATCGAGGGTCCGCCGGAGGACGATCTGCCGAAATCGCTGGGCACGCCGCCGCGGCGGCTGGGACACAGCGGCGACGAGGGGCCGCAGCCGGCGGAGTAGTCTTTCCCCTCCCTGGTCAAGGGAGGGGCGGGGGTGGGTCGGCTAGTGGGGAGCGGTGTTACCCGCCCCATCCCCACCCACCCCAACCCCTCCCTTCACGAGGGAGGGGCAGCAAGTACGCACCGCCCACTTGAACTTCCCCCGCATTCGGGGATTGTCACCCCATGGCATCCGCCGCCCTGCCCCTCGCGAAGGGGGGCGCCGCCCCGCCAGCGCTCCGCCGGATGCGCATGGTCGCCACAGGCCTGCTGGTGGCGATGGCGGTCGTGTACGTCATCGCCCGGACGAACGAGGGCGTGCATCCTGCGATCGGATACATCCGTGCGTTCGCGGAGGCCGCGATGGTCGGCGGCCTTGCCGACTGGTTCGCGGTCACCGCGCTGTTCCGTCATCCGCTGGGGCTGCCGATCCCGCACACCGCGATCGTGCCGCGCAACAAGGATCGTATCGCCACCACGCTCGGTCAGTTCCTGCGCGATAATTTTCTCATTCCGCGCGTGGTCGCGCGGCGGATGGGGCGGATCGATGTCGCCGCCGCGGTCGGGCGGTGGCTGACCAATCCGGCGGGGCTCGGCGGTGGGCGGCTGCGGCGCGGGGCGTCGCGGCTGGTCGTCAACATCCTCGAATCGCTCGATCAGGAGCGGCTGGGCGGCATGGTCCGCGCGGGGCTGTCGGGCCAGTTGCGGCGGATGCAGGTGGCGCCGCTGGTCGGCAAGGGGCTCCAGGCCGCGATCGCGCAGAACCGGCACGTGCCGCTGATCGACACCGTCATCCGCTGGGGCGCGAAGACGATCGAGGCGAACGAACCGATCCTTCGCGCGATGATCTCCAGCAAGGCGGGCGGCGTGCTGCGCTGGACCGGGCTCGATGCGACGCTGGCCAACACCTTGCTCGACGCGCTGTACAAGCTGATGGCGGAAGTCGCCGACGATCCCGAACATCCGCTGCGCGCGAAAGCGGAGGAGGGGCTGGCGACGCTGGCGATCGACCTGCAGAACGACACGGCGGCGCGCGACAAGCTCGAATCGTTCAAGAACGACCTGCTCGACAATCCAGCCGTCGCCGACTGGTGGCAGGGCATCTGGGAAAACATCCGCGCCGGCCTGATCCGCGCCGCCGAGGATCCGGACCGGTTGCTGTCCGGACAATTGGGCGAGGCGCTGCGCCAGTTCGGCGACGCGCTCCAGCGCGATCCACGGCTGGCGAAGACGATCAACCGCTTCGTGCGCCGCGCCGCCGTCGGCGCAGCGTCGGATTACGGCGACGCGATCGTCCGGCTGGTCAGCGACACGATCCGCGGATGGGATACCGAGACGCTGACGAATCGACTGGAAAACACCGTCGGCCGTGACCTCCAGTACATCCGCGTCAACGGTACGCTGGTCGGCGGGCTGGTGGGCGTCGCGATCCACACGGGTGGCGCGTTCCTTTGAGGACGTGTCCCCCACTCCCGTTCGTCCTGAGCCTGTCGAAGGACCGCATTTCGTGCCGCGAACGTAGCGCCTGCGGGTCACAGAACGGTGCTTCGACTTCGCTCAGCACGAACGGGGAGGGGGAGCGCTGCCTACCGCCAGTCGAGCACTGGCCACCCGCGTCGCTTCGCCATCGCGCGCAAGGGGCCGTGGGCATTGACCGCGAACGGTTCGTCAACCCAGTCCATCACGACGGCGTCCGACACGTGATCGCTGTAGAACCGGATCGTCGCGTCATGCCGGTCGATCTCGCGGGCGTGCATCCATGCCCGGATCGCGCGCAGCTTGGCAGGGCCGTAGCAATTCTCGCCAGCAATGCGTGGGATCAGCGCGCCGGCCGGATCATGCTCGCTCTCGGTCGCGATGACGTCGTCGAAGCCCAGGCGTTCGGCGATGGCGCGCGCGTAGAAGGCGTAGGAGGCGGTCGCCATCACCAGACGGTATCCCGCGGCGCGATCGGCGGCGATCCGGTCGCGCGCGCCGTCCAGCACGCCGGTGGCGACGACGTGATCCGCAAAGGTGGCGCTCAAACTCTCGACCTTGTCGGCAGCGAGCGATCCGCCCAGCAGCCAGCGCTGCGTCGTCTGCTTCAGCCGCGCCCGGTCGATCAGCTTGGCAGCATAGGCCAGCGTCGCGATCGCCGCCCACGGCAGCAGGGCGAGGCGCCAGCGCGCCCGGCCGCGCATCGAAAAGGCGAGGAACGGCGTCCAGGTGGGCGTCCGCGTGATCGTCTTGTCCATGTCGTAGATGGCGAGGGCGTGGCGCATCGTCGCTGTGTACGCACCGTTCGTCTTGCCGCGCCAGCCAGAATCGGGAATGAGGGGCGCCGATGAGCGGCCAGGCAGATTTCACACAGGCGGACGATACGCTGCGGTTTCGCGGCGACCTGACGCTCGCGCGGCTCGGCGACCTGCCGGACCGGCTCGATGCCGCGGGCGGCGCGCGTACGCTCGACCTGTCGGAGATCCGCCGGCTCGATACGATCGGCGCCTGGGTGGTCCACCGCTACGCGGCCGCCAACGATGCGCGGATCGAGGGACTGTCCGATAATTACCGCCACCTGATGGATCAGGTGGCGAAAGCCGACATCCCGCTCGCCGTCCCCGAAACGCCGCTGCCCTCCTTCCTGCGCGTGGTCGATGAGATCGGCGCGGCGACGGTGCAGGCGGGGCATACGCTGAAAGGGCTGCTCGGCTTTTTCGGCGCGACCGTGATCGCGTTCGGCACGGTCGCGAAGAGCCTGTTCGTCGGCACCAACCGCTTCCGCTTCAACGCGGTGGTGCAGCGGTTCGAGGTCGTCGGCGTCTCGGCACTCGCCATCATCGGACTGATGAGCTTCCTGATCGGCATCGTCATTGCGCAACAGGGCGCGGTGCAGCTGCGCCAGTTCGGCGCGGAGGTGTTCACGATCAACCTGATCGGCCGCATCACGCTGCGCGAACTCGGCGTGCTGATGACGGCGATCATGGTCGCCGGCCGCTCGGGCTCCGCCTTCGCGGCACAGCTCGGCACGATGAAGCTGACCGAGGAGATCGACGCGATGCGCACGATCGGCGTGTCGCCGATGGAAGCACTGGTCGTGCCGCGCACGCTCGCCGCCATCCTGCTGATGCCGTTGCTCGGCTTCTATGCGTCGCTGATCGCGATCATGGGCGGCGGCCTGCTGTGCTGGCTGCAGCTCGATATCCCGCCGGTCACCTTCATCCAGCGCATTCGCGAAGTCGTGCCGATTACCGATCTCTACGTCGGGCTCATCAAGGCGCCGGTGTTCGGGGCGATCATCGCGGTTGCCGGCTGTTTCCAGGGCATGCAGGTGGAGGGCGACGCCGAACAGGTCGGCACGCGCACCACCGCTGCGGTGGTGCAGGCGATCTTCCTCGTCATCGTGCTCGATGCCTTCTTCGCGGTGTTCTTCACCTGGATCGGTTGGAACTGATGGGCACCGAACCGACCTTCGACGGCGACGCCATCATCCGCGTCCGGGGCCTCAGCAACAGCTTCGGCGACCAGACCGTTCACGAGAACCTCGACCTCGACGTGAAGAAGGGGGAGATCCTCGGCGTCGTCGGCGGGTCAGGCACCGGCAAGTCGGTGCTGATGCGCTCGATCATCGGGTTGCAGACCGCCGACACCGGATCGGTCAGCGTGTTCGGCGGGCGCGATACCGATGAAGAGGCGGCGGATGCCGTCGCGGTGCGCAAGCGCTGGGGCGTGCTGTTCCAGGGCGGCGCGCTGTTCTCAACGCTGACGGTCAGCGAAAACATCCAGGTCCCCTTGCGCGAATTCTATCCCGATCTCGATCCGGTGCTGATGGCGCAGATCGCGGGCTACAAGGTCGTGATGACGGGCCTGCCGGCGGAGGCCGGGCCGAAATACCCCGCCGAACTGTCGGGCGGCATGAAGAAGCGTGCCGGTCTCGCCCGCGCGCTCGCGCTCGATCCCGATCTGCTGTTCCTCGACGAGCCGACCGCCGGGCTCGACCCGATCGGTGCAGCCGCGTTCGACGAACTCACCAAGTCGCTGCAGCGCACGCTGGGGCTGACGGTGTTCCTCATCACCCATGATCTCGACACGCTCTATGCGATCTGCGACCGGGTGGCGGTACTCGCCGACAAGCGCGTGATCGCGGTCGGCACGATCCCGGAGCTGCTCGCGCTCGATCACCCCTGGATTCAGGAATATTTCAACGGACCTCGCGGTCGCGCGGCGACCGAGACGCAGGAACGAGTCGCCGCCGCCGGCGATTCCGAGGGCCATGCGCCCGACAGGACGGTAAGATAAACATGGAAACGCGCTCCAATCACGTTCTCGTCGGCTCGGTCGTGCTGATCCTGCTGCTTGTCCTCGCGCTGTTTACGGTGTGGCTGGCGCGCTTCGGCGTGGCCGACGACAAGGAATATGACATCCTCTTCACGCAGTCGGTCGACGGGCTGGCGAAGGGATCGGCGGTCAATTATTCGGGCGTGCCGATCGGCCAGGTGAAGGATATCGCACTCTATCCGCCCGACCCGCAGCTGGTGAAGGTCCGCATCAGCGTGCGGCCCGAGACACCGGTGCTGCAGGGAACGAAGGCGTCGATCCAAGGCAGCTTCACCGGCACCAGCACCGTCCAGCTCGACGGCGCGGTGAAGGGTGCCCCGCCGATCGAATGCCCGGCCGAGAATGCGCAGCGCGCTTGCCCGTTCGGCGCGCCGCTGATCCCGACGAAGGCCGGCGGCCTCGGCGCGCTGCTCAGTTCCGCGCCGCAGCTGCTGGAACGGCTGACCACGCTGACGGAACGGCTGACCGGCCTGCTCAGCGACCGCAATCAGGCATCGATCGCTGGCATCCTCGAGAATACCAACCGCCTGACCGACGCGCTCGCCGATCGCGGGCCGGAGATCGCGGCGACGCTGGCGCAGACCCGCGTCGCGATCGAACAGGCCGGCAACGCCGCGCAGCAGATCGGCGATCTGGCGCAGACGACCAACGGCGTGCTCGCCAACGACGTCCAGCCGGCGATGGCCAATCTGAACAAGGCGATCGGCTCCGCGCAGAAGAGCGCCGAAGCGCTGGGCGACGTCATCGCCGAGGCGAAGCCGGGCGTGCAGGGCTTCTCGCGCCAGACGCTGCCCGAGATCAACCAGCTGGTCAGCGACCTGCGCGTCATGACGTCGTCGCTGGCATCGGTGGCGGAGAAGGTCGATCAGGGCGGTGCATCGTCGCTGATCGGTTCGCCCAAGCTGCCCGACTACAAGCCGAAGAAGTGATGGCCGACATGAGGACCTATTCGATGAAGACCCCGATCGCGCTTGCCGTCCTCGCCGCGCCACTGTTGCTCGGCGGCTGCCTCAGCTTCGGGGCGAAGCCGCCCGAATCGCTGCTGACGCTGCGCGCCGCGACGCCCGTACCGGCGGGCGCGACCCAGACGACGCCGGGTGCGGGCACGATTATCATCGCCGTGCCGACCGTGCCGCAGGAGATCGCGTCGCTGCGCATCCCGGTCCATGCGACCGACACGACCGTCGCCTACGTCAAGGATGCGCAGTGGGTGGAGCCGCCCAACCGCCTGTTCGCGCGTCTGATGTCCGACGCGGTGACGACGCGCGCGGGCCGCGTGGTCGTTGGCGGGCGTCTGGTCGGCGAACCCGGCGCGACGCTGGCGGGCGAACTGCGCAACTTCGGCGTGGACGCCGCGTCGTCGAGCGCGGTCGTGACCTTCGACGCCGCGCTGATCCGCCGCACCGGCCAGCCGCTGGAGAAGCGCCGGTTCGAGGCACGCGTGCCGGTTCCGGTGGTCGAAGCGACCGCCGTAGGCAACGCGCTTAATCAGGCGGCGAACCAGGTCGCCGATCAGGTGGCGGACTGGGTCGGTCGCTGATCGGGCACTGGCGTACAAGCTATTGAAATAACGGAATTTGATTATAGCTTAGGCAGATCATCCGGTCCTCGTCGGGAATCATTCATGGCGCTTCGTTCCGTCACCACGCTCGTCACGCTCGCCGCCCTGCTCTCCGCATGCGGCGGATCGGGCGGCGGATCGTCGAGCGGCACCGTCTCGGTCACGCCGACGCCGACCGCGGGGACCAGCCCGACCCCGACCGCGACCGCCGGGTGTTCGCTGCGGGAGCGTCAGGACTGGGCGGCGGCGCAGCTGCGCGAATGGTATCTGTTCACAGAACTGCTGCCGACCAATCTCAACCCGGCGTCCTATTCCACGGTCGATGCCTATGTCGACGCGTTGACCGCGACCGCGCGCGCGCAGCGCAAGGACCGCTATTTCACCTATCTGACGTCGATCGCGGACGAGAACGCCTATTACGCGTCCGGCCAGACCGCCGGCTTCGGCTTCCGCACCTCGATCAACAGCGCGCAGCGGCGCGTGTTCGTGTCCGAAGCGTTCGAGGGCGCACCCGCGCTCGCCGCCGGTATCGACCGCGGTACCGAGATCCTCGCGATCGGCACCTCGGCCTCGAACCTCCGCACCGTCAGCGATATCATCGCGCTGGAGGGCAGCGCCGGCGTGACCACCGCCTTCGGCCCCGGCGATCCCGGCACGACCCGCGTCTTCCGCGTCACCGATGCCGCCGGCACGCGCAATGTGACCGTGGCGAAGGCGGATTACGAACTCACGCCGGTCTCCTCGCGCTACGGCGCGCGGATCCTCGACGACGGCGGCAAGAAGGTCGGCTACGTCAACCTGCGCACCTTCATCTCCACCGCCGACCCGGCGCTGCGCACCGCCTTCGCGCAGTTCCGCACGGCGGGCGTGACCGAGGTGATTGTCGATTTCCGCTACAACGGCGGCGGCCTCGTCTCGATTGCCGAGCTGATGAGCAACCTGCTCGGCGGCCAGCGCGCGACGACCGACGTGCTGAGCTACACGACATTCAATGCCGCCAAGGCTTCGAACAACAGCACGAAGTTCTTCGCTCCCAGCGGTCAGTCGATCCCGGCGATGAAGATCGCCTTCATCGGCACCGGCGGCAGCGCGTCGGCCAGCGAACTCGTGATGAACGCCTTCATCCCGTATCTGCACGGCAACGCCGCGCTGATCGGCACCAACACCTACGGCAAGCCGGTCGGTCAGGTTGCGCTCGACCGCGCCGCCTGCGACGATCGCTTGCGCGTCATCGCCTTCGCCACGCAGAACGCGAACCGTCAGGGCGCCTATTTCGACGGCCTCGCCACCGTGATGGAAAAAACCTGCCAGGCGACCGACGACGTGAACTTCCCGCTCGGCGACGCGCGCGAATCCTCGGTGAAGACCGCGCTCGACTTCCTTGCCGGTCGCGCCTGCACGCCGATCACCGCTACGGCTTCGGCGGCAATGGCACGTAATGGGGTGACGATGGAACTTCTGTCGCCCGAGGATCGCACGACGGCGGCCCAGCGTGAGGTGCCGGGCGCGTTCTAAGGGCGGGAAGCGTCCCACCTCCGTTCGTCCTGAGCTTGTCGAAGGGCTGGCTTTCTTCGTGGCCTAGAGCGCGCGGCACGAAGTGAAGGGCAGGGCTTCGACAGGCTCAGCCCGAACGGTTTCGGGGCGTGGACAGCCCTTCGACAGGTTTAGCGCGAACGGAATGGGAGATGCGCTCGGCGGGCATCATCACCGTGCCAGGCCTCGTCCCTCTCGCAATCGCTGCCATCCGTGGCATAGCGCACCCGTGATGCTCACCACGCCCGCCTCCGATTCCCGCTTCGGCCTCGATCGCCGCGCCGCGCTCGGCGGGCTCGCGCTCGACGGCGGCGGGCGGCTGGCGTCGGTGGAGATCGCGTACGAAACCTACGGCACGCTCGCGCCCGATGCTTCGAACGCGATCCTCGTCTGCCACGCGCTGACCGGCGACCAGCATCTCGCCTCCGCGCACCCACGCACCGGCAAGCCCGGCTGGTGGGAGCGCATGGTGGGGCCGGGCAAGCCGATCGACACGAACCGCTGGTGCGTCATTGCCAGCAACGTGCTCGGCAGTTGCATGGGGTCGTCCGGGCCGGCGAGCAACGATCCCACGACGGGCAAGCCCTATGCGATGACCTTCCCGGTCATCACTATCCGCGACATGGTGCGCGCGCAGGCGATGCTGCTCGACCATCTCGGCATCGGCACCCTCGCCGCGGTGATCGGCGGGTCGATGGGCGGGATGCAGGCGCTCAGTTGGGCCGCGACCTTCCCGAACCGCCTGCGCGCCTGCGTCGTGCTGGCCAGCGCCGCGCGGCATTCGGCGCAGAACATCGCGTTCCACGAAGTCGGGCGACAGGCGATCATGGCCGATCCCAATTGGAACGGCGGCGACTATTACGACGGCCCGGCACCCACGGCGGGTCTGGCAGTCGCGCGCATGGCCGCGCACATCACCTATCTCTCCGAAGCCGGCCTGACCGCCAAATTTGGCCGCAAGCTGCAGGCGCGCGATACCAAGACGTTCGGCTTCGACGCCGACTTCCAGGTCGAAAGCTATCTGCGGCATCAGGGGCTGGCCTTCACCGACCGGTTCGACGCCAACTCCTACCTCTACATCACCCGCGCGCTCGACTATTTCGACTTGGCCGAGGAGCATGGCGGCCACCTCGCCAGCGCCTTCCGGGGCTCGCAGGCGCGATTCTGCCTCGTCAGCTTCGATACCGACTGGCTCTACCCGACCGGCGAGTCGCGCAGCATCGTCCACGCGCTCAACGCCGCCGGTGCGCCGGCCAGCTTCGTGGAACTGCGCTCGCCCTTCGGCCACGACGCCTTCCTGCTCGATTCGCCCGAACTCGACCGGGTGATGGCGGGTTTCCTGCGGGCGATCGCATGATGGAGCTAAGCGACGACCCCGCCCGGCTCGACCTCGACCGCATTCACGGCTGGCTCGCGTCGAGCTACTGGTCGCCCGGCATCGACCGCGAGCGTGTAGTGCGCGCCATCGCCGGCTCGCATCCGCTCGGCGCGTATCGCGATGGCGTGCAGGTCGGCTTCGCCCGCGCCATTACCGATCACGCCACCTTCGCGTGGATCGCCGACGTGTGGGTGAACGAGGGTGCGCGCGGACAGGGACTCGGGCGGCGCATGGTCGGCTGGTTCGTCGACCATCCCGCGTTCGCCGGGATCCGCCGCATCGGCCTGGTGACGCTGGATGCGCATGGGGTGTACGAACGGCTGGGCTTCCACGCGCGCTGCGCCCGCAAAATTATATGGAACGCCTGTCGCCCGATGCGGTCGCGGTGCTGAGGACGATGGCATGACGCTGCGGCCCGATCTCGCCATCATCGCCGCCAATGTCGCGCCGGGTAGTCGCATCCTCGACGTGGGTTGCGGCGACGGTGCGCTGATGGCGGCGCTGCGCGACGAGCGCGGCTGCGATGCGCGCGGACTGGAACTGAACGCGGGCGACGTGTCCACTGCACTGGGCCGTGGCCTGTCGGTGATGCAGGGCGATGCCGACACCGACCTCGCCGACTATCCGGCCGACGCGTTCGATTATGCGATCCTCAGCCAGACGCTACAGACGACGATGCGACCCCACGTCGTGCTCGATCACCTGCTGCGCATCGGTACGCGCGCCTTCGTCAGCTTCCCGAACTTCGCGCACTGGCGCGTGCGTGCATCGCTGCTGTGGGGCGGGCGGATGCCGGTGACGAAGCTGCTGCCGCTCGCCTGGTATGAGACGCCGAACATCCACCACGTCACCATCGACGACTTCCGCGCCTTCGTGGCCGACCGCGGGCTGACGGTGGAGGGCAGCTGGTTCCTCAATCGCGGTACGCAGACCAGCGCCGCGGCGGCGAACTTCCGCGCCGAACATGCGGTGTTCCTGCTGCGCCGATGACGGTGCTGATCCCCATCCTGGGCGATCAGCTGACCCATGATCTGGCGTCGCTGCGCGATGTGGCGAAGGACGACGCCATCGTCCTGATGATGGAGGTTGTCGACGAGACGACCTATGTGAAGCATCACCCCAAGAAGATTGCGCTGATCCTGTCGGCGATGCGCCACTTCGCCGCCGAATTGGAAGGCAAGGGGTGGCGCGTTGATTATGTGAAGCTCGACGCGCGGGGCAACACCGGCAGCTTCTCGGGCGAAGTTTCGCGCGCCGCGAAACGCCATCGCGCCACCGCGATCCGCATCGTCGAGGCTGGCGAATGGCGCGTGCAGCAGGCGATCCTAAGTTGGGGCGAGTCGCTCGGCCTGCCGGTGGAAGTACTCGACGACGATCGTTTCCTGTGTTCGATCGCTGACTTCAAGGCGTGGGCAAAAGGGCGCCGCAGCCTGACGATGGAATATTTCTATCGCGACATGCGTCGCCGCACCGGCTGGCTGATGGTGGGCGACGATCCGGTCGGGGGTCAGTGGAACTACGACCACGACAATCGCAAGACGCCGCCGCGCGGGCTCAACTATCCTGCCCCGTCGCGCTTCACGCCGGATGAAACGACGCAGGAGGTGCTGGCGCTGGTGACGGCGCGGTTCGGGGATCATTTCGGCGACCTCGAACCTTTCACCTTTCCCGTCACAGCGTCGCAGGCGCGCCGTTCGCTGCGCCACTTCATCGCGACCGCGCTGCCCGGCTTCGGCGACTATCAGGACGCGATGCTGGCCGACCAGGACACGTTGTACCACGCGGTGCTCAGCCCGGCGATCAACTGCGGCCTGCTGACCCCGCGCGAGGTGTGCGAGGCCGCGGTCGCCGCTTATGACGCGGGCGATGCGCCGATCAACGCGGTGGAGGGCTTCGTTCGCCAGATCCTCGGCTGGCGCGAATATATCCGCGGCATGTACTGGCTGGACATGCCGGCGGTCGCCGATGCCAATGCGCTGGGCGCCACCCGGCCGCTTCCCGAATTCTACTGGACCGCGGAGACCGAAATGCGCTGTCTGCACATCGCGGTGCGCGATACGCGGGCGCATGCCTATGCGCATCATATCCAGCGGCTGATGGTGCTGGGTAACTTCGCGATGCTGGCCGGCGTCGATCCGAAGGCGATCGATGAGTGGTTCCTAGTCGTCTACGCCGACGCGTATCAATGGGTCGAACTGCCCAACGTCATCGGCATGAGCCAGCATGCCGACGGCGGGCGGCTGGCGTCGAAGCCTTATGCCGGCGGCGGCGCCTATATCAACCGCATGTCGGATTATTGCGGGCGCTGCCGTTATGACGTCAAGCAGCGCACCGGACCCGACGCCTGTCCGTTCAACGCGCTGTACTGGGACTTCCTCGCGCGCCACGACGCGCGATTTCGCAAGAACCCGCGGATGCGCAACATGTATGCGACGTGGGACCGGATGAGCGAAGAGAGCCGCCGCGAGGTCCGCGCGAGCGCGAAGGCGTTCCTCGCCAGCCTCGAACCCGCAGCCGCAGGCTGGGGCTCCTAACCTCCGAAGGTATAGCTGAGCGCTACGCCGCCCGAGATCTGGTTGCGCGAGCCATAGGCGCGGACGACCGGCGACCGCGCCGCATCGTCGACCAGCCGGTCGTACTTCGCATAGCCGACCACGCCCCAGCGTCCGCTCAGCTGGCGCAGGTGGCTCGCGGTCACGCCGACCGCCTGCAACCCGCCGCCCGGACGGAACGCCGGCAGGCCCGATCCGGCGACTTCACCCGGCGTCACGCCGAAATAGGCGCGGTTGTAGCGGCCGCCGGCGAGGGTCAGGCGCGGCCCGAGCGAGGTCAGGTTGCGGTCGCCGTCGCGCGCCACATAGTCGACCCCGACCATGCCGATCAGCCCGCGGTGCCCGCCGAGCCCTTGTCGGGCTTCGACGCGGGCGCGGACGTTGCGGGTGAGTTGCGCCTGGACGAAGCCGCCTAGCTCTACGGTGAAGCCGACCTCTGCCAGACCGGGTCCGGTATCGCGCCGGCGCCGCTTGCCCTCGAACCCGATCGCGGGGCCGAACGAAAAGCCGTCGATCGTCTTCAGCGCGAAGCCGCTGCTCTCGTCCGGCGCCTCGAACACGAACGGCGTGTCGCCGCGCGCGCGGGCGAAGTCGATGTAGGGACGCACCGCAATCGAGTCGGCACCCGGATAGCGCGGGACAAGCTGCGGCCCCAGCGCGACGCGCGTGCGGCGGGGGCGGTCGTCGCGTTCCTGCGCGGCGGCGGGAAGCGCGGTGGACAGGAGGGACAGGACGATGATGGTCGTGCGGATCATAACTGTCTCTCCATTTCCGACATGGGCAAAGCCCATGTCGTCGGTCGGGCCGAAATGGCCCGCCGGCCGGGCTTGCGCGTGTCGGCGCCCGGGACGGGCGCTCGCCGCGCTGCGCCTTAGAACGGTACGTCGTCGTCCAGGTCGTCGTAGCCACCACCGAAGTCGTTCGATTTGGGTGCGGCGCCCGAACGCTGCCCGCCCGAATTGAAGTTGCCGCCGCCGCGCGAGCCGTTGCCGGCGAAATCGTCACCGCCGCCGAAGTCGGACCCGCCGCGGCCACCGCCGCCGCCCGCACCACCGCCCTGGCCGGGCGCGCCGTCGAGCATGGTCAGCACGCCGTTGAAGCCCTGCAGCACGACTTCCGTGCTGTACTTGTCCTGGCCCTGCGCGTCCTGCCATTTCCGCGTCTGGAGCTGGCCCTCGATATAGACCTTCGACCCCTTGCGCAGGAACCGCTCGGCGACGTTCGCCAGACCTTCGTTGAAGATCGCGACCGAGTGCCACTCGGTCTTTTCCTTGCGCTCGCCGGAATTCTTGTCCTTCCAGCTTTCCGACGTCGCGATGCGCAGGTTCACAACCTTGCCGCCGTTCTGGAAGCTGCGGCTTTCGGGGTCGCGCCCCAGGTTGCCGACCAGAATGACCTTGTTGACGCTGCCCGCCATGTGCGCTCCAAAACGTTCGAGAATAGCTGACCGCAGATAGGCGTCATATGGCCGAAATCATATCCCTAAGTCGCGCCCGAAAGGCGAAAGCGCGCGCCGACAAGGCGGCGGTGGCCGACGCCAACCGCGCGAAATTCGGGCGGACGAAGGCCGAGAAGCAGCGCGAGGCGGCGGAAGCGTATCGCCTGACCGCGCTGCTGGATGGCGCGAAGCTCGACGATTAGGGGCAGTGTGGGGATCGATACTCAACCGATATGTTGAGCGTGAATGTTGAGAAAAATACACGTGCGTTTTCCCTCGTGAAACGGCCTTAAAGCTCAACCGGTCGGTTGAGCTTTGTTGGAGGCGTTCAGGGGTAGCGGATGGGCGCCGTGTAGGACAGCGGCAGGCTTCAGCCCAGCCCCGCCCAGACCGCGATCCAGTAGGTCGCGCCCGCCGCGGCATAGGCCAGCGCAAACAGATAGCCGATCATGAAGGCGGGCCATGTCCAGCCGTTGGTCTCTCGCCGGACGACGGCGATGGTCGAAAGGCACTGCGGCGCGAACACGAACCAGGCGAGGAAGGCGAGCGCGGTGGCGAGGCTCCAGCGCCCGGCGAGCTTGCCGCCCAGTTCCTGCGCGCCCTGTTCCTCGTCGGTCGCGTCGATCGCATAAACGGTCTGGAGCGCCGACACCGCGACCTCGCGCGCCGCCATCGCGGGGATGACCGCCAGACTCATTTCGTGATTGAAGCCGATCGGGCGCAGCACGACCTCCAGCCCGCTCGCAATGCGGCCGGCGATCGAATATTCGCTCTGCTTCACGCCCTCAGGCGCGACCGGGTAGCTCGCCAGCAGCCACAGCGATACGGTGACCGCCATGATGATCGTGCCCGCACGGCGCAGGAAGACGTAGGCGCGCTGCCACAGGCCGATCGCGATGTCGCGCACCGCCGGCCATTGATAGCGCGGCATTTCCAGCAGGAAGCCGCCGCCGACGCCGCGGGTGACGGTGCGACGGATCAGCACGGCGGCCAGCATCGCGCTGACGATGCCGGCCAGATAGAGGGCGAGCAGCACCAGCCCCTGCAAGCCGACGCCGGGCATCACGTCGCGCGCGGGGATGAAGGCGCCGATGATGACGGCATAGACCGGCAGCCGCGCCGAGCAGGTCATCAGCGGCGCGACGAGGATCGTCGTCAGCCGCTCGCGCGGGTCGCTGATCGATCGCGTGGCCATGATGCCGGGGATGGCGCAGGCGAAGCTGGAGAGCAGGGGGATGAAGGCGCGGCCGGACAGGCCGACGCCCGCCATCATCCGGTCCATCAGCATCGCCGCGCGGACCATGTAGCCCGAGGCTTCGAGGATCAGAATGAACAGGAACAGGATGACGATCTGCGGCAGGAAGACGACGACCGAGCCGACGCCGTTGATGATCCCCTCGACCAGCAGATCGCGCAGGAAGCCCGCAGGCAATGTCGCGACCGCGCTGTCGGCGAGCCAGCCCTGCGCGCCCTCGATCCAGCCGACCGGCGCTTCCGACCAGCTGAACACCGCCTGGAACATCACGAACAGCAGCGCGAGCAGGATCACCGGCCCGAGCACCGGGTGCAGCGCAAACCGGTCGAGCGAGGCGGTCACGGCGCGCGCGCGCGGTTCGTCGACGGTGGCGGCGCGCGCGATGCGGCGCGCCTCGCGCTGGAAATGTCGGATGTCGGGATCGACCTCGGAGGCCGGTACGGGCGCCTGACCAAGCACCGATGAGACGGCGGCGCGCAACGGGTCGAGCCCGCGTTTGCGCACCGCGACCGTCTCCACCACCGGCACGCCGAGTTCGGCCGACAAGGCGGCGACGTCGATCGTCAGCCCGTCGCGCGCGGCCATGTCGACCATGTTGAGCGCAAGCACCATCGGCAGGCCGAGCGCCTTCAGCTGCAGCGCGAACCGCAGGTGATTGTCGAGATTCGTCGCGTCGGCGACGACGACGATCGCATCCGGGCGCCGCTCCCCCGCCTGCCGGCCGAGCACGACGTCGCGCGTCACCTCCTCGTCGGGGCTGGACGGATCGAGGCTGTAGGTGCCGGGAAGGTCGACCAGTTCGACGGGGCGTCCGTCGTCGAGGGACAGGCGGCCGGAGTGACGCTCGACGGTAACGCCGGGATAGTTGCCGACCTTCTGCCGCGCGCCGGTCAGCGCGTTGAACAGCGCGGATTTGCCGGCATTGGGATTGCCGACCAGCGCGACCAGCGGGATGGCGGTCATCGCGTCGTGACGTGGATCGCCCGCGCGATGTGGCGGCGGAAGGTGATGGTCATGCGGCCGATGCGGCAGGCCAGCGGCCCGCCCGCAAGGCCCGCACGTTGCAGCAGTTCGACGTCGACGCCCTCGTCCAGCCCGAATTCGCGCAGGCGGCGCGCCTCCAGCGGCGTCATCTGATCCCAATCGATGCCGGCGACCTCACCGCGCGCGCGGGGCGGTAGGCGATCGAGGGTCAGCGGGGGAGTGATGGGGGCGTGGACGGTCACAACTGCGACCGATTATCAATAACATGAGGCAAACGCCAGCAGATTCGCTTGGCCGCCTACACCGGATAGCGCAGGCGGCCGATGAAGCGGCTGAAGCTCGGGATACGCTCGCGCCGCGCCAGCAGGCCTGCCTTCGCCTTCTCGAACCGCATGATGCCGTCGATGCGCCGCGACAGGAAGGCACGCGTCTCGGCATGGCCCTCGCTCTCGTCGCCCAGGAACACCTGAATCGTCGCGGCATAGACGCCGGCAAGAATCGTGCGCTTGGTATAGTGGTTGTAGTCGGTGGCGGTGTCGCCCGCGGCGCGCCACATCACGTCGGCGGAGCGCCAAGCGAGGCGCGCAGCGGTGGCGAGGTTCTGCGGCTGTGCCAGCACGGCAAGCGCGCGGCGCAACGATTCGCGGTTCGGCGCCAGCAGCTCCAACCGCGTCTCGACCAGCGCGGTGATGCGCTGGCGGATCTTCATCGCGGCAAGCGTCTCGGGGGGCAGGGAAGCGAGCATCGCCGCGTCGATCGCGGCGAACCACGCGTCGATCAGGTCGGACGCGCCGCCCGGGAAGGCGAGCTTCGCCACATCGGCATCGACCGAGCGCGTTATTGCGGCATTCTCGACCGCCGTCGCGCTCCAGCCATCGAACGCAGCGTTGGCGGCGACATCGGCGGCCAGTTCGGCGCGCACCTCGTCCAGGGTCGCGTCGGCGAGATCGGGGGCGAGGGTCGGGGTATCCATCGTCATTCCCTTTGCGCGCCGGCCAGCGTGGGCGCAACCGGCGCGGCACGCTCGCCGCGGCGAACCAGCACCAGCGCCACCGCGACCAACGCCGCACCGACGAAATCGGGCACACCCAGCCGCTCGTCATAGGCGAGCCACCCGATCACCCCGGCGACGACGGGCTGGGTCAGCAGCGCGATGCCGACGATCAGCGGTGACAGATGGCCGAGCGCGTAGATCATCAGGCCCTGCCCGATCAGCTGGCTGACCAGCGCCATCAGCAGCAGCGGCGTCCAGTTCTGCGGCATCACGGTCTCGCCCAGCGCCAGCGCGCCGACCAGCAGCGGCGCGGTGCAGAGCAGCGACGAGATCGCCAGCGCCGACACCGGCTGCATCGTCTCGCGCACCCGCGCCATCGCGATGAAATAGACGGCGTAGAGCACGCCGGCGAGCACGCAGAACAGGTCGCCGACCAGATGCACGCTCGACAATTGCGCCGACCGCCCGAGCAACAGCATCGCGCCCGCGCCCGCCATCGCGAAGGCCAGCCCCTGCATCCGCGTCGGCCAGCTGCGCGCGACGAGGAAGCCATAGAGGGGATAGATTAAGACCGCGACGTTGCCGAAGAGCGTCGCGTTGGCGAGCGTCGTCTGGCGGATGCCGATGTTCCAGCTGCCGAGATCGGCGGCGAAGGTCAGCCCGGAGATGGCGAGGATCCACCACAGCCCGCGCGCCTGGCGCACCGGCCGCTCGCCCATCAGCACTGCGGCCGCCAGCAGCACCGGAACGGCCAGCGTGATCCGCCAGAAGGCCGAGGCGACGGGGCCGACATCCGCCATCCGTACGAACCACGGGCCGAACGCCAGCGCGGCGTTGGCGACGAACACCGCGATCACCGGTGCAATTCTGCTTGGGGGCGGCGTAGGCGTTATTGGGTCGGCGGGGCGATGCATGCGGCCCTGTAGCGCCCTATCTTCGCTGCGTCGCCATCAACCCGAGCGAGATTTGCATGCCCAGCCTGTTCGACCCCATTACCTATGGCGCGATCGCCGCGCCCAACCGTACCGTCATGGCTCCGCTGACGCGCGGTCGCGCCACCGCCGATCATGTGCCGACGCCGATCATGGTCGATTATTATCGCCAGCGCGCGGGCGCGGGGCTCATCATCACCGAGGGGACGGGCATCAGCCGCGAGGGGCTGGGCTGGCCGAACGCGCCGGGCATCTGGTCGGACGAGCAGGTCGAGGCGTGGAAGCCGGTGACGGCGGCGGTGCATGAGGCCGGCGGGCGCATCGTGACGCAGCTGTGGCACCTCGGCCGACTGGCGCGCAAGGACGTGACCGGCTCCGCGCCCTTCTCTTCGTCCGCCACCACCGCACCCGCGCGGCCGGGGGCGACCGACAATCCGAACGTCGAGGCGCGGGCAATGACCCGCGACGATATCGCGCGGACGCTCGACGATTATTCGCGCGCCACCCGCAACGCGATCCGCGCCGGCTTCGACGGCGTCGCGCTCCATGCGGCGAACGGGTATCTGATCGACCAGTTCATGCGGGACGGCGTCAACTTCCGAGACGACGACTACGGCGGGCCGGTCGACAACCGCCTGCGCCTGTTGCGCGAGGTGATGGAGCGGCTGGTGGCCGAGGCGGGCGCCGATCGCACCGGCGTGCGCTTCTCGCCCAACGGCGATTCGCAGGGAGTCGACGATTCGAACCCGGAGAGCGTGTTCGTGCCGGCGGCGGCGCATCTCCAGTCGCTCGGCATCGCCTTCCTCGAACTGCGCGAGCAGGGGCCGGAGGACAGCTTCAGCCGGTCCGACGTGCCGAAGCTCAGCCCAGCGATCCGCAAGGCGTTCACCGGGCCGCTGATCCTCAACCAGGATTACGACCTTGCGTCGGCGCAGGCCGATCTCGACAGCGGCATCGCCGATGCGATCAGCTTCGGTCGGCCGTTCCTCGCCAATCCCGATCTGGTCGAGCGCTTCCGTACCGGCGCGCCGCTGAATGCGCCCGACAAGGCGACCTTTTACACCAACGGCGCCGAGGGCTACACGGATTATCCGTCGCTCGCGGCGTAGTTGCGCCGCGCAACCCGCCACGCGTCGGCGCTCTGTCCCCAGGCGTCGACGCGGTAGGCGGATAGCGGGTCGGGCAGCGTGACCGGCCCGCCGTTCGTCGATCCCAGCCGCTGCGCCAGCCGGATTGACGGCAGGTTGTCGGGCGCGATGGTGTGGATGATGTGGGTCCAGCCGAGCACGTCGACCGCATAGTCCATCGCCGCGCATGCCGCCTCATACGCATAGCCGCGTCCGGCAAAGGCGGAGGCCACGCCCCAGCCGACCTCGGTGCCGGGCCAGCCTTCAGGCTGCCACGGGCCGATGCGGCCGACCCAGGCGCCGGTGTCGCGTTCGATGACGGAGAACATCGAGAAGCCGCGCGTCAGCCAAGCACCGGCGCGCAGCGACAGGTCGCGCCACGCCGCCGCGCGTGACATAGGCCCACCCAGAAATCGCATCTGGTCGGGGTCCGCCGCGAAGGCGGCATAGGCGTCGAGGTTGTCGCCGGACAAGGGCCGCAGCATCAGCCGCGGCGTGAAGAGCACGGGTCCGGGCGGCACCCCGCTCAGGAGAGGCGACTGCGCAGCTGGTACATGGCGATCGCCGCCTTCGCCGCCTCGCCGCCCTTGTCTTTCTCGGTACGCTTGGCGCGGGTCAGCGCCTGCGCCTCGTTCTCGGTCGTGAGGATGCCGTTGCCGATGGCGAGGCCATCCATGCTGAGCGCCATCAGCCCGCGCGCGCTTTCGCCCGCGACGATCTCGAAATGATAGGTCTCGCCACGGATCACGACGCCCAGCGCGACATAGCCGTCGTAGGTGTTGCCCTCGCTCGCCAGCGCGACCGCGCCGGGGATCTCCAGCGCGCCGGGGACGGTGATCGTCTCATGGCTGTGCCCGGCCGCCTCCAACGCGGCGCGCGCGCCCTCCAGCAGCAGGTCGTTCAGATGCTCGTAGAAGCGCGCCTCGACGATCAGGAAATGGGCCATCAGACGCCTTTTTCGATGGGACGCTCGCCGAGGATGCTGAGGCCATAGCCCTCCAGCCCGACGAGCGTGTGGTGGGTGTTGGTGAGCAGGATCATGTCGCGCACGCCAAGTTCGCTCAGGATCGTCGCGCCGACGCCGTAATCGCGCAACTCCTCCATGTCCGCCACGGCTTCCGCATTGCGGATGCGCAGCGCGGTGGTGAAGCCGTCGGCGCGGGTCGGCGTCAGCACGACGATGATCCCGGCGCCCTCCTCCCCGATCATCCGCATCGATTGCTGCAACAGGGTCGCGCGCGGATTGCGCTCGCCGAACAGGTCGGTGAAGGGCGACAGCGCATGCATGCGCACCAGAGTCGGCTTGTCGGGCGTCACGCGGCCCTTCTGCAACACGACCTGCTCGGTGCCGCTGGCGCGGTTCCAGTAGGTCATCGCCGTCCATTCGCCGCCCCATTCGCTGACGAAGCGCGACTCGGCGGTCTTGGCGACGAGGTGATCGTAGCGGCGGCGATAGGCGATCAGGTCGCGGATCGTGCCGATCTTCAGCTTGTGGAACTGCGCGAAGGCGACGAGGTCGTCCATCCGCGCCATCGTCCCGTCCTCGTTCATGATCTCGCAGATCACGCCGGACGGGTTGAGGCCGGCGAGGCGGGCAACGTCGACCGCCGCCTCGGTATGGCCGGTGCGGACCAACACGCCGCCGTCGCGCGCGACCAGCGGGAAGACGTGGCCCGGCGTCACGATCTCGCTGCGCCCCTTCGACGCATCGATCGCGACCGCGACGGTGCGTGCGCGATCGGCGGCGGAGATGCCGGTCGTCACGCCCTCACGCGCCTCGATCGAGACGGTGAAGGCGGTTTCGTGCCGGGTGCCGTTGTTGCGGCTCATCAGGTCGAGCCCGAGCTGGTCGACGCGCTCCTTCGTCATGGCGAGGCAGATCAGGCCGCGGCCGTATTTCGCCATGAAGTTGATCGCGTCGGGCGTCGCCATCTGCGCGGGAATGACCAGATCGCCCTCGTTCTCGCGATCCTCGTCATCGACCAGGATAAACATCCGGCCGTTGCGCGCTTCGTCGATGATCTCCTCGGGCGAGGAGAGGAAGGCGTGGGCGAGACGCGCGAGTTCAGCGGGTTTTGCCACGATAGGCCTCCATGCGCTGCAGATAGCGCGCGAGCACGTCGATCTCGATGTTGACGACGCGACCGATCGTGAGGTCGCCGAGCGTCGTGACCGACTGGGTGTGGGGAATGATGTTCAGCGCGATCTCGGTGCCGTGCTCAAGGTCGGCAACGTCATTGACGGTCAACGAGACGCCGTCGATGGTAACCGATCCCTTGGTCGCCATGAATGGCGCAGTGTCGGGATGGACGGAAATCGTGATAGCGGTCGATCCGCCGATGTCGCGCACGTCCTTCACGACGCCGATGCCGTCGACATGACCGGTGACGATATGCCCGCCCAGCTCGTCGCCCATCCTGAGTGCGCGTTCGAGGTTCAGCCGGCGGCCGGCGGTCCATTGCTCGGCGGCGGTGCGGTTGACGGTTTCGTGCGACACATCGACCGCGAACCGGCCCGGCCCCTTGTCGACGACGGTCAGGCAGACGCCCGAACAGGCGATCGATGCGCCGAGGTCGATCCCGGCGGTGTCATAGGCGGTGGCGATCTCGACGCGCAGGTCGCCGCGGTCCTCCACGGCCACGATCGCGCCGATGTCGCTGACGATTCCGGTAAACATCAGGCGGCGCGATAGACCTCGATCCGGTCGCTGCCAAGCGTCCGCGCATCTTCCAGCCGCCAGCGGCCATGCGCATCGGCAAGCGCGCCGAGGCCGATGTCGCCGAGCGCGGGGATGCCGCCGCCGATCAGGATCGGCGCGCGATAGAGCAGCAAGCGATCGACGAGTCCTGCGCGCAGGAAGGCGGCGGCGGTCCGGGCGCCGCCCTCGACCAGCAGTTCGTTCACGCTGTCGAGCGTGGCGATGGCGGTCGGGTCGGCGATGCCGGTCCAGCCGGGCGGGGCGTCGCCGCGGGTGAGTAGTATGCGGTGCGGGGCGCGATCCTCCAGTCCGGGCAGGCGCACGTCGAGGCGGGGGGCGTCGGTCACCAGCGTGCCGCGCCCGACCAGGATGGCGTCATGACGCGCGCGCTCGACATGGGTGTGGGCGCGGGCGGCGGGGCCGGTGATCCAGCGGCTTTCCCCCGATCCGAGCGCGATGCATCCGTCGAGCGAGGTGGCGAGCTTCAGCGTGACGAACGGGCGTCCGTGTGCGCGACGGGTAAGGAAGCCGGCCATGGCCGAGCGGGCTCGGGCATCCAGCACGCCGGTGGTGACGGCAATGCTGGCGGCGCGCAGGCGCTCGATCCCCGCGCCATCGGTGCGCGGATCGGGATCGCCGGTCGCGACCACGACTCGCGCGATGCCGGCTGAGATCAGAAGATCGGCACAGGCCGGGCCGCGTGGCGAGATATGGGCGCACGGTTCCAGCGTGACATAGGCGGTGGCGCCGCGCGCCGCGTCGCCAGCCCGTGCCAGCGCCATCGCCTCGGCATGGGGGCGCCCGCCCGGCTGGGTCCAGCCGCGCCCGACGACCAAGCCGTCCCGCACGATGATGCAGCCGACGTTGGGATTGGGCGCGGTGCGGCCGCGACCGCGCTCCGACAGGGCAACCGCCGCCGCCATCCAGCGGCGATCGGTCAGATCCCCCATTTTTCCAGCTTGTCGTCCAGCCGCTGGAAGCCGGCCTGGCGATCGGCCTGCGCCTTGTCGCGGATGGCGTCAGTGCGCGCCTTCAGCGCCATGTCACGCAGCTGGCCGGCGCGGATCTCCGCCTCCGACCGGTCGGCGCGCCAGTTCTTCACGTAGATGATGTCCTGCTTGTACTCGCGCTCGAAGTGCGAATCGATCCGAAACGCCACGATGACCAGCGTGGTGATGACGATCGACAGGATCAGGAACACGACATGGGCGGGCTTCTGCAGCGCCATGAAGTGCCGCAGGTCGTTGATCGCGCGCAGCGGCGCGAAGCGGGCGAAATAGGCTTTCACATCGACAAGATAGGGGGTGGGAGGGGGCGGGGCCAGCCCCCTCCTGCCCGACATGTCAGCTATCCTCCATCACGAAACGCAGCGACATCGTCCGCCAGCTGTCGACGGGCACGCCGTCGCGCGTTGCCGGGCGGAACCGCCAGCGTGACAGCGCCTGTCGCCGTGTCGCTTCGAAGAAGGCGGGTGTGGTGGCGCTGACTTGTTCGACCGCGATCACCCGCCCGTCCGCGCCGATTTGAACGCGCACCGTCACCTTGCCTTCGGTGCCGGCGCGGCGTTCCGACTGCGGATATTCGGGCTGGAACTGCGCGCGCGGATCGGGCGACGCGTCGGTGAGGACGGGCGCGGGCGGCGCGATCGGATCGACCGACACGCTGCCCGCACCGCCGGTGCCCGGCAGGGGCGGGTTACCCGGTGGCGGGATGACATCGGTGCCGGCGACGCTGTCGGGCCGGACGATGTCGATCGGCACCTCCGCCTTCGGAATGGTCGGCAACGGCGTGCTTTCCAGCACCTTCGTCTCGGGCTGCGTCGTCGGTTCGGGGAGCGGCGGGGGCGGATCGTCGAGCGGGATGTTGCGGATCGCGATCGTGCCGTCGTCGTCGACACGGACGAAGTGGCCGCCCGCCGTCGCGATGAGCGCGACGATGCCGATGTTCACCGCGATGGCGGCGATGACGGTGGCGGGGCTGGTCTTGGGACGCTGATAGCCTTGAGACGACATCGAACCTCTCCCTTGCAAAATCTCCTGTTGCCGAATCGGGCAGCAAGGAAATGTTACATCATTGCATCGATGCCGCAAGAGACATTGTTACATATTGCCTCCGAGCCGCTCCAGCGTGCGCTGGCGCCCGATCAGCGGCAGCAGCGCGGGCATGTCAGGGCCGTAATCGCGGCCCGTCAGCGCACGGCGCAGCGGCAGGAACAGTGCGCGGCCCTTGCGGCCGGTCGCGTCCTTCAGTGCGGCGGTCAGCGCGTGCCAAGGGTCAACGGACCAGTCGATCGTTGCGGCGACGCCGGCGGCGGTGGCGAGATAGGCGCGATCCTCGTCGGTGATCGTGACGCTGTCGATCGGTCCCTCGACCACCGCCCACCAGACGGCGGCCTCGGCGACATTGGTCAGGTTCGGGCGGATCGCGTCCCAGGCCGCCGCGTCCATGCCCGCGGGCAGGCGGGCGGCGACCGCGTCGTACGGCAGCTGGTGGACGATCTTCGCGTTGACGCCTGCCAGCTCGCCCTCGTCGAAGCGGGCGGGTGCGCGGCCGAAGCGGGCGAAGTCGAATGCGACGACCAGCGGGGTGGGATCGACCAGCGGTTCGACGGGATCGCTGGTGCCGATGCGCGCCAGCAGCGCGACCAGCGCGTGCGGCTCGATGCCGACATCGCGGAAATGATCGACGCCGAGCGAGCCGAGCCGCTTCGACAGCTTGCCCTCGCTGCCGGTCAGCAGCGCCTCGTGCGCGAAGGCGGGCGGCGTCGCGCCGAGACTGTCGAACATCTGCAATTGCAGCGCGGTGTTCGACACATGATCCTCGCCGCGCACGACATGGGTCACGCCCATGTCGATATCGTCGATGACGCTGGGCAACAGATACAGCCACGACCCGTCGGCGCGGCGGATGACGGGATCGCTCATCGTCGCGGAATCGAAGCGCTGCGGGCCGCGGATCAGGTCGTCCCAGACGATCGGCGCGTGGTCGAGCCGGAAGCGCCAGTGCGGCCGCCGCCCTTTGCTTTCCAGCGCGGCGCGGTCGGCGTCGGTGAGCGACAGCGCGGTACGCTCGTAGATCGGCGGCAGCCCGCGCCCGAGCAGGATCTTGCGGCGGAGGTCGAGTTCCTCGGGCGTCTCGTACGCAGGATAGATGCGCCCGCGCGCCACAAGATCGGCGAACACCGCGTCATACCGCCCGAACCGCGCCGACTGCCGCTCCTCGCCGTCCGGCACCAGCCCGAGCCAGTCGAGATCGGCGCGGATCGCCTCCACGAACCGCTCGTCGCTGCGTGCGCTATCGGTATCGTCGATGCGCAGCAGGAAGCGCCCGCCGTGCGCGCGCGCGAACATCCAGTTGTGAAGCGCGGTGCGGATGTTGCCGACGTGCAGCGTGCCGGTGGGCGATGGGGCGAAGCGGGTGACGACGGTCATGGGCGGCGCTTTACGCCAGCCATCGCCACGAGGACTAGCCGTCATCGAACCGTCACCTTATGGGGGCGGCACATCGGGCGGAGCGCAACCTTCATGAAACTGATCGCCGGCAATTCGAATATGCCGCTCGCACAGGCCATCGCCGATTATTGCGAGATCCCGCTGACCAAGGCGAACGTCCGCCGCTTCGCCGACGAGGAGATCTTCGTCGAGGTGCTGGAGAACGTGCGCGGCGAGGATGTGTTCGTGCTCCAGTCGACGTCCTATCCGGCGAACGACAATCTGATGGAGACGCTCATCATCATCGACGCGCTGAAGCGCGCGTCGGCGCGGCGCATTACCGCGGTACTCCCCTATTTCGGCTATGCGCGGCAGGACCGGAAGCCGGGGCCCCGCACGCCGATCTCGGCCAAGCTGGTCGCGAACCTCATCACCACGGCGGGCGCCGACCGCGTGCTGTCGGTCGACCTGCACGCCGGACAGATCCAGGGCTTCTTCGACATCCCGACCGACAATCTGTTCGCCGCCCCCGTCATGTCGGCGGACATCCGCAGCCGCTATCCCGACGGCAACTGGATGGTGGTGTCGCCCGACGTCGGCGGCGTGGTGCGCGCGCGGGCGCTGTCCAAGCGGCTCGACAACGCCCCCCTCGCCATCGTCGACAAGCGCCGCGAGCGTGCTGGTGAGTCAGAAGTGATGAACATCATAGGCGAGGTCGAGGGGCGCTTCTGCATCCTGATCGACGACATCGTCGATTCGGCCGGCACGCTCTGCAACGCCGCCGCCGCGCTCAAGCAGGCGGGCGCGCAGGACGTCGTCGCCTACGTCACCCACGGCGTGCTGTCGGGCGGCGCGGTGGCGCGGGTGGACGGATCGGCGCTGACCGAACTGGTTATCACCGATTCGATCGGCAACCACGAGACGATCGCCCAGTCCGCCAAGGTCCGCCACCTGACGATCGCGCCGCTGCTGGCCGAGGCGATCCAGCGCATTGCCGACGAATCGAGCGTGTCGAGCCTGTTCGACTAAACGTGGCGCGCCGTCCGCCCTGCGACAGTCTGCTACAAAAATCGGGTGGACGCGGGCCCGGGGTGACGCCAATCACGGTCGCGATGATGGTGCGCCGTATCACGAAACCGATGCTCGGCCTGATGTCGGGCGCGTCGCTGCTGGCGGGCTGCACGCTCGGTCCCGACTATCGCGGCCATTCTCCCGAGGCGCTGGGTGTGCCGGCGACATATTCGGTCGCGACCGGTACCGCGGCGCCCGCGGACCTGACGTCATGGTGGCAGCGGTTCGACGATCCGTTGCTCCAGCGGCTGGTGGCGAGCGCGGCGACGACCAATTTGGACGTCGCGCAGGCGGTGGCGCGGCTGCGGCAGGCGCGTGAATCGCTGGTCCAGTCGCGCGGCGAGCTGTTGCCGCGCGTCACCGGGTCGGGCGGCTATTCGCGCAACGTCAATCTGGTCGGCGGCACCAGCACGATCGTGCTGCCCGACGGCACGGTGACGAACATCAGCCGCGGCGATTCGTCGAGCTTCTCGGTGGGCGCCAGCGTCAACTATCAGGTCGGCCTGTTCGGCGAGATCCGCCGCACGGTGGAGGCGACGCGCGCGCAATATGAGGCGAGCGGCTACACGCTGGCGTCGGTCATCCTGTCGACGCAGGGCGAGATCGCGCGCAACTATATCCTCGCCCGCGCCGCGCAGGCGCAGCTGGCGACCGCGCGGTCGAGCTTGGCCCTGCAGGACGATAATTTCGAGATCGCGGGTTTCCGCGTGCAGGCCGGGCTGGTTTCATCGCTCGATAGCGAGCAGGCGCGGTTGCAGCGCGCGCAGACCGCCGCGACGATCCCGACGATCGAGGCGAATTACAACAGCGCGGTGTCGCGGCTGGGCGTGCTGACCGGACAGGCGCCGGGCGCGCTGAAGGCGGAGATGGCGGCGGCGCGGCCGATCCCGATCGGCACGACGCCCGGCGGCATCGGCTTTCCCGCCGACGTGCTGCGCCAGCGTCCCGACGTGCTGGCGGCCGAACGCAACCTCGCCGCCGCGACCGCGCGGATCGGCGTGGCGAAGGCGGCGCTCTATCCCGCCCTCGCCATCACCGGGAACGCCAACACCAACGCGACGTCGATCGGCAATCTGTTCGAGACGGTCGCCGGCACGCTGTTCGCCGGGCTGACCCAGCTGATCTTCGACGGTGGGCGCGCGAAATCGGGCGTACGATCGAGCGAGGCCGCCGCGCAGGAGGCGTTCGCGGCCTACAAGGGCACGGTGCTCGCCGCGCTGGAGGATGTCGAGACTGCCGCGGTGGCGCTGAACACCGCCGATGCGCGCGTGCGGGCGTTCTCGACCGCGCTCGACGCCGCGCAGACGACCGCGCTGCTGTCGCGCAGCCAGTATCGTTCCGGCCTGACCGACTTCACGACGCTGACCCAGGCGGAGAGCGGCCTGCTCAACGCCCGCAACGGGCTGGTGCAGGCCGAGGCCGACCGCTCGACCGCGCTCGTCCAGCTCTATCTCGCGCTCGGCGGCGGGTGGGACAGCCGTACCGTTCCGCAAGCCCCGCCGCCCGAACCCTATACGCAGGACCGCTGATGGCCGACGCAACCGCAACCGACGAATTCCTGGGCGTGAAGACCGTGCCCGCGTGGCGCCGCTACGTGAAGTGGGTGGTGGTCGCGGTGCTCGTCCTCCTGCTGGTGCTCGGCCTGCGCAGCTGCTTCGCGAGCGATGCCGCCCCGCAATATTCGACCGAGGCGGCGGCGCGCGGCGACCTGACCGTGACGGTGTCCGCGACCGGCAAGCTGGCGCCGACCAATCAGGTGACGGTGGGTTCGCAGCTGTCGGGCCTCGTCACCCGCGTCGTCGTCGATGTGAACGATCGCGTGACGGCAGGGCAGGCGCTGGCGCTGATCGATCCTGAACAGATCGAGGATCAGATCCGCGCCGGCGATGCGCAGCTGAACGCCAACGTCGCGCAGGTCGCGCAGGCGCAGGCGACGGTGGCCGAGGCGCGCGCGCAGCTCGCGCGGCTGGAGGAAGTATCGCGCCTGTCGGGCGGGCGCGTGCCGGCGGCGGCGGAATTGCAGACGGGGCGGGCGAACTACCAGCGCGCGGTGGCGGCACAGCGCGTGGCGCAGGCGAACGTCACCGCGGCGCGCGCGCAGCTTGCGCAGTCGCAGACGCAGCGGCAGCGCGCGATCATCCGCTCGCCCGTGTCGGGCGTCGTGCTCGCCCGCGCGGTCGATCCCGGCCAGACGGTGGCGGCGTCGTTCAACACGCCGACATTGTTCGTGATCGCCGAGGACCTGTCGAAGATGAAGCTGGAGGTCTCGATCGACGAGGCCGACGTCGGGCAGGTCAAGGTGGGCCAGCGCGCGAACTTCACCGTCGACGCCTTTCCCGGCAGGACCTTCCCCGCAGCGATCAGCCGCGTCGATCTGGGCTCGAACCTGACCGTCAGTTCGGCCACGGCATCGACGGCGACCACGGCCACGACCGGGCAGGTGGTGTCCTATGCCGCCGACCTGACCGTCGAGAACCCGACGTTGCAGCTGCGCCCCGGCATGACCGCGACCGCCGATATCGTGACGAGCGAGAAGAAGAACGCGCTGCTCGTCCCCAACGCCGCGCTGCGGTTCAAGCCCGCCAGCACCGACGCATCGGGCGGCGGCATCGCCGGACAGATGTTCGCGCGGCCGCGCCGCAGCGGTGCGACGCGCGAGGTGACGGTCGGCCGCGGTGCGCAACAGACCGTCTATGTGAAGGGTGACGACGGCAAGCCGCAGGCGATCCGCATCACCACCGGCGACACCAACGGCAGCATGACGGAGGTGATCGGCGGCGACCTGAAGGCGGGGATGCAGGTCATCACCGGCCAGCTGTCGACCGACGGCAAGGGCGGCGGTGCGGGCGGCAGCGGATCGGGCCAGCGCCGCTCCGGCGCCGCGCGGTCGGGCGGCTGAGGATCGTCCCGGCGGTGACATCGGCCGATCCCATCATCGCGCTGCGCGGCGTGACCAAGGTCTATGGCAACGGCGCGACCGCGTTCCAGGCGCTGAAGGGCGTCGATCTCGACATCGCGGCGGGCGATTTCGTCGCGGTGATGGGACCGTCGGGGTCGGGCAAGTCGACGACGATGAACATCCTCGGCTGTCTCGACGTGCCGAGCGCGGGCAGCTTCCTGTTCCGCGGCCACCACATCGAATCGCTGACCCGCGACCAGCGCGCGCTGCTGCGGCGGCGCTACCTCGGCTTCGTGTTCCAGGGCTTCAACCTGCTGTCGCGCACCTCCGCGCTCGAGAATGTCGAGCTGCCTTTGCTGTACCGCGGCGAGGACAAGAAGGCGCGGCACGACATGGGCATGGCCGCGCTCGACAAGGTCGGGCTGGCCGACTGGTGGGACCACACCCCCGCCGAACTGTCGGGCGGGCAGCAGCAGCGCGTGGCCATCGCGCGCGCGATCGTGACCAATCCGGATGTGCTGCTCGCCGACGAACCGACCGGCAACCTCGATTCGGAACGCTCGGTCGAGATCATGGAATTGCTGACCGACCTTAACCGCAACAGCGGCATCACGGTCCTGATGGTCACCCACGAAGGCGACATGGCCGCGTTCGCGCGGACGATCGTGCATTTCAAGGATGGGCTGGTGGAGCGGATCGAGCGCAGCGCGGCGGACGACGGCGCTCGGCCGACCCGCGCAAGCACGGCCGGCGGGCGAAGCCCGTCCGACGACGCGGCTTTGCCGCGGCGCGGTGATACGGAAATCACGGCCTGATGTTCTTCACCACCTTCATCCTCGCGATCCGCTCGATCCGCCGGCACCTGCTGCGCTCGTTCCTGACGACGCTCGGCATCGTCATCGGCGTGGCGGCGGTCGTGACGATGGTGACGCTGGGCAAGGCGACGACCGCGTCGGTGCAGAAGCAGATCTCGGCACTCGGCACCAACGTGCTGCAGGTCCGCCCAGGCCAGGGCTTCGGGCGCGGCGGCGGTGGCCCGCGGCCTCCAGACTTCGATCAGGCCGATGTCGAAGCCGTGGCGCGGCAAATCGCCGGCGTGAAGGCGGTCGCCCCGCAGGCGACGGCGACCGGCACCGCGATCTATGAGGGGTCGAACTGGTCGACGACCGTCAACGGCACGACCGCGGCGTTCCTCGACGTGCAGCCGTGGCCGCTTCAGCAGGGCCGTTACTGGACGCCGACCGAGGAGGCGGCGGGCAAGTCCGTCTGCATCATCGGCAACACGGTCTACACCAACCTCTATCGCGGCGGGCAGGCGGCGGGAACGCGGATGCGGATCGGCGGCATCTCCTGCGACGTGATCGGCGTGCTGACGACGCGCGGGCAGGGCGGCTTCGGCGATCAGGACGACACCGTCATCATGCCGATCAAGGCGGTGCAGCGCCGCTTCACCGGCAACAACGCGATCCGCCTGATGCTGGTGGGCGTCGATTCCAACTATGCGACCTCGACCGTGCAGTCGGGCATCGAGGACCTGTTGCGCGAGCGTCGCCGGATCACCGGGGGCAAGACCGACGATTTCAATATCTTCGACACCAAGCAGATCAGCGACGCGCTGACCGGCACCACCACCGCGCTGACGGGCATCGTCACCGCGGTCGCTGCGATCAGCCTGGTCGTCGGCGGGATCGGTATCATGAACATCATGCTTGTCAGCGTGACCGAACGCACGCGCGAGATCGGCATCCGCCTGGCGATCGGCGCGGTGGCGAGCGAGGTGCTGATGCAGTTCCTGGTCGAGGCGATCGTGCTGTCCATGCTGGGCGGGCTGATCGGGTTGCTGCTCGCGCAAGGGGCTGTGTTCGGGCTGTCGGGGCTGATGAAGGTCGACTTCCTGTTCGATCCGCAGATCAACCTGATCGCCTTCGCCATTTCCGGCCTGATCGGCGTGGTGTTCGGCTATTTCCCTGCCCGGCGCGCGGCGGCGCTGAACCCGATCGACGCGCTGCGCCACGAGTAGGCGTTAACTAGGGCTCAAATTTCCGTTCGTGCTGAGCGAAGTCGAAGCGCCCCCAGCCATGCCCTTCGACTTCGCTCAGGGGAACGGACGGTGATGCTAATCCAGCCGCCGTGCCTCGGGCCGGGTCAACGCCTCGGGCGCGCGGACCAGGGCGCGGAGTTTTTCCAGATCCTCGGGCGTGTCGATGTCGATCAGCTCGGCGGGCGCGGTGACGACATGCTTGCCGCCGCGCACCAGATCGCGTGCGCCGGCATCGCCCTCCAGCGACAACAGGAAGTCGAACCGGCCGGCGCCGAACAGCGCGGGCGGGCGCGGCTGCACGCCGTCGCTCGACGCGACGACGGCGTCGGGTGAATCGGCGACCTCCAGTAGGCGATAGATATGCGCGGCGGTCACGCGCGGCATGTCTGCCAGCGCGATCAGGACCGCCTTCGCGCCCGAGTCGCGGGCGGCGGCGACGCCCAGCTTCACCGATGCCGCCATGCCGGATTCGGAGCCGTCGTTGTGGATGACCTCGAACCCCTCGAAATCCAGCGAACATCCGTCCTTCACCACGAAACGCCGCAGGAAGGGCATGTTCTCCAGCGCGGTCGCGACGTGCAGGCCGACCGGCTTGCCGAGGAAATCGGCCTCCAGCTTGTTGCCATCGGGAAAGCGCGACGACAGCCCGGCGGCGAGCAGGACGAGGGCGGTATCCTCAGCGGCGATCATTGAAGGCTCCTATCATGGCGGCGGCGATCGACAGGGCGATCTCGCCCGGGCCGACCGCGCCGATATCGATGCCGACCGGCCCGTCGATACGAGCAAGCGCATCCTCGGTGACGCCGGCGGCACGCAGCCGGTCGAGCCGGGCGGCATGGCTGCGGCGGCTGCCGAGCGCGCCGACATAGGCGGTGTCGGCGGACAACGCGGCGATCAGCGCGGGATCGTCGATCTTCATGTCGTGGCTGAGCGTCACGACCGCGGTGGAGGGGCCGGGCTTCAGCGCCGCGATCGCCTCGTCCGGCCAGCGATCGTCGAGATCGGTGTCGGGGAAACGATCCTCGGTCAGGAAACGCGCGCGCGGGTCGATCACCGTCGTCGCGATACCGAGCGTGCGGGCCAGCGCGACGAGCGACTGCGCGATCTGCACCGCACCCACGACGATCAGCCGGCGCGGTGGATCGTAGCGGTTAAGGAAGACCTCGCCGGTTTCGAGCGGCCGCAGGTCGCTGTGCCCGGTGGCGAGATCGGTGGCGACGACCAGTGCGCGGCCGTCGCTGCGGGCCGCTTCGATCGCGTCGAACAGTTCGGGGTCGAAGCCGGCGGCCGACACCGGCTGAACCATGACGGCGATCTCGCCGCCGCACGGCAGGCCGACCTCCCACGCCGCGGCATCGGCGACGCCGTAGCGCTTCACGACGGCGGGGGCACCGGCGATGACCTGCGCCGCGGTGTCGAGGATGTCGGTTTCGACGCAGCCGCCCGACACCGATCCTTCGAACCGACCGTCGGTGTGGACGAGCATGTGGCTGCCGCGCGGGCGCGGTGCTGAACCCCAGGTCGAGACGACGGTGGCGAGCGCGAGCGGCTCGCCGCGCCACGCCCGCGCGGCGGCGAGGATGCTATCGTTATCGGCCATGCGGGCTCACAGCGCGGGCAGGCCGGGCAGCAGCTTGTCGAGAGTGATCGGGAAGTCGCGCACGCGCACCCCGGTGGCATTGTAGATCGCGTTGGCGACCGCCGCGGCGGCGCCCGAGATGCCGAGCTCGCCGATCCCCTTCGCCTGTAACGGATTCGCCCATGGGTCACGTTCCACTACGAAGCCGATGTCGATCATCGGCACGTCCGCGTTCGTGGGGAGGTGATATTCGGCGAGGTCGTGGTTGACCACCTGTCCGGTGCGCGGATCGTGCACCAGTTCCTCGGTCAGCGCGGTACCGATGCCGAAGACGATGCCACCGAGACACTGCGACCGCGCAGTCTTCTCGTTCAGGATACGACCGGCGGCGAACGACGAATGCCAGCGCGACACGCGGGTCTCGCCCGTCGTCGCGTTCACTCGCACCTCGCAGAAATGCGCGCCGTAGGATGCCTGGTTGTGGGTCTGGTCGTTGGTCCCCGGCTTGATCGTGCCGGTCGCCGCCATGCCGTCACCGATCAGGTCGGTCAGCGGCACGCTGCGGTTTTGCGCGATGGCGAGACCGTCCTTCAGCGTGAGTTCGGTCGGATCGCAGTCCATCGCCTTCGCCAGCATCTCACGCAGCTTTTCCGCCGCGAGATAGACCGAGCTGCCCGACGATCCCGCGCCCCAGCTGCCGCCCGACCCGGCGCCCGGCGGCAAGTCGGTGTCGCCGAGGCGCACGTCGACCTGATCCATCGTCAGCCCCAGCAGCTCGCCGGCGATCTGCGCGAGGATCGTGTAGGTGCCGGTGCCGATATCGGTCATGTCGGTTTCGACGATCGCAGTGCCGCCGGGCGTCAGCGTGACCCGCGCCGACGACGGCTGCGTCAGGTTGGTACGCGTCGACGCGGCCATGCCGGTGCCGACCAGCCACTCGCCGTCGCGCGTGGTGCCGGGCTTCGCCGGTGCCCAGCCGAACGCCTCCGCGCCGACATCCATGCAGCGCGTAAGGTTGCGGCTGGAGAAGGGCACGTCCTTTTCCGGATCGCGCGCCGGCTCGTTCGCCTTGCGCAGATCGATCGGGTCCATACCCAGCTTTTCCGCCAGTTCGTCCATCGCGCATTCCAGCGCGATCATGCCGACCGCTTCGCCCGGCGCGCGCATCGATCCGGACAACAGCCAGTTCATGCGGACGAGGTCGTGGTTCACGCGGCGATCGTCGGCGGCGTACATGAAGTGGGTGGCGAGGCCGGCGGGTTCGAAGAAGTCCTCGCCATCCAGGTTGCTGACGACCGTGTCGTGGATGATCGCGGTCAGCCTGCCCGAAGCATCTGCGCCAAGCGCGAGACGCTGGCGCGTGTTCGACCGGCGAACGGTCGCGTCGAACACCTGCTGGCGCGACATCACGACCTTCACCGGACGACCCAGCTGTTTCGCGGCGAGCGCAGCGGCGACACCCTCGCTCGAAATGCCGAGCTTCGAGCCGAACCCGCCACCGACATAGCGCGCGACGATGCGCAGCTGGTCGGGCTCGATGCCCAGCGCCTTCACCATCTGCTTCTTGTCCGACGACGGCATCTGGAGCGCGCTGTAGAGCGTCAGCACATCGTCGTGCCACGTCGCGATCGTCGCATGTGGCTCCATCGCCGCACTGTTCTGGCTGGGCGTGGTCCACACCGCATCGATGCTGACGGCGGCGTCGGACAGGGCGGTGTCGGGATCGCCGGTCTGGCTGTGCGCCGGGATCATGTCGTCGGCGGGCTTCTCGGCCTCATCCAGCCGGCCATTGAAATCGGTCGAGGGCAGGCCGCCGGTGACGTCCAGCACCACCGCGGCGGCACCGTCGCGCGCCGCCTCGAAACTCTCGGCGACGACCAGCGCGACATGCTGGCCCCAATAGTCGATGTCCTGCACGCCCTGCGTCGGCGCTTCGTCCTCGCCGCCCTGCTGCGGATTGCGCGCAAACTGTTCGAGATCGACGACGACGTCGATCACGCCGGGAATGGCGCGCGCGGCGGTGTCGTCGACGGCGTTCAGCCGCCCGAGTCCGATCGGCGCACTGACCAGTACGCCATACGCCAGATTGTCGAGCGCATATTCGGCGGCGTAGGTTGCCCGGCCCGCCACCTTCACCGGACCGTCCTTGCGGTCGAGCGGATGGCCGATCAGCCCCTGCGACGCGGTGTCGAGCAGGCTCTTTTCGACCGGTGCGCTCATGCGCAGCGTCAGCGTGTCGGTATCGGTCATGCGGTGGTTCCCGTCAGCTCGCGCAGCACCGCGATCAGCGTGCGGCGGGCGAGCGGTATCTTGAAATCGTTCTCGCCAAAGCCCTGCGCATCGGCGAGCAGCGCGTCGGCGGCAGCGTTGAAGGCCGCATCGTCCGGCGCCTGACCGATCAGTGCGGCCTCGACCGCGGAATCGCGCCACGGCACCGTGCCGAGTCCGCCGAAGGCGAGTGAGGCGGAGGCGATGCGCCCGTTCTCCACCGCGACGATGCCGGCGACCGACACCAGCGCGAAGGCATAGGAGGCGCGGTCGCGGACTTTGCGATAGGCCTGCTTGCCCGCGGGCGCGGGCGGCAGCGCGACATGGGTGATGAGCTCGCCCGGCTCCAGCACCGTCTCGATCTGCGGGGTGTCGCCGGGCAGGCGATGGAACTCGGCGAGCGCGATGCGGCGGCGGTCGCCGTCCGGCTTCAGCGTCAGAGCCGTCGCGTTCAGCGCGCGCATCGCCACCGCCATGTCGCTCGGATGCGTCGCGATGCACGCCTCCGACGTGCCGAGGATGGCGAGGATGCGATTGAAGCCCTCGCGCGCGTCGCAGCCGCTGCCGGGATCGCGTTTGTTGCAGGCGGAATGGACGTCGTAGAAATAGCCGCAGCGCGTGCGCTGGAGCAGGTTGCCGCCGGTCGTCGCCTTGTTGCGCAGCTGCCCCGACGCGCCGGCCAGCAACGCGCGGGCCAGCACCGGATAACGCGCGACGATGCGCGGATCGGCGGCGAGGTCGGAATTGGGCACCATCGCACCGATCAGCACGCCGCCGTCGTCGCTATCCTCAACCTGCGCCAGATCGAGGCGGGAGATGTCGATGAGCTTCGCCGGCGTCTCGATCTGCAATTTCATCAGGTCGAGCAGGTTGGTGCCGCCGGCGATGAACTTCGCAGATGCCTCCGTCGCGGCGACCGCGGCCTCGGCGCTGTCGGCGCGGGTGTAGGCAAAGGTCTTCATGCCGCCACTCCCGCCGCTTCGCGGATCGCGTCGCGGATGTTGGGATAGGCCGAGCAGCGGCACAGGTTGCCGCTCATGCGCTCAGCGATCTCGTCGTCGGACAGCGTGACGTCGCCCTCCAGCGTGGCGCTGGCATGGCTGGCCCAGCCCTTGCCGACCTCGTCCAGCAAGCCGACCGCCGAGCAGATCTGGCCCGGCGTGCAATAGCCGCACTGGAACCCGTCATGGCTGACGAACGCGCGTTGCAGGGGGTGTAGGTCGTCGGGCGTGCCCAACCCCTCGATCGTGACGATCTCGTCGTCCTGATGCATCACCGCCAGCGACAGGCAGCTGTTGATGCGGCGTCCGTTCACCAGCACCGTGCAGGCACCACATTGGCCGTGATCACAGCCCTTTTTCGTACCCGTCAGCTGCAGATGTTCGCGCAGCACGTCGAGCAGCGAGGCGCGGATGTCCGCCTCCGCCGTCCGCCGCTCGCCGTTGATCGTGAATTCCATGCTTCTCGTCCCTGTAACGCGGTTCGGCTAACGCATGGGTTCTGCTTGGTTTCCGGATGAGGCGCAGATGCGAGTCGTTCTCTTTTCGCTGGTGGTGCTGGCGCTCGTCGCCGGGGCGGGGCAATCTCGCGCGATGTCGGCCGATCCGCCTCTCGTCATCGCCCATCGCGGCGCCAGCGGGCTTCGGCCCGAACACACCATCGCCGCCTATGCGCTGGCGATCGAACAGGGCGCCGACGTGATCGAGCCCGATCTCGTCCCGACGAAGGACGGCGTGCTGGTGGCGCGGCACGAGAACGAGATTTCGGAGACGACCGACGTCGCCGCGCATCTCGAATTCACCGCGCGGCGCACGACGAAGACGATCGACGGCAAGCGTACCACCGGCTGGTTCACCGAGGATTTCACGCTCGCCGAGCTGAAGACGCTGCGGGCGAAGGAGCGCCTGCCGAAACTGCGCTCCACCAAATATGATGGGCGATACGACGTGCCGACCTTCGACGAGATCATCGCGCTGGCACAGGCGCGGGGCGTCGGCATCTATCCGGAGACCAAGCACCCGAGCTATTTCGCGTCGATCGGCCTCGGCACCGACGCGCCGCTCGTCGATGCGCTGCGCCGTGCCGGATGGGACCGCGCCGATGCGCCGGTCTATATCCAGTCGTTCGAGGTCGCAAACCTGAAGCGGCTGGCGGGGATGACGACGGTGCGGCTGATCCAGCTGATGGATGCCGCCGGTGCACCCGCGGACGGTGCGGCGGAAAGCTATGCGGCGATGGCGACGCCCGCCGGCCTCCGCGACATCGCCACCTATGCCTATGGCATCGGCCCGGCCAAGGCGATGATCCGCGACGGCGACCGGACGCCGTCCTCGCTGGTGGCGGATGCGCATGCCGCAGGGCTGAAGGTCCATCCCTGGACGTTCCGGGCGGAGAATATCTTCCTGCCGGCATCGCTGCGCAGCGGGCTCGATCCGCGCCGCCACGGGCGGCTGGAGGAGGAGATCGCACGCTATCTGGAGCTGGGCGTCGATGGTTTCTTCACCGACTTTCCGTTACAGGGGGCCGCGGCGCGGGATCGTCACCGCCGCCGCTGACGAAAGTGTGGTCGATGCGTAAGTCCCTGCTTCTGCTGCCGATCCTGCCGCTGCTGGCGGGCGGTTGCCTCCAGACCGCCGCCAATATCGTCACCCTGCCGGTGAAGGCGGTCGGCAAGACCATCGACTGGACGACGACCAGCCAGGAGGAAGCCGACCGCAACTACGGCAAGAAGATGCGCAAGGCCGAGGCGCGCGAGGGCAAGGAACGCCGCGACTGGGCGAAGCGATGCCGCAAGGATCCCGAGTGCGGGCCGTACGACGGCTATGTCGCGGCGAACGATCCGAAGGTGCGCTGACAGATTCAGCGGGTGGCACCCAGCGCCGCCGCAACCGCGAGCAACGCCTGCGGGTGGATCTGAACCCCCAGATGCCCGCTGACCACCTCGACGCCCTCGCAATCGTCGCCATGGCAGGCGCCGCCCGCGACCAGCCCGTCCGACGCGCTCCAGATCGCGGTGGCGGGGACGGACAGCGGCGCGGCGATCTCCGCCCGCAGCGCATCGACCTTCGGATCATCGACATTGTCGCCGGTCAGCCACTGGAACAGCCGCCAGACGCGGGTCGCGCGTGGGTGGGCGGCATAGGGCGAGCTGACCGTGACCACGCAGCGGACAAGATCGGGCCGCCGCTGCGCGACCAGCCGCGCCATAATCCCGCCGAGACTGACGCCGACCAGCGCCACCGGCCCGCCGCTTTGCGCTGCCAGACGCTCCACGGCGGTGATGAGCATCTCCGCCTCGGCGCCGATCGTCCGCGCGCCATAGTTGCGGCCCAGCCCCCATCCGCGGGCGTCATGGCCCAGCCGCCGCAGGAAGGCGCGCAGCACGATGTTCGAGCGGTCGGAGTTGAACAGCCCCGGCATCACCATGACCGTGCCGGTGCCCGCCGCGCCGCCCAGCGACCGCCACCGTGCGGCCAGGCGCGCGACCGTCCAGGCGGCGCGGGGTCCCTCGGCGAGCAGCAGCCGGAACGGCGGGGGCGGCATCACAGCCATCGCATCACCGTCCACGGAAACGGGGTGAACCAGCCCATCTTCAGGCCAGCGTTCCGCAGCCGGTCGCCGGTCCAGCCGTTGCAGGTGTGGAGCGCGCTGTAGCGACCGCGCGCCGGGTAGAAGGCGTCGTAGCTGAAGTAGCCTTGTACCGGCGCGCCGGGCTCGAAGCTCGCGCGGATGCCGTCGACCAGTCGCGCATATTCCTCCGGGCGGAGCGTGACCGCGCGGACGCTGCCGCCCGGTCGCGGTTCTGGCACCGCCTCGACATGCATCACCATGTCGTCCGATCCGGTGGCGGCGCGCAGCACGGTGAGCGGGCTGACGTCGCTCCACGTCGGCGTGCCGATGTAGAAGGCGCGGTCGCCCCAGCTGAAGCTGCGCCAACCGTGGCCGGCATAGCGCGGATCGCGGAAGTGGTCGGGACGGACGATGTCGTCCCAGCCCGCCGCGGGCAGGACGATGCCGGTGTGGATGCCATTGTCCTCGACATAGATGCGGATGCCGGCTGGTGGCGGCACCCGCGAGGCGTTGGTCGGAATCAGCCCGCCGACGATGCCGCTCAAGGCGTAGGTCACCGGGATAGCGAGCAGCACGCCGATAAGCCGGACGAGGACGCGGTATCGTATCATCCGCTACCATGCTATCGCGGCGGGATGGCCGACGATACCCATGTTCTCGACCGCCCGCCGGAGGGCGCGAACGCCGACTGGACGATCCCGCAGGACTGGGACCGCTATACGGCGGAGGATCATGCGACGTGGGACACGCTGTTCGCGCGGCAGGCGAAGCTGCTGCCGGGCCGTGCGTCGGAGGCGTATCTGCGCGGGCTCGACGTGCTGAAACTGTCGAAGCCCGGCATTCCCGATTTCGCCGAGCTGAACGCGCGGCTGGCCGATCTGACCGGGTGGAGCGTCGTCGCGGTGCCGGGGCTGGTGCCCGACGACGTGTTCTTCGACCATATGGCGAACCGCCGCTTCGTCGCCGGCAACTTCATCCGCCGGCCCGACCAGCTCGACTATCTGCAGGAGCCGGACGTCTTCCACGACGTGTTCGGCCATGTGCCGCTGCTCGCCGATCCGGTGTTCGGCGACTATCTCGCCGCCTATGGCCGCGGGGGCTTGCGCGCGCTGGAGCTGGGGTCGCTCAAGCAGCTGGCCCGGCTTTATTGGTACACAGTCGAGTTCGGGCTGGTCGAGGAGCCGGAGGGCTTGCGCATCTATGGCGCCGGCATCGTCTCCAGCTTCGCCGAGACGCGCTTCGCGCTCGACGATCCGAGCCCCAACCGCATCCGGCTCGACATGGAGCGGGTGATGCGCACCGATTACCGGATCGACGATTTCCAGCAGACCTATTTCGTCATCCCGAGCTTCGAGGACCTGCTGCGCCAGACGATCGAGACCGACTTCGCGCCGATTTACGACCGGATCGTCGGGGCGGACGCGATCCCCGTCGATGCAGTGCTGCCGGAGGATGACGTCATCACCCGTGGTACGCAGGATTACGCGCGGGCGAAGCTCTCCTAGATATCCAGCGCCCAGCCGTCGCGGCCTTTCGGGTCGGGCGGGGAGGCGGGGACGTAGCGGACGGCGCCCGCGGTGAGGCGCAGGATCGTCCAGTCGCCGCGCCGGTCCATGCTCTCCAGCGTGCAGCCGCAGCCTTCGAACGCCGCCACCACCTGCGCGCGCTGCGTCTCCAGCAGCCCGGCCAGCACGATCGTGGCGCCCGGCGCTGCGATGGCGGCGAGTTCGGGCGCCATCGACACCAAAGGTCCGGCGAGGATGTTGGCGATGACGAGGTCATAGGGGGCCGCCGCGGTGATCGCGTCGTCGAGCGCGCCGTCGGCGATAATCAGGTCGGGCAGCGGGATGGCATTGGCTGCCGCATTCTCGCGCGTCACGTCGATCGCCGATGCGTCGATGTCGGTCGCGACGACGCGCGCGTCTGGCCACAGGTGCGCGGCGGCGAAGGCGAGCAAGCCGGTCCCGGTCCCGACGTCGATGACGTTGGCGAAGCGCTTGTCCGACAGGCCGTCGAGCATCGCCAGACAGCCGCTGGTCGTCGCGTGATGGCCGGTGCCGAAGGCGCGGCCGGCGTCGATCAGGAAGGCGCGGCCGCCCGGCGGCGCGTCGACCGGATGCGCGCTGGTGTGGACGACGAAACGCCCCTCGGCGATCGGTTCCAGCCCCTCCTGGCTCATCGCCACCCAGTCGGCGGCGGTCAGCGGCTCGATGAGCGGCGTGCGGCCCGCCGCGCTCGGCACCAGCGCCAGCAATTGCGCGATCATGCCGGCATCGGGTTCGTGCTCGCTATAGGCGTCGAGGCGCCAGCGGGTGACGTCGTCCTCGACCTCCTCGGTGGTCATCAGCACGGCGTCGATGGTCAGATCGTCGGCGGCGTCGATTGCCTCCGCTTCCGCACGGGTGCAGGGCAAGGTGACCTTCCACGAATCCACCACCACCGCCGCCGACCCCGCCGTCGCGGGGCCGTCGGTCGTCGCCAGCGCACCGGCGCCGCCGTCCGGTCCGATATCGCGAGCGCTATCGGACATAGCTGGCCCCATTCACGTCGAGCACCGCGCCGGTCATCGCCGCTGGCGCATCGAGTGCCAGCCAGCGCGCCATTTCCGCCACCTCGTCGGGCATCGTCACGCGGCCGAGCGGGATATCGGCGAGCAATTTGTCGCCGCCGCGGCTCTCCAGATAATCCTCCGCCATGCCGGTCATGGTGAAGCCGGGGCAGATGGCGAAGGCCAGGATGCCGTCCTTCGCATAGGCGCGGGCGATCGACTTGGTCATGCCGACCATGCCGGCCTTCGATGCGGCATAATGCCAGTGCGCCGGGCTGTCGCCGCGATAGGCCGAGCGGCTGGCAATGTTGACGATGCGCCCGGATGTGCCGCTCGCCTGCCAGTGGCGTACCGCGAGGCGGCAGAGCTCGGCCGAGGCGGTCAGATTGATGCGCATCGTGCGCTCCCATCCGGCGAGCCATGCGTCGTCGTCGGCGTCGATCGGGTTCGCCTCGAACACGCCAGCGTTGTTCACCAGCACGTCGATGCGTCCGCCCAGCCGGTCGAGCGCGCGCCGCCACAGGTCGGCGGCGGTGCCGGGCTGCGCGAAATCGGCGGGCAGGTCGCCGGCGGTGGATTGGCCGGCGACGGTGACGCCGTCGCGGTCGAGCGCGGTAACGATCGCGGCGCCGATGCCACGGCTCGCGCCGGTAACGAGGATGTTGGTCATGGCCGCGGGGTTAGCGCGTCGTCGGGTGCGACGCAAAGCCTGCCAACGCGGGTCCGGTAAGGTTCGGAAGGTTCCGGCAAACGCGCCAATCTCTGAACTTTCCGCCGCTCTTCATCCGCGTTCGACCCCGCCCCCGCCATCCATCAGCATGGATCGGGGTGTGTAGGACAGGCTTTTCCGCCGGACGCTCAGGCCGCGGCGGAGCGCGACAGTCCGTCGGCGGCGCTGGCGAGATCGGCGAGCGCGTCGTCGACCTGCCCGAGATCCGTACCCAGTTGCGCGATGTCGGTGACGACGCTCTTCGTATCCTCGCGGATCGCGGCGATGGTTGCGGACATCGAATCGGCGGCGAGCGCGGTTTCGTCGACCGAGGCGGTGATGGCGGTGACGGTGGTAGCCTGTGCCTCCATCGCGCGCCGGATGCGGTTGGCGGATTCCTGCACTTCGCTGACCGTCGCCTTGATGTTGGCGTTGGTCTCGACGGTCGAGCGGGTGGCCGCCTGGATCGCCGCGATCTTGGCGGCGATGTCGTCGGTGGCACGTGCGGTCTGGTTGGCGAGGCTCTTCACCTCCTGTGCGACCACCGCGAAGCCGCGACCGGCATCGCCCGCGCGCGCCGCCTCGATCGTGGCGTTCAGTGCCAGCAGGTTGGTCTGCCCGGCGATGTCGCGGATCAGGCCCAGGATCGATTCGATCGACTTGGCGTGGTCGGACAGCATCTCGCTCATGCCGACGGCCTGGCCCGCCTGACCGCTGGCGCGGGTGGCGATCTCGGCCGCGGCCTCGACTTCCATGCGCGCATCCTCGATCGCGCGGATCAGGCCCGCGGCGGTCTGTGCCGCCTCGCGCATCGCCACTGCCGATTGCTCGGCCGCGGCGGCGACTTCGCTGGTCTTGCCGAGCATGCCGCGTGCGGCGATCCCGCTTTCCTCGGCGCGGCGACGGATGGCGGTGCCCTGCGCCGCAGCCGACGCGATCGATCCGGCGATCGAGGTGCGATACGCCTTCATGCTTTCGACCCGTGATTGCATCGCGTGGTTGCGGGCCAGTTGCTGCACTTCGTTCGCCAGTAACTGCGCCTCGGCGAGCGCCATGCGCTGCACGATGTCGCTCAGCCGGCGCATGCGGTCGGCGTCGCCGCCGATCCGTTCGCCCAGCACTCCGAGCACCGCCGAATGCGCCATCCCCAGCGCGCAAAGCTGCGCCGACAGCGGGACGCCGCGGACGAAGGAGATCCGCGCGTGGAACCGTGCGGTCGCGGCCCATGACGGGTCGAACGGACGTTCGTACCGCGCGGTCAGATAAGCGACGCTGATACCGACCTGCTCCTCGCGCTGCGTCGCCGACAGGGTCGCGTGGATCGGCGCGGTTTCGGGCAGCGAGACGTAGCGCTGCCAGAAGACACGGGCGATGTGCTCGCGGCGATCGGCGATCAGCCCCGCGATCTCGACACAGCCGGCCGCGAGCGTGCCGTCCCAATCATAGGCGGCAAGCAGCGACGCGACCTCTTGGGCGGACATCGCCGTGTTCGCGAGATCGGTGGTAGCGGCGCGATCCATCGTGTCAGGCCGCGACGCGGCTGACGAAGTCGCTGGCGTTGGCCTTCAGCGCGACGAGTTGCCCGTCGAGCGCGGTGAAGCCGCCGCCGACGCGACCGATGTCGGTCGCAACCGCTTCGGTATCCTCGCGGATCGCGGCGATGGTTGCGGACATCGAATCGGCGGCGAGCGCGGTTTCGTCGACCGAGGCGGTGATGGCGGTGACGGTGGTAGCCTGTGCCTCCATCGCGCGCCGGATGCGGTTGGCGGATTCCTGCACTTCGCTGACCGTTGCCTTGATGCTGGCGTTGGTCTCGACGGTCGAGCGGGTGGCCGCCTGGATCGCCGCGATCTTGGCGGCGATGTCGTCGGTGGCACGTGCGGTCTGGTTGGCGAGGCTCTTCACCTCCTGTGCGACCACCGCGAAGCCGCGACCGGCATCGCCGGCGCGCGCCGCTTCGATCGTGGCGTTGAGCGCCAGCAAATTGGTCTGTCCGGCGATGTCGCGGATCAGGCCCAGGATCGATTCAATTGACTTGGCGTGATCGCTCAGCATCTCGCTCATGCCGACCGCTTGGCCCGCCTGACCGCTGGCGCGCGTGGCGATCTCGGCTGCGGCCTCGACTTCCATGCGCGCATCCTCGATCGCGCGGATCAGGCCCGCGGCGGTCTGTGCCGCCTCGCGCATCGCCACTGCCGATTGTTCGGCGGCCGCAGCGACTTCGCTGGTCTTGCCGAGCATGCCGCGTGCGGCGAGCGCGGCATTGCCGGCCTGGTCGCGCAAGGTGATGCCGTTCTGCGACGCGGCCTCGACCGAGGCGGCGATGTTGCTGCGGAAATCGGAGGCCAGCCGGTTGCGCTCGGCCTTTTCGCCAAATTCCTGGAACAGGCGATAGAGCGATCCGGTGATGTCGCCTTCCAGGCTCGAGAGGCGCAGCAGCACGTCGATCATGTCGGGCAGGCGCGGGTCGGTCGAGTCGACGGCCTTCAGCAACGTCTCGAACGCGGCGCGGTCGCTCGCGCAGATCATCGAGCGCAGCGCGGTCGGCGGCACGCCGGCCTGATAGGCCGCGGCGACCGAGCGCTCGACCGATTCGACCCAGGCCATCCCCTGCGCGTCGAGGAAGCGATTGCGCAGGAAGTCGACGCCGATCTCGATCATCCGCGCCGATTCGTGCGGCTGCCACTGGCGTTCGTCGGCGAAGCCCGCCTGCCACTGATCCCAATAGGCCCCGGCGATCGCATCGATGTCGGGTTCGATCGCGCTCCAGACGACGCGGGCGCTGTCGAGGACGCGGGCGTCGAACCCGAACACGCGCAACCGCTTCGGCAGGTCGATTCGTGCGGCGAGCGAGCCCGGCTGCGGCATGTCGCTGGTCAAATTCGTCTCCATCGCGGGACGGCGATGCCCCGATCTGAGAAGACGATAGCTGCGAATGCTTAATTGCGGGTTTAGCAAACCGGCGGCGCGATGTGTCCGGCGACGACCGACAGCCGCGCCGCCGCCGCGGGCAGCGCGCCGAACAGCGCGGCCTCGGTCCCGGTCATCCACACCTGGCCCAATCCGGCGAGCGCGTCGAACAGCGCGGCGCGGCGGCCGGGATCGAGATGCGCGGCGACTTCGTCGAGCAGCAGCACGGGGGCGTGGCCGGTGTCGGCGGCGACCAGCCGCGCATGGGCGAGGACGATCGCGAACAGCAGCGCCTTCTGCTCGCCGGTCGAACACAGCGCCGCTGGCTGCCCCTTTTCGACGTGCGTGACGATCAGGTCGTCGCGGTGGGGGCCGGTCAGCGTGCGGCCGGCGGCGGCGTCGCGGCGACGACCCTCGGCCAGCGCCCGGGCGAGATCGGGCGTGCTGCCGCTCGCCAGCGTCAGCGATGCGCGGCCGAAGCCGGTCGCATCGTCGCCGGCGGTACGCGCGCCGAGCGCCGCGACGGTGGCGGCGCGAGCGCGATCGATCGCGGCGCCATGCTCGGCCATCGCGGCCTCCAGCGCGGCGAGCCAGTCCGGATCGGGCGGCGAATCGGCGCCGAGCAAGCGGTTGCGCGCGCGCATCGCCGCTTCGTAGCGGGCGCTGTGGTGGGCGTGGGCGGGATCGAGCGCGAGCGTCAGCCGGTCGAGGAAGCGGCGGCGCTCGCCCGCCGGCTCGACGAACAGCCGGTCCATCGCCGGCGTCAGCCACAGGACGCGCAGTCGCTCCGACAGGGCGGTCGCGGTGGTGGCGGCGCCGTCGATGCGGACGATGCGGCGCTCGGGCGCATCGGTGCGGGTGCCGGTGCCGAGGCGGATGTCGTTCGACAGCGTCGTGGCGACACCGAAGCCGCCGGGCCCGTCCTGCCGCGCCATATCCGACAGCGCCGCGCGGCGCAGACCGCGGCCCGGCGCCAGCAGCGACACCGCCTCCAGGATGTTGGTCTTGCCCGCGCCGTTGTCGCCGGTCAGCACGACGAAGTCCGCGCCGCCGGTGTCGATCGACGCGGCGGCATGGTTGCGAAAATCGGTGAGGGTCAGGCGGGCGATCATGCGTGCCCGCCGGCCTTACGCGATCCTCAGATCGCCTGCACGCCCTTCCGCGCGAGCAGCGCCTGGGCGCGGTGGTAGAGCACGGGCTCGGCGATGTTCAGGCGACGGCGGGCCGACTCGAGCGGTTCGGCGAGCAGGCGCTCGTAATCCTCGCCGCTCAGCCAGCGTGCGCGTTTACCGTGCCGATACCCTTCGAACACCGCCCGCAGCACCGCCGTGTCCTTGGTGACGGCCAGGCTCTTCAGCGCCCCCATCAGCCCGATCGCGGCCCAGCCGAGCCCGCCGGTCTGCGCGTAGGAGAAGGCGACGAGGCACAACTCGCCCAAATGTTCCTCGGCGGTATAGCCGGTCAGCGTGTGCCAGATATCGTGCATGTCGCGCTCGCGCCGACCGAACCAGGCGTAGGGATGATCGTGGACGATGGCGTCGGGATGGAAATCGCCCATGCTGATGTCGGCCAGACCCTGCGCGGAGAAACCGGTGCGGTCCAGGAAGGCGCGATAGGCGGCGCCGACGGTGCCGGCGGGCAGCGCGTCGAGCCAAGTGCGGTCGCTGAACTTCTCGGCCAGTTCGACGCGCTCATAGGCAAGCCGCCCGCCCTCGCGCGTGCCGATCAGCTTGCGATAGCCCTTCTGGCTGGCGTCGGCGTTGAGCGCGCGCATGATGCGGAACACCTGCGCGGTATCGTCGCCGTTGGCGAGGAGCCTGCGCAGCGCGCGCCACGCCGTCCCCCATTCGCGGCGGAGAGGCTTGCCGGGATTGTAGGGCGCGACGCGGGGTTCTGCGTCCGGGGTTGCGGTATCCATCGCCAGTGTCGCCACGAGTCGCATCCTTACTAACAAGGATGTCAGTATGACGATCGCGGGTTAAGAAATCAAGATCACCGCCGATCCCATGTCACGGACAGCCGCTTGCCCTTGTACCCGATCCTGCCGCCGGGACAGTTGCACCACGCCACGTCCAGATGGTCGCCGCCGCCGCTGATAAAGACGCCGGTGTCTTCCATTGCGCTTGTGCTGTCGATCACCTGCGGCGGGTGGCCGGGATCGAACACTACGAGAAAGCTGCCTTCGTGCGCGTCGCTGGTTCGGAAGTCGTCGATGCGCCAGAAGCCGGTGCGATAGGTTTCGGCCCCGCCGTCGCCATCGAGGTCGCGGGTCATGGCGAAACCGGCATGATCCGCCCTCATGCTCGCGAGTTGATTTCGCGTATATTGCCGCGTCATCACCGGATCGCCTTAGAGGCCGACCAGTGCGCCCTTCAGCGCCGGTGGCCGGGGAAGGGCACGCGCCGCACTTTTCGGGTCGAAGACGAGGTCGGGCGACACTTCGGTCCAGCCCGGCTCGATCTCCGCGGCCATATTGTCGGCGGCGGCGAGTTGTTCCGCGGTTGGGGCGGGGGTTTCGTTTGAAGTCTGCGACCGGCCCTCTGCTGCAGAGCAACTAGCCAGCGCCAGCAACATCGGCAGGGTCAGAGCGAGCCAGACCTGGGCAAAGCCCAGGTCGTCGGTCGGCGCGCGCGCCGCCGGCCGGTCTGTCGCGTGCGCCTTGCGCACCGGCGAATAAGCGCGCTTATCCGCCTCGCTCGGACTTAGACCCGCATCGGCATCAGGACATAAAGTGCTGCAGCCTTGTCGTTTTCGCGGATCAGCGTCGGGGCGGCGGCGTCGGCCAAATGGACCTCGACCGTGTCGCCGTCGATCTGGTTGAGGATGTCGAGCAGATAGCGGCTGTTGAAGCCGATCTCGATCGGCAGCGAGCTATAGTCGCCCGGTACTTCCTCGACCGCGGCGCCGTTCTCCGGGCTGGTGACCGACAGCGTGATCTTGTCGCGATCGACCGCCATCTTGACGGCGCGGGTCTTTTCGCTGGCGATGGTCGATACGCGATCGACGCCCTCTTCGAAACTGCGCGGATCGAGCTTCAGCAGCTTGTCGTTCGCGGTCGGGATGACGCGCGAATAGTCGGGGAAGGTGCCGTCGATCAGCTTGCTGGTCAGGATCGCCTGACCCAGGTCGAAGCGGATCTTGCTGCCCGACAGCGACACGCCGACCGAGCCGTCGACTTCGTCCAAGAGCTTGCGCAGTTCCGCCACGCATTTGCGTGGCACGATCACGTCGGGCATCGCATCGGCGCCCTCGGGCCGCGCGACGGTGACGCGCGCGAGGCGGTGGCCGTCGGTCGCCGCGGCCTTCAGCACCGGCTGTCCGCCGTCGTCGGCGACGTGGAGGAAGATGCCGTTGAGATAATAGCGCGTCTCTTCGGTCGAGATGGCGAAGCGCGTCTTGTCGATGATCTGCTTCAGCGTCTCGGCCGGCAGCTCGAACTGGGTCGGCAGCTCGCCTTCGGCGATGACGGGGAAGTCGTCGCGCGGCAGCGTCGGCAGCGAGGAGTTGTAGCGGCCGGCGCGGATCGTCATGCGCCCGTCCGCCGCCGCCAGCTCGACCTGGCTGCCCTCGGGCAGCTTGCGGGCGATGTCGAACAATGTGTGCGCCGACACGGTGATCGCGCCCGGCTGGTCCACCGCCGCCGCCACCGTCTCGTCGATCTGCAGGTCGAGATCGGTCGCCATCAGGCGGATCGCACCCTCTCCCGACGCCTCGATCAGCACGTTGGAGAGGATGGGGATGGTGTTGCGGCGCTCGACCACGGACTGGACGTGGCTCAGCCCCTTCAACAGGGTCGTGCGTTCGATCGTCGCCTTCATGTCTTCAAACCCCCGGGGGAGCCGCCCCCGACCGGGGTGCGGCAGATAGTCGTTGCCCGTTCTAGCCGCAATCAGGGCCGGCACAAGCGGTCCGACACCTGATCAGCGCGCTTGGTTACCGCAAGGTAAACGACCCGCGCGAAAAGCCTTTGCTTTCGCGTCCACAGCGGAGGAAACCGCAGGCATGACGATCACGACAGCGCGCAAGGGCCGCGACTTCATCGCCCGGCATGGCGAGACCGTGTACAACCGTGCCCAGCGGATGCAGGGCGACCATCCCCATACCCCGCTGACCCGTGCCGGCTTCGCGCAGGCCGATGCGATGGGGGCGGCGCTGCGCGACCTGCTCGGACCGCGCCCGGCGCTGACGCTGTGGTCGTCGAGCGCGGGGCGAGCGCTCCAGACGCTGGCGGTGATCGCCGAGCATCTCGAGCTCGATTGGCATGAAGCGCGAACCGACGACCGGCTGATCGAGATCGGAATGGGGACGTGGAGCGGCCGCTATTACCGCGACGTGCAGGCGGAGGTCGGCGACTTCGTCAACCGCGACCACGGCCTCTATTCGCGCGCACCGGACGGCGGCGAATGGTATGACGCGATCGCCGCGCGGGTGTCGGGATGGCTGGCGGACACGCAGGACGATCCCGGCGACCGGCTGATCATCATGCACGGAATGTCCAGCCGCGTGCTGCGCGGGGTGATGACCGGCATCGACGTGCTGCCGCAATTCGACGCACCGGTCGCGCCGGCGCTACCGCAAGGATCGATCGTGATGATCGAGGGCGGCGTCGAGACGATCGTCCACACCGGCACGGGTGCGGGCGACACGCCGACATGAGCCTGATCCTCGCGCTGGCGCTTCAGGCGGCGGCACAGGGGCGGCAGGGGGTGGCGACGGTCGGTCGCTGGGCGGCGTTCCGCGATGCTGCGCCTTCGCGCTGCTACGCGTTGTCCGAGCCCTTCGGCCCCCGCCGCGGTGCCTTCGCCAGCGTCGCCACCTGGCCGACGAGCGGCGCGCGCAACCAGATCCATATCCGCCTGAGCCGCCCCCGCGCCCCCGCCGCTCGCGTCACCCTGTCGATCGGCGAGCGCCGCTTCGAACTGGTCGCGGGCGCGCAGGACGCCTGGGCGCCCGACGCGGTCACCGACCGCGCCATCGTCGCGGCGATGCGCGGCGGCCGCGGCATGAGCGTCGAGAGCCTGTCCGCGACCGGCCGCCCGTTCGCCGACACCTATGCGCTGGCCGGCGCCGCGACGACGATCGACGCCGCGGCGCTGGCGTGCGCGGGGCGGTGATGCGCAACCCGCTGGCACGCTATTACGATTGGGCGACCGACCCGCGATGGTGGAACCTGTCGCGGATCTGGATCGCGCTGCCGTTGCTTCCGGTGATACCGCTGATGTTTTTCGCGGCGTGGCTGATCCGGGCGGGATCGATCGACGATCCGTTGTCGCAATCCGTCATCTTCGGCGCGTCTGTCGCGATCGTGCCGGTCTGGATGGGATATGTCGCCTGGCGCCTGCTACGCGACGCGATCGCGGCGGGCCGCTGGTTCGCGCGGGAAACCGGGCCGAGCTGGCGCGGCGGCTGGCGCGCCGCGTGGCGCAACCTGCGCAGGCGGAGTGGAAAAACCGGCTGAAACCGGCTATATCGCCGTCATGCACCAGCTATCGGCCGCCCCCATGCCCATCCCCGGGCACATCGACCCCGTGCCTGTCCCCCGCAGCTTCACGCCGCGCAGCGACGGGCGTATCGACCTGCTCGGCCTGTCGAAGCACGACCTGCGCATGGCGCTGGAGACCGCGCAGCTGGAGCCCAAGCAGGCGAAGCTGCGCGCCAAGCAGCTGTGGCACTGGATGTACAATCGCGGCGTCACCGATTTTTCGCTGATGACCGACATATCGAAGGTGATGCAGCCGTGGCTGGCCGCGCGCTTCGCGATCTCGCGGCCGGGCGTCGTGCAGGCGCAGGTGTCGTCGGACGGCACGCGCAAGTGGCTGCTGCGGTCGGACGACGGGCAGGATTACGAGGCGGTGTTCATCCCCGACGCCGACCGCGGCACGCTGTGCGTGTCGAGCCAGGTCGGCTGCACGCTCAACTGCCGCTTCTGCCACACCGGCACGATGCGGCTGGTGCGCAACCTGACGCCGGCGGAGATCGTCGGGCAGGTGATGCTGGCGCGCGATGCGCTGGGCGAATGGCCGTCGAGCCCGGAAGGGCGGATGCTGACCAACATCGTCATGATGGGGATGGGCGAGCCGCTCTATAACTTCGATGCGGTGCGCGATGCGCTGGCGATCGTGATGGACGGCGATGGCCTGGCGCTCAGCAAGCGGCGCATCACGCTCAGCACGTCGGGCGTCGTGCCGATGATGGCGCGCGCGGGCGAGGAGATCGGCGTGAACCTCGCCGTCTCATTGCACGCGGTGACGAAGGAGGTGCGCGACGAGATCGTGCCGCTGAACCGCAAATACGGCATCGAGGAGCTGTTGCAGGCGTGCGCCGACTATCCGGGCGCGAACAATGCGCGGCGCATCACCTTCGAATACGTCATGCTGAAGGACAAGAACGACAGCGACGACGATGCCCGCGAGCTGGTGCGATTGCTGAAGCACTACAAGCTGCCCGCGAAGGTCAATCTGATCCCGTTCAACCCGTGGCCGGGCGCGCCCTATGAAACATCGACGCCCGAACGGGTGCGCGCCTTCTCGGAAATCGTGTTCGCCGCCGGTATCTCCGCGCCGGTGCGCACCCCGCGCGGTCGCGACATCGATGCGGCGTGCGGGCAGCTGAAGACGTCGAGCGAGAAGAAGAGCCGCGCCGAACTGGACCGGCTGGAGGCGGAGAAACAGGCGGCGCTGGGATAGGGCGATGCGGATCCGGAACCTGCTGACACGCCATCTGCTGCCGCTCGACGACCTCGACGCCGCGGTGGCGCAGTACCAGGGGATGTTCGGGCAGGAGGCGCGGATGCGCTTCGATTATCCCGAGATGGGGTTGAAGCTCGCGCAGGTCGGCCAGCTGCTGCTGATCGGCGGGAGCGATGCCGCGCTGGCGCCGTTTCGCGCGACCGACATGACGTTTCTGGTGGAGGGAATCGCGGACTATGCCGCCACCTTGCCGGCGACGGGTGCGACGATCGTCGATCCGGTCAAGCGCGTGCCAAGCGGGCGCAACATGCTGGTCCGCCACGCCGACGGGGCGCTGGTCGAATATGTCGAGCACGACCGGCCGCATCCCGACGACGACGTGCTGAGCCAGGCGGCGTAACGCCCTTGCGCTACGGGGCGAGCTTGCGCGGCTTGATCGTCGTCTTGCCCCCGCCGCTGGTCATCGCCACGCCGGCGAAGCCGCAGCCGCGCGGCACCATGCCGATGCGGCCGCAGTCGGTCAGCTTTTCCTCCAGCAGCGCGCTGCGTTCGCGCGGCACCACGTCGCGCAGGTTCGTCTCGACGAAAGTGACACGGAAACGTCGATCCGCCTCGCGCCGGCCACAGACGGTGATGTCGGCTGAATCGCGGTCGATCCGGCACGGTGGTTCCGCCCGCGTCAGCTCGCGGGCTTTCGCGGCGATATCGTCCGGGGCGGCGAGGAGCAGCAGGATCGGCAGCATGCGCGCACGATGATACGGACGCGGACGCTTCGCAAGCCTCGACATTGCGCACCGCCCCCCCTATCGCGCGGCGCACGAATATAGTGACGTAGGGGAATGGGATGACCGAAACCGCCAGCAAGGTACTCGACCGCGTCCTGGTGCTCGAGATGGTGCGCGTGACCGAGGCGGCCGCCATCGCGGCGGCGAAGCTGGTCGGGCGCGGCAACGAGAAGGAAGCCGACGCCGCCGCCGTGGAGGCGATGCGCGCCGCGCTGAACGAGCTGTACATGGACGGCACGGTCGTGATCGGTGAGGGCGAACGCGACGAGGCGCCGATGCTCTATATCGGCGAAAAGGTCGGCTCGGCGATCGGCAAGGGACCGAAGATCGACATCGCGCTCGACCCGCTGGAGGGCACGACGATCACCGCCAAGGCCGGGCCCAACGCGCTCGCGGTGCTGGCGATCGCCGAGGAAGGCCAGCTGCTGAACGCGCCCGACGTCTATATGGACAAGATCGCGATCGGGCCGGGCTACCCTGAGGGCACGATCGACCTCGCGAAGTCGCCGACCGAGAATGTGAAGGCGATCGCCGCCGCCAAGGGCGTCGAGCCGCACGAGATCATCGCCTGCGTGCTCGACCGCCCGCGCCACGAGGCGCTGATCGCCGAGCTGCGCGCGATCGGGTGCGGCGTGATGCTGATCGGCGACGGCGACGTGGCCGGCGTCATCGCGACGACCGATCCCGACACGACGGTCGACGTCTACATGGGGTCGGGCGGCGCACCGGAGGGCGTGCTGGCCTGCGCGGCGCTGCGCTGCATCGGCGGACAGTTCAAGGGGCGGCTGCTGTTCCGCAACGATGCCGAGCGCTCGCGCGCGGCGAAGTGGGGCGTGACCGACCTCGATCGTATCTACGACCTGACCGATCTCGCGAAGGGCGACTGCATCTTCGCAGCGACCGGCGTCACCGACGGGTCGCTGCTGGCCGGCGTCAAGCGCAAGGGCGGCAAGCTGACCACCGAAAGCGTGGTGATGCGCGCCTCCAGCGGCACGGTACGCTGGGTGAAGGGCGAGCATCGGATTTGACCCAGATCCTCCCCGCTTGCGGGGAGGGGGACCATGCGCAGCATGGTGGAGGGGGCTATCCGCGCACGTAGCGTTCGCGGCCCGCCCCCTCCGTCAGCGCGATGCGCTGCCACCTCCCCGTGCCGGGGGAGGATCTATGCCCTAATTCTTCAATCTGTACCCCGTGCGGAAAATCCAGACGATCACCGCGAGACACAAGGCCATGAATCCGGCGGTGAAGCCCAGGCTCCACGCGATGCTGACGTCGCCCTTGCCGAAGAAGCTCCAGCGGAATCCGCTGACCAGATAGACCACCGGGTTGAACAGACTGACCGTCCGCCAGGGTTCGGGCAGCATCGTGATCGAATAGAAGGCGCCGCCGAGGAAGGTGAGCGGCGTGACGAGCAGCGCGGGGACGAAGTTCAGCGCCTCGAACCCCTTCGCCCACACGCCGATGATGAAGCCGAACAGGCTGAACGCGACCGACGTCAGGATCAGGAACGCGATCATCGCGCCGGGATGCTCGATACGCAGATCGACGAAGCAGGCGGCGGTGGCGAGGATGATGAGGCCGAGCACGACCGACTTGGTCGCCGCCGCGCCGACATAGCCCAGCACCATCTCGAACGGCGAGACGGGCGCGGACAGGAGTTCGTAGATCGTGCCGGTGAATTTGGGGAAGTAGATGCCGATGGAGGCGTTGCCGATGCTCTGCGTCAGCAGCGACAGCATGACGAGGCCGGGCACGATGAAGCTGCCGTAGCCGACGCCGTCGACCGACTGCATCCTGCTGCCGATCGCGCCGCCGAAGACGATGAAGTACAGGCTGGTGGTGATGACCGGCGTGACGAGGCTCTGCCAGAGCGTCCGCAGCGCGCGCGCCATTTCGAAGCGATAGATCGCCCATACGCCGTGGGTGTTCATGGCCATCACGCCGCCTCCTTCCTGGTCAGGTCGACGAAGATGTCTTCGAGGCTGGATTTCGACGTCTCCAGATCCTTGAAGCCGATGCCGAGGTCGGCGAGCTTGCGCAGCAGCGACGGGATGCCGGTGCGCTCCGCCTGCGCGTCGAAGACGTAGCGCAACGTATGCCCCTCGTTCTCCAGACTGAGGTGCCACTCGGCGAGCTCGGGCGGGATGGTGTCGAGCGGGTCCTGCAACGCCAGATCCATCTCACGCTTGCCGAGCTTCTTCATCAGCGCGGCCTTGTCCTCGACCAGCAGCAGCTTGCCGCCGTTGATGACGCCGACGCGGTCGGCCATCTCCTCGGCCTCCTCGATATAGTGCGTCGTCAGGATGATGGTGACGCCGCGCTCGCGCAGACTACCGATCAGCTTCCACATGTCGCGGCGCAGCGACACGTCGACGCCGGCGGTGGGCTCGTCGAGAAACAGCAGGTCGGGTTCGTGGCTGAGCGCCTTGGCGATCAGCACGCGGCGCTTCATGCCGCCCGACAACTCCATGATCTTGGTGTCGCGCTTCTCCCACAGCGACAGGTCGCGCAGCAGTTCTTCGAGATAGGCGTCGTGGCCGGATTTTCCGAACAGGCGGCGGCTGAACTTCACCGTCGCCATCACCGTCTCGAACATGTCGACCGACAGCTCCTGCGGCACCAGCCCGATGATCGCGCGCGCGGATTTATAATCGCGGATGGCGTCGTGGCCGCCGACCATGATCGTCCCGCTGCCGGGCGTGACGATGCCGCAGACGATCGAGATGAGCGTCGTCTTGCCGGCGCCGTTGGGGCCGAGCAGCGCGAAGATCTCGCCGCGACGGATGTCGAGATCGACCGCTTCCAGCGCGCGCTGACCGGAGGCGTAGGTTTTCGAGACGCCGGATAGCGCGAGTATCGTGTCGGACATGGCGGCACCTTAGGCGAGGGCGCGACGAAGGGGAAACGGTTCGGAGAGGCGACACGACGCCTTCATGCGTGCTCCCGCCTGCGCGGGAGGACCGGCGCTATTTCGCCCGCGCCGCCGCGACCGCCTTGGCTAGCCCATCATGACCGACCGCGCCCGACAGGATGCGATCACCAATCACCCACGCCGGCGTCCCGGTCATGCCGAGCGTGCCGGCCATGCGCAGGTTCTTCTCGATCTCGGCGGCGACCGCTGGGGAGGCGATCGTCGCGCGGGCGCGGGGCAGGTCAAGACCGGCCTTCGCCGCCGCCGCCGCGATCGATGCGGGGTTCGGGCGCCCGGCAGCGTAAAGCGCGGTGTGGAAGGCCATGTACTTGCCCTGCTCCGCCGCGGCGAGCGCCCATTCGGCGGCGGAGCGGCTGTCGGCGCTGAGGATCGGGAGTTCGCGATAGACGATGCGGACCCTGTCGTCCTCCGCCACGATCCGCGCGATGTCGGGCAGGCTGGCGCGGCAGAAGCCGCAGGCATAGTCCATGTAGGTAACGATGGTGACGTCGCCCTGTGGATTGCCGTCGACCGCGCCGGGGAAGGGATCGAGGATCGCCGCGCGATTGGCGGCGACCAGCTTGCCGGTCTCGCGATCCTGCAGCACCTGCATCGCTTCCGGAATGACGTCCGGGTTCGCGAGCAGGTAGCTGCGGACGTTGCTCGCCCCGCCGCCACCGCGCAACGTCTGAGCGGCGAGTACGACGCCGCCGCCGATCGCCCCGGCGAGGCAGAGCAGCAGCGCGAGAACGAGTGGGCGCAGCGTCATCGACGGCGCTCCCGCATCTTGTCCATCTCGACCTGCGAGACGAGGAAGATGTCCTGCGCGCGGATCCAGTCCGAGCTTCCCTGCGGCAGGCCCGCCATCGCCGCGCGCGATGCGCCGAGCGCGGTGCGGCTGTCACCGGTCAGATTGGCGCGCTCGGCGGTCGCGAGCGCGGTGCGCGGTTCGTCGCCCTTGCGTTCGTACACCGTGCCGAGCTGCGTCCACGCCCACGGATTGTCGTCGTCGCGCTGCACGGCCAGCCGCAGCACCTTCTCCGCCTCCGGCAGGTGCGTCGGGTCTTCGGTGGCGAGCAGCGCGTGGCCGAAGGTGGTGGCGATCAGCGGCGAGGAGCGCGAGCCCGCCACCGCCTCGCGCAGCGGCGCCAGCGCGGCCTTCGGGTTGCCGCCCTCCATCAGGATCTGGCCCTGGAGCTCGAGGAAATAGGGGTCGGTCGGCGCCGCCTTGACCAGCGCGTTCGCTTCGGTCGCCGCCTGATCGGGATAGCCCGACAGGTGATAGGCATAGGCGCGGGCGTAATGCGCCGGGATCGACTGGTCGCCGGTCGGATATTTGGCGAGCGTGCGGCGCGGTTCGTTGACGTAGCCGCGCAGCTTTGCCTGCACGCGCAGGAAACGCGCCTCGATGCCCGGATCGGAGGGCTTGGCGAATGACGGCACGCCGCGCGTGACCTGATCGAGCATCGCCATACGCTCGCTCGACAGCGGATGGGTGCGGTCGTAGCTGCCCTGATCCTGCGGAATGCCGTAGCGATATTCCATATTCTGCAGCTTCTTGAAGAAGCTGAGCATGCCGCGCCCGGTGATGCCCGCGGTCGACAGATAGCGTGCGCCCGCGGCGTCGGCGCTCGATTCCTGGACACGGGTAAAGGCCAGCAGCTTGCCGAGCGCGGCGCGCTGGCCGAGCGCCATCAGACCCGCCCCCGCCTCGCCCGCGCCGGCCGCCATCGCGGCGACGCCGAGCACCAGGCTGAGCAGCGAAACGCCCATCGCGCCCTTGTAGCCCGAATCCTGCAGCGGAACATGGCCGTTGGCGATGTGCCCGACCTCGTGCGCGATGACGCCCTGCACTTCGTTGGCATTGTCGGCGGCATCGATCAGGCCGGAATGGATGTAGACGATCTGCCCGCCCGCGACGAAGGCGTTGATGCTGGGATCGTTGATGACGACGACGCGGACGTTGGCGGGCGACAGCCCCGCTGCCTTCACGATGTCGCGCGACATGTCGGCCAGCAGCGACTCGGTCTCGGCGTCCCGCAGGATCGACTGGGCGGCGGCGGGCTGTACCGCCAGCATCGCCGCGGCGGCCAGCGTCGCGAGCGCCCGCTGTCCCCACTTCATCTTGCGGCGTTCGGCCATCGTTCGTCCTCTAGAGCGCTGGGCTGAACCGCGCATGAAGTGACGGGATTCTACCCATTTCCGGTCGTGCTGAGCCTGGCGAAGCACCGTTCTACAATCGGCGACCGCCTCGTTCGCGGCCCAAATAACGGTCCATCGACGAGCTCAGGATGAACGGTGGGGGGAGGTGGCCTGCCTCCCCCCCTTCGCCCTTATGCCCCGAACGTGCGCTGCCACCAGCCACGGCGCGGGGCCGAGCCGTCGTCGGGCTCTTCCCCGGCGGAGTCGATCGGCGCCGCGCCATCCGCGGCACCGTCGACGACGGGGGCTTCATCCTCCGTCGTTGCGGCTGCATCCGCCGTGACGGGAGCGACCGGATCGGCCTTCTTGCGCGTCGTGCGACGACGCGGCTTCGGGGCCGCCTCTGCTTCGGCCTCTGCGTCCGCAGCAGGCGCGGGCGCCACCGCTTCGGCTTCGACCGGTGCATCGGCGACCGATTCGGTTGCCTTGCGGCGTGAGCGGCGCGGCTTCTTCGCGGGCGCTTCGTCCTCGACCTCGGGTGCCGCCTCAATGATCGGCTCCGGTGCAGCGTCCACGACCGTCTCGGCGACCGGCGCCTTGCGACGCGAGCGACGCGGCTTCGGCGTTTCCACCGCCGGTTCCACGGCGACCGGCTCGGGAGCAGGCTCGTCCGCCACCTCGACCGAGGCCTCGTCCTCGCTCACGCCCTCATCCGACGTCTCGCGTGCGGTATCGGCGCCGCCCTCACGGCGACCGCCGCGACGACCACGACGGCGGCGACGACGCGGTGCGCCGTCCTCGTCGCGCGGTGCGGCTTCGACCGAAGTCTCCGGCACTTCGACCGACTCAGCGGCGTCGCCATCCTCGTCTTCGGCCGGTGTTTCGGCGGCGGCGTTACCCTCGGCTTCACCCTCGTCACGGCCCCGACCGCGGCGACCGCGGCGGCGACGACGACGGCCACGACCGCCTTCGCCCTCACCCTCGTCGCGCGAGCGTTCGCGGCGCGGACGCTCCTCGCGGACCTCATCCTCCTCGGCCTCGACCTCCTCGATCTCGTCCTCTTCGTCCTCGACCAGATCGTCGTCGAGATCCTGGATCGGCGCGTCGAAGCGCGGCGGATGCGCCGGCGGCGGGCCGCTGGCCTCGACCGCCATGCGCGCGCCCTCGATCTCGCCATCAGCCTGCACCTCGACGCGGACGCCATAGCGATCCTCGATCTCGGCCAGTTCGGCGCGCTTGTTGTTGAGCAGGTAGAAGGCGGCTTCCTGGCTGGCGCGCAGCGTGATGTTGGCACCGCGACCGCGCGCGGCCTCGTCCTCGATCAGGCGCAGCGCGCTGAGGCCTGCCGACGATGCGGTGCGGACCAGGCCCGTGCCCTCGCAATGCGGGCAGGCGCGGGTCGACGCTTCGAGCACACCGGTGCGCAGGCGCTGGCGGCTCATCTCCATCAGGCCGAACGACGAAATGCGGCCGACCTGGATGCGGGCGCGATCGTCCTTCAACGCCTCCTTCATCGCCTTCTCGACCTTACGGACGTTCGATCCGTGATCCATGTCGATGAAGTCGATGACGACGAGGCCGGCCATGTCGCGCAGGCGCAACTGGCGGGCGATCTCCTGCGTCGCTTCGAGGTTGGTCGCGGTCGCGGTCTGTTCGATCGAGTGCTCGCGCGTCGACCGGCCGGAGTTGATGTCGATCGACACCAGCGCCTCGGTCGGGTTGATGACCAGATAGCCGCCCGACTTCAGCTGGACGACGGGATGGTACATCGCCGACAGCTGGTCCTCGACATGCGCGCGCTGGAACAGCGGCACGGGGTCGCTGTAATGCTTCACGCGCTTGGCGTGGCTCGGCATCAGCAGCTTCATGTAATCGCGGGCCTGACGATAGCCCTCGTCGCCCTCGACGATGACCTCGTCGATCTCCTTGTTGTAGATGTCGCGGATTGCGCGCTTCATCAGGTCGCTGTCGCCATAGACGAGCGCGGGCGCGGCCGACTTCAGCGTCTCTTCGCGGATGCCGTCCCACAGGCGCGCGAGATAATCGAAGTCGCGCTTGATCTCGACCTTCGTGCGCTGCAGCCCGGCGGTGCGGACGATGCAGCCCATCGACTGCGGCAGCGTCAGCTCGGCCATGATCGACTTCAGCCGCTTGCGGTCGCCCGCGTTGCTGATCTTGCGCGAGATGCCGCCGCCGTGCGCGGTGTTGGGCATCAGCACGCAGTAGCGGCCGGCGAGCGACAGATAGGTGGTCAGCGCCGCACCCTTGTTGCCGCGCTCCTCCTTCACGACCTGCACCAGCAGCACCTGGCGGCGGCGGATGACGTCCTGGATCTTGTAGCGGCGACGCAGGTTCAGGCGACGCTCGCGCAGATCCTCGACCGCGGCATCGTCGTGACCACCGCCGCGACGGCCCTTGCGGCGCGGGCGCGTATCCTCGCCCTCGCTGACTTCCTCGTCGTCACGCGCGTCCTCGTCATCGTGGCGGTCGTCGTCATGATGATCGTCGCTCTCGGCGTCGTCGTCATGATCGTCGTCGTCGCCGTCCTGCTCGGCACGCAGCGCGGCTTCCTCGGCGGCGTGCTCGGCCTCCTCGCGCAGCAGCGCCTCGCGATCCTCCTTGGGGATCTGGTAATAGTCGGGGTGGATTTCCGAGAAGGCGAGGAAACCGTGGCGGTTGCCGCCGTAGTCGATGAACGCCGCCTGCAGCGACGGTTCGACCCGCGTCACCTTGGCGAGATAGATATTCCCCTTGAGCTGCTTGCGCTCGGCACTCTCGAAATCAAATTCCTCGATTCGATTCCCTTTGACGACGGCGACCCGGGTTTCCTCCCGGTGGCGTGCGTCGATCAGCATACGCGTGGTCATGTGATGGTCTCCGGGCGCGCGCCGGCCGGCCCGTGGGGCCTGGCGCGCGCGGTGATGTCGGCCGAATCGCGCCCGGCGTGCGGGCGGTCGCGGCGATGACGATGGATGTACGAAGTGCGTCTGCTGGCATGGCCCGCACGGAGACTTGGTCCGGTGCGTACCGCTCGCCCGCACGACCGCCTGGGGCGGGTGTGTGGAGGCGGAGCGGGATAGGCCTCATGTTCAGCATCAACCTGGTTAGGCGCACGCGGCCGAACGGCCGCGGCGAACGAGTGTCGACGGCACGGGCCTGCTATATATGGCGAACCCCCTGCCGACTTGCCCCGATTAGCATCACGCGGACAATGCGGCAACCGCACGCTCCGCGGGGGCGAGCGGCCCGTCATGGCGGCATGACGCCAGCGACGCGGCGCGAGGTGACGCACTTGTCGCTGGACCGGGCGGGCGGGCGCGCGGCATAGCGGGGGCGTGCATGGTCTCGTCGCCCTGATCGTCGCGCTGGTGGTCGCCCTGCCGGGCCACGCCGCGACCCCGCTGCCGCGCATCGACGGGCCGGCGGGGCGCCCGCTGGTCGTCATTGATGCCGGGCATGGCGGCCACGATCCCGGCGCGCGATCGGCGGACGGGCGCTTGCAGGAAAAGACGGTGACGCTGGCGATCGCGCGCGAGATCCGCGCGGCGCTGCTGGCATCGGGCCGGGTCCGCGTCGCGCTGACCCGCGACGACGATCGCTTCCTGATGCTGCGCGACCGCTCCGGCATCGCGCGGCGGCTGGGGGCGCAGCTGTTCCTCTCGATCCACTGCGACAGCGTCACCGGGGGCGATGTGTCGGGCGCCACCGCCTATACGCTGTCGGAGGTCGCCTCCGACAAGGAGGCGGCCCGGCTGGCGGCGCGCGAGAACCGGGCCGACGCCGTCGCGGGCGTGACCTTCGGCGGCGACGATGCCGGCCTGTCATCGATCCTGATCGACCTGACGCAGCGCGAGACGATGAACACCTCGGCCGGTTTCGCCCGGCTGCTGGGGCGCGAGGCGCGGACGCTGATACCGACGCGGCCCGCGTTCCACCGGATGGCGTCGCTGCTGGTGCTGAAGGCGCCGGACATGCCCTCGATCCTGTTCGAGACCGGCTATATCTCCAATCCGCGCGACGCGGCGTTCCTGGCGTCGGCGGCGGGGCAGCAGCGGATCGCGCAGAGCGTGCGCCGCGCGGTGGAGGTGCATTTCGCGACCCGGCTGGCGGGGCGGTCGCTGCGGTAGCGGCGGTTGCCCCAACCCATCCCACCCCCTAAATGATGTCCGACATAATCCCACGGAGCATATCATGATCGACGGAGCCATGCTGATCGGCGAGACCGAGCGCCAGGCGGAGGCCCGCTTTACCGCGGTCGATCCCGCCACCGGACAGACGCTGGACGGCGATTTCTCGTCCGCGGGCGCCGACGCCGTGGCCGATGCCTGCGCGCTCGCCGCCGAAGCCGCCGCGACCTATGCCGCCACCGACCTTGAGGCGCGCGCGACCTTCCTCGAAGGCATCGCGACCGCGATCGAGGCGATCGGCGACGAACTGATCGTCCGCGCGATGGCCGAATCCGGCCTGCCGCGCGCGCGGCTGGACGGGGAGCGCGGGCGCACCACCGGCCAGCTGCGGCTGTTCGCGGGCGTCGTGCGCCGCGGCGACTATCTCGACGCGACGATCGATCCGGCGCTGCCCGACCGCGCGCCGCTGCCGCGTCCCGACCTGCGCCGCGTCAATCTGCCGCTCGGCCCCGTGGCGGTGTTCGGCGCGTCGAACTTCCCGCTCGCCTTCTCGGTCGCGGGTGGCGACACCGCCTCGGCGCTCGCCGCCGGCTGCCCGGTGGTCGTGAAGGGGCATCCCGCGCATCCGGGCACCGGCGAACTGGTCGCCCGCGCGATCCGCGATGCGGTGGCGAAGGCCGGGCTGCCGGCCGGCGTGTTCAGCTATCTGCCCGGCGAGACGATCGACTTGGGCGGGGCGCTGGTCGCCGATCCGCGGATCAAGGCGGTCGGCTTCACCGGATCGCGCGGTGGTGGCTTGGCGCTGATGAAGATCGCGGCGGAGCGGGACGAGCCGATCCCGGTCTATGCCGAGATGTCGAGCATCAACCCGGTCGTGCTGATGCCCGCGGCGCTCGCCGCGCGCGGTGCCGCGCTCGGCCCGGCGTACGTCCAGTCGCTGACGATGGGCGCGGGCCAGTTCTGCACCAATCCGGGCCTCGTCCTCGCGATCGCCGGTCCCGATCTCGACGCGTTCGTCGCGGCGGCGGCGACCACGCTGACCGACAGCGCGCCCGCGACCATGCTGACGCCGGGCATCCACGCCAGCTTCGAAAAGGGCGTCGACGCGCTCGCCGGCCATGCCGCCGTCGAGACGGTCGCGCGCGGCAAGACGGGCGAGGGCGTCAACCAGGCGGTCGGCGCGCTGTTCCGCACCGATGCGCAGAGCTTCCTCGCCGATCCGGCGCTGGGACATGAGGTGTTCGGATCGTCTTCGGTCATCATCGCCTGTGCCGATCTCGACGAGCTGGTGCAGGTCATCGCCGGCCTCGAAGGCCAGCTGACCGGCACCATCCAGCTCGATGCGGCCGATGAGGGCGATGCCGCGCGCGTCGTCGCCGCGCTGGCGCAGCGCGTCGGGCGCGTGCTGGTCAACGGCTGGCCGACCGGCGTGGAGGTCGCGCCCGCGATGGTTCATGGCGGGCCGTTCCCGGCGACCAGCGACGGGCGCACGACCTCGGTCGGCACCGCCGCGATCGAGCGCTTCCTGCGGCCGGTCAGCTTCCAGAACATGCCGGCGTCGCTGTTGCCGCCGCCGCTGTCCGATGCCAATCCATGGGGCATCGCGCGCCGCGTCGACGGCAAGCGCGAGGCGTCGCCGCGCTGAGCGCGGGCAGTGGAGAGGATGGCGGGATGATGACAGTGTCGGCGGGATTGCCCGCGGATTGGCGCGCGGGGCGCTTCCTCGGCCGGATCGCGACGCCCGACGGGCCGAGCCCGATCCTGATCGTCGACGGCACGATCATCGACATGAGCCGCGTCGCCCCGACAGTGGCGGCGCTGGTCGAGCGCGGTGATGTCTCCGGCAGCGGCGGCACCCCGATCGGCCCGGTCGAGAGCACGCCGGTCGAGCTGCTGTGTCCGGTCGACCTGCAATGCATCAAGGCGTGCGGCGTCACCTTCGCCGTGTCGGCGCTGGAGCGGGTGATCGAGGAGCGCGCGCGCGGCGACTGGTCGGCGGCGGCGGCGATCCGGCAGCGGCTGGAAGGGCGCATCGGCGGGTCGATCCGCTCGGTCGTGCCCGGATCGGCCGAGGCGGCGGCGCTGAAGGTGGCGCTGATCGAGGACGGCATGTGGTCGCAGTATCTTGAGGTCGCGATCGGCCCGGATGCGGAGGTGTTCACCAAGGCGCCGGTGCTGGCGAGCGTGGGTGCGGGCGCCGACATCGGCATTCGCTCCGATTCCACCTGGAACAACCCGGAGCCGGAGATCGCGCTGCTGGTGAACGCCGCTGGTCAGGCGATCGGCGCGATGCTGGGCAACGACGTCAACCTGCGCGATTTCGAGGGGCGATCGGCGCTGCTGCTGGGCAAGGCGAAGGACAACAACGCCTCATGCGCGCTGGGGCCGCTGGTGCGGCTGTTCGATGCGGGCTTCACGATCGACGACGTACGGTCGGCGGAAGTGTCGCTGCGGATCGAGGGCGCGGACGGTTACGTCCTCGACGGCGCCAGCAACATGGCGGAGATCAGCCGCGACCCGCTCGACTTGGTGCGCCAGACGCTGAGCGAGCACGACTATCCCGACGGGTTCGTGCTGTTCCTCGGCACACTGTTCGCGCCGGTGCAGGACCGCGACGAGGCGGGACGCGGTTTCACCCACAAGGTCGGCGACCGCGTGACGATCGCCAGCGCGCGGCTGGGCGCCTTGTCGAACCGCGTGGTGACGTCGAAGGACGCGCCGCCGTGGCGCGAGGGGATCGGCGCGCTGATGGCGAACCTCGCATCGCGCGGCCTGCTGGGCGGCACGCGATGAGCGCGGTCTATCCCTCGCTCCGCGGCAAGAGCGTGCTCGTCACCGGCGGCGCGAGCGGGATCGGCGAGGGCATCGTCAAGGCGTTCGCGGCGCAGGGCGCGCGCGTCGGCTTCGTCGATCTGGCGGCGGACGCCGGTGCGGCGCTCGCGACGACGCTCGACGGCGCGGTGTTCCGCGCCTGCGACCTGCGCGACCTCGGCGCGCTGGACACGGCGATCGCCGAGATTGCGGATGCGCTCGGCGGCGGCATCGACGTGCTGGTCAACAACGCCGCCAACGACGATCGCCACACCATCGACGCGGTCACGCCCGATTATTGGGACGAGCGGATGGCGACAAACCTGCGCCACCTGTTCTTCGCCGCGCAGGCGGTCGTGCCGGCGATGCGTCAAGCCGGCGGCGGCGCGATCGTCAATCTGGGGTCGATCAGCTGGCACCTCGGCCTGCCCGACCTCGTCCTCTACCAGACCGCCAAGGCGGCGATCGAGGGGCTGACCCGCGGCCTCGCCCGCGATCTCGGGCGCGACAACATCCGCGTGACGACGATCGTGCCCGGCAACGTCCAGACGCCGCGGCAGGAGAAATGGTACACGCCCGAAGGCGAGGCGGAGATCGTCGCAGCCCAGTGCCTCGACGGCCGCATCCAGCCTGCCGATATCGCGGCGATGGCGCTGTTCCTCGCCTCCGACGATGCGCGGATGTGCACGGGCCACGACTATTTCGTCGACGCCGGCTGGCGCTGATCGGCGCCCTCGCATGGGCGGCTGACGCCTGATAGGCGGGCGCATGGACGACCTCGCGGGAACCGTGCTGATCGACATGCGTGCCGATGCGCCCGCGCGGCTCTACTCGGCGCCGCAGCGCGTGATCCGGGCGGATGGCGCAGCAGAGGTCGCGCCGGCCCTCGTCGCGTTGCGCGCCGCGCTGGCGCAGGGGCAGCACGTCGCCGGCTATCTGACCTACGAAGCGGGCGTCGCGATGCAACCGCGCGCGTTGCCGATGCCGGCGCAGTCGCAGCCGTTGCTGTGGTTCGGCGTGTACGACGCGCCGCGCCTGCTCGACCATGCGAAGGTGCGGGACTGGCTGCCTCCCGCCGACGGTGTCGCCATCGGCGGGGCGCGACCGCGCGTGGGCGAAGCCGACCACGCCGCCGCCTTCGCGCGCATCCACGACTGGATCGAAGGCGGCGATATCTATCAGGCCAATCTCACCATCCGCGCCGATGTCGCGCTGACCGGCGCGCCGGCCGCGGCCTATGGCGTGCTGCGCGACCGCGCGCGGGCCGGTCACTGCGCCTTCGTCGATACCGGCGCGGACGCGATCCTGTCGCTGTCGCCCGAATTGTGTTTCGATCTGCGCGCCGGCCGCATAACCGCGCGTCCGATGAAGGGGACCGCGCCGCGCCATGCCGATCCGATGCACGACGCCAGCGCCGCCGACATGCTGGGGATCGACCCAAAGCAGCGTGCCGAAAATCTGATGATCGTCGACCTGCTGCGCAACGACCTGTCGCGCGTGGCGCGCGCGGGCAGCGTCGCGGTGCCGGCGCTGTTTGCGATCGAGACCTATCCGAGCGTCCACCAGATGACCTCGACGATCACCGCCGACCTGCTACCCGATCGCGACGCGATCGACGTGCTCGCCGCGACCTTTCCGTGCGGGTCCATCACCGGCGCGCCCAAGCTGCGCGCGATGGAGGTCATCGCGGCGGTCGAGCCGACCCCGCGCGGCGTCTATTGCGGCTCGATCGGCTGGATCGCGCCCGATGGCGATGCGTCGTTCAACGTCGCCATTCGCACGCTGCACCTGCCCGCCGGGGCTGCGGTCGCGACGCTCGGGCTGGGGTCGGCCATCGTCGCCGACAGCGTCGCGGCGGACGAATGGGACGAGTGTCTGACCAAGGCGCGCTTCCTCGCCTGATCGCACCCGAAGGCGACGACATGCTCGATGATCCGCGCCGCCGCCCGTCCGTCGCCATAGGGATTATGTGCGACGCGCATCGCATCATGGGCGGCGCGATCGTCGAGCAGCGCGACGACGCCCGCGACGATCGCGTTCCGATCCGTGCCGACAAGTCGCACCGTTCCCGCCGCCACCGCCTCCGGCCGTTCGGTCGAGTCGCGCATTACCAGCACCGGCGTGCCGAGCGACGGCGCCTCTTCCTGCACCCCACCCGAATCGGTCAGGATCACATGCGCGCGGCGCATCAGATGGACGAACGACAGATAGTCCTGCGGCGGCAGCAGGTGGACGTTGGGGAGGTGCCCGAGCATCGTCCGCACCGGTCCCTGCACGTTCGGGTTGAGGTGAACCGGATAGACGATCTCGACATCGTCGCGCGCAGCGAGGTCGGCCAGCGCGGCGCAGATGCGGGCGAAGCCGGCGCCGAAGCTCTCACGCCGGTGGCCGGTGACGAGGATCATGCGCCGGTCGGTCCCGAACGGCAGGCGTGCCGCCAGTTCCGCGGCGAGCGATGGCGAACCGTCGACGATCGCGACCGCGCGGTGCAGCGCATCGATGACGGTGTTGCCGGTGATGTGGATCGCATCCGCGGGCACGTTCTCCGCCAGCAGGTTCGCTCGCGCTCGCTCGGTCGGCGCGAAATGCAGCCGTGCAATCGTGCCGGCGACGCGGCGGTTGGCTTCCTCCGGCCAGGGCGAGGACAGGTCGCCGGTGCGCAGCCCCGCCTCGACATGGCCGACCGGCACTTGCGCGTAATAAGCCGCCAGCGTCGCGGCGAGCGTCGTCGTCGTGTCGCCGTGGACGAGTACCAGATCGGGCCGCGCCGCCGCCAGTATCGGGCGCAGGCCGGTCAGTGCGCCCGCGGTGATGTCGGTCAGATCCTGTCCCGCCGCCATCAGGTCGAGATCGAAATCCGGCGAGATGCCGAACAGCGATAGGACGGAATCGAGCATGCCGCGGTGCTGCGCGGTGACGCAGACATGCGCGTCGATCCCCGCCGTCGCCGCCAGCGCAGTGACGACGGGCGCCATCTTGATCGCTTCCGGCCGCGTGCCGAACACCGACAACACCCGCATCGGCGCGCCTGCTCCCCCTTAGAATCCCCCGGTCGATGTATCGCCAAGGCGGGGTCGGGTCGCAACCGGTCTTGCCGGCGTGCGATCAGCGGCCGATCGCCTGCCGGCTGAGCGCGGCGCAGTTCGCGTCGGTCGCGGCCGGACCCTGCTTGCCGGTGATCGCCCGGCCCAGCCCCTTCAATATGTTACCCACCGATTTGACCTCGCGCGGCACGGTCACCTGCGGATCGCTGAGCGTGCCCGAGGCATAGACCGACCCCGGTATCCTGAGCAGCGCGTCCCGTTTCGGCGCACCGGTCAGCGTCGCGCGCAGCGTCTCGGCAGGGAAGGCGACGCCGCCGGTGCCGCGCGTCTGGCTGGCGCTGGTGTCGACGATCAGCGGCGCGAAGCGACCTTGCCCGTTCTGGACCACCAGCCGCGCGACCGCACAGCGCAACGTCGCGCGGGCGTCGTCGTCGGTGGTCAGCGCGCGTCCGGCATCGAAGCCCAGCATCGCCGCCAGCTTCGCGGGCAGGGCGCCGTCGCGCGCGACCACGCCGATGCCGCCGTCCGACGCGGCGACGACCTCTCGCAGCGTGCTGCCGGTGCCGGTCAGGCGCACGCGCCCGTCGAGCCGCCCGCTCACCGGACCGCCCGCCAGCGCCGCGATGCTGCCGCCGGTCAGGTCGAGCGCCAGCGTGACCGCGGGCTTCGCCTTGCCGCCGCGCTGATCGATGACGACGCGCCCTGTCACCGTGCCGCGCGGCAGAGACACGCGCAGCGGATCGATCGTCAGCAGCTGGCGGTCGAGCAAAAGCGTACCGGTGAGGTTGCTGAGCGAGGTTGGCTGCCCGCGGCTGACGATGCGATCGACGCGAAACGCGATCTTGCCGTCGGTCTTGGTGATCTTGCGGATGTTGACGCGCGTATTCGGGACGACGCGCGGGCCGATCGCCGCCGTCGTCGCACGCGCCTTCGCGAGGCCGGCATCGTCGGCGAGGTCGTCGAAGTCGAGCCGCCCCGCATGGATCACACCGTCGAGCATGGTCCGCCCGTCCGCCTTCGTCACGTCGAGCCGGCCGGTGAAGTCGGATCCGCCGATCGTCGCCTTCATGTTCGCGATTTTCCACGCGGTATCGTCATGGCGCACGTTGGCGGACAGGCGCACGGGCTGCGTACCGAAGAGCCCAGCCTCGATGATCGAATCGATCAGCTTCAGATCGTCGGCGCGCGCGGTCACAGACAGCGTCATGTGATCGGTGTCGAGCGGGGTATCCATCGTGCCCTTGGCGCGCAGTGCCAGCGCCGCGCCATCGATCACCGCCTCGAACGGCCACGGCTGTCCCGTGCGGCCGATCGACGGACCGGAGGCGCGCACGGTGACGGGTGCGTCGCGGACGGTGCCGGTGCCGGCAAGGCGCAGGCCATTGGCGGGATCCGCGGTCAGCCGCACGGTGAAGGCGCGGTCGCGCTTGGCGTCGCGATAGCGCACCACGGCATCCTCGATCGCCAGATTGTCGAGCTGCGGCGCGTCGCCACCGGCGGTGTTCTGCGTATCCGCCTTCTGCCAGTTCTTACGCCCGTCCGCCGCGCGGACGAGGTCGAGCCGCGCGCCGCGCACCGTGATCGTCGACGGGCTGAACGTGCCGAGCAGCAGCGGCAGCGCGCGGATGCGCGTGCGCAATTCGGCGATGCGGGCGAGATCGCCGCCGCCCGCCCAGTCGACCTGCGGCACGCGGACGTCGCGCACGACGATGGTCGGGTTGAACGAGAAGATTTCCTCCCGCTCCAGCGCGCCGATCGTCACCTGCTGACCGAAGCGCGCCGACAGCCGTTCCTCGGCGATGCGGCGGAACGGGCCGATGGGAAACGCGGCGACCGCGACGACGGCCAGAAGGGCGAGCGCGAGGATCGCGAGCAGGACGAAGCGGAGCCACCGCGCGCGAAGGCAGGTCATGATGCCGGGACGTTCCGGATGCGTTTTGGTTCCTGATGGGAACCTGAGGCGTGAGGCGTGCTGTGCGACAAAGCTTCGGTCGTCATCGTGCGCTGCGTGGAGGACCCGGAACCCGTGCGTGGTGACTGCTAATGTGGCGCCGCCCTCCGGAACCCGGCGTCAAAAGCAACCGAAACACGCTGCATTCGTCCCCCGTCGTCGCTTTTGTGGCTTTTGCGGCGGGAACGGACGACGATGGAGAGTCAGGCTGGCGCATCCGGCAGGATGAAGCAGATCGTCGCGATGTAGGACAGCGGTTTGGCGCGGCCATCCTGCGCCGGTGAAATGCCGTTTGGCGTCAAGGCCCAGGGCGTATCGATATTGAGCCGCCCACCGTTCGTCTGGAGTAGGGATCGAGCTTGTCGAGAGGCCGTAATGAGGGATGCTCTCGGATGTTACCGACCTTTCGATACGCCATTTCGACGAGCTCGATGGCTACTCGAGGCGAACAGAGGTGGTTAGACGCCGTCCGAACCAAAAGTCGATCAGCGCTAGAAATCCACCGCGATTCCGTTGCGTTCCCAGTCGCCGTAGCGGGTCGGATCGAGGCGCAGCGGGTCGTCCTGCGGCCGGACCAACGGCTCGGGGTCGGGCACCGGCGGACTGGGCGGCAGGTCGGCGGGTGGTTCTACGTGAGGGGGGCGCTGGCCCATCGGATGCGTTCCATGATTGATCGTGCGGGCGTTAACCGCCACATCGGCGCGATGCAGGCCCCCCGCAAGTCCCCCTATCGTCCATCGCGCGACGATCCGCCCGGCGTTCCCGCACGCCGTGCCGCGCTCCGACTGCTCGATGCGGTGCTGCGGCGCGGGCAGGCGCTGGAGGCGGGGCTGCACAATGCGGCGCAGGGGCTGGACCATCCGTCGGACCGCGCGCTGGCGCATGCGCTGGCGGCGGGCGTGCTGCGCTGGCTGCCCGATCTCGATGCGCTGATCGACTCCGCGACGCGCGAGCCGCTGCCCGACGATTCGAAAGCGCGCGCGGCCTTGCGCATCGCGCTGACGCAGGCGCTGGTGCTGAACACGCCGCCGCATGCCGCGATCTCGACCGTGCTGCCGCTGGTCGATGGCGGCCCGCGCAAGCTGGTCCACGGCGTGTTCGGCACGCTGATGCGCGGCGAAGCCAGGCTGCCCCCCCTGCCGACCCTGCCCGCCGAAGTCGCCACCCGCTGGCGCGCGGCGTGGGGCGATGCGGTCGTCGAGGGTGCGCGCGTCGGGATCGCCGCGCCGCCGCCGCTCGACCTGTCGCTGGCATCCGACGGCGTCGACCATCCGCCCGGCACCGCGCTGCTGCCGCGCCACGTCCGCCTGCCCGCCGGCACCGACGTGCGCGCGGCGGAGGGGTTCGCGGGCGGCGGCTGGTGGGTGCAGGACATCGCCGCCACCGTGCCCGCGCGGCTGATCGGCGCGGGCGCGGGCCGTGCGCTCGACGTGTGCGCGGCGCCGGGGGGCAAGACGCTGCAGCTCGCCGCCGCGGGCTGGGCGGTGACCGCGCTCGACCTGTCGGCGAGCCGGCTGGTGCGGCTTGGCGAGAACCTCGAACGCACCGGCCTTGCTGCCGAGGTCGTGGCGGCCAATGCGCTCGAATGGACGCCCGACGCGCCGTTCGACGCGGTGCTGATCGACGCGCCGTGCAGCGCGACCGGCATCTTCCGCCGTCACCCGGATGTGCTCCACCGCGCGACGCCGCGCGTGGTCGCCGAGATGGCGGAGGTGCAGGCGAACATCCTCGCGCGCGCCGCCGACTGGGTGCGGCCGGGCGGCGTGCTGGTGTTCGCCACCTGCTCGCTGGAACCGGTGGAGGGAGAGGCGCAGGTCGAGGCGTTCCTCGCCGCCCGGCCCGATTACGCGCTTCGGCCGGCCGATGTTGACGCGCTGCCGCCTGACGTCGTCGCCCACCCGCGCGGCTGGGTGCGGATGCTGCCGGGCATGCTGGCGGATGACGGCGGCCTCGATGGATTCTTCGTCGCCCGGATGATGCGCGCCGCCTGATCTTGCCGCCGCGCCCGCACGCCCGTAAGGCGCGCGCCTATGTCCGTCCGCATCGCACCCTCGATCCTCTCCGCCGACTTCGCGCGTCTGGGCGAGGAGGTGCGCGCGATCGACGCGGCGGGGGCGGACTGGATCCACGTCGACGTGATGGACGGGCATTTCGTGCCCAACATCACGATCGGCCCGGCGGTGGTGAAGGCGCTGCGCCCGCATACGACCAAGCCGTTCGATGTCCACCTGATGATCTCGCCGGTCGACAACTTCCTCGATGCCTTTGCCGAGGCCGGGGCCGACATCATCACCATCCATCCCGAGGCGGGGCCGCATGCGCATCGCACGGTGCAGCGGATCAAGGCGATGGGCCTGCGCGCGGGCGTCGTGCTGAACCCGGCGACGCCTGCGAAGATGCTCGATTACCTGATCGACATGGTCGACCTCGTGCTCGTGATGAGCGTGAACCCCGGCTTCGGCGGGCAGAGCTTCATCGACAGCCAGCTGAAGAAGATCGCCGCGATTCGCAAGATGATCGAATCGAGCGCGCGCGCAATCGACCTGCAGGTCGACGGCGGCATCGACGTCGCCACCGCGCGGGCGTGCATCGATGCGGGCGCCAACGTGCTGGTGGCCGGCACCGCGACCTTCCGCGGCGGGCCGGAGCGCTACGCCGACAACATCCGGGCGCTGCGCGGCGAATGAGCGACGCCCGCCCCATCGATGACGCCCCCCTGCCGGAGGCGGACGGCATCGAGACGGGCAGGCGCCTGATCCGCGTCGATGCGGACGGCGGGCGATCGCTCGCCGAACGGCTGACCGAACGGCTGCACCTGCTGGCGTGGCGGACGCCGTTCCACGGGTTGCGGCTGGGCGGGCGGCATCCGCTGAAGCTCATCACCGTGGCCGACGATCCCTTCGCCGGCGACATCGCGCGCGGACGGGCGCTGATGGAGGGGAGCCTCGTCTTCCGCGGCGAGCGGCATCCCGCCGACACCGTCGATCTGCGCGGCATCGGGTGGAGCCGGCCGTTCCTCGACCACGTCCACGGCTTCGGCTGGCTGCGCGACCTGTCGACCGTCGCGACGCGGGCCGATGCCGCGCCGGTCGCCGAGGCGCTGACCCGGCGCTGGCTGGCAGCGCATGCCGATGCGGTCGCCGATCCGGCGTGGCGTCCCGACCTGTGGGGCCGGCGCATCCTCGCCTGGGTCGCGCACGCACCGCTGATCCTGTCGTCGACCGATCTCGTCTATCGCTCCGCGCTGCTGAACGCGCTGGCGCGGGGGAGCCGGCATCTGGAGCGCACCGCCGACCGTGCGCCCGCCGGTCCGGCGCGGATCGCGGCGTGGAGCGGGGTGATCGCCGCCGGGCTGATCCTGCCCGGCGGCGACGTGCGGCGCGCGTTCGGGGAGGCGGGGCTGAAGCGCGCGCTGGTCGCGTCGCTCGGCGTCGATGGCGGCGTCGTTGGACGGTCGGGCGCAGGGCAGCTCGATGCGCTGATGCTGCTGGTATCGCTGCGCGCGGTCTATGCCGCGCGGCGGCTGGACGTGCCCGAAATGATCGACAGCGCGATCACCCGCGCGGTGCCGCCGCTGCTCGGCATCGTCCACGGCGATCGGGGGCTCGGCAGCTGGCAGGGCGGCGGGCCGGTGGCGGGCGAGCGGCTCGACGTGGTGATCGCCGCCAGCGGCGTGCGCACCCGCCCACTCAAGCAGGCGCGCGACTGGGGCTACCAGCGCATGACCGCGCTCGGCACGCTGGTGGTGATGGACGCCGCACCGCCGCCGGTCGGGCGTGCGGTGGAGGCGGGCTGCGCCTCGACGCTCGCGTTCGAGCTGTCGGACGGGGCGAACCGCATCGTCGTCAACTGCGGCGGGGCGGGGGCGGCCAATGCAACGCTGCCGGCAACCCTGACCGCGGCGCTGCGCACCACCGCGGCGCATTCGACGCTGACGCTGGCTGATGCGAATTCCACCGCGCTCAACAGCGACGGGACGCTCGGCAAGGGCGTGGGCGAGGTCGAGCTGGCGCGGAGCGAGAGCGACACCGTTAGCCGGATCGAGGCGAGCCACGACGGCTATGTGCGGCGCATGGGGCTGCTGCATCGTCGCACGCTGGCGCTGGGCGGCGACGGGCGCGACCTGCGAGGCGAGGATTCGCTGGTGCCGTCCTCGACACGCGGCCGGGGCGGCACGCGCCCGCGCGGCTTCGCGATCCGATTCCACCTCGCCCCCACGGTCGAGGCGGCGGGGACCGCCGATGGGCAGGGCGCCGTGCTGCGCCTGCCCGGCAACATCCTGTGGCAGTTCCGCTGCAAGGGCGCCGCCGTGACGATCGAGGAAAGCATCTGGATCGACGGCGACGGCCGCCTGCATCCGACCGAACAGATCGTGGTCACCGGCGAGGCCGTGGCCGGGGGTACGAGTGTCAGCTGGTGGTTCCACCGCTCGCGATAAGAGGGATGTCCAAGTGGATCAGGTGAAGATCGTCCGTGCGCTGCTGTCGGTGTCGGACAAGACCGGCGTCGTCGAACTGGCGCAGGCGTTGGCTGCGAAGGGCGTCGAGCTGGTGTCGACCGGCGGCACGGCGAAGGCGCTGCGCGATGCGGGTTTGGACGTGCGCGACGTGTCCGACCTGACCGGTTTCCCCGAGATGATGGACGGGCGCGTGAAGACGTTGCACCCGACCGTCCACGGCGGCCTGCTCGCGCGCCGCGATACGCCAGAGCACATGGCGGCGGCGGACGCGCATGGCATCGGCATGATCGACCTGGTGGTGGTGAACCTTTATCCCTTCGCCGCGACGGTTGCGCGCGGCGCGAGCCGCGAGGACATCATCGAGAACATCGATATCGGCGGCCCGAGCATGGTGCGATCGGCGGCGAAAAACCATGCGAGCGTCGCGATCGTCACCGATCCGGCCGACTATCCGCTGGTTGCGGGCGGCAGCACGACGCTCGCCCAGCGCCGCACCTTCGCACGCAAGGCGTTCGCGGCGACCAGCACCTACGACACGATGATCGCTGAGTGGTTCGTCGCGGACGAGGGTGTCGCGACGTCGGACGCGGTCGAGCTGCGCTACGGCGAGAACCCGCATCAGAACGCGCGTGTCATCCCCTCGGCCGACGGCGCGCGCGGCCTGCCGCAGGCGAAGCAGGTGCAGGGCAAGGCGCTGAGCTACAACAACTACAACGACGCCGATGCGGCTCTGGAGCTGATCGCGGAGTTCCGCGATGCCGATCCGACCGTCGTCATCGTCAAGCACGCCAACCCCTGCGGCGTTGCGACCGCGGCCACGCTGGCGGAGGCCTATGACGCCGCCTTCGCCTGCGACACCGTGTCGGCGTTCGGCGGCATCATCGCGCTCAACCGCGCGATCGACGGCGCGACCGCGCGCGCGATCACCGGCATCTTCACCGAGGTGGTGGTCGCGCCCGACGCCGACGAGGAAGCGCTCGCCATCTTCGCGGCGAAGAAGAACCTGCGCCTGTTGCTGACCGGCAGCCTGCCCGATCCGGCGCGCGAGGGCGAGCTGACCAAGCCGATCATCGGCGGTGTGCTCGTCCAGTCGCGCGACAACGGGCAGCTGACCGACGACATGCTGCGCGTGGTGACGAAGCGCCAGCCGACGGCGGCGGAACTGGCCGACTGCCGCTTCGCGTGGACGGTTGCCAAGCATGTAAAGTCAAACGCCATCGTCTATGCGAAGGACGGCGCGACCGCCGGCGTCGGCGCGGGGCAGATGAACCGCCTAGAATCCGCGCGCATCGCCGCGTGGAAGGCGAAGGATGCCGCCGACAAGGCGGGCTGGGACGCGCCGCGCACGATCGGGTCGGCGGTGGCGTCGGATGCGTTTTTCCCGTTCGCCGACGGCCTGCTGGCGGCGGTGGAGGCGGGCGCCACGGCGGTGATCCAGCCGGGCGGCTCGATCCGCGACGACGAGGTGATCGCCGCCGCCGATGCGGCGGGGCTAGCGATGATCTTCACGGGGATGCGGCACTTCCGGCATTGACGCTACCGTGCTCCCGCGAAGGCGGGAGCCCAGTGTTACAGGCGGGAGCGTTCGTGGCTCTGGGCTCCCGCCTGCGCGGGAGCACCGGGCGGCTTACCCCCGCTCCAGCACACCCTCGCCCGGCACCGCATCCTCCGCCTTCGGCATCTTGCGGAACAGGGTGCGGTCCTCGTCGCGGAACGCCCATTTCCACAGCACGAACAGGTAGGTGGCGAGGATCGTCGGCACGCCGATCAGCAGCTCGGCCCATTCGTAGCGCTTGGGCAGCGCGACGAACGCCGACCCGACCACCATCGCCGCCAGTGCCGCCCAGACAATCGGCCAGCGCAAGGGGTTGACGCTCGCGCCAAGCAGCCGAGCCGCCAGCCATGTCTTGGCGAGCGACCCGCACAACAGCGCGATCATCAGCGCGATCGCCACCCCGGCCGCCTGATAATTGACCGGCCAGCCACCCCGCCGGATCAGCAGGATCAGTCCGAAGCTGAGCGCGATCTGGAACAGCAGCACGCCGACCGAGATCATCAGGTTGCGATGCCGCGCGACATAGACCAGCGCCGACTCGCTGACCGCGCCCGGTGATGCCAGTACCTCGGCGATCAGCAGGAACGACAGCGCGGCGGTGCCCGCGACGAACTGCGGGCCGACTACGCCCATCACCGCCTCGCCCGGAATCGAACCGATCAGCGCGAGACCCAATTGCGCCGCGACGATCCAGAACGCGACCTGCGCGACCTGATGCGCGACGGCGGCGCGGTCGTTGTCCTTCAGGCTCTGCGTGATGACCGGCCCCAGCACCGGGTCGAAACTGGTCTTCAGCTTCTGCGGCAGCGATGCGACCTGCTGCGCCATGTAATAGATGCCGACGATCGCGGGCGAGAACATGACGCCCAGGATGAACCGGTCGACGTTGCGCGTCGCCCATTCCAGCGTATCGGCTCCGGCGAGCGGCGCGTTCTGGCGTGCCAGCGCGAACAGCGGCCGGATCTGCGGCTTCCACCCGCGTGGCAGGCCGTAGCTGCGCACGAACGGGATCAGCGACGCGGTGAGCGCCGCCGCCATCGACAGGACATAGGCGAGGATCAGCCCGTCGCGCGCAGACACGTAATAGAGCGCCCAGGCGGCGATGCTGATCGTCCACGGCTCCACCACCGCGCGCGCCGTCACCGTCGCCTTGACGTTCAGGCGATAGGCGAGCGCGGCCAGGCTGACGTCGGACCAGGCGATGGCGAAGACGATGCAGGGCAACAGCCATTCGTGGCCGTGCACCCCGCTGTTCGGGAACATCGCCTGCGGGAACACGAACAGCACCGCGCTCGCCAGCAGCGATGCGACGAAGGCGACCGCCATCGCATCCCAGACGACATGGACATGCGGCCGGTCGGTCGAGGTCAGCGCCTGCGCCAGCCCGCGTTTCAGCCCCAGCGTCGCGACCAGTGCCGCGAACTCCACCACCACCACCGCCAGCGCGAACCGGCCGACGATCTCCGGCCCGTACAGCCGCCCGGCGATGAACAGGAAGGGCAGCCGCGCGAGCAGGCGCAGCAGGAAGCCGAAGATGTTGGTGCGCCCGCCCTTGGCGAGGGCGGCGATGTCCTGATGCGATTCGGTCACGGGTGTATGCACCTGACGAGGGTGTGCGGACCGTCCCCACCCCCGTTCGTGCTGAGCTTGTCGAAGCACCGTTCTTCGTGCCTTGAACGCAGCGCCTGCGGCTCGAAGAACGGTCCTTCGACAAGCTCAGGACGAACGGGGAGGGGTGCGCGCATGACGCTCAATGCGCCGCGCCCCAGCTCTTGCCGGTGCCGATCTCGACACCCAGCGGCACGGTCAGCGTCACCGCGGGTTCGGCCGCCGTCTCCATCACGCGGCGGATCACCGTCGTCGCTGCCTCGACATCGCCTTCGGGCAGTTCGAACACGAGTTCGTCGTGCACCTGCATCAGCATGCGGACGTTGGGCAGGCCGGCATGGGCGAGCGCCGGGCCCATCCGCGCCATCGCGCGCTTGATGATGTCGGCGGACGTGCCCTGGATCGGCGCGTTGACCGCGGCGCGCTCGGCGCCCTGGCGTTCGTGCTGGATCTTCGAGCGGATGCGCGGGAAGTGAGTCTTTCGGCCGAACAGCGTCTCGGTATAGCCTCGGTCGCGGACGAATTCGGTCGTCGCCATGATGTAGGCGTTGATGCCGGGGAAGCGGTCGAAATAGCGGTCGATCATCGCCTGCGCCTCGTCCGCGCTCACGTCGAGTCGCCCGGCGAGGCCCCAGCGCGAGATGCCGTAGAGGATGGCGAAGTTGATCGTCTTCGCCCGCCCGCGCGTGTCGCGGTTGACCTCGCCGAACAGCTCCTGCGCGGTCATGGTGTGGATGTCGTCGCCGCGTTCGAATGCCTCGCGCAGCTGCGGCACGTCGGCGATATGCGCGGCGAGGCGCAGCTCGATCTGCGAATAGTCGGCCGCCAGGATGACGTTGCCCGGTTCGGCGACGAAGGCGTCGCGGATCTGCCGCCCGACCTCGGTCCGGATCGGGATGTTCTGCAGATTGGGATCGGTCGACGACAGGCGCCCGGTCTGTGCGCCGGTCAGGCTGTAGCTGGTGTGGACGCGGCCGGTCGCCGGGTTGATCTGCGCCTGTAGCGCGTCGGTGTAGGTCGATTTCAGCTTCGACAGCTGGCGCCATTCCAGCACCTTCACCACCATCTCGCGGCCCGGCGAGTCCTTGTCGGCGGCGATCCGCTCCAGCTCGTTGACGTCGGTCGAGTAAACGCCGGACTTGCCCTTGCGCCCGCCCTTGATCCCCATCTTGTCGAACAGCACGTCGCCCAGCTGCTTGGGGCTGCCGATCGTGAACTTGAAGCCCGCGATGGCATGCACCTGTTCCTCCAGCGCGGCGATCTGCGTGGTGAAATCGGCGGACAATTTGGCGAGGATGTCGGCGTCGACCTTCACGCCCGCCATCTCCATGCCGGCGATCACCGCGGGCAGCGGGCGGTCGACCATCTCGTAGACGCGCGTGCTACCTTCGAACGCGAGACGCGGCTTCAACCGCCGCCACAGGCGCAGCGTCACGTCGGCATCCTCGGCGGCGTAGCGGGTGGCGGCCTTCAAATCGACTTCGTGGAAGCCGATCGCCTTCTTGCCGCTGCCGGTCACGTCCTTGTACGCGATGCAGCTGTGCGAAAGATGCGTCGCCGCCAGCTCGTCCATGCTGTGGCCATGCAACCCGGCGTCGAGGTCGAAGCTCATCAGGATCGTGTCGTCATAGGGGGCAACGGCGACCCCGAGACGCCCCAGCACGATCATGTCATACTTCAGGTTGTGCCCGATCTTGAGCACGCTCGGGTCCTCGAACAGCGTCTTCAGCTTCGCGATCGCGACGTCGCGGTCGAGCTGGACCGGCTTTTCCGCGAACATGTCGCTGCCGCCGTGGCCGAGGGGCACGTAGCAGGCGAGGTTGGGATGCAGCGCCATCGACACGCCGACCAGCTCGGCGCGCGTCGCGTCCAGCCCGGTCGTCTCGGTATCGATCGCCACCCAGCCCTGATGCCGCGCGACGGTGATCCACCGGTCCAGCGCCGCCTCGTCCACCACGGTCTCGTACGCATCGTGATCGCACGGCGGATCGACGTCGTGGTCGGGCATGCCCGGCATGTCGGGCGTCTCGACCGGCGCGTCGGCGACCTGCCCCAGCTTGCCCATCAGCGTCTTGAAGCCATGATGCTCCAGGAACGCGCGCAGCGGCGCGTCGGGAATGCCGTTCAGCGCCATCGATTCGAGCGGGTCCGGCAGCGGCACATCGCACGCCAGCTCGACCAGCTTGCGGCTGATCCGTGCGCTTTCGGCGAATTCGATCAGGTTGTCGCGCAGCTTGCCCTTCTTCATCGTCTCGGCGGCGGCCAGCACCGCCTCGACATCGCCATGCTCGTTGATGAGCTTGGCCGCGGTCTTCGGGCCGACGCCGGGGACGCCGGGGACGTTGTCGACGCTGTCGCCCATCAGCGCCAGCACCTCGCCAACCTTCTTCGGCCCGACATCGAACTTCTCGCGCACCTCGGCCTCGCCGATGCGACGGTTGTTCATCGTGTCCAGCATGTCGAGGCTGCCGTCCTCGACCAGCTGCATCAGATCCTTGTCGGAACTGACGATCGTCACCTGCCACCCCTGCGCCAGCGCCGCCTTCGCATAGCTGGCGATCAGGTCGTCCGCCTCCCACCCTTCCTCGTCGATGCACGGCAGCGAGAAGGCGCGCGTGGCGTCGCGGATCATCGGGAACTGCGGGACCAGATCCTCGGGCGGCGGCGGCCGATGCGCCTTGTACTGGTCGTAGAGCTGGTTGCGGAACGACTGCGACGACTTGTCGAGCACCACGGCCATATGGGTCGGCCCGTCGGCGGCGTGCAGCTCGTTCACGAGCTTCCACAGCATCGTCGTATAACCATAGACCGCGCCCACCGGCTCGCCGTGCTTGTTCGTCAGCGGCGGCAGGCGGTGATAGGCGCGAAAGATATAGCCGGAGCCGTCGACGAGGTAGAGGTGGGGCATGGGCTAGCGGATAGCAGGGGCGGGGGGTGGCCTCAAATGCTTAGGTATAGGCAGCGCTCCACCCCCTCCGTTCGCCCTGAGCGTAGTCGAAGGCCCTGGGACGCGCAGGTGCTTCGACTGCGCTCAGCACGAACGGGTATGAGGGGTGGGCGAGCAGGTCTGTTTGGAAGGCGGGTACAATCCCGCCCCAACTACCGATCCGCGAACCCCTGCCCCTGGTGGTTCGCCACCACCTGCGCCACCACGCCCTGCATCAGCAGCTGGCGTTGCTGGATCGGGCGGCGGGTGTCGCCGATCATGACGGCGATGGCATAGCTGCGGCCGTCGGGCGCGATCAGCAGGCCGACGTCGTTGTAGCCGGCGGTGCGGCCGAGCAGGTCCTGGCCGGTCCCGGTCTTGTGGCCGAAGCTCCACCCCGGCGGCACCGCGCCGCGCATGCGGTATTTGCCGGTCTTGGAGCTTTCCATCGTCCTGATGAGATAGGCGGTGGAGGCGGGCGAGAGCAGCAGTCCGCGCTTCAGCTTCACGAGCGCACCCGCGATCGCCGCCGGCGCGGCGCCGTCGGGCGGGTCGGAGATATAGCTCTGGTACGCGGTCTGGCGCACTTCGGCGGGCAGCTTGGCGCGCGCCGCCTCGAAGGAGCGACCCATCGACATATCCTGCCGCCACGTCAGCCCGGCGGTCTTCGACTGCAGCAGTCGTTCGCCGGGGCCGAAGCGGATCGCGCCGAGATTGTTCTTGGCGATGAACGCGCGCACCGCCGCCGGCCCGCCGACCGTGCGCAGCAGGCTGTCGTTGGCGGTATTGTCGCTCTGCGTCATCGCGCGGTTGAGCAGGTCGCGGACGGTCGTGTTGTAGACGCCGTCCTTCGCCACCAGCGTCGCGACCGGCTGATGGAACAGCGTCAGATCCTCGCGCCGGATGACGACCGGCGTATCGAGCGACAGCTTGCCCGCATCGATCTTGTCGAGCACGGTCAGCGCGACCCACAGCTTCGACACGCTCTGCTGCGGCATGCGGCGATCGGCATCGACGCTGTCGATCACCCAGCCGTCGTCGACGCTGCGCACCGATATGCCGGCGAGGCCGTCGAACCCGTCGCGCAGCGCCTTGATCCCGCCGCGCAGCGCCTGCGGGGCGGGGGAGCGCGCCGCGGCGTCGGGCACGGGCAGGAACGAGCGATAGGTCGGCGCGGGCAGACGCTCCTGACCGGGGTCGATCGCATGCACGCCCGCCCCCATCAGCGCGACGGGGGCCAGCCCCATCAGCGTCGCCGCCCGCTCCAGTCGTGTGAAACTCGCCAGAAATGCCACTGTGGTCGAAACGCCCTTTCCCCGGAACCAAGCCTTGCCCGTCGCCGGCGGCGGGGCAAGCGTTTGCCCCAAGCCCTTGCGACGAAACGACTCATCCTCGCGCCGGAAAGGTGAACGGGAAAGGAACGGCTCCGCTATTCCGGGCGTGCGTCAGGTCGCCGCGTCCCACAACAGCTTCGCGCCGACCAGCATCATCAGCACATAGATCGTCGTATAGAAGCGATCGGGCGCGATGCGGCGCACCGACCAGACCCCCGCGATCGTCGACAGGATCGCGACCGGCATCAGCGCGGCGGCGACGGTCAGATTGGCCGGCGTGAACTGGCCGAGCGCGATATAGGCGGGCACCTTCACCCAGTTGACCACCGCGAAGAAGATCGCGGTGGTGCCGACCAGCACGTCGCGCTCCAGCCGGCGGGGCAGCACCCATAGCTGGAACGGTGGCTGGCCCGCGTGCGCGATCTGGCTGGTGAAGCCGGATGCCACACCGAACAATGTGCCGACCCAGCCGGGCGATCCGCCCGCATCGGGCAGCCCGCGCCGCGCCACCCACAGGCGGTACGCGCCGAACAGCAGCGAGATACCGCCCACCGCGCCCAGCACCAGGTCGACCGAGACGCTGGCGGCATAGACATAGCCGAGCGCAATGCCGACGACCGCGCCCGGCAGCATCCAGCCGAGCACGCGACCGTCCCAGTCGCGGCGGAACGCCCAGACGCCGACGACATCCTGCACGATCAGGATCGGCAGCACGATCGCCGCCGCGCGGACCGGCGATATGGTCAGCGCGATCAGCGGCAGCGACAGCGATCCCATGCCCGCGAACCCGCCCTTGGCGAGGCCCAGCATCGTCACGGCAAGGATCGCCACCGCCCAGAAACCGGGGCCGAGCGCAGCGAGATCGCTCAACGCAGCGTCGCGCGGTCGAGATGTCCGGCGATCCGCACCAGCGCGACCACGCCCGCCGCGGCGAAGGCGGCAAGCGCGATGACGGCGTAGGTCAGCGCCTTCAGCCAGCGGGCAATGTCGTCGGTAGGAGCGGCGGGGGCGGGTGACGCGCGACGCATCTCCGTCGCGGCGCCCTCTGGCGGAGCATCGGGCTGCACGTCGGATGCTGGCGTCGGTAGGGCGGTGGCGCCGCTCTCGGCCTCGCCAACATCGGGCCGGCTAACGACACCCGGCACCGCATCGCCTAGCGCGGAGTCGGACACGCTCGCCAGCGATCCGATCAGCGCCAGCGTGGCGAGGCTCGCCAGTACCAGCATCGCCGTCCGCGCGATCCAGTCGACCACCCTCATTCCGCCGGTTCCCGCCCGCGCGGCGCACGCACACCGGCGTTGCGACGGCGGTTCAGCTCTGCCTTCAGGTCTTCGGGCTTCGGCGCCCACAGGAAGCCGAAGCTGACCGTCCCGCGCTTCGTTTCGACCGCGTGGTGCAGCCGATGCGCCTGCACGATCCGCTTCATGTAGCGTGACTTGGGCAGGTATCGCGTCGGCAGGCGGCGGTGGACGATGACGTCATGAAAGCCGAAATAGATCGCGCCGTACGCCGCGATCCCCGCGCCGATCCACGCAAAGCCCGGCCACCAGCCGAGCTGCACCCCGCCCAGCAGCAGCACGATCGACGGCACCGCGAAGATCACCGCATACAGGTCGTTCCACTCCCAATTGCCGTGGCGTTCGCGGTGGTGGCTGGCGTGCAGGAACCAGCCGGGGCCGTGCATGACCCAGCGGTGCATGACATAGGCGAACCCCTCCATGAAGATCACCGTCGCGACGAAGAGCAGGATGCCGTGAAGGATGGACATATCTATATCGCGACGCATTCTCAATAAGGTGGCTCGGCCCCAAATTGCGGGGTGGATTCACCCGCCTGCCTGTGCGAAAGGGCCGATAATCGTTCGGACCCTAATATAAGGCGAGGCCGCCCCATGAACATCCATGAATATCAGGCGAAGGAATTGCTGGCGAAGTTCGGCGTTCCCGTGCCCGCGGGCTTCGCCGCGCTGAGCGTCGAGGAAGCGGTCGAGGCTTCGAAGAAGCTGCCCGGGCCGCTCTATGTCGTGAAGGCGCAGATCCACGCCGGCGGCCGCGGCAAGGGCAAGTTCAAGGAACTTGGCCCCGACGCGAAGGGCGGCGTCCGCCTCGCGAAGACGGAGGACGAGGTTCGCGCGGCGGCGACCGACATGCTCGGCAACACGCTCGTCACCATCCAGACGGGCGATGCGGGCAAGCAGGTCAACCGCCTGTACGTGACCGACGGCGTCGACATCGCCAAGGAATTCTACCTCGCCCTGCTCGTCAACCGCGCGACGGGCCGCGTCTCGATGGTCGCCTCGACCGAGGGCGGCATGGACATCGAGACGGTGGCGCACGACACGCCCGAGAAGATCCACTCGATCGACATCGACACCGCGACCGGCTTCATGCCGCACCACGGCCGCGCCGTCGCCGCCGCGCTGGAGCTGACCGGTGACCTCGCCAAGCAGGCCGCGAACACCGCGTCGAAGCTGTACGACGCCTTCATCGGCACCGATGCCGAGCAGATCGAGATCAACCCGCTCGCCGTCACCGACGACGGGAAGCTGATGGTCCTCGACGCCAAGGTCGGCTTCGATGGCAACGCCATGTTCCGCCACAAGGATCTCGCCGAACTGCGCGACGAGACCGAGGAGGATCCTGCCGAGCTGGAGGCGTCGAAGTACGACCTCGCCTATATCAAGCTCGACGGCGACATCGGCTGCATGGTCAACGGCGCCGGCCTCGCCATGGCGACGATGGACATCATCAAGCTGAACGGCATGTTCCCGGCCAACTTCCTCGACGTCGGCGGCGGCGCCAACAAGGAGAAGGTGACCGCGGCGTTCAAGATCATCCTGCAGGATCCGAACGTGAAGGGCATCCTGGTCAACATCTTCGGCGGCATCATGCGCTGCGACATCATCGCCGACGGCATCGTCGCTGCCGCCAAGGAAGTGAACCTGTCGGTGCCGCTGGTCGTCCGGCTGGAGGGTACCAATGTCGAGAAGGGCAAGGAAATCCTGTCCAACTCCGGCCTCGCCATCGTTCCCGCCAACGACCTGGGCGACGCCGCCCGCAAGATCGTCGCCGAGGTGCAGAAGGTCGCCTGACCTTTCGCTCGAAGGACGATTCGCTGGGGCCCGGGTGGAAACGCCCGGGCCCTCGTTCGTTCAGACGCTACGGCAGCGGGCGGATTCCGTACCGGACTTGCGAAAGCCCGGAAAAGCCGCCTAGGGAACAGCCGACGCGACCGCGCAAAGGTCGCAGCAAGGAGCCGCGATGAAGGTGCTGGTGTCCGTCAAGCGCGTGCTTGACTACAACGTGAAGCCGCGGGTGAAGGCGGACGGGTCGGGCGTCGATCTCGCCAACGTCAAGATGTCGATGAACCCGTTCGACGAGATCGCGGTCGAGGAAGCGATTCGCCTGAAGGAGAAGGGCGTCGCGACGGAGATCGTCGCCGTCTCGATCGGCGAGGCCAAGGCGCAGGAGACGCTGCGCACTGCACTTGCGATGGGCGCCGACCGCGCGATCCTGATCCAGTCGGACGAGAAGGTCGAGCCGCTCGGCGTCGCCAAGCTGCTGAAGGCGGTGTGCGACGAAGAACAGCCCGGCCTGGTCATCCTTGGCAAGCAGGCCATCGACGACGACAACAACCAGACCGGCCAGATGCTCGCAGCCCTCACCGGCTGGGGGCAGGGCACCTTCGCCAGCAAGGTCGAGGTCGCCGACGGCAAGGTCGCGGTGACGCGTGAGGTCGACGGCGGTGCGGAGACCGACACGCTGTCGATTCCCGCGATCGTCACCACCGACCTGCGCCTGAACGAACCGCGCTATGCCTCGCTGCCCAACATCATGAAGGCGAAGTCGAAGCCGTTGGCGCAGAAGACCGTCGCCGACTACGGCATCGACGTCTCGCCGCGGCTGACGACGCTGAAGGTCGAGGAGCCGTCGAAGCGACAGGCGGGCGTCAAGGTCGCCGATGTCGACGAGCTGGTGTCGAAGCTGAAGACGCTGGGCGTGGTCAACTAATCACCGTTCGTGCTGGGCGAAGTCGAAGCACGTGGATGCCATGCCCTTCGATGTCGCTCAGGGCGAACCGGTTCCGGAAAGGTCTAACCGATGAAGACTCTGGTTTGGGTCGAACACGACGGCACCACCGTCAAGGATGCAACGCTCGCCACCGTCACTGCTGCGTCGCAGCTGGGTGAAGTCCATCTGATCATCGCCGGACAGGGCGTCGATGCGGTCGCGCAGGAAGCCGCGAAGATCGTCGGCGTGGGCAAGGTCCATGTCGCCGACGACGCATCGCTGGCGCATGCGCTGGCCGAGAATGTCGCGCCGCTCATCGCGACGCTGATGGCCGATCACGATGCCTTCGTCGCGCCGGCCACATCGAACGGCAAGAACATCGCGCCGCGCGTCGCCGCGCTGCTCGACGTGATGCAGATCAGCGATATCCTGTCGGTCGAAGGGCCGGACACGTTCACGCGACCGATCTACGCCGGCAATGCGATCGCGACCGTGCAGACGAAGGACGCGAAGAAGGTGCTGACCGTGCGCGGCACCGCGTTCGACAAGGCTGCGACCGAGGGTGGTTCGGGCACGATCGAGGCGGTGTCGGGCGCAACCGACGCGGGTGTCTCGACCTTCACCAATGCCGAGATCGCCAAGCTGGAACGCCCGGAGCTGACCAGCGCCAAGATCATCGTGTCGGGCGGCCGCGCGCTGCAGAATGGTGAAAACTTCGCCCAGCTGATCGAGCCGCTGGCCGACAAGCTCGGCGCCGCCGTCGGCGCCAGCCGCGCGGCGGTCGATGCGGGCTATGTCCCCAACGACTATCAGGTCGGCCAGACCGGCAAGATCGTCGCCCCGGAAGTCTATATCGCGGTCGGCATCTCCGGTGCGATCCAGCATCTGGCCGGCATGAAGGACTCGAAGGTCATCATCGCCATCAACAAGGACGAGGACGCGCCGATCTTCCAGGTCGCCGACGTCGGCCTGGTGGGCGACCTGTTCAAGATCGTCCCGGAGTTGACCGAGAAGCTGTAGGCGAATGCCGATGCCGCCGCAGCGAAAGCTGCGCGCGGCAACAGCAAGCGCGGCCGGCGGCGCCATGGCGCCGACCGACGACGCGGGATTTACTCCCGCGTCGCGACCGCGGTGGAGCGCCCCCCGTTCACCCGACCCGAAGTCGAAGGGCATCTCTCCAAAAGGTGCTTCGACTTCGCTCGGCACGAACGGGGGATAGGTGGCTCATACCGCAACCACCCCCAACCCCCGCGCGTTCCTGCCCCGAACCTCCCTCCTATCGGCCAAGGACATACGCATGACGCTCGACGGCAAGACCATCGCCATCCTCATCGCCCCGCGCGGGACCGAGGATCCCGAATTCGCCAAGCCGAAAGCGGCGATCGAGCAGGCCGGCGGCCGCGTCGTCGTGGTCGGGCTGGAGGCGGGCGAGGCGCAGACGGTCAACAACGATCTCGACCCCGGTGAAACCTACACCGTCGATCAGGTGATCGACGACGTCGATGCGGCCGACTTCGACGGCCTCGTCATCCCCGGCGGGACGGTCGGCGCGGACAAGCTGCGCAGTTCGGACGCGGTCGTCGATTTCGTCCACGACTTCTTCGTGGCAGAAAAGCCGGTCGGCGTGATCTGTCACGGCCCGTGGGTGCTGGTCGAGGCCGATGTCGTCGAGGACCGCACGCTAACCTCCTACGCCAGCATCCGTACGGACATCGAGAATGCCGGCGGCAATTGGGTGGACGAGGAGGTCGTCGTGGACGAAGGCCTCGTCACCAGCCGCGACCCGAACGACCTGCCCGCCTTCTGCGCGAAGATCGTCGAGGAGTTCGCCGAAGGCAAACATCCCGTGCAGGCGGAGAGCGCATGATGACCGAGTACCGCAAGACCGACGAGGCGATCGCGAAGCTGACGCCCCAGCAGTTCCACGTGACCCAGCGCAGCGGCACCGAGCGCCCTGGCACCGGCGAATATCTCCACACCAAGGAGCCGGGCATCTATGTCGACATCGTCTCGGGCGAGCCGCTGTTCGCCTCGGCCGACAAGTTCGATTCGCACTGCGGCTGGCCGAGCTTCACCAAGCCGATCGCGCCCGCCAACGTCGCCGAACTGAGCGACGCCACCCACGGCATGATCCGCACGGAGGTGCGTTCGGCGCATGGCGACAGCCATTTGGGGCACGTTTTCCCCGACGGCCCGCGCGACCGCGGCGGCCTGCGCTACTGCATCAACTCTGCGGCGCTGCGCTTCGTGCCGAAGGCGGAGATGGAGCGCGAGGGCTATGGGGAGTATGTCGATCAGGTGGAGTGAGGGTACCGACCACCGTTCGTCCTGAGCTTGTCGAGGGGCTGCGATTCTTCATGCCGCACGCGATCGCGCTTGGGGAAGAAGAGCAGTAGCCCGCCGCGGCAAAGCCGCGTCGTCGGTCGGGTTGCACCCGCCGGCCGGGGCTCGGCTATTCGTCCCCGGCAAGCCGGGGACTGCCTCGCCCCTTGAACCCCTGCGCGACGACATACCACTCGCTCGACCCCTTGCGGCTCGCGGGCGGCTTGGCATGCTTCACGCTCGTGAAGTTGCGCTTCATCTCCGCCACCAGCGCAGAGTCGGCCCCGCCTGCAAACACCTTCGCCACGAACGCACCCCCCGGCGACAGCACGTCGATCGCGAACGCCAGTGCGGTCTCGACCAGCCCCATCGTGCGCAGCGCATCCGTCTGGGGGTGACCGACCGTGTTGGCGGCCATGTCCGACAGCACGAGGTCGGGCGCGCCCCCCAGCGCGTCGACCAGCGCGGCGGGTGCGGCATCGTCCATGAAATCCATCTGAAAGATCGTCACGCCCTCGATCGGATCGACCGGCAACAGGTCGATGCCCACGATCGCCGCCTTCGGGATCTGCTTGCGCACCACCTGCGCCCATCCGCCCGGCGCGATCCCCAGGTCGACGACGCGCTTCGACCCGCGCAGCACGGTGAAGCGCTCGTCCAGCTCTATCAGCTTGTAGGCGGCGCGGCTGCGATAGCCCTCCGCTTTCGCTCGCTTCACGTACGGATCGTTCAGCTGTCGCTCCAGCCAGCGGGTCGATTGCGCAGTGCGCCCGCGCCCGGTCTTCACGCGGATATGGCCGCCGCCGCCGCCGCGGCTCATCGCAGACTCCTCACGCGCGCGGCCCCATCAGCCGGCGAAGGATGCCCTCGCGGATGCCGCGGTCGGCGATCCCGATCTGTTCGGCCGGCCATATATCCAATATCTCCTCCAGGATCGCGCAGCCGGCGACGACCAGGTCGGCGCGCTCGGTGCCGATGCAGGCGATCTTCGCGCGGCCCGGCACGTCCAGCGCCGCGATCCGCGCGCTCACCGCGCGCATCGCCGCCGACGGCATCAGCAGGCCGTCGACCGCCGACCGGTCATAGCTCGACAGGCCCAGATGCACGCTCGCCAGCGTCGTGACCGTCCCCGACGTGCCGAGCAGCCGCAGCTGCCCTTCGCTCGGCAGGCGTGCCGCGAACGGTGCGAACGCCTCGCGCACCAGCGCGCGCATCCGGCCATAGCCGCTCGGGCTGCTGTCGCCGACATGTTCGGTCAGCGACACCACGCCCCACGGCGCGCTGTGCCAGTCGAGGATGGCGGGCGTCTCGCCGCGCGTGTCGACCAGCACCAGCTCGGTCGAACCGCCGCCGATGTCGAACACCAGCGCCGCGCCGTCGCCCGGCTCGATCAGCGCATGACAGCCGAGCACCGCCAGCCGCGCCTCCTCCTCCGCCGAGATGATGTCGAGCATGATGCCCGTTTCCTCGAAAGCGCGGCGGATGAAGGCGGGGCCGTTGGAGGCGCGACGGCACGCCTCGGTCGCGACCGACCGCGCCAGCGCGACGTCGCGCCGCTTCAGCTTGTCCGCGCACACGCGCAGCGCCGCGATGGTCCGCTCGATCGCCTCGTCCGACAGCCGCCCGGTCGCGGCCAGCCCCTCGCCCAGCCGCACGATCCGGCTGAACGCATCGACGACGGCGAAGCCCGATCCTTGCGGTCGCGCGATCAGCAGGCGGCAGTTGTTGGTGCCCAGATCCAGCGCCGCATAATGGCGCGCATGCGGCCACCGCCCGCGTGACGGCGGGACCGCCGCGGGCGGCGGCGGAGGCGGCTGTCGGGCCGGACGGGGCGCCTGGCGGCGCGGGCCGAACGGCTGGGCGGTCGAATCCCCCACGGCCGTATACTCACTATCTTTATGTTCTCGTCCGTCACGGCCGCGTCCCGGCCGTTCGGTGCTTGGCACCAGAGCTAGCGCGTCGGCGGGGAAACGACAAGGCGGCGGACACCCGGGGCGAGCCGATCGGGGGAGCCATGTCGCACGTGCGACATAACTCTTGTTGCACGGATCGGGGTGGGAAAGGCTTGACCCGCGGAAATCCGCCACTTAGAGACACCGCCGATTGCCCGATCCTCTAATGGTAAGAGAGCGGACTCTGACTCCGTCAATCAAGGTTCGAGTCCTTGTCGGGCATCCATTTCCACCATCGCTGATCCAGCCCGCCGCGCTTGGCCGTGTGGGGCCCGCGCGGTAGCATCGCGGGCATGATCGCCCGATTCGCCCTGTCGCTCGCCGCCCTGCTTCTCACCGCGCAGACGGCGCCGCCCGCGCCCGTCCCGCCGGCAGCACCGCCGCCCGCCACGGTTACCGTGCGGCTGACGACGACCAGAGGCCCGATCACGATCGCGCTGGAGAAGGATCGCGCGCCGATCACCACCGCGAATTTCCTGCGTTACGTCGATGCCAGGCGGTTCGACGGCATATCCTTCTACCGCGCGATGAACGTGTCGTGGGGCGGCGGGCTGATCCAGGCGGGGGTGCGCGATCCCGCCATGCTGTTCCCACCGATCGCGCATGAGCCGACCAGCCGAACCGGGCTCAGCCACACCGATGGCGCGGTCTCGATCGCGCGCAATGCGCCGGGCACCGCGCGGGCGGACTTCACGATCATGGTCGGCGACATGACGGGGCTGGACGCGCGCGGCGACAATCCGGGCTTCGCCGCCTTCGGGCGCGTGACCGAAGGGATGGACGTGGTGAAGGCGATCCTCGCCGCGCCCACCTCGCCGACGCAGGGCGAAGGCGTGATGAAGGGCCAGATGCTCGAGCCGCAGGTGAAGATCCTGACCGCGCGGCGGGTGCCGTGGGGCAGGAATGTAACGGCGCAATAGAATTACCAGCCGTTCGTCCTGAGTAGCCGCTGAGCGAAGTCGAAGCGGCGTATCGAAAGATGCTTCGATACGGGTCTTCGACTTCGCTCAGCCCCTACTCAGCACGAACGGTTGGCGTATAGACACCTACCTCGCCGCCGCGATCGCCTTCGCCGTTTCCGCCGACGCCCAGTCGCGGTCGCCGACCACCCGGAACACTTCCTTGCCGGCCGAATCGAACAGCACCGTCGTCGGCAGCGTCGCGGTGAAGGACGGCAGCCACGCCATCTTCGCATCGGTGAACACCGGCGCCGTCACGCCACGCTTTTGCACGAACGGCGGCACCTTCGTAGGGTCGGTATCTTGGCTCAGCAGTAGCACGTGCAGCTTGCCCGTTTCCCGCGCCGCCAGCGCGTCGAGGGTCGGGAGTTCGCGGATGCACGGCACGCACCACGTCGCCCACAGGTTCACCAGCACCGGCCGCCCGCGATAGTCGGCCAGCGTCTTCGTCGCCCCGCTCGCGTCGGTGAAGCTGTGGGTCGGGGCGGGTTCGCCAGCATGGCTGGTGTCGATCGCGCCGCCCTTCGCCGGGGCGGTATCCGCCGTGGCCCCGGGCCGAACCTCGTCGGGCTGCACCTCGTCGCTGCTCACCACGTTCGCCGCAACCGCGACGTTTCCTTGCGGGGCGGGGGCGACTTGCCTATCGCAACCCCCGGCCAGCAGGGCCATCGCAGCCAGACTCAGAACCGGGACGATCGTCGAGCGCATGAATTCCTCCAACACCATGTGGGGCGGCCGCTTCGCCGAAGGACCATCGGCGGTGATGCGCGCGATCAATGCCTCCATCCCGTTCGACAAGCAAATGTGGTCGCAGGACATTGCGGGGTCGAAGGCGCATGTCGCGATGCTGGCCAGTGCGGGGATCGTCGACGCCGCCGATGCCGACACGATCGCCGCCGGGCTGGACGCCGTCGCCGCGGACTATGCCGAGAACGGCGTGCCCGAGGATCTGGCGCTGGAGGACATCCACATGCTGACCGAGGCGCGGCTGGCCGAGCGCATCGGGCCGGTGGCGGGGCGCCTCCACACCGCGCGCAGCCGCAACGACCAGGTCGCGACCGACTTCCGCCTGTGGGTGCGTGACGCGATCGATCAGACGCAGGCGGCGCTGGGCGCGTTCCAGGACGCGCTGATCGCCCGTGCCGACGAACATGCCGATGCGGTGATGCCGGGCTTCACCCATCTGCAGAGCGCGCAGCCGGTGACGCTCGGCCATCACCTGATGGCGTATCACGACATGATCGCGCGCGACCGTAGCCGGTTCCGCGACGCCCGGGCGCGGCTCAACCGCTGCCCGCTCGGCTCGGCGGCGCTGGCCGGCACCGGCTTCCCGCTCGACCGCGACATGACGGCGGCTGCGCTCGGCTTCGACGGTCCGACCACGAACAGCCTCGATGCGGTCAGCGACCGCGACTTCGCGATCGAATATCTGACCGCCGCGACGCAATGCGCGCTGCACCTGTCGCGCCTGGCCGAGGAATTCGTGCTGTGGGCGTCGCAGCCGTTCGGCTTCGTCTCGCTCAGCGACCAATGGTCGACCGGCAGCTCGATCATGCCGCAGAAGCGCAACCCCGACGCCGCCGAGCTGGTGCGCGGGCATTCGGGGCGCATCGTCGGGCTGATGACCGGGCTGATGGTGACGATGAAGGGTCTGCCGCTCGCGTACTCAAAGGACATGCAGGACGACAAGCCGCCGGTGTTCGAATGCCACGGCCTGCTCGCGCTCTCGATCGCGGCGATGACCGGCATGGTGGAGAGCGCGGCGTTCCGCACCACCCGGATGCGCGATGTGGCCGAGGCCGGCTTCGCCACCGCCACCGACCTCGCCGACTGGCTGGTGCGCGAGGGCGGCATCCCGTTCCGCGAGGCGCATCACATCACCGGTCGCGCGGTGGCGCGGGCCGAGGCGCTGGGCGTGAAGCTCGACGCGGTGCCGCTCGGCGACCTGCAGGTGATTGATCCGCGTATCGACGATCGCGTCTACGGCGTGCTGACGGTCGATGCTTCGGTCGCCAGCCGCACCAGCTTCGGCGGCACCGCGCCGGTCCGCGTCCGCGCCGCCATCGCCGCCGCGCGCACCGCGCGGGAGGAGGAAGCATGAGAGCTGCGTTCGTTGTTCTGTCCGCCCTGTCGCTCGCCGCCTGCGGCGGTCGCGGCGAACTGAAGCCCGCGGCGGGCGCGTCGCTGCCGGTCAAACCCTATGGCGCGCTCGCCACGCCGACCCCGGCGCAGCTGCTGACCCCCTCGACCCAGGCGCGCCCGCTGCGCAGCGACGAACTGCTCAAATCGAGCGAACGCCGCGCGCCTGACGACTTCGACCTTCCGCCGAACTGAGACTTATCGATGGACCATTTCCACTATCGCGACGGCGAATTGTACGTCGAGGACGTCCCCGTCCGCACCATCGCCGAACAAATCGGCACCCCCGTCTACATCTATTCGCGCGGCACCTTCGCGCGCCATGCGCAAGTGTTCGCGCAAGGGCTGCGCGCCGCGGGCGACGTCCACCTCGCCTATGCGATCAAGGCGAACCCGAACCTCGCCGTGCTGCGCGTGCTGGCGAACGAGGGTTATGGTGCCGACGTCGTTTCGGGCGGCGAGATGCGCCGCGCGATCGCGGCGGGGATGAAGCCCGCCGACATCGTCTTCTCGGGCGTCGGCAAGACGGTGCGCGAGCTGTCCGACGCGCTCGACGCGGGTATCGGCCAGTTCAATCTGGAGCTGGAGGAGGAGGGCGAGGTGCTCGCCGCGCTTGCTGCCGAGCGTGGACTCATCGCGCCCGCCGTGTTGCGCGTCAATCCGGATGTCGATGCCGGCACCCATGCCAAGATCTCGACCGGCAAGGCGGAGAACAAGTTCGGCGTCGCGATCAGCGATGCGGCCGGTATCTTCGACCGGCTGGCAGGCCTGCCCGGCCTGAACTTGCGCGGCGTCGCCATCCATATCGGCAGCCAGCTGCAGAGCCTCGCCCCGCTGGAGCGGGCCTATACGCGCATCGGCGAGCTGGTAACGGAACTGCGCGGCAACGGCCACACCATCACCCATGTCGATCTGGGTGGCGGTCTGGGCGTGCCCTATCGCACCGACGACGTGTTCCCGAGCCCCGCTGAACTCGGCGAGATGGTCGCGCGGGTGACGCGCGACTGGGGCGTGACGCTGATGTTCGAGCCCGGCCGCGTCATCGCAGGAAATGCGGGCGTGCTGGCGACGCAGGTGATCTGGGTGAAGCCCGGCGTCGGCGACCCCTGGGTCATCGTCGATGCCGCGATGAACGATCTCGCCCGCCCCGCGCTCTACGACGCCTTCCACGACTTCGCCGCCGTCCGCCCCACCGGCGACCGCATGACCGCGAACATCGCGGGGCCAGTGTGCGAGAGCGGCGACACCTTCGCGATGCACCGCGATATCGACACCGTGGCCGGCGGCGACCTCGCCGTCTTCCGCACCGCCGGCGCGTACGGCGCGACGATGGCATCGACCTATAACAGCCGCGCGCTGGTGCCCGAGGTGCTGGTCGACGGCGACCGCTTCGCGGTGGTCGCCGATCGCATCGATCCAAGCACGATCATGGCCGCGGAACGCGTGCCGGACTGGCTGTGAGGGGTCGGCGCGGGAGCACGGCTGGATGATGGCAGCGCGCTGACATGCACAGCCTCCCCCTCTTCGTCCGGCTGAACGGCCGCCCGGTCATCCTCGTCGGCGACGGCGAGCCCGCGGAGGCCAAGCGGCGCCTGCTCGAACGCGCCGGGGCGGTGGTGGTTGGTGAGGAGGCGCCGGCGGCGCTGGCGATCGTCGCGGACGACGAAGCCGCGGTCCACCGGCTGAAGGCGCGGGGCGTGCTGGTCAACGCGGTCGACCGGCCGGATCTGTGCGACTTCACCCTGCCTGCGATCGTCGAGCGTGGCGACGTGATCGTCGCGATCGGCACCGGCGGCGTGTCGGCGGGGCTGGCCGCGGCGCTGCGCCAGCGGCTGGAGGCGTGGCTGCCCGCCGGCCTCGGCAGCCTTGCCCGCTTGCTGCACGATTCGCGCGACGCGATGCGCGTGCGCTGGCCCGACGGCGGCGATCGGCGCCGCGCGATCGGCGCGGCGCTGTCGCCGGGCGGCGCGCTCGATCCGCTCGCCGACACGCGGGACGTGCCCGCCTGGCTGGCGAGCGGTGAAGCACCCGCGGGCGGCTTGCGGCGCTTCGCGGTGACGTGCGACGATCCCGACATGATGACTCTCGCCGCCGCCCGCGCGCTGGCGCAAGCCGACCGCGTCTATCACGACGCCGATGTCGCGCCCGCCGTGCTCGACCGCGCCCGCGCCGATGCGGTGCGGATCGCCGGCACGCCTCCGGTCGACCTGCCGCCCGGCAACAGCGTGTATCTCGTCCGATGAGCGGCTTCGCCTTTGCCGTCACCGCCAGCCACGCGGAATCGATCCCGCTCCACTCCGCGCCGGCGCACGAGGGCGCCGACCTGCTGTGGATCCACCTGTGCGTGTCGAACGACGAGGCGCGCCGCTGGCTCGCCGATGAAGCCGGGCTGCCCGACTATGCGATCGAGGGGTTGGTCGCGGCAGAGACGCGCCCGCGCTGCACCGCGATGGGCGACGGCGCGCTCGTCAACCTGCGCGGCCTGTCGCAGGAAAAGGTCGGCAGCGACATGCTGGCCTCCGTGCGCCTGTATGCCGCCGCTGGCCGGGTCGTGTCGGTGACGCGCAAGCCGCTCGAATCGCTCGACGTCGTTCGCGCCAAGGTCTCGGCGGGGGCGATCGCCGATCCGGGCGACCTGATCGCCGAATTCGCCACCGCCATCACCGAGGAGCTGGACCCGGTCGTCGCCGATCTGGGCGACGAACTCGACGATTGCGAAAGCCGGCTCGACGCGCACGCCGCGTTCGAACTGCGCCGCACCGTCAATCGCGTGCGGATCGAGGCGATCGGCTATCGCCGCTTCCTGTTCCCGCAGCGCGCCGCGCTCGAGAAGCTCGCCGGCCTGCCCGCGGAATGGCTGCAGGACGACGACCGCCTCCATCTCTCGAGCGCCGCCGACCGCGCTGCGCGCATGGCTGAGGAGGTCGAATCGATCCGCGAGCGCGCCGGCCTGATGCACGAAACCCTGACCGACCTGCGCGGCGAGCTGATCGACCAGCGCAGCCTCGTCATCGCTATCGCTGCGATGGTGTTCCTGCCGCTCACCTTCCTCACCGGCCTGTACGGCATGAACGTCGAGGGGCTGTGGTTCGCGAAGGAGCCATGGGCGTTCGACGCGATCGTCGGGATCTGCGTACTCGTCGCGGGTGGCGTCACGGGGTATTTCGTCCACCAGCACTGGACGCGGTGAACCTCAATCGCGGGGACCGAGGAACTCGAACATCTGCCCGACCATGATCGCGATCTGCGGTCGCGCGCGCTCGATCGGATCGGGTTCGGCCATGTTGATCGCGACGCCCAGCGGCGTCGGCCAGCCGCGCAGCGCGTGCGTAATACTGCGCAGGCCGATCAGTGTCGACACCGCCGCCTGCCATCCCGCTGCAGTGGCGACCAGACCGATCGGCAGCCCGTGGAAATAGGGGCGCTCGTCGCCGGCCATCAGCTCGACATGGTCGAGCGCGTTCTTGACCATGCCCGAGAAGGTGCCGTGATAGCCCGGCGATCCGATGATGACGCCATCGGCATCGCGCAGCGCGGCGAGGAAGGCGTCGACGTTGACGTCGCCCCCGGTCGATCCGGGCTCGAAGTTCGGAAAGGCGATGGCGTCCCCGGTCAGCAACGTCGTGCGCGCGCCCTTCGCCGCGGCGACGTCCAGTGCCTCCTGCAGCACGCGGCCGGTCGAGGATGCAGCGCGGGTCGTGCCGCCCAGGGCGACGATATGCGGACGGCTCATGGCGCGGTGGCTAGCGGAGAAGGCGCGCCAATCCTACCCCTCGTGGCGGAAGGTTCACCGACCCCGCGCCGCGGCCCAGGCGCCGGCGATCTCGTCCAGCGTCGTCGCCACCGACAGGAAAGGGGCGGGGTCCGAGCCCAGGCTGGCGTCGACCACCTCGGTCCGCGCGCCGCGATAGACGCGCGACAGCGTCCGTGACACGTCGCCGCCGTTCTCGAAATCCAGCCCATTCTCCAGCGCGAACAGGATGACCAGCGCGCGCGTCACGCGCTCGCTCTTCAGGTCGTAGCGCCCGTTGGCGGCGGCCCATGCCGCCGAGCGCAGCGCGCGGCTAGCCTCGGCATAGAGCAACCCGACGAGGCCGGCGGCATCCTCGCCCCCCGTGCGCCCGGCCAGATCGACCGAGCGGTAGGTGGCCTCCGCACCCGCAAAGGCGGTGGCGTATCGCGTCATGAGCTGGCGTTCCAGGCGTCGACCTGCGCCTTCATGAACGCCTGCGTCGCCTTATAGGCGGACACGCGCGCATCCATCGTCGCATATTGCTGCGTCAGTCGTTCGGTGGTGGCGGTCTGCGCGGTGGCGATCTTGAGCTTCTCGGCGGCGAGCGCCGACTTCGCCGAAGTATAGCGGGTTTCCGACGCGCCGAGGCCGGTCGTACGGCTGGTTACCTGCGACGATATGGCGTTGAGTGCGGCCGAGATGCCGCGGCCGGATGCGCCGATGCCCCGATCGGCGAACATCGCCTCGACCGCATCGGGGGCGGCGGCGATCACCTTTTCCAGCTTGGCGGTGTTGACCTCCAGCGTGCCGTCCTTGTTCGTCTGCACGCCCAGCTCAGCGAGCGTCGTCGGGCTGCCGTCGGTTGCGCCCGACAGGCTGGTCATCGTCAGGCGCGCGAGCGAGCGCTGCATCTCGCGCGCTGCACTGTCGCCGGCCAGCTTGCCCTCGACGGGATCGATCGCGGCCTTCAACGTCGCGAAGAGTTCGTTGTAGGTCGCGACGACGTCGTTCACCGCGGTCTTTAGCGCATCCACCGGCGGCGTCGCGCCGAGCGTCACGCGCGTGCCGGGAACCGCGGACTGCAGATCGAGCCGGACGCCGGGGACGAGGTCGGAGATGCTGTTGGTCGGGCGGCGCACCTCGACGCCGTCGACCGCGACGACGGCGTCGCGCGCATGGGTGGCGATGCTGGTGCCGGCGGCACCGGCGCCTACGTTGACGATCGCGGCGAGGCCGGGGTCGGCGGCAGCGTCCGTGGCCGTGATCGAGAACGCTTTTTCCGCGCCGCTCGTGCCCTTCAGCACCAGTCGTTCCTTGCCATTCTCGGTCAGGACCGACGCGGTCACGCCCTGCTTGGCCGCGTTGATCTTCGCGGCGATGCCGGTCAGCGTCGCGTCGGCGGGGTCGATGACGATCGCGGGCGGCAAGGGGCTGGTGGTGGAGGCGGTGAAGACACCCGACGAATCCTCGCTGCCGAAGCTGATCTGGATCGATCCCGACCCGGTCGCCGCGCCGGCGGCCAGCGCCTTCGTCGGATCGGTCGCGGCGACCTGCGCCGACGCCATCGCGCGTACCTCGACCGTCGCGTTCAGCCCGGCGTTGCGCGCGCCCGGCAGCGTGGTCGCCTTCACGATCGCGGTGTTGCTGCTGGTCGCGGCAGTGGTCAGCGTGCCGCCCTTGACCAGATTGGCGAGCGCGGTGGCGAAGGTGGTGATGCCGCTCTTCAGGGTGGAGACGGCGGACACCTGCGCGGTCAGCGTCTCGGTGCGCGTCTCGACCTGCTTGGTCTTCGCGCCATATTGCGCATCGACCAGCGTCGTGACGAGCGCGGCGATATCGATCCCCGATCCGCCGCCCAACGTCTTCGTAATCGAATCGACCAACGCGAATTCCCTTCCCTAGGGATAGCGACCGGACGGGGCGGGAGTTTAGGGGTTTGCGGTCGAATTGGCGTTGGAGGCGGAGGTTGGAAAGCGCCTCTTCCGTTCGTGCTGAGCTTGTCGAAGCACTGCCCTTTCTTCGTGCGGCATCGTCAGCGGCACGAAGAAGGACAGCCCTTCGACAAGCTCAGGGCGAACGGGAGGGGAGTTGCCCGCATCCACCCCGGTCGGGCGCGTCGAAGCTACCCCTGCTTCACCCCGTTCTCGTCGAAGCGCGCGGTCGTCGGTACGGTGACCAGCGGTTGCAGCCCGCCCGCCGCCTTGTTGACCCCGAACACGAAGGCGAGGACGGTCGCGATGGCGAGGTACAGGTCGTCGCGCACCTCCTGCCCGTCCTTGCTGGTATAATAGACGGCGCGGGCGAGGGCCGGATATTCCAGCACCGGCACCGCCATTTCGCCGGCCAGTTCGCGCAGCGCCAGCGCGGTCGCGCCGCGACCCTTCGCCACCACCACCGGCACCTGATCGCGCCCCTGATCGTAGCGCAGCGCGACCGCGAAGTGGGTGGGGTTCGTGAGGACGACGTGCGCCTCGCCCATTGCCTTGCGGAAGCCGCCCTTCATGATTTGGTGCCGGCGGTTGCGGATCGCCTGCTTCTTCTCCGGCCCGCCCTCGGCGTCCTTATGCTCCTGCTTCACCTCTTCCATCGACATGCTCAGGCTCTTGTTCAGCCGGAACGCCGCGATCGGCACGTCGATCATCGCGATGACGACGAGGCCGCCGGCCATGACGAAAAGTAGGGTCAGGAAGGTACCGCCGAGATTGCCGATCGCGCGGTGGAAGTCCGAACTCGACAGGCCGACCGAACTGGTCGCGATCCGCGACAGCATGACATAGCCGATCGCGCCGAGCAGAATGACCTTCAGCAGCGACTTGCCGAGTTCCACCCACCCGTTGGCGCCGAACATGCGCTTCAGGCCCGCGGCGGGGTTCAGCTTGGACGCCTTAGGCGCCCACAGCTTCGCGTTGAAACCGATCTGGCCCAGACCCGCCTGGCTGGCGATGGCGGCGATCACGGACACCGCGAACAACATGCCCATCGACGGCGCGAGCTTCCATCCGGCCTCGGCCAGCGGGCGGAATGGTTCGAAATGCTCGATGTCGGCGCGCCCGAAGGTGAACCCCGCCGCCATCACCGCCTTGCACGCCGACAGCAGCCCCGGCCCCAGCATCGCCAGCCATGCGCAACCGACCATGATGCCGAGTGCGGAGGCGAACTCCCGGCTCTTGAGGATGTTGCCCTTTTCCCACGCCTTCTCCAGGCGTTTGGGTGTTGGGCGTTCGGTCTTCTCGCCGCCCTCCGACATCAGCCGAGCACCAGCCGGGCGGTCATCTCCAACGTCTCATGGACGATGACGAGCAAATAGTCGCCCATCGCGGGCATGCCGGCGATCAGCGCGACGACGCCGACCAGCAGGCTGGCGGGCAGGCCGACCGCGAACAGATTCAGCGCCGGCGCGGAGCGGGACATCATGCCGACGACGAGGTTGAGGCACAGCAGCAGGAAGCCGACGGGCAGCGCGAGCAACAGCCCGGCGAGGAAGGCGTAGCCGCCGAAGAAGGCGATGGCGCGCAACCGCTCGGGCGCGATCCACGCCGCGCCGGGCGGCAGCGCGTCATAGCTGCGCACGACCAGATCGACGAGGATGAGGTGTCCATCGACCGACAGGAAGAGCAGGGTCAGCAGGATCGACAGGAACTGGCCGATCGCCGGCGACGACGCGCCGTTCACCGGATCGATCGCCTGCGCGAAGCCGATGCCCATCGACGTGCCGATCAGTTCGCTGGCGACCAGCGGTGCTGCGAAGGCGATCTGCAGCACGAAACCGATCGCGAGGCCGACCAGTGCCTCGCCCGCGACCGACAGAAACGTGGTGAGCGCGAACACCTGTTCGGGTGCCGCGATCACGCGCGCATTCATCGCGAGGATGCCGATCGCGCCCGCCAGCACGATCCGCACCGGCAACGGCACGCTGACCGCGCCGAACACCGGCGCCGCGATGAACGCCGCACCGACGCGGATCATCGTGAAGAGCAGCGTCCACAGCTGGGGTTCGACGGCGAGACCGAAGCCTAACATGACGCAGACCGCGAGAGCGCGCACGCTGCGCGCCACGCGGGCAAACCCGCGTCGTCGGTCCACGGCGTTGCCGAGGCCGGCCGTGCTTGCGCGGTCTGCGCGGACGTGGCCGCGCGCGCGCTGCGCATCACCTTACCAGATCCGGAATGCGCTCGAAGATGCTGGTCGTGAAATCGCTCAGCAGCCCCAGGATCATCGCGCCGAACACGACGATGCTCACCGCGACGACGATCAGCTTGGGCACGAAGCTCAACGTCTGCTCGTTGATCGACGTCGCCGCCTGGATCATGCCGAGGATCAGCCCGGAGACCAGCGCGGGGATCAGGATCGGGGCCGACGCCAGCGCCAGCACCCACATCGCCTCGCGCGCGACGGTCAGGAAATAATCGGCGTCCATCGCGTCAACTCACGAAACTGTTGGCGAGGCTGCCCATCGTCAGCGCCCAGCCATCGACCAGCACGAACAGCAGCAGCTTGAACGGAAGCGAGATGATCTGCGGACTGAGCATCATCATGCCGAGCGACATCAGCACGGTCGCGACGACCAGATCGATGACGATGAACGGCAGGAAGATCAGGAAGCCGATCTGGAACGCTGTCTTCAGCTCCGACGTGACGAACGCGGGCAGCAGCACGGCGAACGGCACGTCGGCGGAATTGGCATAGGGGCCCGACTTCGCGATGCCCGCGAACATCGTCACGTCCTTCACCCGCGTCTGCTTGACCATGAAGGCATGGAAGCTCTTGCCACCTTCCTCGATCAGCTGTGTCGCCTGGATGCGGCCGGCGGCATAGGGCTGGATGGCGTTGGTGTTCACTTCGGAGATGACGGGCGCCATCACGAACATCGACAGGAACAACGAGAGTCCGATGATGACCTGATTGGGCGGCGAATTCTGCAGGCCAAGCGCCTGGCGCAGGATCGCCAGCACGATGACGATGCGCGTGAAGCTGGTCATCATCAGCAGCAGGCTGGGCAGGATCGTCAGCAGCCCCATGATGATGAGGACTTGCAGCGACAGCGACAGCGGCGCCTGGCCGCCACCCAGCTGGCCCAGCGCGCGGTCGACCGCGTCGCCGACGCCCGGCGCGGCCGGCGGCGGCACCGGGGGTACGGTCTGCGCGAACGCCGGGAAGGCGACCAGCATCATCGTCATCACCGCGAACACGAGCATCAGCCCGCGCAGCGTGCGCCCGGTGGCGCTGTCGAGGTTCGGGAACAGCGTCACTGACCGTCTACCCGCAGACCGGTCCGATCGCCGGCCTTGTCGATCAGGGTGACGCCGCCGCGGCCGACCGAGATCAGCAGGCGACGCCCCTCGAAATCGACGACCGCCAGGCGCAGGCCCGGCGAGATCATCATCGTCTCGCGCACCTTCAGCAGCTTCTCGCCGCTATTGCCCGGCATCCGCGCCTCGAGGCGCCGCCAGAGGTATAGGCAGCCGACCAGCAGGCCGCAGACCAGCGGCAGCAGCACGACGAGCTTCAGGATATAGGACCACATCATGGCGTCAGCGGCTCGCGCGCTTGTCGGGGGTGACCAGCTCGGTCATCCGCACGCCGAACTTCTCGCCGACGGTCACGACCTCGCCGCGACCGATCAGCGTGCCGTTGACGAACACGTCCAGCAGCTCGTTGGCATGCCGGTCGAGCTCGATCACGCTCGCCTCGCCGAGTGCCAGCAGCTCGCGCAGCGAAAGCTGGGTCGAACCGATCTCGACGGTCAGCTTGACGTCGACATCCTGCAGCAGCCGGAAATTGGCCGCCACGGATGCGTCGACGGGAAATCCGCCAGCCATGTCGTTCATTGCTCGTCCTCTTCGTCGATTCGGTTCAATTGGGTGATGCGGATCGCGGCCTTGCCGTTCGACGTGCCGACGGTGCCGGTGCCCAGGCGATCGCGACCGACCATCACGGCCACGTCGGCGCCGAAGCTGACCGGGATCACGTCGCCGACCTTCAGGTCCATCAGCGTGGCGAGCGGGATCACCGGCTCGGCCAGCACGGAGCGGACCGGGAAGCGCACGTTCATCGCCGCGCGGGTCAGGCCGGCGCGCCATTTCGGTTCGGGCGCGGCGGTGCGGCCCAACACCTTGCCGGTCAGCGTCGCGCCGAACGGCTTCAGCGCCGCGACCGGATAGACGAGATCGATGAAGGCAGGCTCACGGCCGTCAGCCACGATCGCGAAGCGGGTGACGATCATCGCGTCGTCACCGTCGATGCCCAGCATCGCGGGCGAGCTTTCGGGGTTGGCACCGCGGAAGGCGACGCGCGCGAGCGGCTCCCACGCGCGGCCCAGCGGCTCGGCGACCATCTGGCCCAGGCGACCGATCATTGCCTCGGTCGCGGGGGTGAATTCGGTCGGCAGGGTGCGCGGACGCTCCCCGGTGCCGCCAAAGAACAGGTCCAGCGTCTCGATCACGAAACCGCCGTCGAACACCACGAGCGCGCGGCATTCGCCGGGGTTCATCGCGAGCGGCAGCCACGCGGTCAGCCGGCCGTCGCGCTCCGCCGAATAATCGGCAAAGCGCTGGACGACCAGCGGCTCGGCCCAGGTCCTGAGCGAGGTGCGCAGCACCGGCTCGAACACGCCGCGCAGCGTGCGCGCCAGCCGGGCCGACAGATGCTGCAGCGTGTGCAGGTCACCGAACGGATTGAGATTGGCGACGCCCAGCGACGCGGCATGCTCCGCCCCGCCCGCCGGCCGTTCGCGCCGCTCGATCGTGTCCGTTGCCGTGCCGTTAACCACACCTCACTGAACAACAAAATTGGTAAAGTAGACGTTACCAATCCCGCCGAATCCTTCTTTTTGCTTCAAAACACCGTTGATCGCTGCGACGAGCCGCTTCTGGAGCTGCTCCTTGCCGTCGTTGGTGAAGACGGCATCCTCCTCCGTGTCGCCCAGCGTCATCAGGATCGCAGACCGCACCGCGATCTCATGCGTCTTTAGATTCCCGATCACGCGGTCGTCGTACGGCGTCGACACGGCCAGCCCGACCTGGATGAAGTGGACGCTCTCTTTCAGGTTGGAGGTGAACTCCTTCTCGATGGTGTAATAGGTCGAGGCATATTTATCGCCGCCCTCGCCCGCCGGGGTCGTCATCCCGGCGTGCGAATTGGCGGCAGGCGCAGCTTCGCCTTCCTCGCCGCCGCCGCCATGGTCGCCGCCGCCTTCACCGCCCTCGGCACCGCCTTCGCCGGCGCGCTTCTCCTCGGATTTCGGGACGAGCTTCGGCTTGTCCGCATCCTCTTCGGCCGCCGTGTCGTGCTTGCCGCCGATCATCCCGCTCGACGCGGCATACAGCCCTGCGCCGACCCCGCCGCCGACTAGCACCAGCAGGCCGACGCCGAGTACCAGCAGCTTCATCATCTTGCCCTTCTTCTTCGCGGGCTTGGCGTCGTCCTTCGTGTCGCTCATCTCTCAGTCCTTCAGGCGAGTCGTGTGTCGGTGGTGGTGCCGGTGTCCTCGGTGCGCGTGCGGCCTGCGCGCAGCGGCTGGCGCGGGGCGGCGGTCTCGCTCCGGCGCTCGCCCTGGCCCTGACCCTGCGCGCCCGAATCGACGCCCGATCCGCCGAGCTTCAGCCCGCGCGCCTCGGCCATTTCGGCGAGTCGCGGCGCGGCTTCGGCCAGCAATGTGCGGGCGTGCGGATTGTCGCTGGTCATGCGCAGCTGGATCGCGCCCGTCGCATCGCGCGTGACGGCGACGTCGACGTTGCCCAGCGCGTCGGGGGTCAGGCGGATACGCGTCTCGCTCTTGCCCGATTCGCCCTGGATCGTCTCGATCCGGTCGATCATCTTCTCCATCCAGTCGGTCCGCGTCGTGTCGACGAGCGGAAGTCGCGCATCGAGTGCGACCGGCGTCGGCTGGGCGGTGGCGGGCGCGCCGACGCCGCTCAGCGACAGGCTGGCGGCGATGTCGGACAGCAGCGCGTCGGCGCGCGGCTCCTCGCGCCGGTCCTCGGCAAAGGCGAACATCGCCGCGGCGAACGCCTGCGCGGCCGGCTGCGGGATCGATGGCGCGGTCGGCGCCACGGCGGGCGCGGCGACCGTGACGGTGACGCGCGGGGCGTCGGGCGAGGACAGGCGCTCGGCGGCCGCAGGGGTAACAGAGGGCGCGGCGGCGGAAGGCGCCGCTTCCGTGGTCGCCTGAGCCCGGGCGGCGGTGGGGAACACGGAGTCCGTCGTCGCCTGCACGGATGCGACCGGCAGCGTCGCGTGTGCGACAATGGTGAGGCGATCGACGGTCGCCGGCTGCGCCTGCGGCAGCGCCGGTCCCGGCGTCAGCGCGGGGCGGACATCGAACGGTGCCGCCGCCGGCGTCGGCCGCGCGTCGCGCACGGGCCGAAGCGTCGGCGTGACGATGGCGTCGGTTGCGGGCAGCGACGACAGCGGCCGCCCCCTGGTGCCGGACACAGCCTTCGCCTTGGTGCCTGCGGTGGGTACGCCGTCGGCGACCGCCCCGGCTGCGACGGCGATCGGCGGGGCGGCGTCGGTGGCGGCGGCCGCCGGGTCGGCGACCTGAATCATCGCGACCGAAGCCTCGGTCGGAACCGGCGTCCGACTCGGCGCGGCGGTCATGACCGGAGCCGCGGTGGGAACCGGCGTCCGACCCGGAGCGACGGTCACGACCGGGGCGTCGCTGACGAACGCGGCCACCGCTGCCTCCTGCGGCGCCGGTGGCGTCGCGGCGAGGGGCGGGGGGGAGACCTGCGTCGCGGGCTGCACCGGCAGCGGCGATACCTCGAACGGCGTACGGGCGGGCACAGCGGCGTCGGCGGTCGCGGGCACCGGATCGTCCGACGTGTCCGACGACGACGGCGCGGCATCGTCACCGATGACGGCATCGGCGGGCGTCCGGCGGGCGGCGTGACGTGTCGCACCGCGGGGCGAAGTCTCCGCGTCCGGCTTAATCGCGCGCGTCGCCTTGTCCGGGACGCTCGGTGCGACGCCGCCCGGGGTCGGCACGATCGGCGCGGCGTCCTCTGCTGGAGCCGCATCGATCCCGGCGACCGGCGCGGTCGGCGCCGGCGCAGCCTCCGTTTCCACCGGCGCGACCGGTACGGGGGCCACCGGCGCCGCCACGGCGATCGTGGCGGGAGCGATCTCGGGGGTCAGTGACGGCGGTGCGACGGGGGTGTCGCTGTCGCTCGGCAGATCGGCGGGGCAGACATTGGGAAGGTCGGGCGTCCAGTCGCTCAATGCCGGCCGCGTCGACGTCTTGGCGCCTGCCGGTACCGGCTCGGCGGTTACGGTCTTTCCGGGGCGGAAGGCGACGGGGACCACGTCGGGGATCGGGGCAGGCGCTGGCGTGGGGAGGTCGTCGAACGCGACCGTCATGCCGGCCGGCGCGGGCGTCGCCACCGCCGGCATAGCGGGCGCGACCGGCAAATCGCTGCCGGTCGCGGCAGGATCCTGCAGGGCCGGCGTCGCCACCACCGTGTCGGCGACAGGCAGCGCCGTTGGCATCGTACCCGGCACGCCCGGCACAGACACGCTCTGCATCGGCACGCCCGGCGCGATCACCGCCGGCGCGGCGCCGGCCACCGCCATCTCGGCGAGCGCCAGCGTGAACGCGCTGGTGGTGCCGAGCGGGGAGGCGGCGGGCCGACCGATGTCGATCGGACCGGGCGTCGGCAATGAGGATAGCTGGATCATTGGCACGTCGGCACTCTCGCGAACGGGATCGTCGCGGGTCAGCTCAGCAAGGATCGTGCCGATTGCGGCGGAAGGTCGGTGCCTCCTCCATCGCGCGCAGTTCCTTCAGCGCGACCTGCGCCTCGGCACGGACGATCAGCTTCTCGATCGCGGACTGGTCGCGGCGTGCCTCGCGCGTCGCGGCGCGGGCGCGTTCGAGTCCGGCTTCAGCCTGCGCCACGCGCGTGTCCGCCGCCACGGCCGAGGCGTGCAGCCGGTCGCGGTAATAGGCTGCCGCCGCCATGCTTGCGGCAAATCCCGCATCGCTCGCGCGCGGCGCGACGCTATCGGCCAGCTGCGCGATCCGGGCGCTCAGCGCCGATTCGCTGTCGACGCGCGCGCCCGCCGCCGATTCCTGTGCCTGCACCTGTCCCAGCTGCAACGTCCGCACGCGCAGCAGGCGGCCCAGCCGCTTGGTATGTTTGTCAGCCATCGCCGAACACGCCGGTCAGCTCGGTGACCGCCTCGTCAAGGCCGATGATCTGGTCGGCGTCCTGCCGCACATAATCCATCACCGCGCCGTGATAGGCGATGGCGGCATCGATCGCGGGATCGGCGCCGGCGCGATAGGCGCCCATCAGCACCAGATCCCGATTCTCCTCATAGGTCGCCAGATGGCGGCGGAGGATGCGCGCGGCATTCTGGTGCGGGCGCCCGACGATGTCGGTCATCACGCGGCTGACCGACGGGCCGATGTCGATCGCAGGGTAGACGCCGCGTTCGGCGAGCGCCCGGTTCAGCACGATATGCCCGTCCAAAATCGAGCGTGCCGAATCGACGACGGGATCGTTGCCGTCGTCCCCATCGGCCAGCACGGTGTAGATCGCGGTGATCGACCCCCCGGTGATCGCGCAGGTGCCCGCGCGCTCGATCAGGTTGGGCAGCATCGCGATGGCCGACGGCGGATAGCCGCGCGCCGATGCCGGCTCGCCCAGCGCCAGGCCGATCTCGCGACCGGCATGGGCGACGCGGGTCAGCGAATCCATGATGAGCAGCACGCGCTTGCCCTCGGCGCGGAACGCCTCCGCAATGGCGGTGGCGCGCAGCGCGCCGCGGATGCGCAGCACGGGCGAATGATTGGCGGGCACGGCGACGACGACGGAGCGCGCACGCGCCTCGCCGTGAATCTTGGTTTCCAGGAAGTCGGCGACCTCGCGGCTGCGCTCGCCGATCAGGCCGACGACGACGACATCCGCCTTTGCCGCGCGGACGATCATGCCCAGCAGCACCGACTTGCCGACGCCCGAACCGGCCATGATGCCGACGCGCTGGCCCTGACCGATCGTCAGCAGGCCGTTGATCGCGCGCACGCCGACGTCCATCGGCTCGCGCACGCGACCGCGGTCGAGCGGCGACTGGATGCGTCCGGCGAGCGGCCAGCGGCCCGCGCCGCGGATCGGACCCAGCCCGTCGATCGGCTTACCTGCGCCATCGACCACGCGTCCCAGCATCGCCGCGCCAACCTCCGCCTCGCCCGGTGCGCCGGTCGGGCGGACGGGGGCGTTGGGCAGCAGCGCGGCGGGACCGCCGAGGTTCATCAGCAGCGTCTTGCCGCCGCGAAAGCCGATCACCTCGGCCTCCACCGCATCGCCCACCGAACAGACGGTGCCGACCGGCAGCGACAGGCCGATCGCCTCCATCAACAGGCCGTCGTAGGACGACAGCCGCCCCGACACGCGCGGACGCGGCGTGAAGTGATCGATGTTCAGGCTGTCGAGATAGGCATCGGCGAAACGGTTCAGCATGAAGGCACCGCCACCCGGTCGATCGCGGCGTTCAGCTGTTGCAGCCATTCGTCCGGCCCATCCTCGACGATGGTGGATGCGCTCTCCAGCACGAAGCTGCCGCGCGCGACATTCGCATCGCCGACCGCGAACAAGGTTTTCGGCAACCGCCCCTCGACCAGCACGACGTCGGCGGGGTTCAGTCGCAGCATCGCGCTTTCGGCCGAGTCGGCCAGCAGGTCGACCGCCGATTCGACACGCGCCACCAGCAGTTCGGCCGACACGCCGATCTCGCCGACCAGCCGCGTGACCAAGGTCAGCACGGTCTGGCGCAGCTGCTTGGCCAGCGCCTCCCGGTTGAAGCCGCCCGCCTGTCCCAAGGCCTCGCCGAGCGCCTCGGCCAGCGCGCGGTCGCGACCGGCATCCGCGGCGACTTCGGCCAGCGCGGCGGCATAGCCCTCGGCATGGCCGGCGGCGTGTGCGGCGGTCAGCGGGTCTACAAAGGCGTGGTTCGGCTGGTCGAGCGTCGGATCGAGCGGGTCCCAGCCCTCGGTCGGGTTGGCGCCCGGATCGAGCGGCGCGAAATGGCGCGGGCCGCCGTCCTGCGCGGCGAACCCGCGCGGTGCGGCCAGATCGCGGGTCTCGAACGGCGCGGGCGCGGCGAAGGCGGCGTTGAGCGCCGCTGCGATCCCGTCGTTGCGGCTGGCGAAGCCGGCACGGAAGCCGGTCATCGGACAATGCCTCCAACCGTTCGCCCTGAGCTTGTCGAAGCCTGTCCTGAGCGACTGCCGCAGGCAGGCAGTCGAAGGGGGCTGTCCTTCTTTGTGCCGCACGTACCGAACGAAGAAGAGGGGCAGGGCTTCGACAGGCTCAGCCCGAACGGAGATTGGGTCCGCGAAGCCAGCTCAGACATAGTCGTCCTCGCCCCCGCCCATGATGATCGTGCCGTCCTTGGCGAGGCCGCGGGCGACGCCGATGATGATCTTCTGCGCCTCCAGCACCTCGGATAGGCGCATCGGACCGCGGCCCTCGATCTCGTCGCGGATGCCGTCGGCAGCGCGCGCCGACATGCAGCCGAGGAACCGGTTGCGCACCGCCTCGTCCACGCCCTTCAGCGCGCGCACCAGCGCGTCGCTGTCGACGTTGCGGATCAGCACGCCCAGGTTCTTGTCGTCCAGCTCCAGCAGGTTGTCGAAGACAAACATCGCCTCCTCGATCGCGCGAGCGACGTCCTTGTCGATCTTGTGGAGCTTGGGCATCACCCGCGCCTCGGTCGCCTTGCGCGCCGACTGCATGATCTTCGCAGCTTCCTTGGTGCCGCCCAGCTGCACGCCGGTGCCGCCCGACGACGTGCCCTGTCCGACCCGCGCCGACAGCATCGTCTTCAGCGTCTCGACCGCCTCGGGGGTGATCGGCCCGAGCTTGGCGATGCGGTGCAATATGTCGGGCTGCATGGCCTCGGGCAGGATCTCGAGCACCTGCGCGGCGATCGCGGCATCCAGATTTGCGATGATGATCGCGGCGACCTGCGGGTGCTCGTCCTCGATCAGACCGGCGATCTCATGCGCGTCCAGCCAGTCGAGCAGGTCGATCTGGCACTGCGCCTCGGGCGGGGTGATGCGCGCCAGCACGCTGTCGGCCTTGTCCTGCCCCAGCGCGCGGGTCATCATCCCCTCGATCTTCGGGCGCGGGTCGAAACCGATGTCGGTGCGGTCGCGCGCATGGTTGGTGAAATCGGACAGCACCGTCTCCACCTCCTCCTCGCTCACGTCCGCGACCGCGAACATCGCCTTGCCCAGCTGGCGCACCTCTTCGGGGTCCAGCTTCTGCAGGATCGCGGCGGCTTCCTCGTCGCCGACCAGCATCATCAGTACCGCCGCACGCTCGACGCCGGTATAGACGCGGCCGACCAGGGTTCCGGTTTCGACGTTCACTGGCCGTCCCCGCTGCGGATCATGTCGCGCACGGCGAGCGCGGCGCGCGCCGGGTTCTCACGGGTAAAGCCACGCACCAGACCGACGCGGTCGTCATAGCCGCGCGCGCTGTCGAGCATCTCGATCGACACCGGGACGGTGCCGTCGAACGGCACGCCCTGCTGCTCGGACGGATCGGCGCCGGGGTTGGCGAAGGCAAGCTTTGCGCCGGCGGGTGCTTCCTCGCGCTTCTTCATCAGCGCCTTCGCCATCGGACGCACGCCCAGGAACAGGACGAGCAGCGCGATGACGAGCGCGGTGGCGTTGCGCAGCACCATCGGCACCCATTCCGCCTGATACCAGGCCGGCGCAGCGGCGGCGGCATCGGTCGCGCCGGTGAACTTCTTGGAGATCACCTGCACCTGATCCTGACGCTGCGGATTGAAACCGACTGCGGCCTGAACCAGCTGGGTGATCTGCTGGATCTCCAGCGCGGTGCGGCGGCCCTTATCGGGTTCGCGCAGCAGCACCGCGACCGACAGGCGCTTCAGTTCGCCGGGCGCCGAGCGGCTGACCGAGATCTCCTTGCCGGTGTCATAGGCGCGGGCGAAGCTGTCCGATTGTTTCAGCGCATCGGTGACGGGGCCGGCGGGCGTCGTCTGCGGCGCACCGGGGGGCGGCGGCTGGGTGCCGCCGGTCGCGGGGGTGGCGAGCGTCGATGCAGCGGGCGCGGTGTTGCTGAGCGCACCGGGGATGCCGCCGGGCGTGGTGCCGGCGCCGGGCTGATTGCCGGTCCAGCTGCCCTGTTCGGCGCGGACGGTGCCCTGCTTCTCGTAGGTTTCGCGGGTCGCCTGCGTCTCGTCCAGATTGACGTCGGCCTGCACCTCCGCGGTGAAGTTGCCCGCGCCGATCAGGGGCGTGAGCAGCTGCGCGATCTGGGTGCGGACCTTCTCCTCGACCTGGCGCTGCATGGCAAGGCGCTTGTCGCCCTCGGTGATCCCGCCCGATCCGTCGCCGTTGCTGAGCAGCGTGCCCATCTGGTCGACGATCGTGACGGCGTCGGGCTTCATGCCCGGCACCGAGGAGGCGACCAGATTGACGATCGAGCGTACCTGCGCGTCGCTCAGCGCGCGGCCGGGCTGCAGCTTCACGACGACCGATGCAGTCGGCGCCGCACGGTCGCGGACGAAGATGGTCGATTCGGGGGTGGCGAGGTGGACGCGCGCTTCGGCGACCGCGTCGATCTCCTGGATCGAGCGGGCAATCTCGGTCTCGCGCGCCTGCTTGACGCGCTCGCCCTCGACGACGCGGCTGACGCCCATCGGCAGCTGGTCGAGCAGCGCATAGCCGCCCGGCGCCGCCTTCGGCAGATCCTGTCCGGCCAGCAGCAGGCGGGCGCGGTGGTAATCGTCCTCGCCGACGGTGACCGATCCGGTATCATCGACCCCATTGTCGATGTTGGCGGTGTCGAGCGCCTGCATGACCGCGGACTTGTCGGCATCGCCGAGGCCGGGGAACAGCACCTTCTGCGGGGGAACGCGCAGCGCGCTCCACGCGAAGGCGGCGGCGGCGATCAGGCCGATCATGAAGATCATCGGCAGCGCGCGCTTGACCGCGGGCTGCGACATGAAGCCGCGCGCCTGGGCGAGGGGGTTGGCGAAACCGGACGGACCGGCGGGCGTGGTGGGGACGAGTTGGGTCGCCATGTTACACCGGCATACTCATGATGTCCTTGTACGCGGCAAGGAGCTTGTTGCGGACCTGCAGCGTCGCTTCGAACCCGACCGAGGCCTGCTGGCGGGCCAGCATCACCTTGGCGATGTCGATCGTCTCGCCGCGCTCGTACTGCGCGGACAAGTCGGTCGCCTGCGACTGGGCCTGGCTCACCGACTTCAGCGCTTCGCCCATCGTGTCGGCGAAGCTCGCCGGCTTTGCGGGCGCGGAATTGCCGATCGGGGCCGGCGCGTTGCCGGCATCGGCCGCCGCGCGCGACAGTGCCTGGTTACGCTCTAGGATCTGGTTGCGCAGCGCCATCACCCGGTCGATGCCCATCGCACCGCCTACACCGCCGACGGTCATGCCATTGCCTTCCGGTCATGCGCGGCGACGATGGTGTCGCCCTGCTCGCGCGCCTTTGCCAGGCGATAGCGGAGCGTGCGTTCGGAAATGCCGAGGCGCCGCGCGGTTTCGATCCGGCTGCCGCCGCACGCGGCGAGCGTCTCGCGGATCGCGGCGAACTCGCTCATCTGCACGACCTTGCCCAGCGTCCGGCCATGCTCGTCCACGCGCTCCTCGAACATGCGCTCAGGGGTCTGCGGCGGGCGGTCGAAGATGATGTCGCCGATATCGATTGTGTCACCGCGGGCGAGCAGCAGCGCGCGCTGAATGACGTTTTCCAACTCACGGACATTGCCCGGCCAGTCGTAACCGATCAGCAGGTCGAGCGCGTCGTGGCTCAGCCACGGCAGGACCGCGCGGTCGCCGGCATGGCGGACGATCATCGACGCGGCGAGCGCGGGGATGTCGCCGCGCCGCTCGGCGAGCGCGCGGGTCGACAACGGGAAGACCGACAGGCGGTAGTAGAGATCGGCGCGGAAGCGGCCGGCGGCGACTTCGGACTGGAGGTCGCGGTTGGCGCAGGCGATGACGCGGACGTCGATCTTCTCCGCCGCGGTCGCGCCGATCGGCACGACCTCGCGCTCCTGCAGCGCGCGCAGCAGCTTGGCCTGCAGGCCGATCGGCATCTCTGCGATCTCGTCGAGCAGCAGCGTGCCGCCGTTCGCCGCGCGGAAGAACCCGTCGCCGCCCGACGACGCGCCGGTGAAGCTGCCCTTCACATGGCCGAACAGCATCGCCTCCAGCATGGTTTCAGGGAGCGCGGCGCAGTTGATCGCGATGAAGGGGCCTGCGGCGCGTGGGCTGCCGTTGTGGATCGCGCGGGCCAGCACTTCCTTGCCGGTGCCGGTCGGGCCGCCGATCAGGACGGTGATGTCCGATGTCGCGATCCGCTCGGCCAGCGAGAACAGCGCCAGCGTCTCGGGATCGGCGGCGATCGGCGCGCCGGGGCGCAGCATCGCGGTCGCGAAGCCGGCGCCCAGCGCGGCCTCGTCGCCGGTGAAGCTCAGACGGGCGGGGTTGCCGTCCCTGAACGGCATCGCTTGCGGAGCGCCTTCGCCGATCACCAGCGTGCGGCCGGCGACGGGGGGCGTCTCGCCATCGGCGATCAGGAACAGGTCGCCGGGCGTCGGCTTGCCGGTTTCGAACGACCCGATCGCGAAGCCCTGCGTGCGCAGGCCCGAGACCAGTGCGTAATTCTGCCGAAGTACCGCTGCCGATGGGAAAAGTGAAACCATGCCGAAACCCCTTGTGCAGGCTTCAGATGCGCCACGACTGGTTAACGGCGCGTAAAACATGGCCGCCGGCCGGCAGATTCCTGCCCCTGTGATCCGGGCGCGCGGCGGCGCGTGACGCGCGCGGGATTCAGGAATCCCTGTGTGCATGGGGGCGGGGCGGCCGGCGGCACGGTTTCGAAAATCGGTTCGCGAAAGTGCTTAATCCGGCCCGGAACCGGCCGTTACCCCCTGTGGCGGCTCGGCTCTCGCGTCAGGGGGGGTAGCGGGATCGCCGACTTTGACACGGAGATTCACATGACTGTTATCGGAACCAACATGGGCTCGCTGCGCGCCGCGAATGCGTCGAAGTCGGCCGGCCTCGCTCTCAACAGCGCGATGGAGCGCCTCTCGACCGGCAAGCGCATCAACTCGTCGAAGGACGACGCCGCCGGCCTCGCCATCGCACAGTCGATGACGTCGCAGGTCCGCGGCATGGGCCAGGCCATCCGCAACGCGAACGACGGCATCTCGCTGGCGCAGACCGCGGAAGGCGCGCTGGGCGAAGTGTCGAACATGCTGCAGCGCGTCCGCGAGCTGTCGGTGCAGTCCGCATCGGGCACCTATTCGGACGTCGATCGCGGCAACATGCAGACCGAAGTCACCGAGCTGACCTCGCAGATCCAGGACATTCTGAAGAACACCAAGTTCAACGATGTCCAGATGTTCGCGAGCTCGGCCGACGTCTCGATCAACATCCAGACCGGTTCGAACAACGGCTCGACCGTCGCGCTGAACGTCAAGGCGCTCGACCTGTCGTCGATCACCGGCCAGACGATCGCCGCGCCGACGCCTGCCCCGACCCCGACGCCGACGCCGACGCCGACGCCGACTCCCACGCCGACGCCGACCCCCACGCCGACCCCGACCCCGACGCCGACTCCCACGCCGACGCCGACCCCGACGCCGACCCCCACGCCGACGCCGACCCCCACGCCGACCCCGACCCCGACGCCGACGCCGACTCCCACGCCGACCGGAATCCAGATCACCACCGAAGCGACGGCGAAGACCGCGCTGGGTACGATCGACACCGCGTTGAAGGCCGTGGCATCGACCCGGGCCAGCCTGGGTGCCGGACAGAGCCGCCTGCAGTCGGTGGTCAACAACCTGACGACCAACATGACCAACCTGTCCGAAGCGCGCAGCCGCATCGAGGATGCCGACTTCTCGGCAGAAACGGCGGCACTCGCGAAGGCCCAGATCCTCAGTCAGGCCTCTACGGCAATGCTCGCACAGGCGAACCAGAGCCAGCAGAGCGTGCTACAGCTGCTCCGCTAAGCGGCGACAGGCTTGCGGGGGTGGCGTCACCCCCCCTGACCGACGCCACCCTTGCGAATGCGAAGCCCCGGTGGTCGACAAGACCGCCGGGGCTTTTGCTTTACGCGATGCGCCCGCCGTATCCGCCGGTGAGAAGCGCGGTCAGCCGATCCAGATGCCGGTGACCCGCCACGCCCCGTCCTCGCGCGCCAGCGTCATCGTCTCGGTAGCGTCGGCCTTGTTGGCGAAGCTGGTACGGAACTTGACCAGCCGATAGCCCGCCGGCGGCGCCGGCACGTCCTCCTGGCTGACGAGCGCGCGGGTCCGCACCGCGCCAAGCGGCGCCCGCGCCTTCTCCGACGCCGCCGCCCAGACCGCTGCGGTGTTGAGTTTGCGGAACGACGACCCCGTCTCCTTCCAGCTGTCCTCCCATCGCCCGGCATCGACCAGCGCGAGCCAGTTGAGCGCGGCGGCGGCGACCTGTGCGTCGGTCGCCTCGGCCTGGACCGTGGGTGCCGGCGGGACGGCGGACGGCGGATTGCTGGCGATGGCGAGAAGGGCGATGGCGATGGACATGACGGCTGCTCCGATGGCGAGCGGTGCCAGGCGACGTGCCCGGCCCCGGTCGGTGTTCGACGCGGCAGGGTCTTCCACATGGCTATGGGTCGGGGCGTCCCCGATTCGCTCGTCCCCTACGGATTCGGGGGTCGCGCCTTCGCGGGCGAGCAGCATCCGCGCCGCCTCGCGACTGCTGGACACGGCCAGCTTGCGCCGCGCGTCGCGCAGCCGTTCGTTGATCGTATGGACGGAAAGGTCGAAGTGGCGCGCGATCGATTTCGCGTCGTGGCCGCGCAGGATCAGGCGCAGCGTCTGCTTCTCCCGGTCGGTCAGCGCGTCATAGCCATCCGACATCCGCACCGGCCCTCGTTCGCCACGTTTCTCGGGCGCGACCTATGCGGAATGGGGGCGGCCGGGCCACCCCCAAAATTTCGTACCGCTGCGCTGGGCTCGCCTCAGCCCAGCCGGCGCAGCAGGCCCTTCTTCAGCCGGTCGTGCGCGGACTTCTTGATCTGGCACACGCGCGCGGCGCCGACGCCGATGACCTGGCCGATTTCCTCCAGGTTCAGTTCCTCGACGTAATAGAGCTGGATGACCATCTGCTCGCGTTCGGGCAGGTCGGATATCGCGCCGATCAGCGCGTCGCGCTGGTCGCTGTCGGCCAGCTGGTCGAACGGCGACGGATCGTCGGACATGAACCACGGGCCGGTGTCGGTGTAGACGTCGTCGACGCTCTCGAACCGGATCGCCTCCGCCGTCGCATAGTCGGTGCGCAGCTTCTCCAGCGTCACGCCCAGCCGTTCGGCGACCGCCAGATCGTCGGGCCGCTTGCCGCTGCCGTCGGTCAGCGCGGCGACGGTATCCTGATACAGCCGGCGGCGCTTCATCGCGCCGCGCGTCAGCGTCGCTTGCCGGCGCAGCTCGTCGATCATGCTGCCGCGCAGGCGGGTCAGCAGATATTGCTCGAACGTCACCTGCCCGCGATCCTCGAAGGCGGCGACCGCCTCGACCAGCGCGACCAGGCCGATCTGGACGAGATCCTCGACCTCGACGATCCCGCTCATGCTGCCATGGACGTGCCAGGCGACGCGGCGGACCATCGGCATGTGCTTGCGCACCAGAACCTCGACGTCGCTGCCGGCGCGCGGGCGCGGGGCGTAGGTGAGCGGGGTGCCGGCCTCGGGCACGATGCGCTGGTGGAAGCTCATGCTGCCAGCGCTTCCGGCGCGCCGATTACGGCGACGACCTCGACCGACTTGTCCTCTGGCACTTCGAAGAAGCTCATGACGGGGGTATCCGGTAGAACGGTTTTGACCAGCTTGCGCATCGCGAGGCGGATCGCGGGCTGAACGACGAGGGCGAAGGGCTTGGCCTCCGCCACGAGGGGGGCCGCGGCGCGCTGCATCGCATCCACGATGCGGCGGCCGAGGTCGGGTTCGATGGCATGGCGGCGCGCGGGATCGGAGCGCACGGCCTGGCCGAGCAGCGCCTCGAGCTGGCCTTCCAGCGTCATCACGCGCAGCGGCTCGCGCACGCCACACAGCTTCTGGACGATCAGCGCGCCGAGTTCGGGACGAATCGCCTCGATCAGCTCCTCGGCGGTGCCGACCTGTCCGGCGGATACCGCGATCGCCGCGGCGATCCGGCGGAATTCCTTCAGCGGAATGCCTTCGGCCAGCAACCCGCGCAGAACCTGCGTCAGCACCGTCAGCGGCACCGGATTGGGGCATAGCGCGGCGACCAGTTGCGCGGCGCGTTCCTTCAGTCCGTCGAGCAGCGACTGGACCTCGTCCGGGCCGAGCAGGTCGGCGGCGTTGGTCAGCAGCTGCTGGTTGAGATGCGTCGCGACGACGGTGCCGGGATCGACGACCAGATAGCCGGCACCCGTCGCGGCATCGGCGTCGGCGGGCGCGATCCAGATGGCGTCAAGGCCGAACGTCGGATCCTTGGCACTCTTGCCGGGGACGTGACCAGCGGCCTGGCCGGTATCGAGCGCCAGCATCTCGTCGGGCGACACCTGATCCTCGCCGACGACGACGCCGCCGATGACGATGCGATAGGTATAGGGGGGCAGGTTGATGTCGTCGCGCACGCGTACCTGCGGCACCACGAAGCCCAGATCCTTCGACAGCTGGCGGCGCACGCCGGTGATGCGGCCCATCAGCGGGCTGCCCTTGCGCTCGTCGACCAGCGGCACGAGGCCGTAGCCGATGTCGAGCATCACGTGGCACGTGTCGCCGACCTCGTCCCAGCCGATCTTCGACAGGTCGGTCGGCTCCGCCGGGGCGGGGGCATCGACGACCACGGGGCGATCGGCGGTCTTCTTCATGCGCCATGCGGCGTAACCCGCGGCGCCGGCCATCGGCAGGATGATGAAATGCGGCATGCCCGGCATCATGCCCAGCAGCGCCAGGATGACCGCGACCGGCATCCAGGTACGATGGCCGATGAACTGGCTGCCGATCTGCCCGGCGAGATCGTGGCTGGAGGTGACGCGGGTGACGATCGCGGCGGCGGCGATCGACAGCATCAGGCCGGGCAGCTGCGCGACGAGCGCGTCGCCGATGGCGAGCAGGACATAGGTCTGCGCGGCTTCGCCCACCGCCATCTTGTGGCTGACGACACCCAGGATCAGCCCGCCGACGATGTTGACGGCCAGGATCAGCAGGCCGGCGACGGCATCGCCCTTCACGAACTTCGACGAACCGTCCATCGACCCGTAGAAATCGGCCTCGGTGCCGACGTCGATGCGCCGCTGGCGCGCCTCGTCGGGGGTCAGCAGGCCGGCGTTCAGGTCGGCATCGATCGCCATCTGCTTGCCGGGCAGCGCGTCCAGGGTGAAGCGCGCCGACACTTCGGACACGCGGCCCGCACCCTTGGTCACCACGATCAGGTTGATGATGATGAGGATCGCGAAGACGAACAGGCCGACGACATAGTCGCCGCCGATCAGGAAGGTGCCGAACGCCTCGATCACATGGCCCGCCGCCGCCTCGCCCTCATGCCCGTGCACCAGCACGACGCGGGTGGAAGCGACGTTCAGCGACAGGCGGAACAGCGTGGCGAACAACAGCACCGTCGGGAAGGACGAGAAGTCGAGCGGCTTCTGCGCGTTCAGCGCGACCATCAGGATCGCCAGGCTGATGACGATGTTGGTGATGAAGAAGATGTCGAGCAGGAACGCCGGGATCGGCACGACCATCAGCGCGACGAGCATCAGCATCGCGGCCGGCAGCGCGGCGCCGCGGGCGAAGGGCAGCGCCTTCGACTGGAAGGTGGTGGCGGCCATCGTCAGACGTTCCCGCCGAGACGGGTGAGCATCATATAGGCGAGCCGGGCGTTGTCGGGGCTGGGACGCAGCAGCGCCGAGGTGGTCGGCGCGGTGCGGTTGCCGCCGAACTGCGCCAGCGTGGACGCGAGCCAGTTGCGGTCGCCCCCGCTTGCTTCGCTGCCCAGCACGACTTCGGTGTCGCCATCCATCTTCAACGCATCGACCACACCGCTGGCGAGGCCGGTCGCGCCGACCGAGGCCGCGCCCTTGTCGAGCTTGGCGGTGAAGCGCGAATAGACTTCGCCGAGCGAGCGCGCCGAGCCATCTTGCGCGTAGAAGACGTTGCGATTGGCGCGTGCGGCGTCGGGGAACATCGCGGCGGCGGAGCGATCGGCATTCGCCTCCATCGCGCCCAGGAACTTCTTGGCGCCGCCCAGGCCCAGGAAATGCGCCATGTAAAGGTCGGTGCCGGTGACGTCGCGGTCGAGCTTCGCCGACAGCGCATCCTTGTTGTCCGACGCATGTTCGGCCGCCATGAGCGACGAGGCGGCGGGATCGTTGCGCAGGTTCAGGATCGCGCGGCGCGCGGCGGGATCGGACACGACGTACTTGCCCGACGCGGTCTGGGAGATGCTGTCGGCGGCCCAGCCCATGCCATGTTCGCTGCCATGGCTCTTCACCACGCCCAGCCAGCTCTGCTCGATGAACTGATAGAGGCCGGTCGCCGACGACGTGCCGGCACGCGCGCTGGCGTTCAGGCCGCTTTCGACCTGCGCCTGTCCCAGCAGATAGTTGAAGTCGATTCCGGTACGCGACGAGGCGAGCTGTATGGCGTTCTGCACACCGCTCAGACGTTGGATGTTGGCGACGGACATCGAAAACCTTGCGTGAAACCCTTGGTCGAAGGGATATCAGCAAGAGACGTGCCAGATTGGGCCGTCAGCGACGCGTTGGAGCGAAGGCGGACGGGTGCGCGCTATGCCAGCGCCGCATTCCCCTGCGGCCGATACGACTGCGCCCCCGAACCGGCAAGAACCTGCAGGCGACGGCGGACGTTTGCCGCCATCAGGTTGACGTAGATGCGGCAGGTTTCGTTCAGGCGGTGCGCCTCGCGGGCCAGTTCGTCCATCTCTCGGGTCGGGGCCTCGTCGGTCGCGCGGGCGACCTGGTCGATGCGGGTCAGCTTGGCCGATGTCGCGGCCTCCAGTGCGTCGATGTCGTTCGCCTTCAGCGCGGCGATCTCGGCGTGCAGCGCCTCGATCACGCCGATCAGCGCATCACGCCGGGTCATTCGGGTTCCATTCCAGCTTCAGCGCCAGCAACCGGTCGGCGATCGTCGCCGGGACCATCGGGAACTTGCCGTCGGCGATCGCCTTCTTGATCTTGGAAACGCGCTCCATATCGACCGGCGCGGCGGCGGCGGCGGGCCGGGTCAGCGCTTGCAGCGAGGTCGTGGCGCGCGTCGCTTCGGACTGCACCGGCGCCTGCACCGTCTGCACGGCAGACACCGGGGCGACCGGTTGGGGTCGCCTGTCGATGCTTGCAATGGCTTTGGGTCCGACTGGATCCACCATGCTAATCCGTCCTCGAATGGTTCGTCAGACGGGATAACGACCGTCACGCGGCCGGTTTAAGCGTTTTTTATTGCGACCATCCCGGAAGAGCGGCGCGACCCGTTTCCAGCGCCACCGCCTGGATCGGGGGCTTGGCGGGATCGACCTTTATCATCAGCCGCCCGCCGGCGGGGGCATCGCCCATCGCGACGCCGTCGCGCGTGATTGAGAAACCGGAGGATCCCGCCTCGACCGTCACGGCATCGCCGCGGCGGATAACGGGTTCGGCCTTGGCGACCGGGGCGGACGCGGCGGCGGCGGCCACGATGGGGCGCAGCGGCTGCGGCGGCAGCTTCACCGGCACATAGATCCGCCAGCGCGGGGCATCGCACGTCACCACCACCGCATCCTGATAGCTGCCGCGCCAGTCGAGCTGGGGCAGCGGGCAGCGCGCGAGCTTCAACCGGTTGTCCACTCGCGTGCGTGCGCCGCCATCCTCGCCGATCGCGTGACCGGTGAAGGCGGCGACGGCGACGTCGATCGCGGTCGTGTCCTGGAACTGCAGCTGCGCGGCGGCGGGCGGGCCGGCGAACACCGCAGCGGCGAGAAGGAATGGGCGGATCATCGGGTTTCCCCTGCGAAGGCGAGGTTGAGCTGGACCGACCGGCCGGCGCCGGGACGGGTATCGATCGACAGGCGCGCGGGCGGTACGACCTGCGCCAGCCGCACCGCGACGGCGCGCGCACGATCGGCGGCCAGGATCGCGGCGGAACCGGTGGCGGGGTCGGCTTCGCGTGGCTCGGTGCCGCCGGTGATGCGGATGACGGTGCGCGGATCGACGGTCGCCGCGCGCGCCCACGCGACGAAGGCATCGTCGGGGAGGGCGGCGGAGCCGAGCGCGAAGCCCGTCACGATCGTCGAATCCACCGCCATCGGAACGGACTTTTCCACGCCGAAGCCTTCGCGCAGGCCGCTGGCGATCTGGTGGCCGTCCAGCGCGCGGTTGGCCTGAAGGAAGACGAAGAAGCCGACGAGCAACAGCATCAGGTCGGCGAGCGTCACCACCCAGATCGGGCGACGCGGTTCGTCGTCGAGGATGTCGATGCCGATCATGCCGCCATGCCTTCGCGCGTCGTGCGCGGCGCCTCGCGCGCGGCGAGAATGGCGAGCGGCAGCACCAGCCGGCCGCGTTCGATAAATTCCGCGCGCGCCAGTCGCTTCAGTCGCGCCGCGATGGGCAGGCAGACGAGATTGCCGAGCAGCGCGCCATATAGCGTTGCCAGCACCGCCACCGCCATCGCCGCGCCGATCACGGCGGGATCGGTCATCGCGGTGAACAGGCGGACCAGGCCGATCAGCGTGCCGACCATGCCCATCGCCGGGGCGAATTCGGCCGCCGCCGCCCACATGTCGGCGGCCGCGCGCTGACGTTCATACCGTGCGGTACGCGCCTGATCGATGCGCGCGCGAATCTCCACATCTTCGACGCCGTCGACGATCCCGGCGATCGCCTGCGCCACATCGGCATCGCGGATCACCGAACGGTCGAGCTGCATCACGCCGTGACGCGCGGAGATGCGGGTCAGCGCCTCCACCTGCATCACCAGCGCATCCGCCACGAACGGGCGCCGGCCGATCACGCGCAACGCGGACAGCCCACGCAGCAGGTCGCCTGACGGCGTCCGCAACAGGGTTGCGATCGCGGTGCCGCCGATCACGATGGCGGCGGCGGCGGGGTCGAGGAAGGGGGCGAGGGCGCTTGTCATCGCGCGAGCCTCTGCAAGGGGTGTGCCACCCGCGTGACGGTACGCATATCACTCCCCGTTCGCCCTGAGCTTATCCAAGCCTGTCCTGAGCGACTGCTGCGGGCAGTCAGTCGAAGCGGGCTGCTTTTCTTCGTGCCGCAAGGGCGTGGGCAGTAAGAAGTGCGGGGCTTCGACAAGCTCAGCCCGAACGGTGTTGGGGTACGCCGCTCCACCCCGGCAACGCACTGCCGAAACCGGCAATCGCTTGCCGCTTCCGTCTGCCGCATCCGGCAAGGCGGGTGATCCGGGGCATTTGGCACGGCCATTGCAAAGCGGTTCTCGTACTTTCAGGCGACACGAGGTTGCGATGGCCGAAGACAGTCTTTTCGGGGTTCATGGAACGGCACTGGCCGTGCGCTCGCAGCGCATGGGGCTGCTCGCGTCGAACATCGCGAACGCGTCCACGCCGGGCTACAAGGCCAAGGACGTCGACTTCGCCGCCGCGCTGCGCTCGGCCGAAACCGGCTCGGTCGACGGCGGCATCGCGCAGAACACGAAGTTCCGCGTGCCGCTGCAGATGAGCATGGACGGCAACACCGTCGAGCTTGCGACCGAACAGACCGCCTTCGCGGAGAACGCCGTCGCCTATCAGACGACGCTGTCGTTCCTGAACGGGCGCATCTCCACCATCACTCGCGCGCTGAAGGGGGAGTAAGCCGACATGGCCGACGCTCCGATGAACATCTTCCAGGTCTCCGGTCGCGCCATGTCGGCGCAGCTGGTGCGGATGAACACCACCGCCTCGAACCTGGCGAACGCCGGCGGCGTCGCCTCGTCCGCGCAGGCGGCCTACCGCTCGATCAAGCCCGTCTTCCGCACGCAGTTCGATGCCGCTTCCGGCATGTCGAGCGTCAATGTCGAGCGGATCGTGACCGCGGGCGAAGAGCCGACCAAGCGCTACGATCCCGGCAATCCGATGGCGGACAAGGACGGCAACGTCTTCGAAAACGCCGTCGATGAAACCCGCGAGCTCGTCGACATGATGGAGAGCGCGCGCACCTACCAGAACAATGTCGAGGTCATGCAGACGGCGAAGTCGCTGATCGTCGATACCCTCAAGCTGGGACGCTGATAGATGGGTACTACCACCTCCTTAGACGACACGCTCTCGAAACTAGGCATCGCCCGGTCGGGTGCGACGAAGAACACCTCGACCACCGCGACGCCGAGCAAGGGCCTGAGCGAGATGGGCCCGGGCGACTTCATCGCACTGCTGACCGCGCAGATGAAGAACCAGGACCCGTTCGAACCCGTCGACAACACGCAGATGGTTGCCCAAATGGCGCAGTTCTCGTCGCTGTCCGCCACCACGGAGATGTCGTCGACGCTCAAGACCATCGCGTCGAAGCTGTCGCAGACCGGGGCCGGCGACGCCGTGTCCTATGTCGGCAAGACCGTGCTGACGGAAGGCGCAACCGCGTACACGCGCAGCGCGGGCGGTTTCACCGGCGGTGTCGAGCTGGATGCCCCGGCATCCAGCGTCGAGCTGACCATCAAGGACTCCTACGGCACCGTCGTCCGCACCGTCGATCTCGGCGCGCAGGCGAAGGGTACCGCATCCTACGACTGGGACGGCTCGCTGGAAGACGGCGGCACGGCCGGTACCGGCCCGTTCACGGTCAGCGCGACCGCGAAGGACGCCAGCGGCGCTGCGATCAACGCCCGCACGCTCGTCTGGGCGCCGGTCTCCTCCGTCTCAATGCCGACGGGAGCCGACCCGGTGCTGACCGTCGCCGGCGTCGGCCAGATCCCGACCACCGCCGTCCGCGCCATCGCCTGATTCCACCGATCTAACGACTTCACGCAAAGGAACCTCACATGTCCTTCTACACCTCGCTTTCCGGCCTTCAGGCGTCGCAGACCGAAATGGCGACGATCTCACACAACCTCGCCAACGTCTCGACCAACGGCTTCAAGAAGAGCCGCACCGAATTCGCCGACGTCATGGCGACCAGCGTGTCGGTGTCGCCGACCCAGATGATCGGTTCGGGCACGGTCGTGAAGGCGATCCGCCAGCAGTTCGGCCAGGGCGGTTCGCAGCAGTCGACCAACGCCCTCGACATGATGATTTCGGGCGAGGGCTTCTTCGCGGTGAAGCCGGACCTGACCTCGGCGAAGGTCGCGTTCACGCGCAACGGCGGGTTCGCGGTCGATGCCGACCGTTATGTGACCGACGCGAACGGCGGCCATCTGCAGGTCTATCCGGTCGACGGTTCGGGTACGGTCGTCGCGACCGGCCTCGATTCGACGATCAGCCTTCGCCTGCCCGCAACCAGCGGCACGCCGGCCGCGACCGAGAAGGTGACGCTCGCCATCAACCTGTCGGCCAATGCGACCGTGCCGAAAAGCAATCCGATCTTCTCGGGCACGAACACCTATGCCTTCGACCGGTTCAATCCGGCGACCTACAACAACTCGTCGCAGACCACCGTGTACGACGCGGTCGGCAACGCGATGACGATGACCAACTATTACGTCCGCGACAGCATCTCGACCGGCGTCAGCACGTCAAGCGAGTGGCAGGTCTACACCTTCATCGGCGACCAAGCGATGACGCCGCAGGGCGGTACCAGCCCCAGCACGCTACGCTTCGATTCGGTCGGGTCGCTGACCGCACCGTCCGCGCCGATCCAGTTCGAGGCGTTCACGCCCGGCGGCTCGACCGTCGCGCAGCAGGTGACGCTCGACTTCACCAACGGCACGACGCAGCTCGGCCAGCCCTATGCCAAGCTCGGCGAGACGCAGAACGGCCGGGCGGTCGGCCAGCTCGAGGGCGTCAGCGTCGGCGAGGACGGTATCGTCCGCGCCAGCTTCTCGAACAGCGACGTGCAGCCGCTGGGCAAGATCGTGTTCGCGAACTTCTCGAACGCGTCCGGCCTGCGCCAGCTCGGCGGCAGCTACTGGAGCCCGACCGGCGTTTCGGGCGAGCCGCGTCTCGGCGAACCCGGCGCCAACGGTTTCGGCAAGCTGATGACCGGTGCGATCGAGCGGTCGAACGTCGATATCACCGAGGAACTGGTCGGGCTGATCGCGGCCCAGCGCAACTTCCAGGCGAATGCGAAGGCGCTCGATACGTCGAGCCAGATTTCGCAGACCATCCTGAACATCCGCAACTGATCGATCCGGCGCAGGAGGCGTAAGCCATGGACCGTCTGGTCTATACCGCCCTGTCGGGGCTCAAGGGGCAGATGTCGGCGCAGGCGTCGATCGCGAACAACATCGCGAACGCGTCGACGACCGGCTTTCGCGCCGAACGGGTCACCTTCCAGCAGATGATGCTGAAGGGGGGCGAAGGCTTCGCCAGTCGTGCGCCGTCGTCGGAGGAGGTGATCGACGCCGATCGCCGCGCCGGCACGATCAACGCGACCGGTCGCTCGCTCGACATCGCGATCCCCGGTGCCGCCTGGATGGCCGTCCAGGCCACCGACGGGACCGAGGCCTACACCCGGCGCGGCGATCTTCGCATCACCGACACCGGCGTGCTGGAAACCGGTGACGGTTTCCCGGTGATGGGGTCGGGGGGCCCCATCACCGTCCCGCCCGCGCAAAGCGTGCAGATCGCCGGCGACGGCACGATCAGCATTCAGCCGATGGGCGCCCCCGCCGGCGCGCCGATGCAGACGATCGATCGCATCCGCCTGGTCAGTGCCGAGGGCACGCCGACCTCGAAGGGGCTCGACAATCTGCTGCGCGTGAAGGGCGGCGGCGTGCTGCCCGAAGATCTCTCGGCCGAAGTCCAGTCGGGCGCGCTCGAGGGATCGAACGTCAACCTGACCGCGGCGCTGGTCGACATGATCGAGAACCAGCGCAGCTACGAAGTGCAGGCCAACCTGCTGAAGGAGGCCAAGTCGATGGACGAAGCCTCCGCCTCGCTCATGCGCCTGCCGGCATAAAGGATCAGACCAATGGGTTCCTCCGCTCTCCACATCGCCCGCACCGGCATCGACGCGCAGGATACGCGCATGCGGGTGATTTCGAACAACCTCGCCAACGTGAACACCACCGGGTTCAAGAAGGACCGGGCGGCGTTCGAGACGCTGGCCTATCAGGTCGTCACCGCGCCCGGCGCCGCCTCGACATCCGAGACGCGCTACGCCACCGGCATGAATCTCGGCACCGGCGTGCGCGTGCAGGGCACCGCGCGGATCGAGACGCAAGGCTCGGCGCAGCAGACCGGCAACAGCCTCGACCTGATGCTCGACGGCGAAGGCTATTTCCAGGTGCAGCTGCCCGGCGGGCAGCTCGGCTACACCCGTGCCGGCAACTTCAACCGCTCGCCAGAGGGGATGCTGGTCACGTCCGAGGGTTATCAGGTGATGCCCGGCATCACCGTGCCCGAGGGCACGACGTCGATCACGATCGGCGCGGACGGCACCGTATCGGCCTCGACCCCCGGCCAGTCCGCCGCGACCGAGGTCGGCCAGATCCAGGTCGCGACCTTCGCCAACCCGGCTGGGCTGCAGTCGACCGGCGACAACTACCTTATCGAGACGGCGTCATCCGGTGCCGCCGGTGTCGGTGCGCCAAACCAGGACGGCCGCGCGCGCGTGCGCCAGGGCATGCTCGAAAGCTCGAACGTCAACGTCGTCGAGGAGCTGGTCGACATGATCGAGACCCAGCGCGCGTACGAGGTCAATTCAAAGATGATCTCGGCCACCGACGAGATGTTGAAATACGTTAACCAAAATCTGTGATGATGACCATCATGCGATTCGTCACCACACTCCTGATCGGCGCCGCGCTCGTCAGCCCGGCGCATGCCGGTATCTTCGGCAAGAAGAAGCCGTCGGCACCGCCGCCCGAATATCGGTCGGTCTACGCGGCCCCGGCCGCACCGCCGCCTGCGCCCGCCAACGGCGCGATCTTCCAGGTCGCGAACGGCTATGGCGGCCTGTACGAGGGTACGCGCGCCCGCGCGGTCGGCGATCCGCTGACGATCGTGCTGGTCGAACGGACGAGCGCGTCCAAGTCCGCGGGCTCCAAGCTCGATTCGGGCGGCGGCTTTGGCATCACCCCTCCAACGACCGGCCCGCTCAACCTGTTCGCGCCGACCGACATCGGCATGAGCGGCAAGCGCAATTTCGGCGGCACCGGCACCGCCGACCAGTCGAACGCGCTGTCGGGTGAAGTCAGCGTGACGGTGGCGGAGGTGCTGCCCAACGGTACGATGATCGTGCAGGGGCAGAAGACGGTGACGCTCAACCGCGGCGACGAATTCGTCCAGATCCGCGGCCTCGTCCGCCCCGCCGACATCGACCGCGATAATCGCGTGCTGTCGACCCGCGTGGCCGATGCCAAGATCGCCTATACCGGCCGCGGGGATGTCGCGCGCGCCAGCCGCCAGGGCTGGTTCAGCCGCTTCTTCCAGTCCGTCAGCCCGTTCTGAGGATGCCCATCATGTTCCGCCGCTTCCTCATCGCCGTTGCCGCACTGCTCGCCGCCGCGCCGGCGCACGCCGATCGCATCAAGGATCTGGGCGCCTTTCAGGGCATCCGCACCAACCAGCTGACCGGCTACGGCGTCGTCGTCGGCCTGCCCGGCACGGGCGACGACAACCTCGAGTACACCGTACAGTCGGTGAAGGGCATGACCTCGCGTCTTGGCCTGCAGCTGCCGGCGGGTGCCAATCCGGGGCTGAAGAACGCCGCCGTCGTCATGATTACGGCCGAGCTGCCCGCTTTCGCCAAGCCGGGGCAGAAGCTCGACATCACCGTGTCGTCGATGGGCAAGGCCAAGTCCCTGCGGGGCGGCACGCTGATCCTGTCGCCGATGTACGGAGCGGACGGTCAGATCTATGCGATGGCGCAGGGCAATCTGGCGGTCGGCGGCCTGGGTGCCGAGGGCGCCGACGGTTCGAAGATCGTCGTCAATATCCCGTCGTCGGGCCGCATCCCGGAGGGTGCGACCGTCGAGCGGGCGGTCGACACCGGCTTCGCCAGCGCGCCGACGCTGACCTTCAACCTGGCGCGTGCCGACTTCACCACCGCGCAGAACGTCGCGGGCGCGATCAACGCGCGCTACGGTGCAGGTACCGCGCGCGCGCTGGATGCCGTGTCGATCGCGGTCGCCGCCCCCGCCGGCGCCGACGTCCGCGCGACCGCGATGAGCGGCATCGAGAACCTCGAAGTGAACTCCGCCGAAGCCGCCGCGAAAGTAATCGTTAATGCCCGGACCGGAACGGTCGTTATCAATTCTGCGGTCCGGGTCAGCCCGGCCGCGGTGACGCATGGCAAGTTGACGGTCCGCATCGACGAAGCACAGCGCATCTCGCAGCCGGCACCCCTGTCGCAGGGGCAGACGGCGGTCGAGCAGCGCAGCGCGGTCGGTGTCGACGAGGAGAAGCGCCCGATGTTCCTGCTGGCCCCCGGCCCCAAGCTGTCCGACGTCGTAAAGGCGGTGAACGCCATCGGTGCGTCGCCGGCCGACCTTGTCGCGATCCTCGAGGCGCTGAAGGAAGCCGGCGCGCTGAAGGCCGAGCTGATCGTCCTGTGACGCAGATCGCCGCGCCCTCCACGCCGCTCGTCGGCTCCGCCGGTGGCGTCGCGAACGATACGTCGCGCCTCGCGTCGTCGGGCAATCTCGAGAAGGCGGGCCAGCGGTTCGAGGCGATCTTCACCGGCATGATGCTGAAGTCGATGCGCCAGGCCAAGCTGGGCGACGGCCTGTTCGACAACAAGGCGGGCGAGCAGTTCCGCGACATGTTCGACAGCCGCATCGCCGAGAGCATGTCGGTCAGCGCCCCGATGGGTATCGGCAAGGCGATGACGGAATTCCTGTCGCGCAGCCAGCCGGCGGTCGCCCCGACCGATGCGGGGGGTGACGGGGCATGAGCGATCTGTTCGCCATCGGCTACAGCGGCGTGCGCGCCTATCAGTCGGCGCTGGGCACCACGTCGGAGAATATCGCGAACGCGGCGACGCCGGGGTATTCGCGGCGATCCGCCGTCATGACCGAAGTGTCGGCGCTTAACAGCATCGCACTGGGCCAGACCACCAACCTCGTCGGCAACGGGGTCGCGGTGAACAGCCTCGCCCGCTCCGCCGACCAGTACAAGATCGCCGACGTTCGCAGCGCGGGCGCCGATCTGGCCCGCACCGAAACCGGCATCGTTTGGCTGGAGCGGATCGAAGGCGCGTTGACCGCCAACCGGCTCGACGAGCGGATGACAGCGTTCTTCAACGCGGCGCAGGGCGTCGCCGCCGATCCTTCGGCCACTGCGCCGCGCACGGTGATGATCGAAGCGGCGACGACGCTCGCCAACGCCTTTACCGGCACGGGCCAGACGATCGACACCGCGACCGAGAATCTGAAAGCCAGCGGCGCCGACGCCGCGTCGCGGCTGACCGACCTGTCAGCCAGTCTGGCGCGCGTCAACGCGAGTCTGACCCGCGTCACCCCCGGCTCCACCCAGCAGATGCAGGCGCTCGACCAGCGCGACCAGCTGCTCGAATCGATGAGTGCGCTGGTCGACGTCAGCGTCGATACCGACACCTTCGGTCGCGCGACCGTGCGCGCGGGCGGTACCACCGGCCCGGTGATCGCCGATGCCGATGGTTCCGCCTTCGTCGGCTTCACCACTAACACCAGCGGCGCCGTCGCCTTCGTCGCGAAGCGCGGCACCGCAAGCGATGTCGTCCCGATACACGGCGGCGTCTTTGCTGGCGTCGCCGATGGCGCGGCACGTCTCAGCGGCGTGCGCGGCGCGCTGAACGACATCGCCACGCGGTTCACGACCGCGGTCAACACCGCGCAGGGCAACGGCCGCACGCTCGACAATACGCCGGGCGAGCCGCTCTTCGCCACCGGTGGCACGCCGACCGACCTGCGCGTCGCGATGACCACCCCGCGCGGCATCGCCGCCGCCGCGATCGGCGAGGGCACGCGCGGGAACGGCAACCTCGCCGCGCTCGCCTCGCTGCGCACCACCGGTAAGTTCGAAAGCGGTGTTACCGACATCGTCACCGCCAATGCCGCCGCGCTGTCGGCGCGCAGCGACGTCGCCAGCGCGCAGACCTCGATTCGCGACGCCGCCGTCGCGTCGGCCAGCGCGGTCAGCGGCGTCGATATCGACGAGGAAGCGGTGAACCTGATCCGCTTCCAGCAGGCCTATCAGGCGTCGAGCCGCGTCATTCAGGTCGCCCGCGACGTTCTGCAGACGATTATCGATATCCGCTGAGGACATAGCAGTCATGCGCATCTCCACCGAGCAACGCTTCGACCGCGGGTCGCAGGCCATGCGCACGCTGTCGGCGCAGGCCGATACGATCCAGGCGCAGATCTCGTCGGGCAAGAAGCTCGCCGCGCCGTCGGACGATGCCGCCGCCTATCGCCAGCTGACGACGATCAAGCGGTCCGCGACCGACGACAGCCGCAACGCCGCTAACGTGTCGCTGGCCAGCGGCCTGCTCGACGCGGCGGACACTACGCTGAGCGGTGTCGAATCGCAGTTGCAGTCGGCCAACGAACTGGCGCTCCAGGGTGCGAACGGCACGTTGACCACCGATCAGCGCAAGGTGATCGCGACCCAACTCGATTCGATCATCGCCGATCTCGTCCGGCTGGCCAACACCACCGATTCGCGCGGCGCCGCGTTGTTCAGCGGTGCGAACGATACGCTCGCCTACAAGCTCAATCCCGACAACAGCGTCACCTATCTGGGCACCGGCGAATCCTCGCCGATCCCGATCGGGCAGGGCGGGTCGGTGCAAGCGACCGACAGCGGCGCGCGCACCTTCGCCGTCACCACCGCTGCAGGGGCGACCGACATCTTCGCCGTCCTAAAATCTGCCGCCGATAACCTGCGCGCGGGTGGCGACGGTGGCACGGCGGTCGCCGACATCAAATCGTCGTTGAACGCGGTGGGCGATGCCCGCGCCTCGGTCGGCGCGCGCGGCGCCCGGCTGGAACTGGAAGCCGCCCGGCTTGACGAAACGAAGATGGCGCGGGAGAGCAAGCGCAGCGCGCTCGAGGATACCGATCCGTACGAGGCGTATGCCGCAATGCAGAAGACGCTGAGCGTCCTGAGTGCGACCCAGGCGAGCTTCACCAAGCTGACCCAGCTGTCGCTGTTCGATTATCTGAAATGATCGGCGCGTGGTGCGGCCGGGATTAACCAAATCCCCACTTCGCACCCTTAAGATCGGCTCCGTAGCGGCGCCTCTTTCTCGACCCGGCGCTAAAGGGACTCGATCGTCACATGTTTCCTGTCATCGGCCTCGTCGTCCTGTTCGGCATGGTGTTCGGCGGTTTCGCCTTCACCGGCGGCGCGCTCGGACCCGTCATGCATGCCGTCCCGCACGAGATGCTCATCATCGGCGGCGCCGCGGTCGGCGCGCTCATCATCGGCAATTCGGGCAAGGAGCTGAAGGCGCTGGGCGGCGGTGTCGCCAAGGTGTTGAAGGGGCCGAAGTACAAGAAGCAGGATTATCTCGACGTCATCTTCCTCGTCAGCAAGCTGATGAAGATGCTGCGCACCGACGGCCCGATCGCGCTGGAGCCGCATGTCGAGGATCCGAAGTCGTCGGCCGTCTTTGCCGAATATCCGCGGCTCGTCGCCGACCATACGCTCATCAACCTGATCGCCGACACGCTGCGCTTGGTCGTGGTGTCGTCGGGCACGCTCGACGTGCATGCGGTCGAAGAGGTGATGGACAATGCGATCAAAACCCACCACCACGAGGTGCAGGGACCGCAGGGGACGCTGACGTCATTGGGCGACGCGCTGCCCGCGCTCGGCATCGTCGCCGCCGTGCTCGGCGTGGTTAAGACGATGGGCTCCATCGACAAGCCGCCGTCGATCCTGGGGGGCATGATCGGCTCGGCGCTGGTCGGCACCTTTCTCGGCGTGCTGCTCGCCTATGGCATCGTCGCCCCGCTCGCCAACCGGCTGCAGCAGGTGATCGATGCCGACGCCGCCATCTATCATGTGGTGAAGCAGATCATCATCGCGTCGCTCCACGGCCACCCGCAGCCGCTGGTTATCGAAGCCGCGCGCTCGGGCATCGCCCACCATAACCAGCCCGGCTTCGCCGAGGTGTTCGACGGCCTGCGCGGGCGGTGATCGTGGACGCGATTCTACTTCCCGCTGGCGGAGCGCTGTAGATGGCCGCCGCACGCGCACCCCACGGCAACAACCAGCCGCCCAAGATCGTCATCGTCAAGAAGATCATCGCGGACGGGCACGGCGGCCATCACGGCGGCGCGTGGAAGGTCGCCTATGCCGATTTCGTGACCGCGATGATGGCGTTCTTCCTGCTGCTGTGGATTCTTGGCGCCACTACCGAGAAGCAGCGCAAGTCGATCGCCGATTACTTCACGCCGACGCTGGTCGAGATGAAAAAGAATTCGGCCGGCTCGAACGGCATTTTCGGCGGCTCGTCGATCACCGACAAGGACAATTACCCGCACAAGGCGCAGCAGACCGGCACGCGTTCGCTCACCATCCCGGCGGGCGCTTCCGGTGGTGCCAAGGAAGGCTCGGGCGACAAGGGTTCGCTCAAGACGCTGGCGACCCGCGCCGAGGATGCGAAGACGTTCGGCCAGATGAAGCGCCGGCTGGAGGCGCAGATCGCGTCGAACGCCAAGCTCGCGAAGCTTGGCAAGCACGTCCGCTTCGTGATGACGACCGACGGCATGCGGATCGATCTGGTCGACGACGCCGATTATTCGATGTTCGCGCTCGGCACGACCAGCCTGGTGCCGGAGGCGTCGAGCCTGATCGGGCTGGTCGCCGACGCGGTGCGCGGCACGCCCAACCCGATCATGATCCGCGGCCATACCGACAGCCTGCCGTACGGCGACCCGCGCGCGATGAACAACTGGATGCTGTCCTCTAGCCGCGCCGAGGCCACGCGCCGCCGGCTGGCGTCGGGCGGGGTCGGCGAGGCGCGGTTCGAACGGATCGAGGGCGTCGCCGATCGCGAACCGATCATCGCCGCCAACCCCGCCGACCCGCGCAACCGCCGCGTCGCGATCACCCTGCTCTATCGCGCGGGCACATTCGGGTCCTAATCAGCCGTAGCGCACCACCCGCGCGCGGCTGAGCATCCGGTCCTCCAGCGAATAATAGAGCGAGACGCCGTCTCCCTCGACCACCGTCGATGCGGCGAACGCGATGTCGACCGCGCTCCGATCCCGTGCCGGCGGCGGCATCAGCAGCGGCTCGATCCCGCGCCCGGTGACGCGCGAATAGTCGGGCGCAAAGCTGACCCACCCGATCCGCCAGCGTGCATCCGGTGTCGCGCCGTTGTAGAACATCACCGGGTCTTCGCCCGGCCAGGCGCAGATCGGCCCGGTCGACAGATGCCAAGTGTCCCAGCCGTCCTCCCGGACCGAAAAGGGATCGTCCATCGGATGCCATTCGTCGCCCAGGTCTTGCGCGTACGCCATGCCGATGCGCGATGCGCCACCCGCGGCATATTCGTAGAACAGCCGCCAGTCTCCGGCGGGACACCGGACCAGCGTCGCTTCCTTGATGTTGCCCTCGCCCGGCGGCGCTCGTAGCAGCACCGATCGTTTCTCCAGCGCGTCGAGCCGCCGCCCCGTGGCGGCGAGCAGCGACCCTTGCGCGCGGGCGCCGTCCACGCCGGTATAGAAGATCGTATAGCCGTCCTCGCCCACGACAACGGTCGGGTCTTCGCAGCCGCCGTCGTCGGCCGCATCGGGCGCGCCACCCGGTACGATCGACAGGTAAGGATCGACGCGGAAGGTCAGGCCGTCGCGACTGGTCGCCGCCGCGATGAGGCCGGTCGGGTCGGTGGCGCCCAGCGGATCTGGCACGCCGCGCACCAGCATCCGGTACAGCCCGCCTTCGCACCAGACATAGGGGCTCATCAGGTCCATGCCGGCCAGTGGCGAACCGTCTTCGATATCGACCGCGTCGATCCCCTCGACGACATAGGCGACCATGTCAGGCGCCCTGCGCGATGACGAGCGACAGCGCACCGTCGATGGTGACGGTCGTGCCGGTGATGTAATCGGCCGCGTCCGACAGCAGGAACGCGACCAGCGCCGCGACCTCGTCCGCGCGACCCGCCCGGCCCCAGGGGATCGCCGCTTCCTTCTGCTTTCGCACGGACTCGTCGTCGACCGCGGTTGCATTCATCGGCGTCAGGATCATGCCCGGCGCGACGCCGTTCACCGCGATCTTATGCGGCGCCAGTTCCAGCGCCAGCGTGGCGGTCAGCTGGGCGAGACCACCCTTGGCCGAATCATAATCGACGCCGCCTGCACGGGGCGCGCGTTCGTGGATCGAACTGATGTTGACGATGCGCCCGCCGGTGCCCGCGGCCTCCAGCCCGCGTGCGAAGGCGCGGCATGTCAGGAACGGCCCGTACAGGTCGGATCGCACGACGCGGTCGAATTGCGCGAGCGGCATATCGACCAGCTTCACCCCACTCATGTTCAGCCCCGCGGAATTGACCAGCCGGTCGGGCGTGCCGAACGTATCCTGCGCCGCGTCGAACAGTGCCTCGACCGCCGCCTCGTCGCCGACATCGCACTGCACGTACCGCGCCCGATCCGGGCCGCCCGCCGCCGCCGCGACCCGCTCGGCGGCATCGCGATCGGTGTGATAGGTCAGGACGACGCGCATACCCGCCGCCGCCAGCGCGGCGACGCACGCCGCTCCGATGCCCGATTCGCCGCCGGTGACGATCGCAATTCCATTGTCGCGCATGTGGTCCTCTTCGGACCGGCAAGCGCATGAGGCGGATGGCGGTTCCCGGGAGGATCCGGAGCGGCCCGCACGGGGGCATCGCCTTATCTATTTCAGAAGAGTGGTGCGGCCGAGAAGACTCGAACTTCCACGGGCTTTCGCCCACAACGACCTCAACGTTGCGCGTCTACCAATTCCGCCACGGCCGCACGTGAGACCATCGACGGCTGCCGATGGCTGGTAAGGCGAGCGCCACTAGCAACTCCGATGGATGCTGGCAATGGCGCTTCGTCGCGGGGCGTCGCTTACTTCGCCAGCCCCTTGGCGAAGCTCAGCTTCAGCATCTTGGAATTGGCCGGCACGTCGGTCCGCCCGCTGGTGAAGGCGACCGCGGCATTGGGGGCGAGCGTCCGTGTGCCGGGCGTCACGCTCCACTGATAGACGGTGCGGTTCTGGGTATCGCGCAGCTCGACGACGACGTCGGGCACGCGCTGGGTCGACCCGGTGGGGTTTACCACCTTGCCTGACACCACGAACAGCTCGCCCGCGCGGCCGCGGTCGCGCCGCTCGATCGCCTCGTCGACGAAGCGCAGCGGCGTCACCGTCGGCCCGATCGGCAGGCCCAGCTGCGCGGCGATGCCCGGCGCCCCCGAATAGAGGATCGCCCCCGCGCCCAGCATCATCGAACAGCCGGCGACCACCGCCGCCGCCGTCCAGCGCTTCGTCGGGTTGCGGGTGATGCCGAACGGCGGGCGATGCGCGAAGGCGTCATAGGCGGGACGCGGCTTGCTGTACGCCTCGTCCTCATAGGTGCGCACCTCCGGCGGCGCTTCCCCGACGGGCGAGTCCGTTTCCGGTGCAGCCTCGGGGGCTTCCGCCGCGACCGGTGCTTCCGGCACCTCGATCCGGTCGCGCGACGATAGGTCGAGCAGCGCGGGCGCCTGATACCAGCTGTGCCGGCAGCTGGCGCAGCGCACGGTGCGCCCTTCGGCGCCGATCGCGCTGTCGGGAACCAGATAGCGGGCACCGCACGCCGTACATTCGAGGATCATCGGGCCTGTCCGGTCAACGGGCGCCTTCGCACCCGGATAGCATGAACGTGAATCTAAGCACGCGGGCGAGTCGCAGGCAAGGGCTCCGTGCCGCTTGAGCAGGCTCCCGCGGTGTGCGATGCCGGCCAGCCGCAACGAAGCGCAAAGGCTCGCCCGACCCGACATGGCGAACATCGTCCAGTTCGAGAATGTCGGCCTGCGCTATGGCACCGGGCCGGAGACGCTGTCCGACGTCAGCTTCACGCTGGCGCGCGGCGCCTTCTATTTCCTGACGGGCGCCAGCGGGGCGGGCAAGACCTCGCTGCTGAAACTGCTGTACCTCGCCCAGCGACCCACGCGCGGCATCATCCGCCTGTTCGGCGAGGATGCGGTGACGATGCCGCGCGATCGCCTGCCGGGCTTCCGGCGGCGCATCGGCGTCGTCTTCCAGGACTTCCGCCTGATCCCGCACCTGTCGGCGGCGGACAATATCGCGCTGCCGCTGCGCCTGTCGGGCGTGCCCGAGGCCGAGATCGACGAGCCGGTGCACGAGATGCTGGCCTGGGTCGGCCTGCGCGATCGCGCCGGCGCGCGCCCGCCGACGTTGTCGGGTGGCGAGCAGCAGCGCATCGCCATCGCCCGCGCGGTCATCACCCGGCCCGAGATCCTCGTCGCCGACGAACCTACCGGCAACGTCGACCCGGACATGGCGGAACGGCTGATTCATTTGTTCGAAAGCCTCAATCGCCTCGGCACCACCGTCGTCGTCGCGACGCATGATTTCCAGCTGATCCAGAGCGTCGGCGCGGCCGACATGCTTCGCCTGGATCGCGGGCGGCTGGTCGAACCCGCCGATCCGCGGCACGCCCCGCTGCGGGGGGGCTGAGCCGGTGGCCGACGATTCCGCCATGCCGCGCCGGCCCCGTGGCCGCGCCGCCACGCGTCGCATGTTCGACGACGGGCGGCGGACGCGAGCGATGCAGTGGGTGATGGCGATCATGCTGTTCCTGACGGTGCTCGCCGCGGCGCTGGGGCTGGCGACGCTGCATGCGGGCACCAGTCTCGACGGTCAGCTCGCCGGGCGGCTGACGGTGCAGGTGCTGCGTGCCGACGATGCGGCGGTCGCGCGGATCGTCGACCGGGTGCGCGGCGTGTCGGGCGTGCGGCGCGTGGCGGCGGTGCCGCGCGCGGAAATGGCGGAGCTGCTGCGCCCGTGGCTGGGCGATGCCGGGCTGGATCCCGACCTGCCGATGCCGGCGATGATCGACGTCGACCTGACCGATGGCACCGATGCCACGGCCGGCCGCGCCGTCGCCGGCATCCGCGCCGCCGTGCCGGGCGCGCAGGTCGACCGCAATGCGCGCTGGCTGTCGCCGGTGCGCGATTTCATCGCGTCGATCTCCTGGCTGGCCGGCGGGCTGGTGCTGCTGATGGCGACGGCGACCTCGGCGATCGTGCTGCTGACCGCGCGATCGGGCCTCGACACACATCGCGACACCATTGCCGTGCTGCACATGCTCGGCTCCACCGATGTGCAGATCGCGCGGCTGTTCCAGCGGCGCATCGCGCTCGACACGCTGACCGGCGGTGCGATCGGTGCGGTCGTGGCGGCGGGGGCGGTGATGCTGATCGGCGGACGGGTTGCGGCGCTCGACAGCGCGGTGACGGGTGGGGCGACGCTGACCGCGCTCGACTGGGGGCTGCTCGCGCTCTTGCCGCTCGTCTTCGCGCTGCTGGCGACGATCGCGGCGCGGGTCGCGGTGCTCGGCGCATTGCGGCGCGTGCTGTGAGGGTGTCGCGCCTGCTCGCGATCGTCGCGCTCGCCTATCTGCTGGGGTTCGCCGCCTTCATGCTCAGCCTGCGCCGCGCGCCCGATCCGCGCACCACCGACGCCATCGTCGTGCTGACCGGCGGAGCGGGGCGCATCCCGCACGGGCTGGCCCTGCTGCGCAAGGGTGCGGCGAAGCGCATGCTGATCTCGGGCGCGGACCCCAGCGTCCGGCCGAACGAACTGGCGGCGGAATACAAGGTGCCGCGCCGCCTGTTCGCCTGCTGCATCGATCTCGGCACCGAGGCGGTCGACACCCGCTCCAACGCCGACGAGACGACGCGCTGGATCCGCGAGCGCGGCTATCGCTCGGTGCGGCTGGTCACTGCCGAATGGCACATGCCGCGGGCGCGGATGGAGCTGGCGCGCGTGCTGGGCGACGATGTCGAAGTCATCGGCGATCCGGTGCAGAGCAATGCGCCGTTCGGCATGATGGTGCGCGAATATAACAAATACCTCGTGCGGCGCGTGGCGCTGTGGATCGGATACGCATGATCGCGACGCTCAGGACCTGGCTGTTCAACCTGGCCTTCTTCGGCGGATCGGTGGTGATCGTGCTGCTGGCGCCGGTCGCGGCACTCGTCGGGGCGCCGGCCTTGCGCTGGTGGGTGGTGTTCTGGACCCGCTACCACCGTTTCTGCGCCCGCTGGGTGCAGGGGGTGCGGGTCGTCGTCGGCGGCACGATCCCGACGACGCCTGCGCTCTACGCCGGCAAGCATCAGGCGATGTTCGAGACGTTCGAGATGGTCGCCCTGCTCGACGCCCCCGTCATCGTGTTGAAGAAGGAACTGGCCGAGATCCCGGTGTGGGGCTGGGCGGCCAAGCGCTACGGCATGATCGTGGTCGACCGCGAAGGATCGTCGGCGGCGCTGCGCCAGATGATGCGCGATGCGCAGGCGGCCGCGGAAAGCGGGCGATCGGTGGTAATCTTTCCAGAGGGCACCCGCGTGCGCCCCGGCGAGACGCCGCCCCTCAAACCCGGCTTCGCCGGCCTGTACCGCGCGCTCGGCCTGCCGCTGGTGCCGGTCGCGATCGACAGCGGGGTCGTCTGGCCCAAGCACGGGGCGAAGCGTTCGGGCGTCATCCGCTTCGCGTTCCAGAAGGCGATCCCGCCGGGGCTGAACCGTCGCGAGGTCGAGCCGATGGTGCATGCGGCGATCAACGTACTGGAGCCGCCGCCCCGTCAGTGATCCGATCGCCCGAAGTCGGGCCGGGCGTCGTCCTGGCCCTGTTCGATGATCGAGCGGCGCACCGCGCGGGTGCGGGTAAAGGTGTCGAACAGCTGGTCGCCCTTGCCCCAGCGGATGGCGCGCTGCAGCTCGGACAGGTCCTCCGAAAAGCGCTGGAGCATGTCGAGCACCGCCTCGCGGTTCGACAGGAACACGTCGCGCCACATCGTCGGGTCGGATGCGGCGATGCGGGTAAAGTCGCGGAATCCGCCGGCCGAATATTTGATGACCTCGCTCGACGTCACCTCTTCGAGATCGGAGGCGGTGCCGACGATGGTGTAGGCGATCAGGTGCGGCAGGTGGCTGGTGACGGCCAGCACGCGGTCGTGGTGATCGGGCGCCATGACGTCGATGTCGGCACCCAGCCGCCGCCAGAACTCGGCGACCCGCTCGACGGCGAGCTCGGGCGTGCCCTCGGGTGGGGTCAGGATGCACCAGCGCTTGTGGAACAGCGCCGCGAAGCCTGCCTCCGGCCCGCTCTTCTCGGTACCCGCGACCGGGTGCGCCGGGACGATCGTCACGCCCGGCAGCGCGGCGGTGAGCGCGGCGACCACGCTTTCCTTGCAGGATCCGACATCGCTGACGATCGCTTCGGCCGGCAGGTCGGCGGATAGCTCTGCCGCGACCGCGCCCATCGCGCCGACCGGCACGCACAGGATGACGAGGTCGGCGTCGATCACGGCGGCCCCGACATTGTCGGCGACATCGTCGACCAGGGTGATCGCCCGCGCCGTCTCGCGCACGTCCGGATCGGCATCGAACCCCGACAGGGCGACGCCCGGCATCGCCGCGCGCACGCCGCGCGCGATCGACGACCCGATCAGGCCCAGCCCGACGATCGTGACCCGCGCGAACGGCAGCATCAGCCGGTCTGCTCGGTCAGGGTGCGCAGCGCCGCGATTACGCCGCGCGTCTCGTCCTCGGTGCCGATGGTGATGCGCAGACCCTGCGCCAGCCCCTGGTTGGGTAGCCAGCGGACGATATAGCCCGCGTCCATCAGCCCCTTGTAGGCGGCTTCGGCGGTCAACGCCCCCTCGAACACCACCAGCACGAAATTGGCCTGGCTGGGGATCGCGCGCAGCCCGGCGTTGCCGAGCTTGCCGATCTCGTCCGCGAACCATGCGCGCCACGTCGCATTGTGCTCGCGCGCGTGATCGACGAACGCCATGTCGCCGAGTGCTGCGATGGCGGCGGACTGGCCGGCTATGGTGATCGAGAAGGGCAGGCGAATGCGGTGCATCGCCTCGATGATCGCGGCCGAGGCATAGCCCCAGCCTATACGCTCGGCGGCGAGGCCGTACATCTTCGAGAAGGTGCGCGTGACCAGCACATTGGGGGCCTCGGCGGCCAGCGCCATGCTGCCGTCGTCGCCGTTCTCGTCGAGATATTCGGTATAGGCGCAATCGAGCACCAGCAGGATATCGCCGCGCAATCCCGCGTGCAGCCGCGCGATCTCCTCGCGGGTCGCATAGGTGCCGGTCGGATTGTTCGGGTTGGCGACGAACACGATCTTCGTGGCCGGCGTCACCGCAGCCAATATCGCGTCCACGTCGGTCGCGTAGTCCTGGTCGGCGGCGACGACCGGCGTTGCGCCGACGCGGCGCGTCGCGATCTCGTACACCGCGAAGCCGTAGCGGACATGGATGATCTCGTCGCCCGGTCCGGCGAAGGCGCCGGCGACGAGGTGCAGCACCTCGTCCGACCCGTTGCCGTAGATGATGCGCGCGGGATCGAGGCCGTGCTTCGCGGCCAGTGCCTCGCGCAGGTCGGCTGCGCCGGCATCGGGATAGCGCTCCAGCGAGTGCGCGGCGGCGGCGAAAGCCTCACGCGCGGCGGGGCTGGTGCCGAGCGGATTTTCGTTCGACGACAGCTTGGCGACCTTGCGCCCGTCGTCGGTCGTGCTGCGCCCCGGCACATAGGGGGCGATGCCCATGATCCAGGGCTTCGGCTGCGGTGCTGTCGTCATGCGCGCGGCTATGCGCGGCGACGGTTGCGCTTGCAAGGCGCAGGGGCTCGGGCGGTGGCTGGTCGTAGACGTTCGCCAGGGGAGTGCGGCCGAACTCGCCGGTATGAGCAGATCGGCCAGGAGACCAAAAGCGACCGAAACGCGTCGAATTCGTCCCCTGTCGTCGCTTTTGTCAACTTTGTCGCTTTTGCGCGGCGATCAGCCGACGCCGCGGCGCAAAGGCAGGTCCGGCCGGTCATGCGAAGGAATCAAGCAGATCGGCGCGATGTAGGAAAGCGCCGAACGACCCGGCGACGTTCCGACGTCCCGTTCAAGTCCCATCCACTGTCACCCCCGCGGAGGCAGGGGGCAATTCTGGCTGGCCCGCGGAACAACGACCGGGGTCAGCCAGACATCATTACCGCCTTCGCGGAAATGCGGGTCAGCCGTTACTCGTAATCGCCGCCGACGTTGGTGTTGCGCGGCGGGGCGGCGGCGGTGAGGCGGAGCGCTTCGGCCGATGCGGCCAGCGAGCCGATCTCGTCCGGGGCTTCCTCGTCGTCGACCTGGACCTTCTGCAGGCTGGCGACGGCCGATTCGGCCAGGTTCGCCGGGGTCACCGTCTGCTCGGCGATCTCGCGCAGCGCGACGACCGGATTCTTGTCGCGATCGCGGTCGATGGTCAGCTCGGCGCCGCCCGAGATCTGGCGCGCGCGCTGGGCGGCCAGCAGCACGAGGTCGAAACGGTTCGGGATCTTGTCGACGCAATCTTCGACGGTAACGCGCGCCATGGGCGGTTCCTTAAGCGGTAATCGAGTGTCCGGGAAAGGGCGGGCGATTAGGCGGGACGGCGCGCAAAGTCAAGGAAACCGGCTTGCCCAGCCGGGCGGGGACAGGCACATCGCGCGGCATGGACGTGCCGCCGCCACCACAGCCGAGCTTTACCGTGGACGGCAACGCGCTGACGTTGCTCGACACCGGCCCGCGACGGTTCGACGCGCTGATCGCGCTGATCGATGGCGCGACCGAGAGTTTGCGGGTGCTGTTCTACATTTATGTCGCCGATCATGTCGGCCGCCGGGTGCGCGACGCGCTGATCGCCGCGCGGCAGCGGGGCGTGCGCGTGTCGCTGACGATTGACGGGATGGGCAGCGAGCCCGCCGCGCGCGACGAGTTCTTCGCGCCGCTGGCCGCCGCCGGCGCCGATGTCTGCCAGTTCATCCCGCGCCTCGGCCGCCGCTATCTGGTGCGCAACCACCAGAAGCTGGCGATCGCGGATGGCTGCACCGCGATCATCGGCGGGTTCAACGTGCAGGACAGCTATTTCGGGACGGTCGGCGACGGCGCGTGGCGCGATCTGGGGCTGCTGGTCGACGGGCCCGCGGTGGCGCGGCTGACCGGCTATTACGATGCGCTCAACGGCTGGATGCACCGACCGAAGGCGAAGATGCGTGCGCTGCGCCGCTTGCTGCGCGAATGGAGCGAGCCCGAGGGCCGGACCCGCTGGCTGTTCGGTGGCCCCACCCGGCGGCTGAGCCCATGGGCGAAGGTGGTGCGCGAGGACATGCGCCGCGCTGATCGTACCGACCTGATTGCCGGATACTTCGCGCCGAGTCCGCAGATGCTGCGGCGGCTGGACCGCGCCGGTATCCGGGGCAAGGTGCGGATCGTGCTGCCGTCGAAGACCGATCATGGCGCGGCGCTGTGGGCATCGCACTTCACCTATGCCGGCCTGCTGAAGAAGGGCGTCGAGATCTACGAATATCAGCCGACCAAGCTGCATACCAAGCTCTACGTCGTCGACGATGTCGTCCATATCGGTTCGGCCAATTTCGACATGCGCAGCCTGTTCCTCAACCTCGAACTGATGCTGCGGATCGACGACGCGCCTTTCGCCGCGCACGTCCGCGCCTATTTCGAGGGCGAGATGGCGCAATCGGAACGGATCACGCTGGCGCTGGAGCGCGAGCGCACGACGTGGTGGATGCGCGTGAAGCAGGTGGGGGCCTATTTCGTGATGGCGGTGCTCGATCCCAGCGTGTCGCGACGGCTGAACTTCGGGGATGAGAGATGATTGCCGGACTGGAACTGGGCGGCACCAAGTGCGTGGCGCTGTTGGGCGACGGGCCGGAGCGGATCATGGAGCGCGTGACCGTGCCGACCACCGATCCCGAGACGACGCTCGCCGCGCTGGAGGCCGCGCTCGACGGCTGGCGGTTCGACGCAATCGGCATCGCTTCGTTCGGTCCGCTCGACCTCGCGCCCGACAGCGCCGCCTATGGCGCGATGGCCAGCACGACCAAGCAGGGGTGGAGCGGCACGAGCATCCACGCGCGCATCGCCGAACGCTATGCCGTGCCGGTCGCGATAGAGACCGACGTCGTCGGCGCCGCGCTGGCGGAAGGGCGGTGGGGCGCGGCGGCGGGGCTCGCCGACCACATCTACGTCACGATCGGCACCGGCGTGGGCATCGGCGCGATCGTCGGCGGGCGTCCGGCCGGCGGCGTCGCGCATGGCGAGGCGGGACATATGCGGATCGCGCGGGCGCGGGGCGACAGCTTCACCGGCTGGTGCCATTTCCACGGCGATTGCGTCGAGGGGCTGGTGTCCGGGCCGGCGCTTGCGCTGCGCACGGGCATATCGGGGGCGGCTATTCCGCGCGACCATCCGGTGTGGGGGGATGTCGCGCATGACATCGCGATGCTGTTCCACAACCTGGTGCTGACGCTGGCGCCGGCGCGCATCGCGCTGGGCGGCGGCATCCCGACCGCGCGGCCCGAACTCTTCCCGATGATCCGCGCGCGGCTGGCCGAGAGTCTGGCGGGTTATGGAATGTTCGGGCGCTATGCCGCGGAGCTCGACGAGCGGCTGGGGCCGCCGGGGCTGGGCGACATGGCCGGACCGCTGGGGGCGATCGCGGTGGGGACGACGGCGCGAAACCCTATCGCAACCGCTTAGCATGCCACGCGACATGGTCCGCCATGAAGGTCGAGATGAAGTGATAGCTGTGGTCGTACCCCGGCTGCATGCGTAGCGTCAGCGGGATGCCGGCGCGCTCGCAGGCGGCCTGTAGCAATTCGGGCTTCAGCTGATCGGCGAGGAAGCTGTCCGCCTCGCCCTGATCGACCAGCAGCTCCGCCAGGCGCGCGCCATCGTCGATCATCGCGCAGGCGTCGTAGGCGCGCCAGTCGCCGCGATCCGGCCCAATGTAGCCGCCCAGCGCCTTCTCGCCCCACGCACAGTTCAGCGGCGAGGCGATCGGCGCGAAGGCCGAAACACTGCGGAAGCGGTCGGGGTTGCGGAGCGCAATCGTCAGCGCGCCATGGCCGCCCATCGAATGGCCGGTGATCGACTGACGCGCCATGTCGGCGACCGGGAATTGCGCCGCGATCAGCGCGGGAAGTTCGTCTTCGATATAGCTGCGCATGCGGAAGTTCGCGCGCCATGGTTCCTGCGTCGCATCGACGTAGAAACCCGCGCCCTGCCCGAAATCCCACGCGTCGTCGTCGGGCACGCCCTCGCCCCGCGGCGAGGTGTCCGGCGCGATGAAGATCACGCCGGTGTCCGCGCAGGCGCGGCGATACTCGCCCTTGTCGGTGACGTTGGCGTGGGTGCAGGTCAGCCCGGAGAGATACCACAGCACCGGCAACCGCGCGCCGTCGTCGTGCGGCGGCACGTAGACGCTGTACATCATCTTCGTGCCCGTCGTCTCGGACGCATGGGCATAGACCCCCTGCACGCCGCCGAAGGCCTTGCTTTCGCTGACTGTTTCCGGTGCCGTCACTGGACTCTCCGCCTATGAGAACGTATATGGAACGCGATGGCCCAGCTCGACGTCCGCGAAAAGCTCGCGATCCTTGCCGATGCGGCGAAATACGACGCGTCCTGTGCCTCTTCGGGTACGTCTAAACGCACGTCGCTGGGTGGCAAGGGCATCGGTTCGACCGAGGGATCGGGCATCTGCCACGCCTATGCGCCCGATGGCCGCTGCATCAGCCTGCTGAAGATACTGCTCACCAACAGCTGCATCTTCGATTGCCATTACTGCATCAACCGCAAGAGCTCGAACGTCCGCCGCGCGCGCTTCACCGCGCAGGAGGTGGTGGATCTGACGCTCAGCTTCTACCGCCGCAACTATATCGAGGGGCTGTTCCTGTCGTCGGGCATCATCGCCACATCGAACTATACGATGGAGCAGATGGTCGAGGTGGCGCGCTGCCTGCGCGAGGATCACGACTTCCGCGGCTACATCCATCTGAAGACGATTCCGGATGCCGATCCCGAACTGGTGCATCAGGCCGGGCTGTATGCCGATCGCGTGTCGATCAACGTCGAGCTGCCGACCGTCGGCGGGCTGAAGCGGCTGGCGCCCGAGAAGGACAATGCCCGGATCGAGGGCGCGATGGCGGACACGAAGACCGCAATCATCGATACGAAGGACGCGCGGAAGAAATATCGCTCCGCGCCGAAGTTCGCTCCCGCCGGGCAGTCGACGCAGATGATCGTCGGTGCTGACGCCGCGACCGACAGTGATATCGTCGGCAAGGCGGCCAGCCTCTACGACCGCTTCTCGCTGCGCCGCGTCTATTATTCAGCGTTCAGCCCAATCCCGGAAGCGTCGTCGGTGCTGCCTTTGAAGCGGCCGCCGCTGATGCGCGAGCACCGGTTGTACCAGTCGGACTGGCTGATGCGCTTCTACGACTATTCGGCGGCAGAAGTGGCGTCGGCGGCGGATGCGCAGACCGGCATGCTGCCGCTCGATATCGATCCGAAGCTCGCCTGGGCGCTGAAGTTTCGCGAGAGCTTTCCCGTCGACGTGAACCGCGCGCCGCGCGAGATGCTGCTGCGCGTGCCGGGGCTGGGGACGAAGGCGGTGGCGGCGATCCTGACGTCGCGGCGCTGGCGGCGGCTGCGGCTCGACGATGTCGCGCGACTGACGGTGTCGGTGGCGAAGGTGCGGCCGTTCATCGTCGCGGAGGACTGGCGCCCGGTGCTGCTGTCCGACCGCGCCGACCTGCGCCCCGTCGTTGCGCCGAAGCGTGAGCAGATGGAGCTGTTCGCGTGAGAATGATTCGCGGGTGAAACATCCGCCTGCCCTTACCGGTTTGCCGCCGCGAAGGAGACGATAATGGCCCTTGCCCAGATCTACCGTGACCTGATCGCGGATCACGACAAGCAGCGCGGCATGCTCAAGGAACTGGGCGAGCTGCGTGGTGATACGAAGAAGCGCAAGTCGCTGTTCGAGGACTTCCGGCTGGAACTGCAAAGCCATGCCGCTGCCGAGGAGGAATCGCTTTACGCCACGATGCTCGGCAATCCCGAACTGCGCGACGACGCGCGCCATTCGGTCAGCGAGCACAAGGAGGTCGACGACCTGCTGGGCGAGATGATGGACCTCGATTTCGGCGGCGACGAATGGGAGGAGAAATTCCACCACATGCGCCACCGCTACCTCCACCATATCGAGGAGGAAGAGGAGGAGATGTTCCCGGCGGCGACCAAGGAACTCGATGACGCGACCGAGGCGCAGCTCGCCGAGACCTATGAGGAACGCAAGCCCGAGGAACTCGAACTGGCGAAGGCGAACCCACCAGGTGGTGACGAGCGGGAGTGACTGAAATCCTCCCTTGGAAGGGGAGGGGGACCGCCGCAGGCGGTGGAGGGGGCGTGCCGCAGGCGGTGGAGGGGGCGTGCCGCAGGCGGTGCGTCCGCAGAAGCCCCCCTCCACCACCGGCTGCGCCGGCGGTCCCCCTCCCCGTGCCGGGGAGGATCTTTAAATGCGCCTAGCCACCCTATCCACCGAGGACGATTTCGACGGCTGGCGCGACGCCGCGCGCAATCTTGCCGCCGCGCGGGTGCCGCCGGAGGAAGTCGTCTGGCAGGTCGGCGAAACCCCGGCGGACCTGTTCGGCGACGAGGCGATCGTCGAGACCCACGCTCCCGCCTTCCGCGTCCCACGCCCCTTCGTCGATCTCGCCCGCACGGTGGCGTTGCATGCCGACCCGCAGCGGTTCGCGCTGCTCTACACGGCGCTCACCCGCTTGCTGGCGCAGCCCAAGCTGGTCGACGACCGCGCCGATCCGCTGATGCGCAAGCTCGACGAGATGGCGAAGGCGGTGCGGCGCGACATCCACAAGATGCGCGCCTTCGTCCGCTTCCGCGAGGTCGCCGACGACGACGGCACCCGCTACGTCGCGTGGTTCGAACCCGAGAACCATATCGTGCGCGAGAATGCGCGCTTCTTCGTCAACCGCTTCACGACGATGCGCTGGTCGATCCTGACGCCGGCGGTCTCAGTCCACTGGGACGGCGAGACGCTGTCCGAAGGGCCCGGCGCGACCAAGGTCGATGCACCCGAGGGCGATCCGATCGAGGATGTCTGGAAGACCTATTACGCCTCCATCTTCAATCCCGCCCGGCTGAAGGTCGGCGCGATGCTGAAGGAGATGCCGCGCAAATATTGGAAGAACATGCCCGAGACCGCGCTGGTCGCCGGGCTGGTGGCGGGCGCGCAGGCGCGGGAGGTGGCGATGATCGAGACGGCGCGGACGGCCCCGGCCAGCAACAGCGCGGGCGCTTGGGCGGCGCTGCGCGAGGAGGCGATGGGCTGCACCCGCTGCGACCTCCACCGCCACGCCACGCAGACCGTGTTCGGCGAGGGGCCGGTCGATGCGCGCATGATGTTCGTCGGCGAACAGCCCGGCGATCAGGAGGATCTAGCCGGCCACCCCTTCGTCGGACCCGCCGGACAGGTGTTCGACCGCGCGATGGGAGAGGCGGGGATCGACCGCACGACCGTCTACGTCACCAACGCGGTGAAGCATTTCAAGTTCGAGGCGCGCGGCAAGCGCCGCATCCACGCCAAGCCCGATGCCGGCGAGATCGAGGCCTGCCGCTGGTGGATCGAGCAGGAGCGTGCGATCCTGCGTCCGGACGTCACGGTCGCACTCGGCGCCACCGCCGCCCGATCGCTGCTCGGCCGCGTCGTCACGATCGGGCGCGAGCGCGGCAAGCCGGTCGCGCTGAAGGACGGCGGCACCGGATGGATCACTGTCCACCCGAGCTATCTGCTGCGCCTGCCCGACCAGGTGCAGGCGGCGGAGGAATATGCGCGGTTCGTGGAGGATCTGAAGGATGCGGCGAAGCTGGTGGCGGGTTAGGGGACGGCCCGACCTCCGTTCGCCCTGAGCTTGTCGAAGCCTGCCCTTCTTCGTCCCGCAGGCACCGTGGCCTGAAGAAGGACAGTGCTTCGACAGGCTCAGCACGAACGGGGTGGGGTGGCCATTCCGGCGGAACGGCCGAAACGGCTCCCGTCCCGCTGGTCGCCGCGCGCCCGTTCTGATAGCCCTTCGCCATGCCGTTGACTGCCGCCGCCTCCGCCCGCGAAATCCTCGTCCGCCTGCATGATGTCATGGCGTCGCGCACCAGCGCGCAGGCGAAGCTGAACGCCGTGACCGAGATCGTCGCGGAGGGGCTGACGAGCGAGGTCGCGTCGATCTACCTGTTGCGCGAGGGCGTGCTGGAACTGTTCGCAACCTATGGCCTCGATCAGGGGGCGGTGCACGTGACCACGCTCGCTCTTGGAGAGGGACTGGTCGGCACGATCGCGCAGAACGTCGAGACGCTGAACCTGGACGAGGCGGCGTCGCATCCCGACTTCGCCTATCGTCCCGAAACGGGCGAGGACCGCTTCCACAGCTTCGCGGGCGTGCCGATCATCCGGCGCGAGCGCGCGGTGGGCGTGCTTGCCGTCCAGCATGTCGATCCGCGCCGCTACGACGATGTCGAGATCGAGGCGCTGCAGACGGTCGCGATGGTGCTGAGCGAGCTGATCGCCAACGCCGGCCTGATCGACGCCGCCAGCGCCAGCACCGAACGGACGCAATCGACCGCGACCGCGCGGGTGAAGGGGTTCAAGCTGGTCGACGGCATGGGCGCCGGCGTTGCCGTCTATCACCAGCCGCGCATCCATATCGAACACACCGTCGCCGAGGATACCGAGGCCGAGCGGCGGCGCGTCTACACCGCCTTCGACAAGATGCGCGATCAGATCGAGCGCATGCAGCAGCAGGCCGAATTCGGCGGCGGCGGCGAGCACGAAGAGGTGCTCGAGATGTACAAGATGTTCGCCTACGACGAGGGCTGGTCGCGGCGGATCAACGAGGCGATCGACAGCGGCCTGACCGCCGAAGCCGCGATCGAGCGCGTGCAGCAGCGCACGCGGATGCGGATGCGCGAGATCGACGATCCGTTGCTGCGCGAACGCATGCACGATCTGGAGGACCTGTCGAACCGGCTGATTCGCACCGTGTCGGGGCGCCTCGGCACCGCGGCGCAGATGGGGTTGCGCGAGGATTCGATCCTGATCGCGAAGAACCTCGGGCCGGCCGAGCTGCTGGAATATGACCGCCGCCGCCTGAAGGGCGTGGTGCTGGAGGAAGGATCGCTGACCGCGCACGTCATCATCGTCGCACGCGCGATGGGCGTGCCGGTGATGGGCCGCGCGAAGGGCATTAAGCGCGAGGTGGCGGAGGGCGATGCACTGCTGCTCGACGTCACGTCCGAGACGCTGTTCGTCCGCCCGACCCCGGCGATGGAGGAGGCGTTCGAGACGAAGCTGGCGCTGAGCCAGAAGCGCCGCGCCGCCTTCGCCGCGATGAAGCCGCTGCCGCCGGTGACGAAGGACGACCGTCGCATCACGGTGATGGTCAACGCCGGCCTGCGCGACGACGTGGCCGCGCTCGACCTGACCGGCGCGGACGGCATCGGCCTGTTCCGTACCGAGTTTCAGTTCCTGGTGTCGGCGACGATGCCGGCGCGTGAGCGGCAGCAGCGGCTGTACCGCGACGTGCTCGACAGCGCGGGTGATCGCCCGGTGGTGTTCCGCACGGTCGACATCGGTGGGGACAAGGCGCTGCCCTATCTCGAGCATGATGCCGATGGGCTGGAGGAAAATCCCGCGATGGGCTGGCGCGCGCTGCGGCTGGCGCTGGAGCGCGAGGGGTTGATGAAGGCGCAGGCCCGCGCGCTGCTGGAGGCGGCGGCGGGGCGGACGCTCAACGTGATGTTCCCGATGGTCAGCGAACCGTGGGAGTTCGATGCGGCAAAGGCGATCTTCGAGGCGCAGCGCGCCTTCCTGGCGGGTCGGGGCAAGAAGGTGCCGATCGGCATCCGCTATGGCGCGATGCTGGAGGTGCCGGCGCTGGCCGAGGTGCTCGACATATTGTTGCCGAAGCTCGACTTCCTGTCGATCGGCACCAACGACCTGACGCAGTTCCTGTTCGCCGCCGATCGCGCGCACCCGAAGCTCGCGCTGCGTTACGACTGGCTCAGCCCGGCGATCCTGCGCTTCATCGCGCGGGTGGTGCGGGAGTGCCGCGCGGCGGGCGTGCCTGTCACCGTCTGCGGCGAGATGGGCGGGCGGCCGCTGGAGGCGATGGCGCTGATCGGCATCGGCATCGAACGCCTGTCGATCACCCCGGCCGCGGTCGGCCCGATCAAGGCGATGGTGCGCAGCCTCGATGCCGGCGCCGCGACGACCGTGCTCGCCGAATTGCTGGCCCATCCGCCGGCCGACATGCGCGTCGCGCTGTCCGACTGGGCGGGGGCGCATGGCGTCGAGCTGGAGTAAACGGGCGCCGTTCTGCGCCGCACCATCGTTGACACGGAGACTGCGGCGGGAGAGACAGGCGTCAGGTGTGCGTGCGTATGTGCTGGGCCGGGCGTGGAGCAGAAGATGAGCGACAGCGAAGCGAGCGACATCCGGCCGGACGCACCGTCGCGACCTGGTGAGGCGCTTCGTGCCGCGCGGGAGGCCCGCGATTTCGATCTTGGCGAGATCGCGCAGCGCACCCGTGTGCCGCAGCGGCATCTGGAATCGATCGAGGCGGGGCGCTACTCCGACCTGCCATCAATGACCTACGCCATCGGCTTCGGCCGCGCCTATGCGCGCGCGATCGGGCTGGACGAGGTCGCTATCGCCCGCGACATCCGCGCGGAGATCGCCAACAGCTGGGATCGCCCCGGCGTGTCCGCCCCGGTCTACGAAGTCGAGGACGTCAGCCGCACGCCGTCGCGCGGGCTCGTCATGGGCGGCGTGGTCGTCGCGCTGCTGCTGTTGGCGGGCCTCTATCTTTTCTACGGCACCACCCTGTTCCGCGGCAACGGCAGCACGCCGGCCGACCCGGTGGTCGCCCAGCAGGCGCAGGCCCCCGCCGCGCCGGTCGCCGCGCCCACGCCCGCCGGTCCGCCGCAGGTCACGCTGACCGCCAACGACGAGGTGTGGGTGCGAATCTACGACGCCGCCGACACGACGCTGCTGATGAAGACGATGGCGCCGGGCGAACGCTACGACGTGCCGCCGGCCGCGACCGGTGTGAAGATCAACGTCGGTCGCCCGGACAAGCTGGCGATCACCGTCGGCGGGCAGGCGGTCGCGGCGCTGGGCGACGGCCGCGTGCCGCTGAAGAACGTCTCGCTCGCCGCCGCGGACCTGCGCGCGCGACAGGGCGCACCCGCCGCACAGCCGACCGCCGCGCCGCTGGTGGCCCCCGAAACCGCGACCGGCAACGCCGCCGGCACGCCGTGACGTGGCGCTGCCGTCTTGGCAGCGGGCGACGAAAGCTGCGATAGGGCGGCGCACAGGACTGTCGGGGATATGTATGCGTAGACTGGGTATCGCGGCGCTGGTCGTCGTCATGATGGGCGGCGCGATGCCGGCGGCGGCGCAGACCGTCGAAGGCCGCGTCGACCGGCTGGAGCGCGAGATGCGCGCGGTGCAGCGCAAGGTCTTCCCCGGCGGCACCGGCCAGACGGTGGAGGCGCAGATCACCGCGCCGACCCAGCCGGTCGAAATCCCCGGCACCCCCGCGGGCGGTGCCATCACCGACCTGACGGAACGTGTCAGCGCGCTCGAGACGAGCGTGCGCAGTGTGACGGGTCAGGTCGAGCAGGCGAGCTACCGCCTGCGTCAGCTGGAGGAGGCGTTCGCCGCCTATCGCCAGGCGACCGACACGCGGCTGAAGGCGCTGGAGAGTGCCGCCGCCCCGCTGGCCGCCGCGACCGATGTCGGTGCCGCGCCCGACGTGCTGCCCGGGCAGGTCGCCGCCAGCGGCAACACCGCCGCGCCGACCCGCCCGCGCCAGACGCGTCCCGCGCCCGTGGTCGAGACCGCTGCGGCCGAGCCGGTCGCCGGCGTCGAGCGGCCCTCGACCGGCGATGCCGCCGAGGACGGCTATACCTATGGCTATCGCCTGTGGAGCGCGAAGCAGTATCCCGAGGCTGCCGTCGCGCTGAAGGCCGTGGCCGACAAATATCCTCGCCACCGCCGCGCCAGCTTCGCGCAGAACCTGCTCGGTCGTGCCTATCTCGACGACGGCAAGCCCAGCCTCGCCAGCCTCGCCTTCTACGACAGCTACAAGAAGTGGCCCGAGGGCGAACGCGCGCCGGACAGCCTGTTCTATCTCGCGCAGGCGCTGGTGAAGCTGAAGAAGCCGGCCGGCGACGTGTGCAAGGTCTACACCGAGCTGACCGAGGTCTATGCGACGAAGCTGACCACCGCGATGAAGGCCGATATCGCGAAGGGCCGCGCCGCGCAGAAATGCGCCTGACGTCATGACGGCGGCCCCGCCATCCGCGGCGGTGGCGCGGTTTGCCGCCGATCTGACGGCGCTGGTGCCGCGGGCCGCGGACGGGATCATCGCCGTGGCCGTGTCGGGCGGGCCGGACAGCATGGCGATGCTCGCGCTCGCGGCGGCCGCCTGTCCCAGCCAGGTGATCGCAGCGACCGTCGATCATGGCTTGCGGGCCGAATCGGCGGCCGAAGCCACGCTGGTCGCGCGCTGGTGCGCCGATGCCGGCGTACCGCACGCGGCGCTCCACCCGCCGCGCGACTGGCAGCCCCGGAGCGTGCAGGCCGACGCCCGTGACATCCGCTACGCGCTGCTCGGCGACTGGGCGGTCGCGGCCGGGGCGGCGACGCTGCTGACCGCGCATCATGCCGACGATCAGGCCGAAACCTTCCTGATGCGCGCCGCGCGCGGCTCCGGCGTTTCCGGTCTGGCCGGAATCCGCGCATCATGGGCATGGGAACGGCGTCGCTGGCAGCAGGGGCGCAGTGCATCGGACCAGTCCTCTCCACCGTTCGGCCTGAGCGAAGTCGAAGGCGCCCCTCGTCATGACGCCAACGTCACGGTGGCCCGCCCCCTGCTCGGATGGACCCGTCGCGAGCTGGCCGCAGTCGTCGCGGCGACCGGCATGACCGTCATCCAAGACCCCAGCAACGCCGACACCCGCTTCGACCGCGTACGGATGCGCGACCATCTCCAGGGCGACACGCCGTTCGATGCGCTGGCACTGGCCGCCTCCGCCGCTGCCTGTGCGGAGGCCGATGCTGCGCTGACTGAGATGATGGCGGTGCTGCTTCGCGAGCGGACGCGCGAATCGAATGCCGCCGAGCGCGTCCACGACGTGGCCGATCTCCCACGCGAACTGCGCCGCCGCTTCGTGCGTGACGCGATCGGCTACGTCCGCGAGGTGAACGGCGTCTCAGAAGGCCGCTGGTCCGACGCCGCCAATGTCGAATCGCTGCTCAATGCCTTGAACGCGGGCGGGAAGGCGACGCTGGCCGGGGTGGTCGGTAGCGCGGACGGCGATCTATGGACGTTCGCCGCCGCTCCCCCGCGTCGATCATCATGATCGATCCTGTTCCATTGCCATTAACCTCTACCGGCCTACATTGAGGGCCGTGAAAGGTATCTCTGCATGAACGACAACGGCAAGCCGCGTCCCGAGGGCTCTGGCGGCCCGGGCAACAATCCGTGGATGAAGAGCCTGCTGATCTGGATCGCGATCCTGCTCGGCCTGGCGATCTTCGTGACGATGTTCGACGGGCGCACCGCGCCGGCCGCGGGCAGCACGATCCCCTATTCGACCTTCCTCGACAAGGTGAACGAGGGGTCGGTGAAGGACGTGAACGTCAGTCGCGAGCTGCTGACCGGCACGCTGACGTCGGGCGAGAAGTTCAAGAGCGTACCGCTCAACGACCCGACGCTGCTGCCGACGCTGCGCGAGAAGGGCGTGACCGTCGCCGCGCAGCCGGCCGAGACGAGCTCGGTGTGGCTGGTGCTGCTGTACCAGTCGCTGCCGTTCATCCTGTTCCTCGGCATCGCCTATTTCGTCATCCGCCAGATGCAGAAGAATTCGGGCGCCGGCGGGGCGATGGGCTTCGGCAAGTCGCGCGCGAAGATGCTGACGCAGAAGGAAGGTCGCGTGACCTTCGACGACGTCGCCGGCATCGACGAGGCGCGCGAGGAATTGCAGGAGATCGTCGAGTTCCTGAAGGATCCGACGAAGTTCGCGCGTCTGGGCGGCAAGATCCCGAAGGGTGCGCTGCTGGTCGGTTCGCCCGGCACCGGCAAGACGCTGCTCGCCCGCGCGATCGCGGGTGAGGCGGGCGTCCCGTTCTTCACCATCTCAGGCTCCGACTTCGTCGAGATGTTCGTGGGCGTCGGCGCCAGCCGCGTGCGCGACATGTTCGAACAGGCCAAGAAAAGCGCGCCGTGCATCGTCTTCATCGACGAAATCGACGCCGTCGGCCGCCATCGCGGCGCCGGTCTGGGCAATGGCAACGACGAGCGCGAACAGACGCTGAACCAGCTGCTGGTCGAGATGGACGGCTTCGACGCGACCGAGGGTATCATCATCGTCGCGGCGACCAACCGCCCCGACGTGCTCGATCCCGCGCTGCTGCGGCCGGGCCGCTTCGATCGCCGCGTGACGGTGCCGCTGCCCGATATCGAGGGCCGTCTGAAGATCCTCGAAGTCCATATGAAGAAGGTACCGGTGGCGCCCGACGTCGACGCGCGCACGCTGGCGCGCGGCACGCCGGGCATGGCGGGCGCGGATCTTGCCAATCTGGTCAACGAGGCGGCGCTGATGGCGGCGCGGCTGGGCAAGCGGCTGGTGTCGATGGCGCAGTTCGAGCTCGCCAAGGACCGCGTCATCATGGGCACCGAGTGGAAATCGCTCGTCATGACCGACGACGAGAAGCGGATGACCGCCTATCACGAGGCCGGCCATGCCGTAGTGCGCGTCCATACCCCGGCGTCGGACCCGATCCACAAGGCGACGATCATCCCGCGCGGCGGCGCGCTGGGCATGGTGGTGTCGATGCCGGAGCGCGACAACTACTCGTATCACCGCGACAAGATGTACGCCGATCTGGCGACCGTCATGGGCGGTCGCGTCGCCGAGGAACTGATCTTCGGCTATGAGAAGGTGTCGAGCGGCGCCAGCGGCGACATCAAGCAGGCGACCAAGCTCGCCCGCGCGATGGTGACGCAGTGGGGCATGTCCGAAAAGCTCGGCATGCTGATGTACGAGGAGCAGCAGGGCGAGACGTTCCTGGGCTATTCGCAGACCCAGCGGCACAATGTCTCGAACGAGACGGCGCTCGCGATCGACAGCGAGATCCGCGCGCTGGTCGATGGTGGCTATGAAAAGGCCAAGCAGGTGCTCTCCGACAACATCGAGCATCTGCATGCCGTCGCCAAGGCGCTGCTGGAGTTCGAGACGCTGACCGGCGACGAGATCAAGCGGCTGGTCGCGGGCGAGCCCATCGACCGCCAGGACCCGCTCGCCGCCGCCAATGCGGTGCCGGCCAGCGGCACGTCGATTCCCAAGACGCGGCGCCCCAAGGGTCCGTTCGGATCGCCGGCGCCTCAAGGCGCCTAAGCGAGCGATCCTTCGGTACTGATTAGGCCCTCTCGCATCCCGGTGCGGGAGGGCCTTTTCGATTCTGCTCGGTCCCCAGGCGGTGTTCGATCTTTCCATTCGTTCGTGCTGAGCGACGTCGAAGCACCTTTACGGAGAGCAGCCCTTCGACTTCGCTCAGGGCGAACGGGTGTGGGGTGGAGTCAGCTTGGGCACCAACCCCTCCTCCGTCGCCTGCGCCTTCGAAGCCTTTCCTGAGCGACTGCCGAAGGCAGGCAGTCGAAGGGGGCTGCTCTTCTTCGTGCCGCAAGCGTTACGTCACGAAGAAGAAAATCAGTGCTTCGACAAGCTCAGCACGAACGGTGTTGTGGAACCCTCAGTCCGCCACCCCCAGATACAGCAGCAACAGCGTGAACAGCATCGTCGTGATCCCGATGAAGTTCAGCAGCCAGAACAGCCGCCAGATCGTCCCCGCGCGGCTCAGGCCATAGGCGCCCTTCAGCTGACGATACATGTGCAGCGGCGGAATCAGCAGCCAGGCGAACAGGAGCAATGCTGCCGGCACGCCGACTGCCCCCAGCACCGCCAGCACGATCGTCAGCAGCGACATGAATGTCAGCGAATAGGTCGCGAAGATCGCGTGGTCGTACATGCCGACATCGCGCCGAAACGGGAACAGGATCCAGATGAACGGCAGCGATATCGGAATCAGCGCCCAGCTGAACTTATAGGCCGATGTCTTGATCTTGTAGAACAGCAGCTTGGGATTATCGCGGGCCATCCGCACCTTGTGCTCCAGCCAGTTGTCGTCGGCCGCCGGGTCGCCCGGCCCGCCGATGTCGAACGTCGTCGCCTTGGGCAGCAGTTGCTCGGCGCGGATCAGCTGGCGACGGCTTTCGCGGACCTCGACGATGCGCCGTTCCAGCCGCTGGATCTTGTCCGCGTCGGGCGCTTCGTCGGCACGCTCCCGCCGCAGCTCACCGACCTGATCGACCAGCGCCGCGTCGGCCTTCTTGCGCTGCTCCACGACCTTGTCGCGCGCCTGCGCCATGCCGCCGTTGAGGCCGGGCTTCAGCCACTCCTCGCCGCCGAAATTCCAACCGGGCAGGTTGGCGACGACTGCGAACATCAGGAACACCGAGAACAGGAACAGCGCGATCGGCGACACGAACTTCGCCCGCTCGCCGTGAACATAGCGGCGGGTGAGCTCTCCAGGGCGGAAGGCAAGCTTGGGCAGCGTCGACCAGAACCGCCCTTCGAAATGGAAGACGCCGTGCAAGATGTCATGGACGAACGCGCCGATGGTGCGATGGACATGGCCGTGCTGGCCGCAGGCGTGGCAATAGGGACCGGTCAACGCCGCGGCGCAATTGGCGCAGCTGCCCGACGCGTCATGTCCACTGGCGTCGACACGGTGCGACGCGGCGCGGTCCACCTCGCGCGCCAGGATGCCGCCCGCCGCGACGGTCCCCATCGTATCGATCGCATCGTCCATCTGCCAAATCCCCCTGCCGCCCTCATGCCGCAGCCGCCTTTTCCCGTCGATAGGCCATGCTAAAGGAAGCGCATGACGCAGACCGCCCAGCAGTTGATCGCCGACATGGGCGCCCGCGCCCGCACCGCCGCCGCCACGCTCGCCGCCATGCCGTCAGCGGCGAAGGCCCAGGCGTTGCGCGCCGCCGCCGACGCGCTGCGCGCCGCGGAGGGCGACATACTGGCCGCCAACGCCGCCGACGTGGCCGCGGCGGAGGCGAACGGCCTGTCGGGCGCGATGCTCGACCGGCTGCGGCTGGACCCGGCGCGGGTGGCGGCGATGGCGGCGGGGGTGGCGGCGATCGCCGACCTGGACGATCCGGTCGGCCGCACCATCGACGCGAGCGAGCGGCCCAACGGCCTGAAGCTGTCGCGCATCCGCGTGCCGATCGGCGTCATCGGCATCGTCTATGAAAGCCGTCCCAACGTCACCGCCGACGCGGGCGCGCTGGCGGCGATGGCGGGCAATGCCGCGATCCTGCGCGGCGGGTCGGAGGCCGCGCGATCGAACGCCGCGGTCCACGCCGCGCTGGTCGCCGGGCTGATGGCGGGCGGCATGCCGGCCGACGCGGTCCAGCTGGTGCCGACCACCGACCGCGCGGTCGTCGGCGCGATGCTGCAGGCCGATGGCGTGCTCGATCTGGTCGTCCCCCGCGGCGGCAAGGGGCTGGTCGCGCGGGTGCAGGCGGAGGCGCGGGTGCCCGTGCTCGCGCATCTCGACGGCATCAACCACGTCTATGTCGATCGCGCCGCCGATTTCGAGATGGCGCGGGGGATCGTTATCGACGCGAAGCTGCGCCGCACCGGCGTTTGCGGGGCGATGGAGACGTTGCTGATCCACCGCGACTGGCCGCATGTCGAGCCGCTGCTGCGCGCGCTGGCCGATGCCGGGTGCGAGCTGCGCGGGGACGGCGGCGTGACGGCGCTCGGCTATGCTGCCGCCACGCCCGCCGATTGGGACACCGAATATCTCGATGCCATCGCCTCGGTCGCGCTGGTCGACGGGCTGGACGACGTGCTCGCGCATATCGACGCGCACGGATCACAACATACCGACGCGATCGTGACGGAGGATGCAGCGACCGCGGAGGTGTTCCTTAATCGCGTCGATTCGGCGATCGTCATGTGGAACGCCTCCACCCAGTTCGCCGATGGCGGCGAATTCGGACTGGGCGCGGAGATCGGCATCTCGACCGGGCGGCTCCACGCGCGCGGTCCGGTCGCGCTGGAGGGGCTGACGACCTATAAATGGCAGGTCCGTGGGAGCGGGCAGGTGCGCGGCTGACGGCGGCGCCCTATCTTACCCACGACGTCGTTTCCGAAAGGCCTGCTCACCATGCGCTACAACCCCCTCGGCCGCACCGGCCTGTTCGTGTCCGAACTGTGCCTTGGCACCATGACCTTCGGCGGGGAGGGGATGTTCAAGGCGGTCGGTCAGGTGCAGCAGGCGGAGGCCGACGCGTTGCTGAAGACCGCGGTCGATGCCGGCGTGAACTTCGTCGACACCGCCAACGTCTATTCGAACGGCTTGTCAGAGGAGATCACCGGGCAGGCGATCCGCAACCTCGGCCTGCGGCGTGAGGACATCGTGCTGGCGACCAAGGTGTTGGGGCCGATGGGCGCGAGCGTGAACGCGCGCGGCGCATCGCGCGGCCATATCATGGACGAGGCGAAGGCGTCGCTGAAGCGGCTCGGCACCGATCATATCGACCCTCTACCAGATCCACGGCTGGGACGCCGCGACCCCGGTCGAGGAGACGGTGCGCGCGCTCGACGATCTCGTGCGGCAGGGGCATGTCCGCTACGTCGGCGTGTCGAACTGGGCCGCGTGGCAGATCGCCAAGGCGCTGGGCATCGCCGAGCGGACGGGTGCGAGCCGGTTCCAGTCGGTGCAATCCTATTACACCATCGTCGGTCGCGACCTGGAGCGCGAGGTGGTGCCGATGCTGACATCGGAAGGGCTCGGCCTGATGGTGTGGAGCCCGCTCGCCGGTGGCTATCTGTCGGGCAAGTATCGCGGCGGCATGGACCCGGAGGGGCGCCGCGCGAACTTCGATTTCCCGCCGGTCGACATGGTGCGCGGCGACACGGTGCTGGACGCGATGGATGGCATGGCGAAGGCCCGCGACGTCTCGATCGCGCGCATCGCCATCGCGTGGCTGCTGCACCAGCGCCACGTCAGCAGCGTGATCGTCGGCGCCAAGCGCGTCGAGCAGCTGGCCGACAACCTCGGTGCGATCGACATCACGCTGTCGGCCGACGAACTGGCGAGGCTGGACACGGCCAGCGCGCTGCCGCGCGAATATCCCGGCTGGATGATCGAGCGGCAGGGCGAGTATCGCCGCGGCGGCGTGGCGGGCGGGCCGCCCAAGGGTTGATGGGGGGCGGGGGCAGGTATAGGCTTGCGCCATGAACACGCCCGTCCGCCTCGCCGATTTGATCGACGCCGACACCATGGCGATGGTGAGCCGGCTCGCGGCGGAACGCGGGACGACCAGCGCCGCTTATGTCGTCGAGGCCGTTCAGCGTCTCGCCGATGAGGATGCCGCGCTGATGGCATCGCTCGAAGAGGCGGATCGTCAGATCGATCGTGGCGAATTCTATACGCAGGAAGATGTGGAACGCTGGCTGGCCGGGCTGGCGGCGGCTGCCTGATTGGTGCTGCCGATACGGTACGCCGCATCCGCGCGGCGCGATCTCGATGACATTCGCGACTATTTCACGGTGACCGATCCGGGAGCCACATTGGTGGTACTCGCCCGAATCGTTCGAGCGGCCCGCATTCTGGAGACGCCGCCGTTCGCCGGACCGAAGACGCTGCGCGGCGATCGTCGGAAGTGGCGTGTGCCGAAGACCCGCTACGTCATCTATTACCGGGTGTTCGACGACCACGTCCGCCTGCTCCGCATCGTGCACGGTGCACGGGCGGTCGCCGTTCCATGACCCGCACCGGCCTTCTCGGCGGCTCCTTCAACCCCGCCCACCGCGGGCACCGCGCGATCACGCTGGCGGCGATCGACGCGCTGGGGCTGGACGAGGCGTGGTGGTTGGTGTCGCCGGGTAACCCGCTGAAGGACGGTGCGCGCGACATGGCGCCGCTCGCCGCGCGGCTGGCGTCGGCGCGGCGGATGGCGCGGCGGGCGCCGATCCGCGCGACCGCAATCGAGGCGCGACTCGGCACGCGCTATACCATCGACACGCTCCGCCGACTGAAGGCGCGCTATCCCAAGCGGCGCTTCGTCTGGCTGATGGGGGCGGACAATCTGGCGTCGTTCCACCGGTGGAAGGCGTGGCGCGCCATCGCGCGGGAGATGCCGATTGCGGTCATCGCCCGTCCGGGGTATGACGGCACCGCCCTCGCAGGTCCGGCGATGGGCTGGCTGCGGCGCTGGGTTCGGCCTGCGGCTACGGCGAAACACTGGACCGACTGGAGTCCGCCGGCGCTCGTGCTGTTGCGCTTTCGACCCGATCCGACGTCCGCGACGCAGCTGCGCGCGGTTCACCCCGACTGGGCGCTGCATGGTGCGGCCCCGCGGATCTCGCCCCCTTCCCCCGAACCGATTCCGGAGTAACCTTGGCCACGCAACCGCATGTCGCACGCGCATCCGACCCGCAAGAAAGCGAGGCGCTGCATCGTCTGATCCTCTCGAGCCTCGACGACGATCAGGCGGTCGAAACCGTGTCGATCCCGCTGGCCGGCAAATCCAGCATCGCCGACTATATGGTCGTCGCCTCCGGCCGCTCGACGCGGCAGGTCGCGTCGATGGCAATAAAGCTCGCCGAGCGGATCAAGGCCGAGTTCAAGGTGATCGCGCGGATCGAGGGGCTGCCGAACGCCGACTGGGTGCTGGTCGATGCGGGCGACGTGATCGTCCACCTGTTCCGCCCCGAGGTCCGCAGCTTCTACAATCTGGAGCGCATGTGGTCGTTCGGCGACGCGCCGGGCAGCGAGGCGAACTAAGCCATATCGGCGGGCGCGGGCTGTGCTGCTCCACATCGTCGCGCGCGGGCGGATCGGGCGGTCGCCGGAAAGCGAGCTGGTCGAGCGCTATCTGAAGCGTGTCGCCTGGCCGACGCGGGTGACCGAGCTGCCCGATGTCGGCGGCAAGCTGCCTGCGGCCGACGGTGCGCGCATCGTCATGCTGGACGAGAGCGGCGAGATGCTGGGGTCGACGCCGTTCGCGAGAGCGTTGGGCCGGTGGCGCGACGACGGGGTGCGCGAGTGTCGCTTCCTGATCGGTGCGGCGGACGGTTTCGGCGATGCCGAGCGGGCGGGGGCGGACCTGCTGCTGTCGTTCGGGCGGCTGACGTGGCCGCACATGTTGGCGCGCGCGATGCTGGCCGAGCAATTGTGGCGAGCGACCTCGATCCTCGCCGGGCATCCCTATCATCGTGAGGGCTAGAACGCTCATTCTCGTCGGCAGCGCCTTGCTACTCGGTGCCGCGGCGCCACCGGCGGTCGTCGATCAGCGCGCGCGCCTCGCCGCGGCGCGGGCGGCGTCCGAGGCGGCGGTGATCCGCGCGGCACAGTTCGATCGCGCCGCCGCCGCCGAACGTGACGAGGCACGGGCGGCATCGGCGCGCGAAGCAGCGGTGGCGGCACGCGTCCGCGCGGCGGAGGCCGACATCGCCGCCGCCGGCGCGCAGCTGGTGCTGGCCAACCGCGCACTCGCCACACAACGCGAGCGACTGGCGGCGCGGCAGGCACCGGTCGAGCGCCTGCTCGCCGCGCTGCAGTCGCTCGCCCGCCGCCCGGCCGCCATCGCCATCGCGCAGCCCGGATCGATCGACGATACCGTACGGGTGCTGGCGATGCTGGGCACGATGATGCCGATCGTGCGCCAGCGCAGCGCGGGTGTTCGCGCCGACCTGTCGCAGGCCGCAACGCTGCGCGCCGCCGCCAGCACCGCCGCCGCCGATCTGGCGGCGGGCCATGCGCGGTTGCAGGCGGAGCGGCTCGCGCTCGTCCGGCTGGAGGGCGAGCATCGCGCGCGCGGCGCCGATCTCGCCCGCAACGCGATGTTCGAAAGCGAGCGGGCGATCGCGCTGGGGGAACGCGCCCGCGATCTGGTCGACGGTATTGCCGCCGATGCGGATGCGGCGACGATGCGCGCGCGACTGGCGGCGTTGCCGGGGCCGTTGCCGCGTCCGGCGGGGCTAGGCGCGGGGGAGGCGCCGGTGCGCTTCGTCATGCCGCCCTATCGCCTGCCGGTGGCCGGACGCATCGTCGAGGGGCTGGGCGAGCTGTCGCCGGCCGGCGTGCGTGCCCGAGGTCTGACGCTGGCGACCGCGCCGGGCGCGTCGGTGGTGGCGCCGGCGGCGGGGCGGGTGATGTTCGCGCGGGTGTTTCGCGATTACGGCGTGGTCGTCATCATCGATCACGGCGGCGGCTGGTCCAGCGCGCTGACCGGGCTCGATTCGGCGGCGGTGACGGTGGGTCAGCAGGTTGCGGCCGGCGCGGCGATCGGGCGGGCGGCGATGCGCGACGATCCGCGCGTCGGCGTCGAGCTGCGGCGGCGCGGCGTGCCCGTCGATGTCGCGCAACTGCTCGGGTGAGCCACGTCAGACCCCGTTCAGCGCGCGCATGCTTTGCTCCCGCAACGCAAACCGTCTAGCCATGTCCTTCGAACCGTTATGAAAGCCTGTCCCGCGATGCCCCGTCCGCTTTCCAGCTTCCTCGGCGCGACCGCGCTCGTCGCGACCATCGCCGCCCTGCCGCTCGCGACGGCGGCGATGGCGCAGGTCGATGCCGGCGCCTACCGTGATCTCGACGTGTTCATGGACATCTACAACCGGGTGAAGGCGGATTACGTCGAGAAGGTCGACGACAAGACGCTGGTGAAGGGCGCGATCCAGGGCATGCTCGCCGCGCTCGACCCGCATTCGAGCTATGTCGATGCGCTCGATTTCGACAACATGCGCATCGCGACCGAGGGCAATTACGGCGGTCTGGGCCTCACGGTCAGCATGGAGGACGGCGCGGTCAAGGTGATCGCCCCGACCGAGGATACGCCAGCGTATCGCGCGGGGATCAAGGCTGGCGACTATATCACCCACATCAACGGCACGCTGATCTACGGCCAGTCGCTGAACGAGGCGATCGAGGGGATGCGCGGCCCCCCGGGCACGAAGGTGTCGCTGACGCTGGTGCGTCCGGGCCGCGACAAGCCGATCGAGGTGACGCTGGTGCGCGAGACGATCGTGCAGAAGCCGGTGAAGTGGGAGGTGAAGAACGGCATCGGCATCATCAACATCAACACCTTTTCCGCCAACACCGGCGCCGACACGCGCGCCGCGATCATGGCGATCGAAAAGTCGCTCGGCCATGCGCCGGTCGGCTATGTGGTCGACCTGCGCGACAATGGCGGCGGGCTGCTGACGCAGGCGATCGAGGTCAGCGACGCCTTCCTCGACCACGGAGAGATCGTGTCGCAGCGCGGGCGCGCGAAAAGCGATATCGAACGCTATTATGCGACGCCGGGCGACCTGACCAAGGGGCTGCCGATCGTCGTGCTGACCGATTCGGGCACGGCGTCGGCGTCGGAGATCGTGGCCGGCGCGCTGCAGGACCATCACCGCGCGCTGGTGATGGGCGAGCGCAGCTTCGGCAAGGGATCGGTGCAGACGCTGTTGCCCTTGAGCGAGAACACCGCGCTCCGGCTAACGACCGCGCGCTACTACACCCCCTCGGGCCGGTCGGTGCAGGAGGGCGGGATCGAGCCCGATATCGCCGTGCCGCAGCTGTCCGATCCCGACCGCAAGAGCCGCCCCGTGTTCCGCGAAGCCGACCTGCGCCGCCACCTCATCAACGAGGCGAAGGTCGACAACAAGGTGCTAGAGGAGGACACGATCGACGATCCGCGCTTCGCCGCGACCGCCAAGGATCTGGAGGCGAAGGGCGTGAAGGATTTCCAGCTCGACTATGCGCTGCGCACGTTGGCGCGGCTCGGGCCGGCAGTGAAGACCGCGGCGGTGGCGCCGGCGCGCAAGCGGTAGCTCTGGCTGTGCGCTCGATCGCGTCTTTCGAGTCGTCACATTGTCAGCCCATACAGGGACGAGGTGTGTCCCCTCGAACAAGCAGCCGTCGTCGCCCCCGCGAAGGCGGGGGCAGATTCCGGCTGACGTATCGGCATAAGCACCACGGCCAGCCGGAATGGATTCCCGCCTTCGCGGGAATAACGGGCTTTTGTTTATCGGAACACGTGCCCAAAACGTCATCGCAATACCCTGCGCGAACCTGTCCTACACGCCGCCCTTTCGCTATGCCCAAAAGGCTCCAACAATACTCAACCGATCGGTTGAGCATCACAGGGCTGAATGCCAGCTAATTGATTGAGATCACATCCGTTTCAGGACAAAGCCATATGTGTTTTCGTCTCAACGTTCATGCTCAACACTTTGGTTGAATGACGATGCCGACACCGCTCCCGACCACGTCCATCGTCACCGCAAACCGCATCGCGCTGCTGGTGCCCGCCGCGCTGATGGCGGGGGCGCTGGGATCGCAATATATCGGCGGGCTGTACCCGTGTGAGATGTGCCACTGGCAGCGGTGGCCGCATTACGGCGCCATCGTCGTCGCCCTGATCGCGTTCGCAACCGCGGGCGGGGTGCGGCGGGGGCTGGTCGTCGCGGCGGCGTTGCTGGTCGCCGCGTCGGGCGTGATCGGGGTGTTCCATGCCGGGGTCGAATATGGCTGGTGGCCGGGGATCACCGGCTGCACATCGACCGTTCAGATGAGCGGGAGTACGGCGGACGTATTGGAGAAGATCATGGCCGCACCGATGATACGCTGCGATGTACCGCAATGGACGCTGGCCGGGGTGTCGCTGGCCGGATGGAACGCGCTGGTGTCGCTTCCGGCGGCCATCGTCGCGCTGTGGCTGGCGGTGAAGCGGTGAGCGCGCGGCGCTGGCGACCGGGCGACCGGCGAGAAGCGACGACGTCGATGGTCCGCGTCGATCAGGCCGGCGAATTCGGCGCGATCCGCATCTATGCCGGGCAGCTGGCGGTAATGGGCGATCGCCACCCGATGGCGCGCAAGATCGCGCACATGGCCGCGCAGGAGGAGGAGCACCGCGCCTTCTTCGACCGCATGATCGTCGAACGGCGCGTGCGCCCGACCGTGTTCCAGCCGTTCTGGCATGTCGCCGGCTTCGCGCTGGGTGCGGTGACGGCCGCGATCGGCCCGGAGGCGGCGATGGCTTGCACCGCCGCGGTCGAGACCGAGATCGACAAACATTATGCCGACCAGCTGACCGATCTGGGCGATACGGATCCCGAGTTGTCGCAGGCGATCGTCAAGTTCCAGGCCGAGGAGCTGGAGCACCGCGATACCGCATTGGCGCACGGGGCGGAGCTGGCGCCCGCTTATCCGGTGATGTCGGCGGTGATCCGCCTGGGCTGTCGCGCGGCGATCGCGGTGGCTAAAAGGATTTGAGGAGATGGTGATGAAGCTTCCCCTGGCCCTGGCCGCGCTGTCGGCCGTCACCGTCGCCATGCCCGCCGCCGCGCAGGATGCGCCCGTCGGCGGCGTCGCGATCGTCTACGGCACCCAGAAATGCCCGACCAATGCCGATGGCGACGAGATCGTGGTGTGCCAGCGCCGCCCGGCTGGCGAGCAATTCCGTATTCCGAAGGAAATTCGCCAGCCCGAGATCAAGCCCGAATACCAGTCGTGGGCGACCAAGGCCGGCGACGTGCTGGCTCAGGGTGCGACCGGCGTGGGCAGCTGCTCGGCGGTCGGCGCGGGCGGCGGCATCGGCTGCGCCAACCAGCAATGGAGCGCGGCCAAGCGCGAGCGTGAGGCGAAGAAGCGCGACGACGAAGGGTATTTGCCGAACCGGTGAAAGTCGGGGCACTCCACAAACCCCTTTCGTGCTGAGCTTTTCGAAGCACCGTCCTTCGTGCCCCAAGCGGCGCGTTCGCGGATCGAAGTGTGGTCCTTCGACAAGCTCAGGACGAACGGTGTAGGTTAGGGCAAACCAAGGGGGTGGGGCATGGCGACGTTGGTGGGAAACCGGGGGCGGGTAGCGTTAGCGCCCGACCGGTATGAACAGATACTCGCGGTGGGATCGCTCGCGCTGCTCGCCTGCGTGTTCGTCGCGCTGGCGAAGGGGCATGCCGATTGGCCGCGCGTACCGGTGGTGGTGTGGCCGCATTTCGCGACGATCATCGTCGCGCTCGCACTGACGCCGGTCATGCTGTTGCGCCCGCGTGGCGACCGGATGCACCGGGTGCTCGGGCTGGTGTGGGTCGCGGCGATGCTGCTGACGGCGGCGCTGTCTTTTATGATTCGAGAAGCCGATGGCGGGTTCAGCGTCATCCATATCCTGTCGGTCTGGGTGCTGATCCAGGTGCCGATCCTGTGGTGGCGCGCGCGGCAGCACAATGTCGCCGGCCATCGCCGCAACGTTCGCGGGCTGGTGACGGGCGCGCTGCTGATCGCCGGGTTCTTCACCTTCCCGTTCAATCGCTTGCTCGGGCATTGGTTGTTTGGGTGAGGGGGGCGTTCGGATGAAGGCGCAGGGGCGGCTGGCGGGCCTGATCTTCGCGCTCGTCTGGCTGTCGTGCAGCTGGTTCGGGGCGTGGGAGTGGAATCCGAACAGCCTGACCCGGCTGTTCGCGGCGATGACGATCGTCGAGGATGGGTCGGCGCAGATCGACCGCTACGCCCCGCTGACGATGGACAAGGCGCAGTTCGGCGAGCACTTCTATCTGGACAAGGCGCCGGGCATTACGCTGATGGCGCTGCCGGCGGTCGCGGTGGCGGACCGGTTGTCCGGGGAGACGGGGCACGACGTGTCGCTGTCGATGTACTCGCCGCCGGCCGACCGCTTCCTGCGCCTGCGGATGCGCCTCGCCACCGCGAGCGGCGCGGCGGTGCTGACCGCGCTGGCGGCGGTGTGCGTGTTCCTGATGGGCGCGCGGACGGGCGGGTCGAACGCCGCGGGCGCCTTCGCCGCGGCGGCGTTCGCGCTCGGTACGCCGATGTGGGGATGGTCGACTTCGCTGTTCGGCCATGCGCCCGTCGCCGCGCTGTTCGCCATCGCCATCTGGGCGGTATGGCGCGGGACGGAGGGGCCACGTCCGTCGCGGTGGCATGCCGTCGTCGCCGGCGCGGCACTCGGCTGGGCGGTGGCGGTCGAATATACCGCCGTGCTGGGCGGCGCGATCATCGGCGTGTGGGCGCTGGCCCGGCTGTGGCGATATGCGCCGGCGGTGCGCTGGCCGGCGATCGGTGCGGCGGTGGTGCCGGCGGTGGCGGCACTGCTTATCCTCATCGGCTACAACCTCTTCGCATTCGGCGACCCGATCCGGCTGGGCTATCAGGGCGTCGTCGGGTTCGAAGGGATGCAGCAGGGGCTGTTCGGGCTGACCTGGCCGAAGGGCGAGCGGCTGTGGGGCGTCACGCTGGGGCTGAAGCGCGGGATGCTCTGGGTGGCGCCGGTATTGCTGGTCGCGCTGCCCGGCATCGCCCGGCTGATCTGGGTGCGCGGGCAGCGTGACCTGGGCGGGCTCGCGCTGGCGGGGGGCGTGGCGTACATCCTCTATAACGCCTCCTATTTCTACTGGGACGGCGGCAATTCGACCGGTCCGCGTCATGCCGTGCCCGCCATCGCCTTCCTCGCCATCGGGCTGGCGCCGGCGTGGAGCCTGTTCCGCCATGTTTTGTGGCGGGCGGTGCTGCTCGCCGGCCTGACGCTCTCGATACTCATCAACCTCGTCATCGCATCCGCCGAGATCACCAGTGGCGGGACGAGTGATAATCCGCTGTGGGACGATGTCTTTCGTGGCCGCTTCGTACCCGGTCAGCTGCGCACCATCCCGAGCGAATGGTTCGACTGGTCACCGTGGCAGGGGCTGTTCCTCTACATCGGCATCGCCGCCGTGCTGGGCATCGCCATCGTCCGGAGTGCGCGCCGCGCCTGAGCGATAAGCGGCCTCGTCCAGCGCGCCCTGCAACCGCGCCACGGTGGTCGCGACGGCCAGGTTGGCGCTGGCGCTGGGCACGGTGCGGGTCATGTCGAGCAACCGGTCGAAGGGCAGGACGAGCCCGACCAGCAGCGCGGTCTGCTCCGCCCCAACGCCGACCGCGCCCAGCATCGCCGCCAGCATGAACAGCGAGGCCGACGGCACCGGCGCCGTCCCGAACGCCGCCAGCGCGCCGGTCGCCAGCATCACCACCAGCATGCCAATGTCGGGCACGATGCCCAGCGCCTGCAACGCGAACTGGCCGAGCAGGCCGACATACATCGCCGTCCCGTCCTTGCCGATGCTGGCCCCGAGCGGCAGCACGGTGGAGGCGACTGCGCGGTCGACGCCCAGCCGCCGCTCCGCCACGCGCAACGCGACTGGCAAGGTGGCGGAGGACGACGCGGTCGAGAAGGCGACGACCAGCGCATCGACGATGCCGCGGAAGAACGGCAGCACCGGGAGCCGCGCGACGAGGCGCAGCAGCAGGCTGTGCACCACCGCCATCTGGACCAGCGAGGCGAGCACCACGCACAGCGCCAGCCAGCCGACCGTCACGAACACGCCCAGCCCCGCGGTCGCGATGGCATTGGCGATCAGCGCCATGACGCCGAGCGGGGTCAGCTCCATCACCAGCCCGACGATACGGAACAGCACCGCCGACAGCGACTGGAGCAGCGCCGCGACCGGCCGCCCCGCCTCCCCCGCCAGCAACGTGCCGATACCGATCAGCACCGCGGTGAAGATGATCGCCAGCATGTCGCCCTTCGCCAGCGCGTCGACGATGTTGAGCGGCACGATGCCGATCAGCTGGTCGTAGGGCGTAACGGCGACGCCCAGCGCATGCGGCGCGATGCCGGCCAGCGCCTCCCCCGCGCCCGGCCGCACGATCAGCCCGGCGGCCATGCCGACCGCGACCGCGATCAGCGTGGTGACTGCGAAGATCGCCACCGTCCGCCCCCCGACCGCCCCCAGCCGCCGCACGTCGCCCAGCGCGGTGATTCCGGCGGCGATGCTGATGAGCACGATCGGCACGACGAGCATGCGGATGGCGCGGACGAACAGGTCGCCGAAGACCTTGATCCAAGGCGCGGCCTGCGGCGCGAAGAGGCCGATGAGCACGCCGAGCACGAGCCCGCCGACGACGCGCTGCCAGAGGGGAATGGCGAACCAGCGGCGGGCGAGGGTGGTCATGGCCGCGATGATGCGGGGGGAGCGGGGGATGCGCAAGGTGCGGGCGGCGCGCGATCTGCGTGAGCAGATCGCCGACTTGCCACGGCGGGCAGCCGGTCGGGCGTAGCCCGGTCGGTCTGACGGCGTGGCGCGTACGTTGAGAAAGTTGAGACGTGTGAGGCCTCTCGCCGGTGTGCCGTCCTTCCGCCGCCGACGCCGGGGAGCCGTGAGCGTTGCGGGCATAACCCTGGGCTCCCGCCTGCGCGGGAGCACGGGAGGGGTGATGGACGCGCCGCGCGTGCGCCCTCGATCCCGGCGGTGCAGCCGCGAATGTTGAGAAAGTTGAGACGTGTGAGGGGTGGGCGGCAGCGGTGGGTGCTGCCCCATGCCCGTTCGCCCTGAGCTTGTCGAAGGGCTGCCCTTCGTCGTGCCGCAGGGGTTTGGCGTGGAGAAAAGGGCAGTGCTTCGACAGGCTCAGCACGAACGGCGGGGGTGGTGGGGCCGCGCCGGCCTTCCGCGAATATTGAGAAAGTTGAGACGTGTGGAAGTCTCTCAAACCCTCGGCCGCGATCCCCCGCGAACCGTTCCGACCGGCCCTCACCCTGTCGGCGCCTGCGCGCCTCTTCCCTCTCCCCGTGGGAGAGGGAGGGAGCGGCGCTGCCGCGGAAGAGTGAGGGCAGGGTCGGGAAGTGCGTACGCTCGTCGAGGCTGCGTGGGGCGGGGTGGGCGCGTGGCGAGGTGGGCACCGTCCGACAGCGCATCGCCACGCCTGCGCGAAGTCGCGGTCGTGCGGGTGATGGCACGAGCGACAGGCCGATTCTGTCGTCAATCCGCCGTACTCGTCGCGAACGACATCTGTGTTCACTCGACGATCTGACGAGAAACGCCGTTGTCGCTCCGCCCTACCGTTCAGCCGTCGCGGCGTGGTTTCAGGCTGGCGATGACGTAGCCGCCGAGATGCGGGTGCAGTGCTGTCGGGATGGTGAGGGTGCATCTAGCGGCTCACGTCATGATTGAAGGAGCCGGAGGAGGTAAGCAGGTTTTGAGGTGTAGGACAGCGGAAGCATCGAGCGGCCAAGCCGCTCGATGCCCTCCGCTTGCTTAAAGACCCACTAGGGCCACGCAAGCAGATGTTCGATCCTGATTAGCTTCTTCGATCGAGAAGAAGCTGTCACGTGACATGGCAAGCAATCGTCCAGTGTCATCAGTCAGAAACCAACGCCACATCCAGTTGCTATCCATGTGCGGGATCCAGCACATCTGCCCCATGTTCGATCTCCTCTGTGAGACGATTTGGGATTTGCATCAAGCGTTTGTAGCTGCACGTACTATGACCTTAGATTGAGGCTTCCCCGCGGCGAGTATCAGGTGTGTTCACCTTACGTTTCCGTTGGCGGGTGTCCGTTGGGCTGGGTCAATTGGTCAGCTGATCATCACTTGATGCGACGAATGATTCACGTGTGATCGATAGGCATTTCCTTTCATTACGTGAGATGAAACCGGACGCGGGCAAAGCCCGCGTCGTCGGCCGGTGCTGGAGCACCGCCGGCCGGTCGGGCCGCGGGTTCGCTCGGGATCAGCTTGCGCTGATCCCTCGCGCGGCCCGACTCACTCCGCCGCCACCCCGGCTCGCGAGAACATATCCCCGCTCTCGCCGTCACCGTCCTCGTTCGCCGCCGGTCCGGCCTTCGCCTTCTGGCGCTTGTCGAAGCTCGACCAGACGTCGTTCCACTGGCCCTTCGTCGCGCCCTTCGAATATTCGGTCGCGCGCTGTTCGAAGAAGTTGGCGTGCTCGACGCCGTTGAGCAGCGGGGCGAGCCAGGGGAGGGGGTGTTCCTTGATCATGAACATCGGCTTCAGCCCGAGCTGGTTGAGGCGCCAGTCGGCGATGTAGCGGATGTAGCGCTTGATCTCCTCCGCGGTCATGCCGTTCACCGGACCCTGTTCGAACGCCAGGTCGATGAAGGCGTCCTCCAGGTCGACCGTGGTGTGGCACATGTCGCGGATGTCCTTGCGGACCGATGGGGTCAGGCAGTCCCGCTCCTTCACGAAGGTGTGGTAGAGCTTGATGATACCTTCGCAGTGCAGGCTTTCGTCGCGCACCGACCAGCTGACGATCTGGCCCATGCCCTTCATCTTGTTGAAGCGCGGGAAGTTCATCAGCATCGCGAAGCTGGCGAAGAGCTGAAGTCCTTCGGTGAAGCCGCCGAACATCGCGAGCGTCTTCGCGATATCCTCGTCGCTGTCGACGGTGAAGTTCTGCAGATAGTCGTGCTTGTCCTTCATCTCGCTATATTCGAGAAACATGCCGTACTCGCTCTCGGGCATGCCGATGGTGTCGAGCAGGTGGCTGTAGGCGGCGATGTGCACCGTCTCCATGTTCGAGAACGCCGCGAGCATCATCTTGATCTCGGTCGGCTTGAACACGCGGCCGTATTTCTCGTGGTAGCAATCCTGCACCTCGACGTCGGCCTGGGTGAAGAAGCGGAAGATCTGCGTCAGCAGGTTGCGTTCGTGATCGGTCAGCTTCTGCGCCCAGTCGCGGCAATCCTCACCCAGCGGCACCTCCTCGGGCATCCAGTGGATCTGCTGCTGACGCTTCCAGAAATCGAACGCCCACGGGTATTCGAACGGCTTGTACTGCTTGCGGGCTTCGGTGAGGGACATGGGGTTTTCCTTGGGTGAATTTGAATTGATGGGTGAAATGGCCGACGGTCAGGTCGGCGGAATAGCGGTGCTCCACTGCCACATGGCGGTGGCGCTCATGGCGAGGACGACCCCGCCCGACAGCGCCATGATGCCGACCATGCGGAAGGCATAGACCTGCCCCGCCGTGCGCGGGCGGGCGAGCGCGAGAAGCAGGCCGGCGCCGAGCAGGCTGAAGATCGCGGCGACGACGAACATGATGATGACCTGGAGGGTCATGCAAAAGTCCCATCCGACGCCGTGCCGTCAGACGTGACCGGCTGCGCCGGCCCCGCTGCCCGCCGCGGCGACTTCCTGCTTTGCTCGCGCAAACCAGGGGCGCCCGCACCGAACATGATGATGACCTGGCGCGTCATCAGCGGGCTCCTCTTCGCGTGACGTAGACGGTGCGCGTCTTGCGCGCGCCGACGCCGAACACGACGATGCCGAGGAAATAGCCGAAGTCGTACCAGCCGCCGGTGTTGGGGACGGCATAGACCGCGACTTCGGGCAGCAGGAGGCTGAGCACCCAGGCGACCGGGAAGATGAAGCCGTGCCACAGGCCGAGCAGGAACCCCGGTGTGGTCGGCGTGTGCGCGACGGCGCTCGATACCCGCGTGGCGCAGGCAGTGAGGGGTGCCGCCAGCAGCGCCACGATGCTCCTGCGCAGGCGTGCGATCGCGCTCATGCACCCAACTCCCGCCATACGCGTTTGCCGTCTGTACCCATCACAGGAGAACGATCATGGCCGACGTCAGTGCAATCAAGGAACATATGGAAGTCATCGGCGCCGACGGCGTCCATGTCGGCACCGTCGACCGCGTCGAGGGCGACCGCATCAAGCTGACCAAGAAGGATTCGGGCGCCGAGGTCGAAGGTGCCGAGGGCGGCGCGCATGCCGGGCATCACCACTTCATCTCGACGGGCCTCGTCGCCGATGTCGAGGGCGATCAGGTGCGGCTGTCCGCCAACGCCGATGTCGCGGTGACCTTCGAGGAAGAAGAGGGCGGCGAGGCGGCGTGATCGCCCGCTAGCGTACGACGAAACGCCGGTCCGCATCAGGCGGGCCGGCGTTTCGTACATCTGGAGCTGGTAGTCGGCGCTGCGCATCGGTTCTGTTATCCCAAGCACCACGTCGTCAGACGGAGCGGGCTATGCCCGCACCGCTGCCCGACGCGGCGAGTCGGCGGTTTGCTCACGCAAACCGCCCGCCGCCCGCTACTGACACGCCAGGCATTCGTCGTAGTCGGTGCTTTCGCCCAGATTGAACTGCGGCTTGGCGAGCGTGTTGTCCGCCTCCACGCCGCCCTGGCCCTCGCTACCTGCGAAGCCGGCGCGCTGGATGCTCTTCGACCGCAGGTAGTAGAGCGACTTGATGCCCAGTTCCCATGCGCGGAAGTGGAGCATCAGCAGATCCCACTTCTCGACGTCTGCGGGAATGAACAGGTTCAGCGACTGCGCCTGGTCGATATAGGGGGTGCGGTCGCCGGCGAGTTCGAGCAGCCAGCGCTGGTCGATCTCGAAGCTGGTCTTGAACGTCGCCTTCTCGTCCTCGCTCAGGAAGTCGAGGTGCTCGACGCTGCCGCCGCGCTCGAGGATCGAGTTCCACACCGCGTCGCTGTTCTTCGACTTCGTCTTCAGCAGCGTCTCGAGATGGACGTTCTTGACGCTGGTCGAGCCGCTGAGCGTCTTGTGCGTGTAGATGTTGGCCGGGATCGGCTCGATGCAGGCGGACGTGCCGCCGCAGATGATGCTGATCGACGCGGTGGGCGCGATCGCCATCTTGCAGCTGAACCGCTCCATCACGCCCATGTCGGCGGCATCGGGGCAGGGACCGCGCTCGATCGCGAGCTGCATCGACGCCTCGTCGGCGGCGGCGCGGACGTGCTTGAAGATCCGCATGTTCCACGACTTCGCCATCGCCCCCTCCATCGGCAGGCCGCGGGCCTGGAGGAAGGAGTGGAAGCCCATGACGCCCAGACCCACCGAGCGTTCGCGCGCGGCGCTGTAGGCGGCCTTTTCCATGCCGGGTTCGGCGCGGGTGATGAAATCCTGCAGCACATTGTCGAGGAAGCGCATCACATCCTCGATGAAGCCCTTCTCGCCGTGCCACTGGTCCCACGTCTCGATGTTGAGCGAGGACAGGCAGCAGACCGCGGTCCGCTCCTTGCCGAGGTGATCCTTACCGGTCGGCAGCGTGATCTCCGAGCAGAGGTTGGAGGTCGAGACCTTCAGCCCCAGGTCGCGGTGATGCTTGGGCATCGTCGAGTTCACATGGTCGGCGAAGACGATGTACGGCTCGCCGGTGGCGAGCCGGGTCTCGACCAGCTTCTGGAACAGGCTGCGCGCGTCGACGGTGGCGCGGACGCTGCCGTCCTTGGGCGACTTCAGCTGCCACTCGGCGCCGTCGCGCACCGCCTCCATGAACGCATCGGGGATGAGCACGCCGTGGTGCAGGTTCAGCGCCTTGCGGTTGAAGTCGCCCGAGGGTTTGCGGATTTCGAGGAACTCCTCGATCTCCGGATGCGAGATGTCGAGGTAGCAGGCGGCCGAGCCGCGGCGCAGCGAGCCCTGCGAGATGGCGAGCGTCAGCGAGTCCATCACGCGGACGAACGGGATGATGCCGCTGGTCTTGCCGTTCAGGCCGACCGGCTCGCCGATGCCGCGCACGCTGCCCCAATAGGTGCCAATGCCGCCGCCGCGCGATGCGAGCCAGACGTTCTCGTTCCAGGTGTCGACGATGCCGTTCAGGCTGTCGGGCACCGAATTGAGGAAGCACGAGATGGGCAGGCCGCGACCGGTGCCGCCGTTCGACAGCACGGGAGTCGCCGGCATGAACCACAGACGGCTGATATAGTCGTAGAGGCGCTGGGCATGCGCGCCGTCGTCGGCATAGGCGGAGGCGACGCGGACGAAGAGATCCTGGAAGCTCTCACCCGGCAGCAGATAGCGGTCGCGCAGCGTTTCCTTGCCGAATTCGGTCAGCAGCGCGTCGCGGCCGTGATCGACCTCGACCGGATAGGGCTTGGCGATGTGGCGCGTGTCGCGCGTCGTCAGGGTTTCTTCGGCGGCGGGTGCCGCGTCCAGGATCGCCGTATCGGTCACGCCACTCTCCGCACTGTCTCTGAAATCCATCGCCTGCGTCCTTGCCCCTGCTAGGGCGCCGACTCGAACGGCGCGCCCAAACTACCACCTTTGCTTTAGAACAAAAGGTGTCCAAATCCGTCGTCGGGGGCGTCGGCCAAGCGCGGCTTTCACAGCGGCCAGCGCGGCAAATCACCAAGGCTTGGGTTGGTCCCCCGACACAACCACAACAGATTGTGCCTATTCGAACGCCAACGCAAGTGGGTGGGTCCGTCGAGAGATCAACGGTTCGTCGCAGCTTTGCGGCGCTTCGCAGGTGTCCGGAAGGCGCGACGCGTGGACTTTCCAGCCTTCCCGCAAAGGCAAGAGGGAATGCGCGTGGAGAAAAATATTTAACCCTGTGCCTGCCCCTTGTGCCGGTTGCCGCCGCCTCCCGCCATGCCTAGCCTGCGATCGAATCACGAGGGAAACAGCGACATGCGGACGATTATCCTGGGGCTGGTGTTGCTGGCTGCGCCGGCCGCAGCACAGCGCCGTGTCGCGGTCGAGGAACTGCCGCTGAGCGACCTCGCCACGCGGATCGCCGCCGGGCGGGTGACGTCGGAGGGCGCGACGCGCGCCTATCTCGACCGCATCGCCGCGATGGACCGCAAGGGGCCGGCGCTGCGCAGCGTCATCGCGATCAACCCGCAAGCGCTGGCGCAGGCGCGCGCGCTGGATGCCGAACGCCGCACGCGCGGACCCCGATCGGCGCTGCACGGCGTACCGGTGCTCATCAAGGACAATGTCGAGACGTCGGATGCGATGCCGACGACGGCGGGCAGCCTGGCGCTGAAGGACAATCTGACGCGTCGCGATGCGCCGGTGGTGGCGCGGCTGCGCGCGGCGGGGGCGGTGATCCTCGGCAAGACGAACCTCAGCGAATGGGCTAACATCCGCTCGACCGCGTCGATGAGCGGGTGGAGCGCGATCGGCGGACTGGTGCGCAATCCCTATGCGCTGGATCGCACCGCCTGCGGCTCGTCGAGCGGGACGGGTGCTGCGGTGGCGGCGAGCTTCGCGGCGGCGGGCGTGGGGACGGAGACGGACGGGTCGGTCGTGTGTCCGGCGTCGATGAACGGGCTGGTCGGGCTGAAGCCGACGATCGGCATGGTCAGCCGCACGCATATCGTGCCGATCAGCCACAGTCAGGACACGGCCGGGCCGATGGGGCGCAACGTGCGCGACGTGGCGATGCTGTTCGGGGCGATGGTGGGCAGCGATCCCGCCGACGCGACGACGGCGGGGGCGGATGCGCGCCGCATCGACTTCGCCGCCGGGCTGAGCGCGCAGGCGCTGCGCGGGGTGCGCGTCGGCGTGCTCCGGCCGAAGATGGGCGCGAAGCTGACCGCGACCTACGATGCGGCGCTGGCGGTGCTGGCGCGCGCGGGCGCAGTACTGGTGGAGGTCGAGCAGCCAAAGCTCGACGGGATCGGCGATGCCGAATTCGACGTGTTGAAGATGGAGTTGAAGAGCGATCTCAACGCCTATCTGGCGACCACGTCGGCGGCGGTGAAGACGCGGACGCTGGCCGACGTCATCGCCTTCAACCGCGCGAATGCGGGCGCCGAGCTGCCCTATTTCGCGCAGGAGATCTTCGAGATGGCCGAGAAGACCGGCGGCGTCGACGATCCGGCTTACAAGGCGGCGCGCGCGAAGTCGCTGCGGCTGGCGGGAGTCGAGGGGATCGACGCGATGCTGGCGAAGGGCGGCGTGCGGATGCTGGTGTCGCCGACCTATAGCATGCCGTGGCTGTCGGACCCGGTGTATGGCGACAAGTTCGACGGGCCGAGCGCCAGCGAGCTGCCCGCGATCGCCGGCTATCCGCACCTGACCGTGCCGATGGGGCTGGCCGGCGGGTTGCCGGTGGGACTGAGCTTCATCGGGCCGAAGTGGAGCGAGGCGGCGCTGCTGGCGGCGGGGTTCGCTTATGAGCAGACGGCGAAGGCGCGGGTGGTGCCGGGGTATCGGGTGACGGTGGATGCGGGGGCTGGGGTGGAGGGGGTACGGTAGGCGAGTAGGACGACGACGGCAGACTACTGACCGACCAACATAGCCTCCGTAGTTTCACGAGCCATCAGATGCGCGATGCCGACACGGAATTTTTCGACATCACGGTAATTCGTCGTGAAGTATCCCCGCGCTCTTACGGATGGGTCGTAATCGTCCGCGACCTCGAAACGGACCTTTAGATTTCCACGGCGATCCGCAGGCGTGATTTCCAGAAGCAGGATAAGGTCATCGCCTTCCTGCTGATCAAAGCCCCACTGCGCTCTGATGGGTGCGCCGTCGGTAATGGGAAAGGCGTGCATATCTTCGCCTAGTTCTACAACATCTTGCCACTGCACCCAGAAACCGCCTCTGACCGATATGCGATCGGTTTCGACATCCACCGACAAGCGGCCAAAATCGTCTTTGATTGCCGACGCGTCGAAAAAACTGCGATCATATTCATAGCGCAGGGTAAGTTTACTCATAAAGCCGCGCCACCCTCGCCTGCCAAACTACCATCGCCGGCGCGATGCCGAGTTCGATCACCAGCCCGATCTGATGCCCAATCGACGGCACCCCCGCCGTCGTCAGGGAGACAAGCCGTGACAGGCCGCCGAGGACGGTCAGGAACGCCAGCAGGCGCAGGCGCGGGCCCTTGTGTTCGATATCGGGGATACAGCTGACGTAGAGCAGCAGCATCGCGAGGAAGATACCGGCCATGTAGCGGAAGTGGCTGTCGAGATCGGTCGGGACGACCGGCGGATGGCCGAGAAACTTCGGACCCGCGGTGATGCCGGCGATCGCTGCGGTGAAGGGCAGGATCAGGACGAGCGACAGCGCGATTTGCAGCGCGCGTTTTTCGGCGTGCGGGCTCACCGCCGCTCGCGCTCGAGCAGTTCGGCGCGGACGTGGATCGCGCGGAGCGATACGCGCACCTCGATCAGGAAGAAGATCAGCCCGAGCGTCAGCAGGATCATCGCGAGGATGAACAGGATGGCGACCGCTTGGCCGATGTGCAGGTTCACCAGCCGCGCGACGAACAGCAGCGCGACGACGACGCAGACCGTCACCGCGCTCGCCACGCAGAGCCCGAGCGACCAGTTGATGACGCTGATCCGCCGGTCGAGGATGCGCAGTTCCCACACATGGCGGTCGTGCTCCGGCCCCGTCGAGCGCGGGTGCAGTGCTTCCAGCGCGCGGACCCGGTCGATGATCCGGCCGAGCCGCCCGGCCAGCACGTTCAGGATCGCGCCGATGCCCGCCAGCAGGAACACGGGCGCGATCGCGATCTGGATCGTCGCGGCGACGGTGGACAGGCGGGGGTCGAAGAACATGGGGACAGCGTAGGGGGGTGGGCGCGGTGGGGCAACGCCCGCTGTCGGCAAAGACGTCTTCGCTCGACTGCGCCCGATCCTTACGCGAGCCGAATTGGGGACGCCGCCCGCGCGATCGACGATTGGCGAGTGGCGTTGCACGACGTATCCTCTGTCGACGGCGACGAGGGGCGATATGGCGGACGACAGTGGCTTCGCGGGCGTCCATGCCCGACTACGTGCGATCATGCTGGAAGCGGCCGTTGGTCAGAGCGTTGCGGTGGACGAGCCGGGCAATCTCGTGGTGCGGACGCACCGGACCGATCCGAAGACCGGGCAGGCCGGCTGGTTTGGGACGGTGACGACCAAGAAAGCTACGTCGCCTATCACCTGATGCCGCTCTACGCTGATCCTACGCTGGGCGAGGGTTTGTCGGAGCGGCTGTCGAAACGGCGGCAAGGCAAGACGTGCTTCAATTTCAAGACGATCGACGAGCCGTTGTTTGCCGAACTCGCTGCCCTGACGCGGCACGCGGCCGGGGCTGAGCGGACATGCTGACATTCGGATTTGCGACGATCGTCGATGCGCTCAGCTGGGCAGTGGTGGTGTCGCTCGGCATCAAGGTCATCGCCACGATTATCCTCCTGTCGCGTGACCGGGCCAGCCGGTTCGATGGGCCATGGGGTCCGGCACTGTAGTGGGCAACGAAGGTGACGCCGTTCGTGGCGGTGCCGTGCCTGATCGCGATCGCGTCACATCAGCACCGCACCGCGGACGTCTGGATCTACGGCGCGCTGATGCTGTTCGTCGTCGTGGCCGTACCCGTCGTCGTGTGGCGTCGGTTCCGCGCCGTCACGGCCTGATATCGCAATACTACGGGCCGTTCACTTCGGGCGCCGGAGGGCGCTATGGTTTAAGTATGATCCGCTACGACAATCGCATCCGGGCGCTGGCCATCGGCTGTTCCGCGCTGGCGGGCTATGTCGATGCGATCGGATTCCTGTCGCTGGGCGGCTTCTTCGTATCGTTCATGAGCGGCAATTCCACCCGGCTCGGCGTCGGGCTGGCGCAAGGGTCTGCCGCAGCGGCGGTGGCCGCGGGGCTGATCGGCGTGTTCCTGCTCGGCGTGATCGCCGGATCGGTGACCGGGCATGTCGCCGGACGTCACCGTCGTTCGGCGGTACTGGCGTTGGTCACGGCACTGCTCACGCTCGCCGCCGGTCTTGCGTACGTCGGATCGCCGCACGCCGCGATCGTCGCCGCCGGTCTGGCGATGGGCGCGGAGAATGCCATCTTCGAACGCGACGGCGAGGTGCAGATCGGGCTGACCTATATGACCGGCACGCTGGTCAAGCTCGGCCAGCGGATCACGGCGGCGCTGCTCGGTGGGGACCGGATGGCGTGGGTGCCGTATCTGCTGCTCTGGCTCGGGCTGGTGGCCGGCGGCCTGGCGGGTGCTCTGGCCTATCCGCATCTCGGCCTGATCGGTCTCTGGATCGCGGCGGGGGGCGCGGCGGTGCTTGCTCTCGTAGCAGCCCGGATCGGTGCCGATGACGGCGGGCGCCCGGCGGCTAAACCCTGAGGTAGCGGAAGTACCAGACCTCATGCCCCTGCCGCCGCGCCTTACGTTCGTAGCGGGTCTCGGGCCAGTCGTCGGGGCGGGTGAGGAAGTCCGACGCATCTTCCGCCTGCCACACGAAGTCGCGGCGGCGGGCCATCACCATCATCGCGTGGCGGCAGTAGGTCGGGTCGTCGGTGCCGAGGCGGAACTCGGCGCCGGGCTTCAGCTTCGCGGCGATCAGGTCGAGCGGGCCGTCATTGACCATGCGGCGCTTGGCGTGCCGCTGCTTCCGCCAGGGATCGGGGTGGAGGAGGTAGAGGCGCGACAGGCTGGCGTCGGACAGGCGGTCGATCACGTCGATGGCGTTGCCCATGTGCAGCGCCACATTCGTCAAGCTCTCGTCGCGGATGTGCAGCAGCGCGCCGACGACGCCGTTCAGGAACGGCTCGCAGCCGATGAAGCCGTGATCGGGCCGCATCAGCGCCTGCCCGGCGAGATGCTCGCCGGCGCCGAAGCCGATCTCCAGCTCGAGCGGGCGGTCATCGCCGAACAGGGTAGCCGCATCGATCGGGCCGCTGTCGGGGACGGAAACGCGCGGCAGCAGGTCCTCGACGAGCGCGGACTGGGCGGTACGCAGCTTGTGGCCCTGGCGGCGGCCGTAGAGCTGGCGGTGGCTGGCGGGATCGATCATGGCAGGCGGCGCGTGTAGGGCGCGATGCGCGGCATCGCAACCGTGGGGGCTGCCGTCTGTTGAACGGGCATGGCGACCACCAAGAAGACCGCGAAGACGTTGCACCGGGCCGACCGGACGCTCAGCCGACGCGCGTCCAAAAAGGAGGACACGCCCGTAATGCGCGCGGCGGGGGCGGTCGCGGAACTCGCCGACCAGCCGCCGCTGATCGCACTGTCGGTGGCGACCGGCGTGCTCGGGCTGATCCTGCGGCGCCGTGGTCTGGTGGAGGCGGGCGCGCGGATGCTCGCCAGCCATCTGCTCGCAACGGGGGCGAAGGAGGTGCTGAAACGCAGCATCGACCGCACGCGGCCGCATTCGGTGAAGAAGGGCCACGGCTACAAGCTGGAAGCGGGGGACGACCGGTCGCATGACTATAGCAGCTTCCCATCCGGCCATACCGCAGGCGCCGTCGCGGTGACGCGGGCGGCGGCGCGGGTGTTTCCGGATGCGACACCCGGGCTGGCGGCGGCAGCGATCGGCGCAGGCGCGCTCCAGCTGCCGACCGGCAAGCATTATGCGAGCGACGTGGCTGTGGGGGCGATCATCGGCGTGGTGAGCGAATGGCTGGTCGATCGGGCGGTGCGCGCGTTGCAGGACGTGACCCGATCGGTGCCGGATCCGATCCCGACGCCCCTCGCCCTCCCTTAGCCGCAGTCTATTTCGTCGGTATCGTCACCGTGCGCTTTTCGCCCCATGTCGTCGCGCTGGAGATGGGCTGGCCTCGCAGCAGCTCGAGCGCGCGGGTCGGCGACGGCAGCTTGTCCTGCAACGGGAAGATGAGGTCGCGACCGGGCGTGGCGAGGTCGACCGACCATGTCGTGACGCGCGGCTTCTTGTTTATCTCCGCGCCGACCTGCGAGGCGATGCTGGGATACACGCTGATGCCGCGTCCCGCATCAGACAGCGCGAGCAGATAGGAATCGGTCGATTCGTTTGCGCGGTACACGCCGCCCATCGGCACGGTCGCCGGATCGCGGCACCAGCGCGGGGCCGGGCTATCGGTTGACTTCGCCCGCGACGAGGATGCCGCGACACTGCCGAGCGCGCCCAGCAGCATGGCGTTCATGTCGGGTGGCAACGAGGTCGTCGTGTCGGCGAAAGCGATCCGCGTGGTGCAATCCGCCATCGGAAGCGCGGCTGGGGCGGCGGGAGCATCGTCGGGCCAGCCGAGCGCGGCGATGGCGGTGCGAAGCTTCTCGGCGGACGCGGCACCGTCGTCGGTCTTTGACGAATAGCGCAGTTTCACCAGCCATTCGCCCTGCGGCAGGATCGCCAGCGCGGTCCCGCGATAGACGCTGCCGGCCAGCGACCATGATGCGAGCAGCCCGCTGGCGACGTTGCCACGCGGCGGGGCGATCGGCGTCGGTGCCACGGCAGCAGTAGGCGTGCCGTACACCGGCCGGTTCTCGATCGCCCAGCGTGCGCGGTCGAACCAGACCGGCACCGAACCGGCGGTGCTGCGATAGAGATAGACGGTCAGCACGGTGTCGCCGCGCATATATTCGGCGGCGATATCGAGTTGCGGTGCCTCGATCTCCAGCACGCGGGTGCGCGGCAGGTCGAGCAGCGTGGGCGGCAGGGTCAGTTTCGAATTGGTATGGGCGAAGGGTGCGTCGGCGGACACGACCACCAGCTTGGGCTGCGGTCCTTGCGCGAAGACGGGCGCCGCTCCGGTCAGGAGGGCGCCCGCGATCAGTGCTGCGATCTTCGGCATGTTTGGCGTCCCCTCCGAGCGAGGACGCCACCATGACCGCCGCCCGCGACGGCGGCAAGTCGGTGTTACGCCGCCAGAGCGGCCTTCAGGTCGTCGACCAGGTCGGTGCGCTCCCATGGGAAGAAGTCGCCTTCCGCCTTGCGGCCGAAGTGGCCGTAGGCGGCGGTCTTTGCGTAGATCGGCTTGTTGAGGCCGAGGTGCGTGCGAATACCGCGCGGGGTCAGGCCGCCGAGCTTTTCGATCTTGCCGATCGCTTCCTCGATCTTGTCGTCGCCGACCGTGCCGGTGCCGTGCGTGTCGACGTAGAGCGACAGCGGCTTCGACACGCCGATGGCATAGGCGAGCTGGATCGTGACGCGCTGGGCGAGGCCGGCGGCGACGATGTTCTTCGCCAGATAGCGGGTGATATAGGCAGCCGAGCGGTCGACCTTCGTCGGATCCTTGCCCGAGAACGCGCCGCCGCCGTGCGGGGCGGCACCGCCGTAGGTGTCGACGATGATCTTGCGACCCGTCAGGCCGGCGTCGCCGTCCGGCCCGCCGATCTCGAAGCTGCCGGTCGGGTTGATGTGATAGACGGTTTCGTCGCTGAGCAGCTCGGCGGGGATGACGCCGGCGATGACCTTCTTCACATAGGCGTGGAGCTCGGCTTCCTTCTCACCCTGGTCATAGCCCTTGCCATGCTGGGTCGAGACGACGATCGCGGTCGCCGCGACCGGCTTGCTGCCCTCGTAGCGCAGGGTCACCTGGCTCTTGGTGTCCGGCTCGAGGAAAGGCGCCGCGCCCGAGTGGCGGTCGGCGGCCATCTGCTCGAGGATCTTGTGGCTGTAGTAGAGTGTCGCCGGCATCAGGTCGGGCGTGTCGTCGGCGGCATAGCCGAACATGATGCCTTGGTCGCCGGCACCCTCGTCCTTGTTGCCCGAGGCATCGACGCCCTGCGCGATGTGCGCCGACTGCGGATGCAGGTTGTTTTCGAAGCGGAAGCTCTCCCAGTGGAAGCCGTCCTGCTCGTAACCGATGCGCTTGACCGTATCGCGCACGGTCTTCTCGACCTCTTCGCGCACGCCCTCGGCCCAGTTGCCGGCCTCGTCCATGATGCCCTTGCCGCGGATCTCGCCCGCGAGCACGACCAGCTGGGTCGTCGTCATCGTCTCGCACGCGATGCGCGCCTCCGGGTCCTTCGACAGGAACAGATCGACGATCGCGTCGGAAATCTGGTCGGCGACCTTGTCGGGATGGCCTTCGCTGACCGATTCGGACGTGAAGAGATAGCTGGAACGCATGGGAATCCTCTGCGAAAGAAAAGAGACGGCGACTTCTACCGGGCCGTTACCATGCCCGGATATAAAGAAATCCTTATATGCGCCGATAGAAGCCGCGCGGGCGCGCGTCAACGACGGCGGCGCGACACCACCGCGAGCCCCAGCAGCAGCGCGACCGTCAGCACCGCCATCCAGTTGCCCGCGCGGGCGAACAAGGTCGGCGGATAGGCCACGGGCATCGGCAGCTCGATCGCGGCGGCTTTGTAGCGCGGAATCTGTGCGAGGATGCGGCCGTCGGCGGCGATCACTGCCGACACGCCGTTGGGGGTGGAGCGCAGCACGGGCAGCCCCTCCTCGATCGCGCGCATCCGCGCCTGCGCCTGGAACTGGACCGGGCCCCAGCTGCCGAACCACGCCTCGTTCGACGGGTTGAACAGAATGGCCGGGCGGCGGGCGGGATCGACGACCTGGCCGGAGAAGATCACCTCGTAGCAGACCTGCATGCCGACCGCCGGGAAGCCGGGGATGGCGAGGGTGCGCGGACCGGGGCCGTCGCGGAAGTCGACGTCGCCCGCGACGAGGCGGGAGAGGCCGAGCGGCTGGAGGATCGATCGCATCGGCAGATATTCGCCGCCGGGCACCAGATGCGCCTTGTCGTAGCGGCCGGCGAGCGTGGCTTCGGGCGTCACGACGAAGACCGAGTTGCCGGCATCGACGATCTCGCCCTGCGCATCGAACGCCAGCGACGATCCGCCGACCAGCGCGATGTCGCGCGGCCCCAGCGCGCGCGCGATGGCGAGGCGGGTGAGATAGGGCGAGCCGCGCCAGTACCAGTCGGGCGGATAGCCATCCTCCAGATAAGGATCGACCGACCCCTCCGGCCAGAGCAACAGGCGCGGCGTCGCGCCGGGGCGGCCGGACAAAGCGACCATGCGGCGGACGGCGTCGGCGGCGCTTTCGGGGGTGACGTGGATCCGCTGTTCGATGTTCGGCTGCACGACGCGGACGAGCGCCGGGCCGGGGGGCGGGGGCGGGGCGCGAAGATGGTCGGCGACCGACAGGCCGGTCAGGACGACGGCCACGCCCGCGAACGTCGCCCAGCGCCGCTGCAGAAGCAGCGCGAGCGCGCCCGCCGCGACGATCAGCAGCGCGCCGAGCGCATAGACGCCGACGAAGCGTGCGCCCCCCGCGATCGCCGGCCACGCCAGCCAGGTGGTGCCGATCGGGTTCCACGCATAGCCGGTAAACACGGTAGCGCGCAGATACTCCGCCGTTAGCCACGCCGCGGCGGCGACCAGCACGAACGACGCCCCCATCGGCGTCGTCGCGTCGCCCCGGCTGCGCGGGCTGGCCAAGCGCCACGCGACCCCGGCGGCGAGCATCGGATAGATGGCCAGGTACAGCGCCAGCCCGACCACAGCGCCATAGCCCAGCACCGGGGGCATGCGATCCTGATAGTCGAAGGCGTGCTGGATCCAGTTGTTGTTGATGGTGAAATGGCCGACCCCGAACCACCAGCCCGTCAGCATCGCCCGCCCGCGCGTCGGCGCGTCGTGCACCAGCTTCAGCCAGACCGCGAAGGCGAGAATCGTCAGCGGCAGCAGGTCCAGCGGCGCGAACCCGGTCGCGGCGATCGCGCCGAGGATGATGGGGAGGAGGATGGGCATCTCGGAGCGGCTTTAGCGGGTGGGGAGGGGGAGGCGCCAGATGGCTGGAAGGAATGACGTTGGTTCACGCGAAGTCGCGAAGGGGGGTAAGAATGGAGGGGTGCACGCGGAGACGCGGTGATTGGGCTGGTGGTCATCGTCTCGCGTCAACGAGACCAGAATCTCCAGCAGGAGGTGAAAGTCGCTGTCGCGGCAATCGAGAGACTTCTGCGCCTTCGCGCCTTGCGTGAACCATCTCCCTTCTGCTTCCTCACCCAAATGCGTACAAAGCCGCCATGACCCTCCGCCCTTTCCATCTCGCCTTCCCCGTCCATGATCTCGCCGCCGCGCGCGCCTTCTATGGCGCCGTGATGGGGTGCAGGGAGGGGCGGTCGTCGGACCAGTGGATCGACTTCGATTTCTACGGCCATCAGATCGTCGCGCACCTCGATTCCGCCGCGAAGCCGGTCGCGGTCGCCAATGCGGTCGACGGGCACCATGTGCCGGTTCCGCATTTCGGCGTGGTGCTGACGATGCCGGACTGGCGCGCGCTCGCCGAACGGGTGCGGGCGGCGGGGGTGGTGTTCGGGATCGAACCGCACGTCCGCTTCGCCGGACAGCCCGGCGAGCAGGCGACGATGTTCTTTCACGACCCCAGCGGCAACGCGCTGGAGTTCAAGGCGTTCGAGGATGACGCGATGCTGTTCGCGACGGAAGAGAAGGTGACCGCATGACCGATCCGGTGGAAGTCGATATCCCGCACAAGCTGGGCCGCGCCGCCGCGCGGGAGAAGATCGCGAACGGCATCGGCAAGCTGGAAAGCTATATCCCCGGCGGCACGGTGACCGAGAATCGCTGGGACGGCGACCGGCTGAGCTTCACCGTCTCGGCGATGGGGCAGAAGGCGCAGGCGACCGTCGACGTGCTCGAAGACCGCGCGCATCTGTCGGTGGTGCTGCCGCCGATGCTGGCGCTGTTCGCGGGGAAGATCCGCGACGTGCTGGGGCGCGAGGGGCCGAAGCTGTTGAAGTGAGGGGGTACGCCGCCCCCGACCTCGTCCGTTCGGCCTGAGTTAAGTCGAAGGCCTGCGCTCGATAAGGTGCTTCGACTTCGCTCAGCACGAACGGATTTATATCGGTGCAGCAGGCGTAAAACTTACCCCGCCCGTAGCCTCCAGATCACATTTCCGACATCGTCCGCCACCAGCAGCGCGCCGGTGGCGTCGGTGATGACGCCGACCGGGCGGCCCTGTGCCTCGCCCTTGGCGTTCAGGAAGCCCGAAAGCAGCGTCACCGGCTTCGCCTGCGGATCGGGGAAGCCGTTGGCGCCAAACGGGACGTAGATCATCTTGTAGCCGGCGGCGGGTTCTCGGTTCCACGATCCATGCTGCGTCACGAACGCCCCGTTCGACAGGCCGGAGCCGAGCTTCGCATCGGTCGCGAAGGCCAGGCCCAATGAGGCGGTGTGCGCGCCCAGCGCATAGTCCGGGCGCTTCGAATATTGCTGGAGCGCCGGGTTGGCGGGCTCGACACGGGTGTCGGGATAGCCGCCCCAATAATACCAGGGCCAGCCGAAGTTATCGCCGAGATCGACCGCAGCCATATAGTCGGGCGGCAGGTCGGAGCCCAATTGGTCGCGCTCGTTCACGATCGTCCACAGCCGCCCGCTCCTGGGCTCGAACGCCATGCCGTTGGGGTTGCGTAGGCCGGCGGCATAGATGCGAACGTATTTCTGCTCGGGATAGACCTCGAGGATGTTGGCGCGGCGGCGCTCCGCATCCATGCCGTTCTCGCCGATGTTCGAGGACGAGCCGACGCTGACGTAGAGCGTGCGGCCACCCGGTGCGGCGACGACGTTGCGCGCCCAGTGATTGCCGCCGCCGGGCAGGTCGATGACCTTCTCTGCCGCAGCGGTGATCTTCGTGGCACCGGCGGTATAGGGGAAGCGCACCAGCGCGTCGGTGTTGGCGACGTACAGCCAGTCGCCGACCAGCGTCAGGCCGAACGGCGAGTTGAGCCCGGTCAGGAACGGCGTCTTCACCTCCGCCACCCCGTCGCCGTCGGCATCGCGGAGCAGCGTGATGCGGTTGGCGGAGGGAACGCCGGCGCCGGCCTTGCCCATCAGCAGGTTCATGACCCGCCCGGTGATGCCGCCGCCCTCACGCTTGGGCGAATTCGTCTCGGCCACCAGCACGTCGCCGTTGGGCAGGCGATAGAGCCAGCGCGGGTGATCGAGGCCGGTGGCGAACGCCGCGACCTGCAGCCCCGGTGCGGCGGTCGGCTTCGCGCCGCCCTGCCACCCGACCGCATCGGCGACGCCGACCGTGGGGATCCACTGTCTGCGCGGCGGCGTGATGTTGGGCCGCACCCCCATCACCGCATCCTCGGGCAGGCGCGCGCGGTCGGGGCGGGTGAGGTAGAACAACACCCCGGCGGCAATCAGGACGATGAGGCCGAGGGCGATGAGGATATAGCGACGCATGGGGCGAGACTAGGGCGGGGTGGGGGCGAGGGCAATGACCACTGTCCTCGACTTCCTGTTCGCCTCCCTTGTGAAGGGACGGGCCGGGGGTCTGTGGACGTGGGGCGAGCGTCACGCCTTTCGCCAGCCCACCCACCCCAACCCCTCCCTTCACGAGGGAGGGGCTCAAAAGAAGAACGGCCGCGGGAGGGGGTACTCCCGCGACCGTCTGTCGCCAACGTCCTTGCGTGGCGAAACGCGTCAGCCGAGCAGGTCAAACCGGTCGGCGTTCATGACCTTGACCCATGCCTTCACGAAGTCGGCGACGAAAGTCTCGTCGGCGTCGGCGAAGGCATAGACTTCCGACAGCGCACGCAGCTGCGAGTTGCTGCCGAACACCAGGTCGGTGCGCGATGCGGTCCAGTGCTTCTCGTGCGTCACGCGGTCGGTGCCGATAAACTCCTGATCGCTTTCGTCGCTGACCTGCTTCCACGCCGTCTTCATGTCGAGCAGGTTGACGAAGAAGTCGTTGGTCAGCTGGCCCGGACGGTCGGTGAAGACGCCGTGCTCTTTGGCCTTCGAATGGTTCGCACCCAGCACGCGCAGGCCGCCGATCAGCACCGCCATCTCGGGCGCCGACAGGCCGAGCAGCTGCGCCCGGTCGATCATCAGCTGTTCGGTTGGCACGGTGAAGCGCGTCGACAGATAGTTGCGGAACGCGTCGGCCTTGGGCTCCAGCACCGCGAAGCTCTCGATGTCGGTCCAGTCCTGCGACGCGTCGGTCCGGCCCGGCGTGAACGGCACTTCGATAGTCTTGCCGGCCGCCTTCGCCGCCGCCTCGACACCCACCGAGCCACCGAGCACGATCAGGTCGGCGATCGAGACCTGCTTGCCGCCCTTGCCGTCGAAGTCGGCCTTGATGCCCTCATAGACCGACAGCACCTTCGCGAGCTGTTCGGGCTCGTTGACCGCCCAGTCCTTCTGGGGGGCGAGACGGATGCGGCCGCCGTTGGCGCCGCCGCGATGGTCCGACTTGCGATAGGTCGAGGCCGACGCCCAGGCGGTCGTCACCAGCTCGGCGACATCAAGGCCGGAGTTCGCGATCGCCTGCTTGAGCGCCGGCACGTCCGACGCGTCGATGCCCTGATAATCGGCCTTCGGAATGGGATCCTGCCAGATCAGCTCTTCCTGCGGCACTTCCGGACCGATGTAGCGCTGCTTCGGACCCATGTCGCGGTGGGTCAGCTTGAACCACGCGCGGGCAAAGGCATCGGCGAAATAAGCCGGGTCCGCCCGGAACTTCTGAATCACGGCGTTGTAGGCGGGGTCCACCTTCAGCGCCATGTCGGCGGTCGACATCATCGTCGGCACGCGCTTGCCCGCGGTGTGGGCGGCGGGGGCCAAAGTCTCGTCGGGGTTGCCCACCGGCTGCCACTGCTTCGCGCCGGCCGGGCTCATCACCAGCTCATACTCATGGTCGAGCAGCATGTCGAAATACGTCATGTCCCAGGTGATCGGGGTCGGCGTCCACGCGCCTTCCAGACCCGAGGTGATCGTGTCGTCGCCGAAGCCGGAGCCGTGGGTGGAGGTCCAGCCGATGCCCTGTGCGGCGATGTCGGAGCCTTCCGGCTCCTTGCCGACCTTCGACGCGTCACCCGCGCCGTGCGCCTTGCCGAACGTATGGCCACCGGCGGTCAGCGCCGCGGTTTCCTCGTCGTTCATGCCCATGCGCGCGAACGTCTCGCGCATGTCGCGGGCCGAGCCCTTGGGATCGGGCTTACCGCCCGGACCTTCCGGATTGACGTAGATCAGGCCGTGCTGGATCGCCGCGAGCGGCTCCTCCAGCGCCATGCCGGCTTCCTCGTCGATGCGGGTCTGGCCGAGCCATTCCTCCTCGGTGCCCCAGTAGATGTCCTTCAGCGGCTCGAATACGTCGGCGCGACCGCCGGAGAAGCCGAACGTCGGCCCACCCATCGATTCGATCGCGACGTTGCCAGTCAGGATGAACAGATCGGCCCAGCTCAGCGACTTGCCGTACTTCTGCTTGATCGGCCAGAGCAGGCGGCGGGCCTTGTCCAAGTTGCCGTTGTCCGGCCAGCTGTTGAGCGGGGCGAAACGCTGCGCGCCGGACGACGAACCGCCGCGACCGTCGCCGGTGCGATAGGTGCCGGCCGAGTGCCACGCCATGCGGATGAAGAACGGACCATAGTGACCATAATCGGCCGGCCACCACGGCTGGCTGTCGGTCATCAGCGCGGTCAGATCGGCCTTCAGCGCGTCATAGTCGATGCCCTGAAACGCGGCGCGATAGTCGAAATCCTCGCCCATCGGGTTGGCGGTGAGGCCGTCGGCCTGCAGGATTTCCAGCGGCAGCGTGTCGGGCCACCAGTCGCGCGCGGTGCGCCCGAGCAGCGAGCGCATAGCGGCGGGCTGCTTGTTCGGATCGTTGATCGGGCTGCCTTCGGTAATGGCGTCCATGACACTTGTTCTCCAGTCGAAACCGCCGCGTCACAGCATGAAGGTCTGCGAATGCGATCGGCATAAAAACACGATTTCATGACAGTCGGTAGGGCCTAGCCCAAGCCGGTCGCGATGAAACGGCGTACCAGAACGTCGTAATACAGCTTCAGTGATCGAGGAAACGCGAATTTGCGAAGCCGTTGATCGCATTTGGCGATCAATCTTTCGTTAGACGTCGTCGATGCCTTCGGGCGTCGGCTTAGGCGGATGCAGGATCAGCTTCGCCACACGCTTGGCATCGGATTCGACGACCTCGATCGTCCAGCCGCTCGGGTGGACCAGGCATTCGCCCGCGGCCGGGACATGGCCGGCCAGCACGACCGCGAGGCCGCCGAGCGTGTCGATATCCTCCTCCACCTCGGCCAATCGGGCATCGATTGTCAGCGCGATGTCCTCCAGCTCGGCGCGGGCGTCGGCCGCCCAGGCGCCGCCGTCGAGCGGTGTCAGCAGCGCCTCGGGCGCCTCGTCATGTTCGTCCTCGATCTCGCCGACGATCTCCTCGATCAGATCCTCGATCGTAATGAGTCCTTCGGTGCCCGAATATTCGTCGAGCACGATGGCGAGATGGGTGCGGCGCGACTGCATCTGCGCCAGCAGGTCGATCGCGCCCATCGCCTGCGGCACGTACAGCGGCTGACGAATCAGTGCGGCGATCGTCGCCGGCGGCTCGGCGCCGGTCGCGAGGATCGCGAACACGTCCTTGATATGAAGCATGCCGACGATGGTATCGAGCTTTTCGCGATAGACCGGCAGGCGGCTGTGTCCGGCGTCGGCGAACAGCGCCACGACATCGGCGAAGGGCGTCGATTCCTCGACCGCGACGATGTCCGCGCGCGGCACGCCCATGTCGCCCGCGTCGCGCTCGCCGAAGTGGAGCAGATTTTTCAGCATCTGCCGCTCGATCGGTGCGAGATCGCCCGCGATCGGGCGCTTCTCGTCGTCGTGAGCGGAGATCACCTCTTCCAGCTGGTCGCGCAGCGTCTCGGCGCTCTCGTCGCCGAAGATCAGGGTCCGCAGACCCTTCCATATGCTGCCATTTTCGGAGTCGCCGTTGCCGGCGCGACTTCGGTCCTCGGCCATGAGATGCGTGTCAGTCCTCGCCAGTCGGATGGGGGTCGGTCAGATAGGGATCGGCGATGCCGAGGCCGGCGAGCGCATCACGCTCCAGCCCCTCCATCACCCCGGCGTCCGCATCGGTGCCGTGGTCATGGCCTAGCAGATGCAGGGTGCCGTGGACAATCAGGTGCGTGGCATGATCCTCGACCGATATGCCCTTTTCCGCCGCCTCAGCGGTGCAGACGCCGTAGGCGAGGACGATGTCGCCCAGCAGCACCTCGCCATCGTCCGACCCCTGGCTGACCGCGTCGAGCAGGTCCGGCTGCACCATCGGAAAGGACAGGACGTTGGTCGGCTTGTCCTTTCCACGATACTGGCGGTTGAGCACCTGCACCTCGTCGTCGGTCGTCAAGCGCACGGCGACTTCGATCTCGACTGGCTGCGTCAGCCAATCCGCCTGCGGCGTCCGCTCGATCGCGGCGACGACCGCGCGGGTGGCGAGGGCTTCCCAGTCGGTCTCGTCGGACCAGGGGGCTTCGGGGAGGACGGCAACATCGATCATGCGAGATCCGTGTGGCTGAAGTCGTCGCCCTTGTAGAGCAGTTTCGCACCATTCGTCTTCGCGCAGGCGTAGGCGAAGCAGTCGCCCATGTTCAGCCGCGCCGGGTGGTGGCCTTTGCCATACCGTCCATAGGCTTCGATCGCCTGCTGCATTTCGGCCTCTTCAATCGGAACGAGCTTCGCGTTGATCGCCGTCAGTAGCTCTCGCACGCGGGTCGAGGCGGCCGCTGGCGGTTCACGCCGACGGGTCGCCACGGCAACGGTCGCCTCCCAGACGGCGATGGGTGACGTTAGCGGAGCGTCCGCTGCGCCCAGCCGGCTGACCTGATCCAGCGCGTCATCCTCGCCATTCAGGATGGCAACGATCACCGATGCATCGACGAATGCCGTCATGGGCGGGGACAGTCTTCCACATCCTCATCGCCCGCCAGCCGGTCGAAAAAGGCCTTGTCGGCGACAAAGCCATCGAATGGTGGCAATGGGTTGCGGCGCTGATAGTCCTTCAGCCATGCGACCATATCCTGCTTCCCGCGCTCCGGTGCGAAGGTCGCCTTCTTCTCGCGCAAGGCCGTCCGCACAGCTTCGGTCTTGGTCGTGCCGAGCCGTCGCGCTACCTCGGCCGCCAACGCAGCCGTCTCTTCATCCTTGATGTACAGCGACGCCATCACCGCACTCCTTCAGCGGAAGGATATACGCCGGTATATCCCCGCCTTCAAGCGTCCGTACCCTCATAGGCTTCGACGATCCGGCCGACGATGGGGTGGCGAACGACGTCGGCGGCGGTGAAGCGGCTGACGGCGATCCGTTCGATCCCCTCCAGCCGCGCGACGCCGTCGGCAAGACCAGACCCCGCCACGCCGCCGGGCAGATCGACCTGCTTCGGGTCGCCGCACACGACCATGCGGCTGCCCTCGCCGAAGCGGGTGAGGAACATCTTCATCTGCGCGGGCGTGGTGTTCTGCGCCTCGTCGAGGATGATAAAGGCATCGGCGAGCGTGCGGCCGCGCATGAAGGCGATCGGTGCGATCTCGATCTCGCCGCTGGCGATGCGGCGCTCGACCTGCTCTGCGGGCAGGCAGTCGTGCAGCGCGTCGTAGAGTGGGCGGAGATAGGGATCGACCTTCTCTTTCATGTCGCCGGGCAGGAAGCCGAGCTTCTCGCCCGCTTCCACCGCCGGGCGCGACAGGATCAGCCGCTGCACGCTACCGGTGATGAGCTGCGACACCGCCTGCGCGACCGCCAGATAGGTCTTGCCGGTGCCCGCCGGCCCCAGCGCGAAGATGATGTCGTTAGCGATCAGTTCGCGCATGTAATGCGTCTGCGCGATGGTGCGCGGCACGATCGTCTTCTTGCGCGTGCGGATCATGATCGGCGGAATGCCGTGGCCGCGATCGGCCGAGATGATGCCGTCGAGCGTCGGCTGCGCGGCGAGCGCGATGACCGCGTCGACCATGCCGGGATCGATGTCTTGCCCCTGCAGGATGCGCGTGTGGAGCCCTTTCAGCACGTCGCGCGCCAGCGCCACCTGCTCCGCCGTCCCCTCCACCTGCACGCGGTTTCCCCGCGCGGTGATGTAGACGCCAAGGCGGTTCTCGAGCGCGACGAGATTAGTGTCATATTCGCCGAACAGCTGCGGCAGCAGTTCGGGGCGATCGAAGAGGACTTCGGCACGGCTGCGTTCGCCGGACTGGGCGGGGACGGGCTTGCGGCTCAATTCGACTCCTGGGTCTGAGGTCCGCCGACCAAGGTGGCAGACGGCACGGGGCGAGGATAGCGGGCAATTCGCCGCTCCCCGAGATTTGGGGAGCGCGTGGCGGCCGCGCAACATGGGAACCGACCGCGCGCCCGCTCGCTTGTCGCGCTCAAGGAGAGCTTCCCATGACCAAGACCCTGTCCGACCTCGCCGAGATCATGCGCGACATCGATTTCACGATGCTGTCGACCAAGACGACCGACGGCGGCATCGCCGCGCGTCCGATGAGCAACAATCGCGACGTCGACTATGATGGCGATAGCTGGTTCTTTTCGATGGACGATACGCTGACCGTGCAGGACATCGGTCGCGATCCCAACGTCGGACTGACGCTGCACGGCAATTCCAGTCTGCTCGGCAAGCCGCCGATCTTCATCGCGGCGGAAGGCAAGGCCGAGATCATTCGCGACAAGGCCACGTTCGAAGCGCATTGGGTGAAGGATCTCGACCGCTGGTTCGAACAGGGCGTCGATACGCCGGGGCTGGTGCTGATCCGCGTCCATGCCGACCGCGTGCATTACTGGGACGGCGAGGATCAGGGCGAGGTCAAGCTCTAGACCGCCGCATCCCCGCCACGCCGGTGACGAGCCCGGCGAGGATCAACGCCATGCCGGCGGCGTGAAAGGGGTGGAGCGCCTCCCCCAGCAATCCCGCCGCCAGCAGTGCGCCGAACAGCGGCATCAGGTTGATCGCCTGTCCCGCCGCGCCTGCGCCGACCATCGCTACCGCTTGGTTGAACAGCAAATAGGCGACGAGCGACGGCAGGACGGCGACATAGGCGATAGCGAGGAGCACGGTGCCGCTCCAGCGGATGTGCGCGCCGGCGAAATGCTCGGCGAGCGCGACCGGCGCGAGTGCGACGACCGCCACCGCCATCGTCGCGGCGAGGAAGCCAAGCGGGCTGGCCGCCGGCTTGGTCTTCAGCAGGCTGGTGTAGAAGGCCCATACGACGCAAGCGCCAAGGATCGTCGCATCGCCACGTCCGAGCGCGAAGCCCGACAGCAGGTGCGGATCGCCGCGGAAGACGATCACGGCGACGCCGCACGTCGCCAGCACCACGCCGAGGATGACGATCGGGCCGGCGCGGATGCCGAACAGGATACGATCGACGATCAGCACGAGGCCGGGGATCAGCGCCTGGAGCAACAGGCCGTTGCTCGCAGTCGTATCGTGCAGGCCCAGATAATAGAGCGTGTTGAAGCTCGCGACGCCGAGCAGGCCGAGCAGCAGCACGCGCCGCCACCCCTGCCGCAGTGCCGGCCAGTCGTTCGCCAGATGCCGCCACGCGAACGGCAGCAGGAGCAGCAACGCGCCCGTCCAGCGGAGCCAGCCAAGCGTCGCCGGTGGTACGTCGTCGCGCACCAGCCGCCCGACGATCGCGTTGCCGGCCCAGAACAGCATCACGCACGCGAGCATCGTATAGGCGCGCAGATAGCTGCGGTCGGTGCCTGCGACCGGGGCGGCCCGGTCGACGGCTGCGGTCACGCCGCCTGCGCCAGTACCGGCACACCGACCAGCGACAGCGGCCCGGCGGCGACGATGTCGACCTCGATCAGGCTGCCGATGGCGGGGCCGTCCTCGACGATCACCGATTGCAGCCACGGCGACTTGCCGAGCATCTGGCCCGGGCGCTTGCCCGCGCGTTCGATCAGGATCGTGCAGCGTTGCCCAACCGTCGCGGCATTGAACGCAGCCTGATCGCGGCCGAGCGCGGCCTGCAGGCGGGCGAGACGTTCGGTCATCACCTCCTGGGGCACCTGGTCGGCCATATCGGCGGCGGGGGTGCCGGGGCGGGGGCTGTATTTGAAGCTGAATGCGCTGGCGTGGCGGACCTCATCGACCAGCGACAGCGTATCGGCGAACTCGGCCTCGGTTTCGCCGGGGAAGCCGACGATGAAGTCGCCGGACAGCGCGATGTCGCTGCGCGCGGCGCGGACGCGGTCGATGACCCGCAGATAGGTGTCGCGGGTATGCGACCGGTTCATCCGTTGAAGAATGCGGTCGTTGCCCGACTGCACCGGCAGGTGGAGGAAGGGCATCAGCGATTCGACGTCGCGATGCGCGTCGATCAGCCCCTGCGTCATGTCGTTGGGGTGACTGGTGGTATAGCGGATGCGCGACAGGCCGGGGATGCGGTCGAGCGTGCGGATCAGTGCGCCCAGGTCGCGCCCATCGTTTCCGGCGTCGTCCGCCCACGCATTCACGTTCTGGCCGAGCAGCGTGATCTCGCGCGCGCCGGCATCGACCAGCGCCTTCGCCTCTTCGACGATCGCCGCGAACGGCCGGCTGATCTCCGCACCGCGCGTGTACGGTACGACGCAATAGGTGCAGAATTTGTCGCACCCCTCCTGCACCGTCAGGAACGCCGACGGGCCGACCCGGCGGCGGGCGGGCAGCGCGCCGAATTTCGACAGCAAAGGCATGTCGGTATCGAGCGCGGGCGTGCCGGCGGCGGCATCGGCGACGAGTTTGGGGAGGTTGTGATAGGCCTGTGGGCCGACGACGACATCGACCTTGGCACGGCGGACGATCTCCGCGCCCTCCGCCTGCGCGACGCAGCCGGCGACGGCGATCATCTGGTCCGGCTTCGCCTTCCGCATGCGGCCGATGTCGGAATAGACCTTCTCGGTCGCCTTTTCGCGGATGTGGCAGGTGTTCAGCACGACGAGGTCGGCGGCGCCTTCGTCCGGCGCGGCGGCATAGCCGGCCTCGGTCATCGCTTCGGCCATGCGCTCGCCGTCGTAGACGTTCATCTGGCAGCCGAACGACTTGACGTGAAAGGTCTTGGGGTTGGACATGATGCGCAGGCGCTTAACCGAAAATACGGGTCGAGGACAGGCTCAGCGCGCCGCCATCGCCGCAAGCACCGCGCTCCGCGCACGTTCGGCGACCGCCTTGCGGCCCATGCCGGCGGGGTCGAAGGCGTCAAGATAGCGCACCGTCACCGGCAGGCGCCCGGGCCGGGCGAGGATGCCCAACGCATTGTCCGCGCCCGGCTCGACGCCGATCCACGCCACGTCGGGCGTCGCCACGCCATAGTCGATGAAGACCGGCTGGACGCTCAGCCCCGCCGGCGGCGGGTCGATCGCGGCGATCAGTGCTGCCTTGAACGGCAGCAACTGCGTGCCGCCGCCGTCGGTGGTGCCTTCGGGAAAGATGGTGACGGGATGATCGGCCGACAGCGCGCCGCGCAGCTTCTCGACCTGGCGCGCCACGCCCAGCCGGTCGCCGCGATCGACGAAGATCGTGCGGTTGAGCCGGCACAGCCAGCCTAGCACGGCATTGTCGGCCAGCTCGCCCTTGGCGACGAAAGCGCTGCCGCTCGATCCGGCGATGACGAGGATGTCGAGCCAGCTGACATGGTTGGACAGCAGCAGCACGTCGCGTGTCAGCGGGATGCCAACGATGCGGATGCGCGCACCCGCGGCGCGGGCGATCCAGCCGAGGAAGATCGGCGGCCAGGGCGAGCGCAGACGGAACAGCCGCCATACGCCGTGCAGGGGAAGCGAGACGATCAGCGCGACCGCCATCTTGGTGAGGCGGGCGGCGATTCGGAGGCGGGCAATGATGGGAGATTTTCTCATGGCGTTATCCTCACCCTTCCGCGGATTCGCCGCTCCCTCCCTCTCCCGGCGGGAGAGGGAAGGGGCCCGCTCGCGAAGCGAGTGGGAAGGGTGAGGGTGACGTCACGAGCGCGATTCTACGGGCAATACGCCGCGGCGAAGCCGCGTCGTCGGACGGGCCGCAGGCCCGCCGGCCGGGCTTGCGCGTCTCAATGTCGGCACAACCGACATTGTGCGCGCCGCGCCCTACGCCTTCCGGTCGAGACTGACGCCGTACAATTCCATGCGGTGATCGACCAGGCGGAAGCCCAGCCGCTCGGCGATCTGCTTTTGCAGCTGTTCCAGCTCGGGGTCGACGAATTCGATGACCTTGCCGGTCTCGACATCGATCAGATGGTCGTGATGCGCCTCGGGCGCCGGCTCGTAGCGCGCGCGGCCGTCGCCAAAGTCGTGCCGGTCGAGGATGCCGGCTTCCTCGAACAGCCGGACGGTGCGGTACACGGTCGCGATCGAGATGCCGGAATCGATCGCGGAGGCACGCTCATACACCTTCTCGACATCGGGGTGGTCGTCCGCTTCCGACAGGACGCGCGCGATGACGCGACGCTGCTCGGTGATGCGCAGGCCCTTTTCCTGGCACAGGGCTTCGAGATCGATCTTGCGAGGCATCGCGTCGATGTAATGCGAGTGAGCGCCGGTGGGAAGCGCAAGCGACTCGCAAATGTGACGTTGCGCTACAGCGTCAGCGCAAACGTCATTGCGTCGATCCGCGTCCCGACCGGCCCGCGATAATAGTCGCGGCGGCGACCGACGGGCGTGAAGCCGTGCGCGGCGTAGAGCGCGATAGCGTCGTTGCCCTCGCGCACCTCGAGATGCAGCCGCTCGCCGCCATGCTCGCGCGCCTGCGCGATGGCACCTCGCAGCAGCGCGGCGCCGATACCGCGACCGCGCATGTCGGGATGGACCGCGATCAGCAGCAGCTCGCCATCGCCCGCTACCACGCGCGATAGGGCGAAGCCCGACACCGCATCATTGTAGAGCGCCAGCGTCAGCCACACGCCGGGCAGCGCGAGCATGCCGAGACACTGACCACTGTTCCACGCCTCGCCGAAGCGGGGATCGAACGACTCCTCCATCAGCCGGACGATGGTCGGCAGGTCGCCGGCATCGCCGCTGCGCAGCTCGATCATGCGCGGCGCGGTACTCATGCCGCCTTCGGCTTCGCATCGGGCGCACGTCCGTAGATCGGGCGGGCGGGCAGCGACGCCAGCGCGTCCGGCAACAAGGTCGCGCGCGATGCGTCGGGCAAGCTATCGATCGTGGCTGCGGTGGGGCTGATGGCGAGCAGTCGGGCTCCGCCGTTACCCACCGCGACGCGATTGCCGAGCGCCGCAAGCACGTCGGCGGGCTTCAGCGAAACCAGCGGTCCCGGCGACAGCCCGGCTTCGAAATTCTGCACGAACAGCTCGCCATGACCGCCCTCGATCACCACCGCGCACCCGTCGAGACCGGGATGTTCATCGAGTGCCGCCGCGGCGATCAGCGACAGCGAGGAAAACCCCGCCACTGGCACACCCCAGCCGATGCCCAGCCCGATCGCTGCGGCTAGTCCGACGCGGACGCCGGTGAAGCTGCCCGGACCGCAATCGACGAGGATGCGGCTGGCGCGTCCGCCGTCGGGCAGGTCCGCGATCATCGGCACCAGCCGCTCGGCATGGCCGCGCCCGACGACGTCATGCGCACTGGCAACGATCTGATCGTTCTCGATCAGCGCGACCGAACAGGCGGCGGTGGCCGTGGAGATGACGAGCGTGCGCACCCGGACGTCAGGCGATACGGTTGAACTTGGCGAAGTCGGGCCGCGGGCTGCGCGGGAAGATGCTGGCCGGATCACCATAGCCGAGCGTCGAGATGAAGTTCGTCGTCACGCCCGGCGTCTCGGCGAAGAACGCCTTGTCGACCAGCCCGGCATCGAAGCCGGACATGGGGCCGGTGTCGAGCCCCAGCGCCCGCGCGGCGATGATGAAATACGCCCCCTGCAACGATGAATTGCGGAACGCCGATGCCTGGCGCAGTTCGGCATTGCCGTCGAACCAGGACTTGGCATCGGCATGCGCGAACAGTTCGGGCAGATGCTCGTGAAAATTCTCGTCCATCCCGATGATCGCGGTGACCGGCGCCTTCAGGATCTTGTCGCGATTGCCCTCGCTCGACGCAGCGGCGAGCGACTGCTTCGCCGCATCGGTGGTGACCCAGACGATCCGCGCCGGCAGCTGGTTGGCCGAGGTAGGCCCCCATTTCATCAGGTCCCAGATCGCGTGCAGCCGGTCTTCGCCGACCGGGGTGTCGAGATAATGATTATAGGTACGCGCGGCGCGAAAGATCGTGTCGAGCGCGGCGTCGTCGAGCGGCTGGCCCATGTCGGCAAACTCCGGATGTCAGGCGGAAGAGGCTGTGCGGATCAGACCGCGCGGACCTCGGTCACTTCGGGGACGTAATGGCGCAGCAGCTGCTCGATCCCGCTCTTGAGCGTCATCGACGACGACGGACAGCCCGAGCAGGCGCCCTGCATCTGCAGATAGACCTTGCCCTTGTCGAACCCGCGATAGACGATGTCGCCGCCGTCGTTGGCGACCGCGGGGCGGACGCGGGTTTCGATCAGCTCGCGGATCTGCGCGACGATGTCGGCATCGGCGGGATCGTCGGCGAAATCCTCGCTCGGCACGCTGATCCCGGCGGCGGAGCCGGGGCGGAACAGCGGCATCGCGGCGGAGAAATGGTCGAGCAGCACGCCGAGCACATCCGGCTTGAGCACGTTCCACTCGACGCCGGGTGCTGCGGTGACCGACACGAAGTCGCGGCCGAAGAACACGCCCGTCACGTCGCCCAGCGCGAACAGCGCCTCGGCCAGCGGCGATGCTTCCGCCTCCTCGGGCGTAGCGAAGTCACGCGTGCCGCTGTCCATGACGGTGCGTCCGGGCAGAAACTTCAGCGTGGCGGGGTTGGGCGTCGTTTCGGTTTCGATCAACATGACCGTGCATGTGGGCCGCGCGCGCGTGCGGATCAAGCCGAAGCGTCGGAAACGCAGCGTTGCGGCGCACCCGTGCTGGTTAGGTTCAGGAAACACCGTTACATGGGGCGACAATGATCGCGTTCCCGTCGTCGTTCGTCCGCGTGCTCGTCGCGCTCCCCGTCATGCTCGGCCTGGCCGTCGCCTCGCCTGCGCAACAGAAGCTCACGCCGCAGCGGACGCCCGTGCAGAGGCCGCTGGCGACATCCGCGCCGGCGAAGCCGCAGGATGCGGCACGTGCCCCCGTCGCGGTGCCAGTCGATCGCACGGCATGGCTGTACAAGGGTAGCGACCTCACCCCCGATCCGGCGTGGCGGTTCGGCACGTTGCCCAACGGTTTGCGCTACGCCGTCCGCAAGAACGGCGTGCCGCCGGGTCAGGTCGCGATCCGCGTGCGGATCGACGCGGGCTCGCTGATGGAGCGCGACAGCGAACAGGGCTATGCCCATCTGATCGAGCATCTGTCGTTCCGCGGGTCCGAACACGTGCCCGACGGCGAGGCGAAGCGCATCTGGCAGCGGATGGGCGTGACCTTCGGCGCGGACACCAACGCCAGCACCAGCTTCACGCAGACGGTCTACAAGCTCGACCTGCCGATGGCGAACGAGACGAGTCTGGCCGAAAGCCTGAAGATCCTCGAGGGCATGATGTCCGGTCCCGGCCTGACGCAGGCGGCGCTGGATGCGGAGCGCCCGGTGGTGATGGCAGAGGCGCGCGAGCAGCCGGGGCCGCAGGTGCGGCTGGGCGACCTGACGCGCGCGACCTTCTTCGCCGGCCAGCCGCTCGCCAACCGCTCGCCGATCGGCACGCCCGCGACGCTGTCGGCCGCGACGGCGGCGTCGGTGCAGGCGTTCCACGACCGCTGGTATCGCCCCGACCGCGCGGTCGTCGTCATCTCCGGCGACATGGACCCGGCGGTGTTCGAGAAGCAGATCGTCCGCGCCTTCGCCGGCTGGCAGGGCAAGGGCGCGCCTGAGCCGACGCCTTCCTTCGGAAGCCCACGCGAAGGCAAGACAGAGACGGCGGCGCTGGTCGAACCCGCGCTGCCGCCGATCATCAGCCTGGCCTATCTGCGCCCGTGGACGGTCGGCGACGACACGATCATCTTCAATCAGAAGCGCATGGTGGACATGGTGGCGGTGCGCATCGTCAACCGGCGGCTGGAGCAGCGCGCGCGGGGTGGCGGCAGCTTCATCAGTGCCTCGGCCGATCTGGAGGACGTGTCCCGCAGCGCGAACGCGACCTTCGTTTCGATCCTGCCGGTCGGCGACGACTGGGAGGCTGCGCTGAAGGACGTCCGCGCCGCCATCGCCGACGCGGTCGCCACGCCGCCGAACCAAGGCGAGATCGACCGTGAGATCACCGAGATCTCCGCCAACATGAAGGCGAGCGTGGCGAGCGCCGCGGTCGAGGCGGGCGCCAAGAAGGCCGACGATCTGGTCGAGGCGGTCGATATCAAGGAGACGACGACCACTGCTGCCGCCAGCCTGGAGGTGTTCGAAAAAGCCGTCGCTGCGGCCATGTTCACGCCCGCCACGGTACAGGCTTCGGCGAAGGCGGTGTTCTCGGGCGTCAGCCTGCGCGGCGTCGTCAATACGCGTACGCCGGCCGACAACGTCCCGGCCAGGCTCGAGACCGCGCTGAACTCGGAGGTGAAGGGCACCGCGGCGGCGAGCGGGCGGCAGGCGCACGTCAGCTTCGATTCGCTGCCGAAGCTCGGCCGCCCCGGCAAGGTCGTCGCTCGCACCGTCGGCGTCGCCGACCCGAAGGTGGAGCGCATCGACTTCGCCAACGGCGTCCGCATGCTGCTGTTCGAAAATCCGTCGGAGGCCAGTCGCGTCTACGTCCGCGTCCGCTTCGGTCGCGGGCTGCAGGCGCTGCCCGACGATCGCACCACGCCGGCCTATGCCGCCGATCTGGCGCTGATCGCCAGCGGCATCGGCAAGCTGGGGCAGGAAGAACTCGACCGGCTGACCGGCGGGCGGCGCATCGGCCTCGACTTCAAGATCGACACCGACGCCTTCGTGATGGGGGCGACGACCTCGGCCGACGACCTGCCCGATCAGCTGCGGCTGATGGCGGCGAAGCTCGCCAAGCCGCGCTGGGATCCGCAGCCGGTGGCGCGGGCGCGCGCCGTCATGCTGGCAAGCTATGCCGCGCTCGACTCGTCGCCGGACGGCGTGCTGTCGCGCGACCTCGACCGGTTGCTGCGCGATGGCGATCCGCGCTGGGGTACGCCCGCCCGGGCCGAGATCGAGCGGTTGGATGCGAAGGCGTTCCGCAAGCTGTGGGCACCGCTGCTCGCCTCCGGTCCGATCGAGGTGCAGGTGTTCGGCGACGTCAAATCCGTCGCCGCGATCGACGCGGTCGCGCGGTCGTTCGGGGCGCTGAAGGCGCGCAAGGCGGCGGTGCCGGTGTCGCCGACCGCGCGCTTCCCGGCGCATGTCGCGCGACCGATGGTGCGTACCCACACCGGCAGCGATGGCCAGGCCGCGGCGGTGATCGCCTGGCCGACCGGTGGCGGCAGCGGCAACATTGCCGAGGGTCGGAAGCTGGAGGTGCTCGCCGCGGTGTTCCGCGACCGCCTGCTCGACAAGCTGCGGTCGGAAGCGGGCGTCAGCTACACGCCCAACGTCGCCTCGGCCTGGCCGGTGGGGATGGACGGCGGCGGGCGGCTGATGGCGCTTGGCATGGTGCCGCCAGACAAGACGGGCTATTTCTTCGAACTGACGCGCGGCATCGCCGCCGATCTGGTCGCCAAGCCCGTCGACACCGACGAATTGCGCCGCGCGCTGGTGCCGGTGGTCCAACTGGTGGCGCGCATGTCGACCGGCAACATGTTCTGGGTGGCGCAGACCGAAGGCGGCTCGTTCGATCCAAAGCGGCTGGCGGCGGTCGATACGATCGCCCGCGACCTGACCCGCATCACGCCGCAGGAATTGCAGGCGCTGGCGGCGAAATATCTCCAGCCGGCGAAGGACTGGTCGATGGTGGTAGTGCCGGAGAAGATGGGGGGCGCCCAGTAATCTACCCCGACCCCGGTCGTCCTGAGCTTGTCGAAGGACCGTTCTTCGATCCGCAAACGCGGCGTCCGAGGCACGAAGCACGGTGCTTCGACAGGCTCAGCACGAACGGCAAAGATTGCCCGGCTATTCCTGCCCCTCGCGCCCAGCCGCGCGGATCTTGCTGACGCGGTGCCACACGTACCAGACGACCGCTACGACCAGGACGACGCCGATGATGGCGTCGGCGGAGTGGAAGAAAGCGCGCACGCGCGGGTCGCCATGCCACTTCTCGCCCAGCTCGCGCCCGACCCAGGCGAGCGCGAAACAGAACGGCCAGGAGCCGACGAAGGTATAGACGTGGAACGGTACCAACGGCATCCGCGCCACGCCCGCCGGAAAGGCGATGAAGGTGCGGATGACGGGCAGCAGCCGGCCGATGAACACCGCCGACGACCCGAACCGCGCGAAGAACCGGTCGGCGGCATCGAGCTCGTCGGGACCGATCAGCAGATACTTGCCCCACCGCACGACGAACGGCCGCCCGCCGCGCTTGCCGACTTCATAGGCGACGATCGACCCCAGGTTGCAGCCGATCGCACCCGCCGTCGCGGCGAGGTAGATGTTCATCTTGCCCAGCGACACCAGATAGCCCGCGAACGGCATGATGAGTTCGGACGGCAGCGGCACGCATGCACTCTCGATCGCCATCAACAATGCGACGCCGGCATAGCCGGTCGCCTCGATCACCGAGATGACGATGTTCGCCAGGAAGGACAGGATGCTTTCGACCATGTCCGCCCGTTGGCCGAAACGACGCGCGAACGCCAGTAGCCAAATGTTGTCGGCGGGATCAGGCGGCGAGATACCGCGTCAGCGTCCGGGCCCGCGGATATACCGGTTCTGCTTTCGCAGCGAATTTCGCATCGCAGGTGACCAGATCGCAATCATTTTCAATGGCCAGCGCGAGATACACGCAGTCGGCGATCGGATGACCGAGTTCGATTGCGAGGCGTCCCGCCGTTCGGACGATCGGTGGCGTCGATCGAACAGTCGCGATTAGCGCGCCGCCCCAGTCGCCGCACCAGCGATCCAGCAGATGCTGCATCTCGTCGGCCACATGTTTGTGCATGTTTGCCGTGCGCACCAGCGCCGATGCGACCTCAACGACGATGAGGTCGGGCGCGACCAACTGATCCTGATAACGTTCGAGAAACAACAGCGCGGCGTCGGAACCTTCTTCCCAGAAAAGCCACTTCGCCGCCAAGCTTGCATCGGCGACGATCATTCCTCCTCGCGGATCTGCCGGATCAGCGCCACGCTGTCTGGCAGATAGCCGTGGCGTTCCACCATCTCCGTCTGATGCCGGCGAAGCCGATCGACGATGGTCGTGCCGGTCTCGACCTGCTCGGTCAGCATCATGCGCACCTCCGCCTCGAGAGAGCGGTGGTTGGCCAAAGCCTTCGCCTTCAACCGCGCGTAGACCGCGTCGTCGAGCTGTCGGATCGTGAGCGTCGCCATGCCCGCGATGTTGTCATGGTGACAGCAGAATGCAAGCAGATCAGACGGCGGCGCGGGCTTCAAAGGCGGTGGCGGCCTCGGCGATCAGCGTGGCGAGGATGTCGGCGAGCGGCTCCTCCTTCGTCACCATGCCGACCGACTGGCCGGCCATCAGGCTGCCGTTCTCGACGTCGCCGTCGATCACCGCGCGGCGCAGTGCGCCCGCCCAGTAATGCTCGATCTGCAACTGCGCCTCGGCCATCGCGACCTTGCCCTCGTCAAGCGCCTGCGCGACCTCGCGCTGCTTGGCGGTGAACGCCTCGCCGCCCGCGTTCTTCAGCGCGCGCACCGGGATGACGGGCAGGCGCGGGTCGATCTGCACGCTGGCGACGGCATCGCGGGCGGAGGCGCGGATGAACGCCTTCTTGAAGTTCGCATGCGCGACGCTCTCGCTCGCGCAGACGAAGCGTGTGCCGAGCTGCACGCCCGCCGCGCCCATGTCGAGATAGCCGGCGATCGCCTCGCCCCGGCCGATGCCGCCGGCGACGAAGACGGGCAACTGTTCGGCGATCTCGGGCAGCATCTCCTGCGCGAGCACGCTGGTCGAGACGGGACCGATGTGGCCGCCGGCCTCCATCCCCTCGATCACCAGCGCATCGACGCCGGAGCGGATCAGCTTCTTGGCGAGGCTGAGCGCGGGCGCGAAGCAGATCACCTTCGCGCCGGTCGCCTTGATCGCCTCCAGCGCGCCCTTCGGCGGCAGGCCGCCGGCCAACACGACATGGGTGACGCCATGACGCCCGCACACCTCGATCAGCTCGAACAGCATCGGGTGCATCGTGATGAGGTTCACGCCGAACGGCTTGTCGGTCAGCGTCTTGGTACCGGCGATCTCGGCGTCGAGCAGGTCTGGCGTCATCGCCCCGCAGGCGATCAGGCCGAAGCCGCCGGCGTTCGACATCGCCGCGACCAGATGGCGTTCGCTGACCCACGACATCGCGCCGCACAGGATTGCGGTCTCGCTGCCAAGGAAGGCGGCGCCGCGCGCCATGCGGCGTTGCAGCCGTTCGTGTCCGATCACGGACGGGGTCGATGCGGCGGCGGCAGCAGGGGTGTCGGACATCGCACCGCCTAGCCATCTCCGTCCCACTTGCGCAAGCCATCATCGCATGGGCTTGCACCCCATTCCCGTATCGTTACCTTGTCGTACCAAAAGGGGAAGTCATCGATGAAGATCGGAATGGTGTCGGTTATCGTCGCGGCATTATTATTGAACGATGGAGGGGCATCCGCGCAGGATATAAGCACCCCGCCGCCAATACCGGTCGATGAGAAGACAACCGGATCGAGCTATCTTCAGTGCGACGGAAATTCCAACAACATGTCGGCCGGCGAAAGTATCGCGCGCTTTGTCGGCGCGGTGACATTGCTTGGCCTGTTCGCACCGGGGGTGGAGCAGCCAAGTCCTGCCGCTCGACTGTTCGGCGAGAAGGGGGTTGCGGCCTGCACCCGACTGATCGACGGTCCGGGCCGCGAGGGCAAGACCGTACGCCGTCTTCCGCTGATCTTGGCGCGCGCCCTGCATCGGATCGAGGCGGGGGACTATAAGGGAGCGATCGGCGACGTGACGCTGGCGCGGCAGGAAGCGGCCGCCGCCGGCCTGGTCGGAAATCCATATTTTGACCGTTCGCTGGGATTGTCCTTCGACATGATCGAGGCGCACGCGCTCTTCGGTGCGGGCGACGTGGCAGCGGCGCGCGCCGTGTCGCTGCGCCGCGTGCCGCGTTATCGGTACAGCTATTATCCGCTGGTGGCGGCTGACGGGTTCCGACCCGCAGTACCGACGGTCGAACAATTGGAGATCGACGCCGCGACGCAATTCGGTCGGCTCGATCATGTTCATATCCAGCGCGGTGTCGATGCGCTCGAGGATGCCGGGCGGTTCGCGGAGGCGGCAGGTCTCGCACGCGACTATAACGAGCAGTTCGCGATCACTTTCCCAAAGGCGGACCCCAGCAGCGTCTTCCGCGCGCGCGTCGCCGTCGATCTGGCGTTGGCCGGTCGATGGGACGAATCGGTGGGTGAGGTCGAGGCGGCGCGGAAGATCCTGCAAACCCTCGATGCCAGCGGGAAGCCGGACGCTGCGCGAGCATTCACGGTCGAGTTGCTCGATTTCCATCGGGTCCTGATGGACGTCCGAAGCGGGCGGTGGGCCGACGCATGGCGCGGCTACACGGCCCGCAGCGAGTGGTCGGCGCCAAGCTTCGGCCAGCAGATCGGCGCCTTGGCGCTGCTGGAACCGCATCGCTCGGCAGGCGGTGCCGCGGCGTCCGCGGTCGATGCAAAATTGCTGCGGCAACGTCGGCGCGATACCTATGTCGCGGCCAAGCTGGAACGCTACAAGGACAACCGGTACCTCTGGTCCCACATCCTGCCCTATGCCGCGGCATCCTCTTACGACGAGCTTTCGCGCAAGGTGTGGGACGGCAAAAAGGCCCGTTTCTTCTCCGACCGTCCGTACAAGGACAGCACAGGATTCCAGGTCCTCGTCAGCGGCGATCCGATGACGCAGGTCGATGCGCTGGTGCTGCATGCGGCGGTGGTGGCGCGGGCTCGCGGGCATCGCGGCTTCTATATGTACAGCGGGGTTGGTTGGCCGGGGCTGGCGATCGTGCGATTCGCCGACCCCTCGCCGACCACGCCGGCGTCGCCGACCTTCATCGATGCCGCCGCCGCGATCGAGGAACTCAAGTCTGTCGTTCCGACTCCTGAAGAGCTGGAGCGTCGCCGCGCCGCTGCCAACAAGCGGTGATGGGGGTACGTGACAGCGTCCGACAGGCGTATGTTGTCGCGTTCACTGGCGTCACCGGAACGCTCCCTCCCTGCGTGACGTTGAACGCGTGAGGAGACCAGCGATGAGCGACAACAGCAGCGACGCTACCCGGCCGACCGAGACCCAGCCGGCGCCCAATATCTCGATCGAGCATCAGCGGGACGGTGACGGTCGGTCGCCGAGCGATACGCTCGATCGCGGGCAGGACGAGGATCGCGAGACGCCCGGCGGCCAGTCGCAGGAGCGGGTCGAGGACCGGCCGAATGTTGGTACGACAACGCCCGACGCCTATCCCGAGGACCAGCGCGCCGGGGTGACGCCGTGAGCGGCGCGCCGCCGGTGCCGTCCGGCAACACATCGCCCTATCCGCTGCATCAGCCGGCCCATGCGCCGGTTGCACAGGCGGGGCCGGTGTTGCGGACGCCCGAGCCGGTCGTCGATACCGTGCCGCTGGCGGCGTTGGCGTTCTTCGGCGGGGCGATATTGCTGGGCGGCGCGGCGATCGCGCTGGCGCTGTCCGGGCGGGAATAGGATCGGCCGGCGTTCGTGATCGATCGCCAAGGCTGACCGAAACGTCCTGCAGTCGCCCCCTGTGTCACTTTTGCGCCGGCCCTTGCGCCTTCTCTGACCAATCCCCGTTCCGGCGGCTCAAGCCGCTCGACCCCCCTTGTACATCAGGCGGCGGGATCCTCGGCATCGAGCCCGTAGGCGGTGTGCAACACACGCACCGCCAGCTCCGTCTCGTCCTCGTGGATCAGCACGCTGACCTTGATCTCCGACGTGGTGATCGCCTGGATGTTGATGCCGCGCGCGCCGAGCGTCGTGAACATCATCGAGGCGACGCCCGCGTGGCTGCGCATGCCGACGCCGACCACCGACACCTTCGCGACGCGGGTGTCGTGGACGAGGCCGCCGAAGCCGATCTCCCCCTGCGCCTTTTCCAGCACGTCGAGGCTCTTCGCCAGATCGGCCATGGGCACGGTGAAGGTGACGTCGGTCGATCCGCTGGCGTGCGCGATGTTCTGCACGATCATGTCGACGTTGATGTTCGCCTCCGCCAGCGGCGCGAAGACGCTCGCCACCGCGCCGGGCTTGTCGGGCACGCGGGTCAGCGTGATCTTCGCCTCGTTCTTGTCGTGGGCGATTCCGGTGATGAGCTGGCGTTCCATGTCCTCGATTTCCTCCTCGCCGACGATCATCGTCCCCGGCAGCGTGTCGGCGGCGGGCGCGTCGTCGTCGACGAACGACGACAGCACCTGCACGCGCACCTTTTCCTTCATGGCGAGCCCGACCGAGCGGGTCTGGAGCACCTTCGCCCCGACGCTCGCCAGTTCCAGCATCTCTTCGTACGTCACGCGCTTCAGCTTGCGCGCGCGCGGGACGATACGCGGGTCGGTGGTGTAGACGCCGTCGACGTCGGTGTAGATGTCGCAGCGGTCGGCCTTCATCGCCGCCGCCATCGCCACCGCAGACGTGTCCGACCCGCCGCGGCCGAGCGTCGTCACGCGCTCGCCCGACGCCAGACCCTGGAAACCGGGGATCACCGCGACTTCGCGGTTGCCCATCGACGCCAGCAGCCCCTCGGTGGAGATATCGGCGATGCGTGCCGACGCATGACCATCCGACGTGCGGATCGGCAGCTGCCAGCCGAGCCAGCTGCGTGCCGGGACGCCGATCGCCTGCAACGCTATGGCGAGCAGGCCTGCGGTCACCTGTTCGCCAGCCGACACGACGACGTCGTACTCGCGCGCGTCGTAGAGCGCGGAGGCTTCGCGGCAGAAGCCGACCAGCCGGTCGGTCTCGCCCGCCATCGCCGACACGACGACCGCGATCTCGTTGCCCGCCGCCCATTCGCGCTTCACGCGTGCGGCGACATTGCGGATGCGTTCGATGCCGGCCATCGACGTGCCGCCGAACTTCATCACGATACGGGCCATGGCGCCTGGTCTTATCCCTTGGGAGCGGATGGCGTGGCTGATAGGAGGGGGGAATGAACGACGCAACCGTAACGACAGATACCATCGACGCGCGCGAGGCCGCGCATTTCGGACGGCTGGCGGCGGACTGGTGGAATCCGAAGGGCAGTTCGGCGATGCTGCACCGGCTGAACCCGCCGCGGTTGGCCTATCTGCGTGCGAGGGTCGATGCGCACTGGGGCGGGGACGCGCGGGACTTCACGCCGCTCGAGGGCAAACGTGCGCTCGACATGGGGTGTGGCGCCGGGCTGCTGGCGGAGCCGATCGCGCGGCTGGGCGCGGCGGTGACCGGGGTCGACGCGGCGGCCGAGAATATCGGTGCGGCGCGCGCCCATGCCGACGGGGTGGGCCTCGCCATCGACTATCGCATGGGCGGGACCGAAACGGTCGCGGGCGAGACGTTCGATCTGGTCGTCAGCTTCGAGGTGATCGAGCACGTGCCCGACCCCGCCGCCTTCGTGACGGCACTGGCGGGGGCGGTGGCGCCGGGCGGGCTGATGCTGTTGTCGACGCCCAATCGCACGCCGCTGTCGAAGATCGCGATGATTACGCTGGCCGAGGGGCTGGGGCAGATCCCGCGCGGGACGCACGACTGGGACAAGTTCCTGACGCCGGACGAGCTGACCGGGCTGGTGACCGCGACGGGCTTACGCGTCGTCGACGTGCGCGGTCTGTCGTTTTCGGTCGCGCGCGGGTTCGTCGTGGGGGACGACACGACGCTCGATTATTTCGTCGCGGCGGTGCGCGACTGATATTACGCGAGGCCGCGCCGGCGCGCCTCCAGCGCTGCTTCGGCGCGCGAGGCGATGTTGAGCTTGCGGTAGATCGACTTGACGTGGGTGGACACCGTCTCGCCCGCGATGCCGAGCACGTTGCTCGCCTCCGCCACGGTCAGGCCGCGCCCGATCATCGACAGCACCTCGGTTTCGCGATGCGTCAGCTCGGCGGCGGCGCTGGGCTGGGCCTGCCGGAACCGCCCGAGCAGCCGCCGCGCGATCGAGGGGGAGATGGCGACCTCGCCACGCTCCAGTGCGCGCAGCCGGTCGGCGATGTCCGCTGAGCCGAGCGCCTTCAGCAGGAAGCCGTGCGCACCGCACGCGAAGGCACGCAGCAGCGTCTCGTCATCCTCGAAGATCGTCGTCACGATGATCGTCGATCGTGGATCGCCGGCCAGTTCGTTGACGAGGTCGAGGCCGCTGCCGTCGGGCAGGCCGATGTCGATCAGCGCCAGCACCGGCGTCGCGCTGTGCTGACGCCGCCAGTCTCGCGCCGCAGCCAGCGATCCGGCGAGCGCGGGCGTGACGCCGAAGATCTCTTGCACGATGCCTGCCAGCCAAGTGCGCGTGTCGACCAGATCCTCGACGATCAGGCAGGCGCGCGTGCCGGTCATTGTGCCGCCGCCGTCCGCACGGCGTCGACAGCGGCATCGATCGCGGTGATGCGCGGCAGGTGAAGATGCGCGGTGAAACCGGGCGGGTCCGCCAGCGTCGCGGTACCGCCCAGCGCCGCAGCCCGGCGCATCACGTTGGCCAGGCCATAGCCGTTGCCCTGTGCCCCGCGCCCGACGCCGTCGTCGGCGAAGGTCAGGTGCAGATCGTCGTCGGCTCGGCTCACCCGTACCGCGACCTTGCCGGCGTGGGCGTGGCGGATGGTGTTGCTGACGAGTTCGCGCAGCATCGAGGTCAGGTGCCGCGCGGCCTCGCCCGATACGGTCGTGGCGTCGGGAGGCCCTGCGCACGGCGGCCAGTCGAGCGCGATGTCGGCGTCGGTCAGCCGGGTCGCCGCCTCATGCCGGATGTCGGCCAGCACCTCCTCCAGCCGCCGCCGCTCGCCGACGAGGTTGCCGACGATCAGGCGGATGTCGGCCATCGCGTCGCGGACGTCCTGCCGCATCATGCCGCTGTCGTGGCGGTGCAGGCTGGTCATCAGCCGCGCGCCGACATCGTCGTGCAGGTCGCGCGCGATGCGGCGCCGTTCCTCGACCACGCCGCGCAGATAGGCGTCGCGCGCGCTGGTGACCGATGCCATCAGCGTGCAGAGTTCGCGGGCGCGGGCCAGATGCCCCTGATCGAACCGGCGATAGCCGTTCTCGGCATGCGACAGCACCAGGGCGTCGGTCTCGGCGGTGGCCGGCACGTGCAGCAGGCGACCGTCGTCGGCGATCGACAGTCGCGTGTCGCCGGCCGCGCCTGGCGCGATGTCGAGCGGAGCGAAGGCGAGCTGCAACGCGTCGATCCACAACGCCTGTCGCCGGTCGGCGTCGGCGGCCAGCGCCAGCTGCGTGATCTGGCGCAGCAGCACACGCTCCCGCTCGCGCGCGCCGGCGTCGCGGCGACGACGCAGGCCGTTGCGCAGGCCGATGTGTGCGGTCGTCAGGAGGATCGTCATCACCGCCCCCGCGGGGCCCATCACCGCCCAGGCGACGGCGACCAGCGCGATGTCGAAGCCGATGACCAGCGCGGTGACCAGCGCTTCGCGGGTGGCGCCGCCCGCCCAGCGCTCGACCGCGACCGAGCGGCTGCGTACCGTTGCGGCGGCTACGCCGAGATGGATCACCAGCAGCAGCGGGATCGCGAAGGCGGTGTGCAGCGGCTGTCGCGCGCCGATCACGATCGGCAGCACGGCGACCGCGACGACCACCACCACCGATGCCGACACCGTCGTCGCCAGGATGGTGGCGGCGGCCCGCGCCGGCGCGTCGTGCCGCGCGGCGACGACCTGCGCGGCGAGCAGCACCAGCATCGCGACGAGGATCGCCAGACAGGCGCCGCCGATCAGCGGATAGGGGGCAGGCACCAGTTCGAACAGCTGAAGCGCGATCAGGGCGAGGCAGGCGGCCAGCGTCACATCGGCGAACCGGCGCGGCAGCAGCGGCAGCGGAAACCTCGCCAGCATGCCGAGCAGCCCGGCGCCGAACAGCAGCGAACCCAGGCTGTTGGTCACCAGCAGCCAGCGGTAATCGGGCGTGGCGAGGGGCGTCTCGCCCGCGATGGCGATCGGCAGCGCGGCGGCGGCGATGCCGATGCTCATCAGCGCGAATTGCCGGCTGGCCCAGTCGCGGTGGCGCACCGTCCATACCCACAGCCCGACCACCAGCGCGATCACCGTCGTCAGCCACGGCAGCCAGAAATGCGGGCACAGCGTCGCCAGCGTCTGTTCGCGGCTGGCGATGTGCCAGTCGTGCGTTGTGCCGTCCGCGCCCGGATAGCGGAGGACGGCGGTGCCGCCCGCCAGCGTCGTCGCCAGCTCGGACAGGCGGTCCCAGTGCGCGATATTGCCGTCATGGCCGATGCGGGGATCGGCGTCGTCGGCGAGCGCGACGGCCTGGAAGGTCTGCGGTGCCTGGCCGGGTGCCGTGAAGACCAGCGGCGCGGTCGCGGGAACATCGACGTCGGGGCCGGCGATGTGGACCGTGTCGGCACCGGCGCGCGTGATGGCGATCGACACCGATGGGACATGCATCGCAGCGACCATCGTGCCCGCGGCGACCATCGCGGCGAGCGCCGCCGACAGGCCCAGCAGACGGGCCGGTGCCGCTGCGCCCAACGAGATCGGCGATATCGACGAACCGGGCGACGCGAGCGATCGCGACTGCCCGGTCTGCGTGTCCGCCTGCGCGGCTGGCGTAGCCCATCCACCCATGGTCTATGCTGTCCCCCCGGCAGCGATCATAGCGCGCATTCGGCGCCGCGCGCCACAGGTCGTTGTCGATACGTTACGGGCGCGGGATGCCGCACCTGTGGCTCCATCGGCTACAGACGCGGCGAAGGGGCGGCAGCTTGCGCCACCGCCCCCGTCCACCCCGCGTGGATGCGATCAGGCGAAGCTGACCTTCGTCCGCTGGTTCTCGCGCTGGCGACGGCGCATCGCGCCACCGACCATGCCGAAGCCGGCGATCATCATCGCCCAGGTCGTCGGCTCCGGGACGGCCCCCGATACCGGCGGCGTCACCGCACCGAAGCCGTCGAGATAGACGTAGCCGGTATGGCCCGCCGGCTGGCAGTCGGCGGCCAGCACCGACAGCAGGAAGTCATGGCCCTGCAGCGTCGAATCGATCGCCAGATTCTCGATCTGCCAGTTGGCGGTGTAGAAGTAGTTGGTCGATGCGTCGTAGGTGAAGCGCGGATCGACGCCGCTGCCGCCCGACGCCGCGTTGTACTGACGTGTGATGAGCGTGGTGTTGGTGGTCAGATCGCGCAGCGTGATGACCATCGTCGCCGAATCGCTCGCCGAGTGGGCACCCTCCAGCACCGACTTCCACGCGAAGAAGATGTTCGCATCGGTGTAGTTGTTGACGCGCTGCGAGATGACCGAGGCATTGCCGCCGCTGGTCGTGTCTTCGACGCGATAACCGAAGCCGCCGCTGTAGACCGTGCTGCCGATCTTCGAACCGAGGATGGGATCGACATAGGTGTTGGCGATCACCGCACCCCGCGACGAGCCCGTGAAGCTCGCCGGATTGAGGTTGCCGTTGAGCGTGCTGGTGCGCGAACCGCCGGTCTGCGTCCAGCCGCTGGCGGTGCCATTTTCGAAGCCGCCGTTGACGAAGCCATCGGCGTAGGCCGACTGCGCCGTAAATACCGTCGCGAGTGCTGTCGCGATGAGTCCGATCTTACGCATGTTCATGTACCCCCCGTTGGTGATCGCCGGATGCGACCGTGCCGTTCAATTCGGTGTCGCCATTATTAACGAAGCGTTCATCTTCGCCATCCCCCGAACAGGGTAGTGAGCTAGTATCATCGCCACGAAATGTTCTCGAAACCGGGAGCGACGCGTTCGAATTCGGGACATTTTCCTTGAGCGGCGCCATCCGGTCCTGCGTCACTTGTTCATAGCGAGCGAACAACCAGGTGGTCACAATCGAGTCGTTTTCGGTGACACGGCGGTCGGCTTCGTCGATACGTCAGGTAAATCACGGGAAGGATGATGCGATGAGGGGATGGACAGCGGTTCTGGCAGGCTTCGCGCTGCTCGGTGTGGCCGGCACGGTGGACGCGCAGACGCGTGCACCCGCGACCGGTTGGGTGCGCAGCTGGGCCGCGTCGCCGCACGGCACGCTGGTCGCGCAACCGAACCGGCCGATCCCCGAGCTTGCCGATCGCACGGTACGGCAAGTGGTTCGCCTGAGTGCCGGGGGTACGCGGCTGCGCGTACGGCTGACGAACGAAGCATCCGACGCGCCGCTAAAGATCGGATCGGTGACGGTCGCGATCGCCGGCGCGAACGGCGCGATCCTGCCCGGCAGCGTGCGGCGGGTGACCTTTTCCGGCGCGAGCGGGGGCGTCGTGCCAGCGCACGCACCGTGGATCAGCGATGCGGTGGCGATGCGCGTCGCGCCGTTGCAGCGCATCGCGATCAGCATCCACCTGCCGCAGGGCGCGACCGCGCCGACGACGCACGGCAGCGCCTATGCCACCGCCTGGATCGCACCGGGCGACCAGACCGGCGCGACGACGCTGACCGACACGGTGCGCTTCGGCCAGCGGCTGGCGATCGCGGCGGTCGATGTCGAGGGTGCTCGGGCCGCCCATACCGTCGTCGCCTATGGCGATTCGATCACCGACGGCTCGCGCGCCACGGTGGATGCCGACACCCGCTATCCTGATCAACTCGCCGCGCGGTTGCAGGCGGCGCGGATGACCGGCGTCGCGGTCGCCAATGCGGGCATCGGCGGCAACCGGCTGCTGGAGGACGGCACGGGCCCGAATGCGCTGGCGCGCTTCGATCGCGACGTACTGGCGGTACCGGGCGTCTCGCACGTCCTGGTGCTGGAGGGCGTGAACGACATCGGCAGCGCGACGCGGGCGAAGCAGCCGCTGCCGACACCGACCGACCTGATCGCCGCCTATCGCCAGATGATCGCGCGCGCGCACGATCGGGGTGTGAAGGTTATCCTGGCGACCATTTTGCCCTACCGCGGCGCCGGATACTGGAGCGCCGAAGGAGAGGTCGTCCGCGTCGCCGTCAACGACTGGATCCGCACGCAGCGCGAGGCGGACGGCGTCGCCGATTTCGACCGCGCGATCCGCGATCCCGCCGCGCCCGACCGCATGGACAGACGCTTCGACGGCGGCGACGCGCTGCATCCGAACGATGCCGGCTTCACCGCGATGGCGGCGGCGGTCGACCTGCGCCTGCTGCGCTAGGACCTCAACCGCCGGCGCGGCGGGCGCCAATCTGCTCCAGCGACTGGCCCTCGTTGCGCGGCGCCCATACCAGCCCGATCCCGCCCGACAGGACGAGGAAGCCGGTCAGGATCCACGCCAGCGTCGTGAAGTCGTTGTGCGCCAGCGTCGGCACGGCGAGGCTCCAGATGCCGAGACCGATGCGCACGATCGCGAAGGTCAGCCCCTGCGCGGTCGATCGCACCGCGGTCGGGAAGAGCTCGGATGACCACAGCTGGAAGAAGCTCTGCGCGCCGAAGCCGCCGGCGATGCCCATGATGACGACATGCACGATCACCGACGGCAGCGTGAAGCCGAAGATCGCCAGCGACGCCATGCCGACGACGTGGAGCCCGGCCGAAATGCCGAACAGCAGCCGCTGGTTCACCCGATCCGACAGCGTCATGAAGATGGCGAGGATCGAGATCATGCCGATCAGGAAATAGCCTGCCGGCACCACCGTCGCCGCCCATTCGGGCAGATTGTTCTGCTCGATCAGATACGGCGTGAAGAAGCCGTTATAGCCCGCCCACAGGTTCCAGAAGCCGTACATGCCGGCCAGGAACAGCACCGAGCCGAGATAGGGCGGGCGCAGCAGCACCGTCCACGACGTCCGCTGCCCACGGTCGCGCGATTCCACCCAGCGCTGCGATTCATGCATCTTCGATCGCAGGAACGTGAGCGCGAGCGCCAGCACGAACAGATGCGCGAACAGCCAGCGCACGCCGTCGATGCCGAAGGGTTTGAGGAAATAGGCGGCGCCCAGCACGGCGACCGGGCCCAGATACCATAGCAGCTGCGCCACGCCCGAATGCGCGCCGCGCTTCGTATCGGGGGCCTGCTCCGCGATCAGCGACCAGCTGGCGGGGATGTCGGCGCCGACCGCCAGGCCAACGAGCACGAAGCCAAGCACGATCATCCACGGTGCGGTCGCGAACATCAGCCACCCCATGCCGAAGGCGTAGAACAGCATGTCGTATTGGTAGATGCGCTTGCGCCCGAACCGGTCGCACAGGATGCCGCCGATCATCGCGCCGACACCGGCCGAGATCGCGTTCGCGCTGAACGCACCGATCAGACCGATGAAGCCGTCCGACAGGCCGTAGATGTTCTTCCAGAACGCCAGCGCCACCGATCCCGCGACGATCGAGCCCGCGTCGATATAATTGGCCAGCCCCGCCAATATGGTGTCACGCCACCCGCCGTCCGCTTTGTCGGTCATCCGCGTCCTCCCCCGTTTTCGCCAACCTATACGGGCGTCGACAAGTCGGACAAGTCCGGGATGCGGCTCAATGTCCGCGGCAGGCCAGCGCCTCCATGATGTCCTCGACCCGCGCGGCATCGCCAGCCGCGATCACGTCGCCCGCGCTGCCTTCATACAGTGGATCGCCAGACCAGTCGCACATCACGCCGCCCGCGCCCTCGACCACCGGCACCAGCGCCGCGAAGTCGTGGAGCTTCAGCCCCGTCTCGACCACCACGTCGAGATGGCCGGAAGCCAGGCAGGCGTAGTTGTAGCAATCGCCGCCGAGCACGGTCGAGCGCACCGCGGCGTCGAGATGTTTGAAGGCGTGCAGTTCGTCATCCGCGAACAGCCCCGGATCGGTCGTCGCCAGCAACGCGTCGGTGAGTGCGCGGCAGCGGCGGGTGGTGGCGGGCTTGCCGTTCAGCTCGGTCCGCTGCCCGGCAACGCCGACCCAGCGTTCGCGCAGGATCGGCTGATCGATGATGCCGAGCACCGGAAACCCCCCGTCGAGCAGCGCGATCAGCGTCCCGAAGATCGGGCGCCCCGCGATGAAGGCACGCGTGCCGTCGATCGGGTCGAGCACCCAGCGCCGGCCGCTCGTCCCCGCGCTGTCGCGTTCCTCCTCGCCGGTCACGCCGTCGCGCGGGGCCTCCGCCGCCAGCAGGCGCCGCATCGCGCGCTCGGCGGCGGTGTCGGCCAGCGTGACGGGGGAGCGGTCGTCCTTGATCTCCAGCCCGTGATCGGCGCGGAAGAACGGGCGGATCGCCGCACCCGCCGCATCGGCGAGGGCGTGGGCGAGGGCGATATCGGCGGGGTTGATCGGCATCGCGCCGCGCTAGCGCGTGGCGCGATGCTCGGCTAGTCGATGCGACGATGCGTGCCATTCTTGCGATTCCCGCCCTGTTCCTGACCCTCCCCGCCGCGGCGCAGCTGCGCGCGGTGCCGGACCAGCCCGCGACTGCCGCGGCGGCGCAGGACGGCGTCGACGTGTTCCTGCTGAACGAGGGGCCGGCGGCGGTCGCCGGGGTGGCACCGCCGCAGGTGGATGCGATCGCGCGGGACGGATCGCGACTGGTGCTGGTGCCGGCGGGTGACGTTCCCGCCAGCGTCGCGGCGGGCGGCTTCGCGCGGGTGCGCTATACGCTCGCCAGCAGCGTCGCGACCTCGCCCGCGCCGCCGCTCGACGTGGTCGCGCTCGGCATCCGGCCCGCACCGGCCCGCGAGGAACGGGTGATGCAGACCGGCGTCGGTCGGGTGGCGTCGTTCGCGGATCGCTTCATGGTGCATGAACCGATCTACGGCGCGATCGGGGAGCGTTCGGCGGCGACGAAGCTGCAGGTCAGCCTGGCGCTCGCGCCGTTCGGCGGCACCGGGGCGTTGTCGCGATTCCGCTTCGCCTATACGCAGACGATGTTCTGGGCGACGGACGAGGTGTCCGGCCCGTTCCGCGCGACGACCTATAGTCCCGAGCTGTTCTACGACCTGCCGGTCGGGCCCAGAACGATCGTCTCTGCAGGCTTCCGGCATGATTCGAACGGCGAGGGGGAGGCGACCTCGATCGACGTGAACCGGGTGTACGTGCGCGCCGCGCAGCGATTCGACCTGGGCGACCGCTGGTACGCCGAGCTGGTGCCGCAGGCCTGGGCGTTCGTCGGCAAGCGCGGCATGTCGGGCGATATGAAGGATTATTGGGGCTTCACCGCGCTGCGCGCCTCGGTCGGGCAGGACGACGGCATCAAGCTGTCGGTCAACGCGCGCGGCAATCCGGGCACCGGGCGCGGCGCGGCGGAGGCGTTCGCATCCTATCCGCTGACGAAGCTCGGCGGGCTGGGCATCTATCTGTTCGGTCAGGGTTTCACCGGCTATGGTGAGGCTCTGGACGATTACCGCATCCATTCCACGCACGCGCGCATCGGCATATCGCTGACGCGCTGAGCTTCCCGAAAGGTCACCCGTTCCATGCGCATCCTCGCCACGCTCGCCGCCACCGCCCTGCTCGCCGTGCCCGCCACGGCGTCGCTTGCGCCCGGCGCCAAGGCACCGGACTTCGCGACGCGTGGTGCGCGCGCGGGCCAGGTGGTGAACGTGCGCCTGTCGCAGTTGCTGGCGAAGGGGCCGGTGGTCCTGTATTTCTTCCCGGCGGCTTACACCGGCGGCTGCAACGTCGAGGCGCAAGCGTTCGCCGAAGCCGTGCCGCAGTTCGCCGCGGCGGGCGCGACCGTGCTCGGCATGTCGGGCAACACGGTCGAGGTGCTGAAGGATTTCTCGGCCGAGAAGTGTGCGGGCAAGTTCACCGTGGCGAGCGCGGGGCCGAAGGTGATTGCGGGTTACGACGTGTCGCTTGGTCGCGAGATCGACACGCCGCGCGGCAAGGTCGTGGCGGCGAACCGCGTCAGCTACGTCATCGCGCGGGACGGTCGCATCGTCGCGGTCCACGCCAATCTGGCGCCGGCCGACCATGTGAAGATGACCCTGGCCGACGTGCAGAAGCTGAAGGGCTGAGCGACAGCGCGCTCGCGCTAAAGGGATGTTAGCAATCGCCGCCTAAGACCCGCTCAACACATTAGCTAGGACACGGTCCGGGGGGAGCGTGTCCGGGGGGTTGAGGGCATGGCGAGCAAGGTTGCGCATATCGCGCCGGCGAACGGCGGGTCGGGCAAACTCTATCAGGCGATCGGTCGGTTCCTGACCGACCAGCGGCTGGAGCCCGATCCCGCCAACTATGCCTTCGCCCATGCGATCCTGGCGCATCCCGATGGGCCGCTGGCGCGGGCGGTTTCCTCACTGACCGATGGCGGCGTCCGCCTGTCGATGCGCGATATCGAGACGCTGGGCGCGGACGTGACCGTCGGTACCGCCAGCACCGGTGCCACCGAGCGCGCGCGCGCCGACGGACTCGTCGCGCAGACCCAGCGGCAGGTCGAGGGGTTCGAGGATGTCGTGACCGACCTGCACGCCGAGACGCGCGTCTTCGGTCGCGACCTGGCGGCGAGTGCGGACGCGATTCTGCGCACCGGCATCGGTACGAGCTCCACCGCACTCGACGACATCGCCCGACTGACGACCGAGATGGTGAGCCGCGTTCGGTTGGCTGAAGGGCAGTTGGAGGCCGCGACGCGCGAGGCGGCGGAACTGCGATCGAAGCTGGAGGAGGCACGGGACAATGCCCGGCGCGATCCGCTGACCGATCTGCCCAACCGTCGTGCGCTTGAGGAAGCGTTCGCCGCGAATGCCGCCGCAGGGCGCACGCAGTTGATGGCGGTGTGCGACGTGGATCATTTCAAGTCGATCAACGACCGGTTCGGTCATGCGGTCGGCGACCGCGTGCTGAAGGCGATCGCGACTGCGCTGGCAGAGACGTGCGAAGGCCAGCTGGTTGCGCGCTATGGCGGTGAGGAGTTCGTCGCGTTGTTCGTCGATACCGACGCGGGCACCGCGCGCTCGACGCTGGAGCAGGCGCGCGCGGCGGTGGAGGCCAAGCGATACAAGCTGCGCGAAAGCGACGAGCCGCTGGGCGCGGTGACGTTTTCGGCCGGACTGGCGCCCGCGGACGACGGCGACAATGCTCGTGCGGCGTTTCAGCGGGCCGACGCCCTGCTCTATCGCGCGAAAGCCGAGGGGCGGAATCGCATCTGCGTGGCGTAATGCGCCGATGATTGGCGCGAACTAGCGAGTTGGTTTGGCATATTTCACCTCACTGAAGCGGCGGCTCTTTATAAATCAATGACTTGGTGAGTTGGCACGCTCCCTGCAATTCCCTTTTCATCGACGGTCGGACGGTCCGACCGGATAAGAAAAGGGAATGCCACCATGTTCGTTCGTATCGACTCGCTGCAGCGCTCGACCGTCGCTTTCGTCGGTTCGGTCCTCGTCACGATGATGCTCGTGATCGTCACCGCTCCGGTCCTGCCGATCGCCTGATCGCCGTCCAGCGCCCATCCAGCTCCTTTCAAGGTCCGGCACAATGATCCGTTCGTTCGCCATCACCGCAGTTTCGTTCGCCACGACCGTCCTGCTGATCGCCGCCACCACCGCCACGGGGCCGGGCATCTTCGCCTGACCCCAACGCGGCGACGGTCAGGCGAGATCGCCGCCGTCGTCCTGCTGGCGGCCACCTTTCGCGGCCTGCCGGTCGATGAAGCTGATCTTGCCGTTCGTTTCCAAAATCGCCCAGGCCACGTCGGTCAATCGCGCGATCCCCGCCAGCCGCATCTCCGCCTCCACCTCCTCGCGTGTCATGCGATCGCGGCGCAAATTGTCCGCCAGTAGCACGCCGTCGCGCACGATGACCCGCGGTTCGCCCTCCAGCGCCTTGCGAAACCGCGGGAACAGCCACGCGACCCAGCCGAGCACCACGCTCCAGAAGGCGAAGGTGCAGATCGCGAGCGTCGCGCCAGTCAGGCTGAAGTCGTTGTGCGTGATCCCCTGCTGGATCAGGTCGCCGATCACGATCAGCGTCACCAGCTCGAACGGCGTCATCTGCCCCAGCTCGCGTTTGCCGAGCAGCCGCAACAGCAGATAGACAACCGCGAACATCGCGGTCGCGCGCAGCACGATATCCATTACGGCAGCACCCGGATGCGCACCGGCATGGCACCCAGCCGTCGGTCGCCGTCATAGAGCGCGATGTCGCCCGCCGTGCCGCGCGTCAGCGGCGGATTGATCTGACCGTCGATCTTGATTTCCAGCGTCTCGCCCGCTTTTAGCGCGCCGTAGTGAAACCGGAAACGACCATCGGCGAAGCGTTCCTCGCCCGCCGCCGGGATCATCGAATTGACCGTCATGTCGCGCCACAGCGAAGGCGGGATCGCAACGACCAGCTTGCCGATGTCGGCGCGCGCCGCCACCGTCCACCGCATCTCGAAAAACAGGCCGTTGCGCAATGTCGTCGGCGCCGCCACCGTCAGCCGCGCCGGCCCTAGGTCGGCGAAGCGCACCGGATTGGGCGCGCCGCCGAGCAGGCCGCTCAACGCCAGCGCCATCAGCAGGCCGAGGATCGCCAGCGACAGCAGATTGGCATGGCGATTCCACCAGCCACGCGGGTCGGCGTGATCGGGCGCGATCCCGTCCGGGTAGCCCGGGTCGGTCGCCGCCATCGGTGTCAGGCGGTCGCCACGGCACCGACGCTGCCGGTCGGGGCCGGGGTGCCGCGCGAATAGCTGCCGGTCAGCAGCCCCGCCGCCAATACGCGCCCGCGCATCGCCGCGATCAAATCGCTGCGGCTCGGGGTATCGCCGGGGTCCTCGCCATCCGCCAGCGCGAACAGTTGAAACGCGTAGCGGTGCTCGCCGTGACCGGTCGGCGGATCGGGCGGCAACCAGCCTTCGCGCAGATAGGAATTGCGACCGACATCGCCGTTCGCATCGCCCGCGCCATCGGCGACGATCGCGCCTTCGGCCAGTTGGCCGTCCTCGGCCGGCAGGTCCCAGACGATCGCGTGGACCAGCGGGCTGGGGGTCGGCGCATCGGGATCCTCGACCAGCAGAGCGAGGCGCGTCGCTTCCGTCGGCACACCGCTCCAGAACAGCGGCGGCGAGACGCCGGCGCCATCGGCAGTGAAGCGATCCGGCAGGCGCGCGCCATTGGCGAAGGCCGGGCTGCGCAGGTCGATCGCGGTGAAGCTGCCCAGCCCCTCCTGCGCGATCGCCAGCTTGTTCTGCCCGGCGCGCACGCCCTTCAGCAGGTTGCCGAGCCAGTGGGGAACATGTTCGAGCATCACGCCGCCTCTCGTCGTTTCGGAAGGGTTGAACGCGCGGTGGTCGTTACGGGTCCGGTGAGATGTTTCGCCTCGCGGGAGCGCCGGTCATGTGCCTTGGCCGCCCGCGCCCCTCACATATCCAGCTTCTCGTAATCCGACGGCGGGGTGATGACCTCCATCCGCTCGGCGAGCAGCGGGCGGAAGCTGGGGCGGCTCTTCATGCCGACGTACCAGCGCTTAGCCTGTTCGTGGCTCTTCCAGTCGATGCCGCCCAGATAGTCGGCGACCGAAATCTGCGCCGCGGCGGCGAGATCGGCGAGACTCATCGTCGCGCCGGCCAGCCAGGTGCGGTGATCGAGCAGGTAATCGATATAGTCGAGATGGCCGACGGCCGCCTTCATCGCCTCACGCAGCATGGCCGCGTCGGGGGTCATGCGGTGGACCAGGCGCTTGACCATCCGCTCCTCCAGCAAAGGCGCGGTGATGTCACGGAAGAATTGCGTGTCGAACCACGCGACCAGCCGGCGGATCTCGGCGCGATTGGCGGCGGTGCCGTTGATCATCGACGCCTTCTCGACCGTTTCCTCGAAATATTCGCAGATCGCGTTCGAATCGATCAGCGGCGCGCCACCGCGTTCGACGTCGACCATCACCGGCGTCTGGCCGGCAGGGTTCATGTCGAGGAATTCGTCGCGGCGCAGCCAGGGCGATTCGCGCACCGGTTCATAGCCGATGCCCTTTTCGGCGAGCAGCAGCCGCACCTTGCGCGAGAAGGGGCACAGGGGGAATTGATAGAGCTGCCACATGGCCCCATCCTATGACGAAACGGCGCGCGCGCGGAAAGGGGATAGATGCACTCGGCACGCGATGCGGACGCGATGCGCACCGCGCTGATCGTGCTTGCCGCGTTCGCGGTGGGGCTGGGCGTACCCGATCTCGATTTCCTGCTGCCGTTCGGACATCTCAGCGCGCTGACGCACAGCGTGGTGCCGCTGCTGCCGGTGATCGCGCTCGCCGAGGGGCGGCGGCTGGCGACGGGGATTGCGCTCGGCATCGGAGTGCATCTGTCGGCGGACAGTTTCCCGAATGCGATGACCGGTTTCGCGCTGGTGAAGCTGCCGTTCGCCGGCGCGCTGCCGCCGGCGGGGTCGTATATCTGGCTGGGCGCGAACGCCGCGCTGGCCCCGCCGAGCGGGGTGGCGGCGGCGTTGCGTGTGTTGCCGCGCGGGGTCACGGTCGGTGTGCTGGGCGCGGTCGCCGCCGGGAGCGTCGCCTACCTGTTCGTCACCGACGGCGGCTGGCCCGCGCTCGCCCTGTTCGGCGGCGCGGGCCTCACCGGCTGGCGGTTCAGGCGGTCGCGATAGCGCGACGACGGCGACGCTGCGCCGCGCCGATCGCGCCGAAGCCGATGATCGCCATGCCCCAGGTGGCCGGTTCCGGCACCGCGGCGACCGCGGTCACGCCCGAGAAGCGGAAGTTCGCATCACAGATGCCCGAATCGCAGGCGCGGTTGTTCGTCAAGCCGGTGGCGAGCAGCGCGCCGCCGGCATAGGCGTCCGGACCGAGTGCCGCACCGGTGCTCAGGTTGATGTTCGGACCGTAGACCAGGCCGTAGCGCGTCGACCCGCCGGTCAGGACCGCGCTGTACTGCCGTCCGGACACCAGAGTGGTGCCGGTCAGGCCGAAGTCGAACCAGCTCGGCGTCCGGCCGGTCGCGATGCCGGTGATCGTCGTCGTGAACTGCTTCACGATCGCGCCGTCGAAGCCCGCGCCCTCCCGCAGGGTGAAGGTGACGTTGCTGTCGGCGACGCCGGCGTTCAGTATCTGGAACTGGAAACCGAACGACGTCAGCTGTTCGTCGATGGCGGTAAAGCTCTGGCCGAGCGGGGCGCTGCCCGCCAGGCCGAGCGAACGCTGGCCGGTGCCGCCGGTCACGCTGGTATCGGTCGCCATCGCAGTGGAGGACAGCAGGCAGGCGGCCGCGCAGGCGGCGAGAAACTTCGGCGTCATCGGATACTCCTCACGGGCGGGCGCTGCCCCTTGGTGAAGTTGCTAGGTATCGACCGTGACGCGCCGATGACAGACGAATGAAATTAATGATTTACGCGCGATCGTCCCCGAGTGGGACGATGCGTCAGTAATCGTCTGCCGCGCTCGCCAGCATCCCCGCCAGCGGCGCGATCGCGGCGCGCAGGCGATCGGTGGTGCGCGCGACCTCGCCCGCCATCACCGCCGCATCGCCCGCGGCAGCCCCGGCGACGGCGACGCCGCGACGGGTGTCGGCACGCAGGCGGCGTTCGAAGTCCGGATCGTCGCGCCGCTTCAGGTCGCGTAGCGTGGCGTTCGGGCGCACGCTGGGATCGACCCATTGCGCCAGCGGACCCACGCGGGTGTCGAGCACGATGCCCGCGAGTGCGGCCAGCGCGGCGGCAGCGCCTTCCTGCATCACCGGATCGTTCAGCGCGCGCGCGACATCGGCGACGGGCGGCCGATCCTGCGCGGCGGCAGGGGCGGCGACGAGGATCGCGGGGACGAGCGCGAGGGCGGCGATACGCATCGGGAAACACTCCGAGTCGAAAACGGGACGCCGCCGCTTATAGCACAAAGGCTTAGCCTGTGCTGAACCGCGTCCCGTCTGCGTTACTCGGCCGCGACCGCCATCTCCGCATCGTCGAGCGGGTGGGAGAGGCGGGTCAGCATTTCCTTCGGACAGATCTGGCGGAAATGGCCGCGGATGCGCTCCCAGTCCTCCAGCAGGCCGGCGGCGAACTTGCTGTCCGTGGCGGCGACATGGCGGGCGATCAGCGCGCGCAGCACGCCCTCCCAATGCGCCGACGCCAGCGGCTGCCACACGATCGTCTCCGGGTTCGCGCGGCGGGCGAAGCAGTCTGCGGGATCGTAGACGAACGCCATGCCCCCGGTCATGCCCGCGCCGAAATTGGCCCCGACATCGCCCAGGATCACCGCGACACCGCCGGTCATGTACTCGCAGCCGTTGGCGCCGCAGCCTTCGACCACCACCTGCGCGCCCGAGTTGCGCACGGCGAAGCGCTCGCCCGCCTGGCCCGCCGCGAACAGCCGGCCCGAGGTCGCGCCGTAGAGCACGGTGTTGCCGATAATCGTGTTCTCGTTCGATTTCAGCGGCGAGCTGACCATCGGCCGCACCGCGATGACACCGCCCGACAGCCCCTTGCCGACATAATCGTTGGCGTCGCCGAACACTTCGAGCGTGATGCCCTTGCACAGGAAGGCGCCGAGCGACTGGCCGGCGCTGCCGCGCAGGCGGACGGTGACGTGGCCGTCGTCGAGCGTCGACATGCCGAACGCGCGCGTTACTGCCCCCGACAGGCTGGTGCCGACCGCGCGGTGGGTGTTGCGCACGCTGTAGGTCAGCTGCATCTTCTCGCGCCGGCTGAACACCGCGCCCGCATCCCGGATGATCTGCGCATCGAGGCTGTCTGGCACGGCGTTGCGCCACGTATCGAGCGAATAGCGCCGCTCGGCATCGCTCGCGTCGACCTTGGCGAGGATCGGGTTGAGGTCGAGATCGTCGAGATGCTCGGCGCCGCGGCTGACCTGACGGAGCAGCTCGGTGCGGCCGATCACCTCGTCGAGGCTTCGCACGCCCAGCCGCGACAGGATCTCGCGAACCTCCTCGGCGATGAAGGTCATCAGGTTGATGACCTTTTCGGGCGTGCCGGTGAATTTCTGGCGAAGCTTTTCGTCCTGCACGCACACACCCACCGGGCAGGTGTTCGAATGGCACTGTCGCACCATGATGCAGCCCATCGCCACGAGGCTCAATGTACCGATGCCATATTCCTCGGCGCCCAGGATCGCGGCGATGACGATGTCGCGCCCGGTCTTGAGGCCACCGTCGGTGCGCAGCTTCACACGGCCACGAAGGCTGTTGAGCGTCAGCGTCTGGTTGACCTCGCTCAGCCCCATTTCCCACGGGGTGCCGGCATATTTGATGCTGGTCTGCGGGGACGCGCCGGTGCCGCCGTTGTGGCCGGCGACCAGGATGACGTCGGCGTGCGCCTTCGCCACGCCCGCCGCGACCGTGCCGATGCCGGCCGACGACACCAGCTTCACGCAAACGCGCGCGCGCGGGTTGATCTGCTTCAAGTCGTAGATCAGCTGCGCCAGATCCTCGATCGAATAGATGTCGTGATGCGGCGGCGGCGAGATGAGGCCGACGCCCGGCGTCGCGTGGCGCAGGCGTGCGATCAGTTCGGTGACCTTGAAGCCGGGCAGCTGCCCCCCTTCGCCAGGCTTGGCGCCTTGGGCGACCTTGATCTCGATCTCGTCGCAGGCGTTGAGATATTCCGCCGTCACGCCGAAGCGGCCGCTCGCGATCTGCTTGATCCCGGAGTTGGCGTTGTCGCCGTTCTCGCGCGGGGAATAGCGCTCCTTGTCCTCGCCGCCCTCGCCCGACACGGCGCGCGCGCCGATGCGGTTCATCGCGATCGACAGCGTCTCGTGCGCCTCTGGCGACAGCGCCCCCAGCGACATGCCCGGCGTGACGAAGCGCTTGCGGATCTCGGTGATCGCCTCGACCGAATCGATCGGCACGCCGTCCTTGGGGTAATTGAACTCCAGAAGGTCGCGCAGATAGACCGGCGGCAGGTCGCGGACGCCGCGCGCGAACTGGAGGTACGTCGAATAGCTGTCGGTCGCGACCGCGGTCTGCAGCGTGTGCATCAGCGGCGCGGAGAAGGCATGCGTCTCCCCGCCATGACGCTGGCGATAGAAGCCGCCGATCGGCAGCGTCGCGACCGCCGAATCATAGGCCGCATCGTGGCGCATCGTTGCGTTGAGGTAGAGCGAGGCATAGCCCTCGCCCGAGATCTTCGCAGGCATGCCGGGGAACAGGTCGTTGACCAGCGCGCGGCTCAGGCCCACCGCCTCGAAGTTGTAACCACCGCGATAGCTGGAGATCACCGCGATCCCCATCTTCGACATGATCTTGAGCAGCCCCTCGTCGACGGCGGTGCGGTGCCGCTTCAGGCAGGCGTCCAGCGCGAGATCGCCGAACAGGCCGCGCGCGTGGCGATCGCGGATCGCAGCCTCGGACAGATAGGCGTTCACCGTGGTCGCGCCGACGCCGATCAGCACCGCATAATAATGCGTGTCGAGACATTCGGACGAGCGGACGTTGACGGATGCGTAGCTGCGCAGGCCCCGACGGACGAGGTGGGTGTGGACCGCCGCGACGGCCAGCACGCCCGCGATCGCCATGCGATCCGGGCCGATAGCCTCGTCGGTCAGGAACAGTTCGGACTTGCCCTGCCGCACCGCCTGTTCGGCCTGACGGCGGATGTCGGCGATGGCGGCGCGCAGCCCCTCGGGTCCGCTGCCCGCCGGAAAGGTGCAGTCGATCTCGGCGGCGCTACTGCCGAAATGCGTCTTCAGCCGGTCCCAGTCGGCGCAGGTCAGCACCGGGGTTTCGAGCACCAGCACCTTCGACGGCGCGCCCGACAGATCGAGGATGTTGGCGAGGTTCCCGAACCGCGTTTTCAGCGACATCACGTGCCGCTCCCGCAGCGAATCGATCGGCGGGTTCGTGACTTGCGAGAAATTCTGGCGGAAGAACTGGCTGATGAGGCGCGGCTTGTCCGAGATGACGGCGAGCGGCGTATCATCGCCCATCGAACCGATCGCTTCCTTCGCGCCTTCGACCATCGGTGCCAGGATCAGCTCCATGTCCTCCATCGTCTGGCCGGCGGCGACCTGCCGTCGCGCCAGTTCGGCGCGATCCCAGCCGGGGAGGGAGGGGGCGACGGCGGCCAGATCGTCGACGCCGACGAACTCGCCGATCATCGCGGCATAATCCGCCTCGCCCGCGATCCGGTCCTTCACCGCGCGGTCATGCAGCACGACGCCTTCGTCCAGGTCGACCGCGATCATCTGGCCCGGGCCGAGGCGACCCTTCTCGACCACGCTCGTCTCCGGCACCACGACCATGCCGGTCTCCGAGCCCACGATCAGCAGGCCGTCGCCGGTCAGCGTGTAGCGTAAGGGGCGGAGCGCATTGCGATCCATGCCCGCGACCGCCCAGCGGCCGTCGGTCATCGCGAGCGCGGCGGGGCCGTCCCACGGCTCCATGACGCTGGCGAGGTACTTGTACATCTCCAGATGCGGCTTCGGCATGTCGTGCGACCATGCCTCAGGCACCAGCATGATCTTGGCGGTCGGCGCGTCGCGGCCCGAACGGCAGATCGCCTCGAACACCGCGTCCAGCGCGGCGGTGTCGGAGGCGCCGGCCGGGATCACCGGCTTGATATCCTCGCTGCGCTCCCCGAACGCGATGCTCGCCATCTTGATCTCGTGGCTCAGCATCCAGTTCTTGTTGCCGCGGATCGTGTTGATCTCCCCGTTGTGGGCGAGGCACCGGAACGGCTGCGCCAGCCACCACTGCGGGAAGGTGTTGGTCGAATAGCGCTGGTGGAAAATCGCGACGCGGCTTTCGAAGCGGTCGTCGGTCAGGTCGGGATAGAAGACCGACAGCGATTCGGCGAGGAACAGTCCCTTGTAGACGATCGAGCGGCAGCTGAGCGAACAGGCGTAGAAGCCCTGAATCTGCGCGGCGATCACGCGCTTCTCGATCCGGCGGCGGACGAGATAGAGCTCCTTTTCGAAATCGGCGGCGGAGGCGTCGTCGGGCAGGGGGCCGGCGATCATGATCTGCTCGATCTCGGGCCGGGTGGCCTGCGCCTTCTGGCCGATGACCGTCACGTTCACCGGCACCTGGCGCCAGCCGTAAATTGTCCAGCCGGCGTCGATGATCTCGCTCTCGACGATCGTGCGGCACGCCTCCTGCGCGCCCAGATCGGTGCGCGGCAGGAACATCATGCCGACCGCCAGCCGGTTCGGCATGGCGCGGTGGCCCGAGGCGACGATGGCGTCGTCGAAGAACTTGGCCGGCAGATCGACGTGGATGCCCGCACCGTCGCCGGTCTTGCCGTCCGCATCGACCGCGCCGCGGTGCCACACGGCTTTGAGCGCATCGACCGCCGCCTGCACGACACGCCGCGAGGGGACGCCGTCGGTCGCCGCGACCATGCCGACGCCGCAGGCATCGCCCTCATATTCGGGGCGGTACATGCCGTGTTCGGCGAGGCGGAGGCGTTCGGTGTTCATCGTCGGGGTCATCGCTTGCCGCTCTTCTTAATATGCGCGTCCAGCGCGGTCTTCACTACCTGCTCGATCCGCTTCTCCATGACGGGATCGGGCCGGGCGGATGCCGCCGCCACCGCCGCCATGACTTCGGTGGTCACGGCAGGCAGCTTGCGGCCGGCGCTGGTCTGCACCAACGCGACCATCGCCGCCTTGTCCTCGTCGCTCGCGGTACGCACGACTTCGGCGATACCCGGCGTCGCGCCGTTGCGCAGGTCGCCCGCAGTCATCGCCGTCGTGCCCTCGTTGACCATGCGCGACAGGGTGGCGCCATAGTCGGAGCCGCGGCCCATCGCCGCGATCACGCGCTGCCCGGTCGGCCCGCGATAGAAGGCGAGCAGCTGACGCAATTCCGCCGGATCGAGCGAGCGGGCATAGATCGGCGCGATCTCGGTCCAAAGCTTGGGCAGCAGGCCGATGGTATAGTCGACGATCACCGGAGTCATGGCCGCCATCACGGCGGCGATCGCGCCGGGATATTGCTTCTCGAGCGCCGCCATCGCCGGGTTCTGGGCGAACGCGCGAGGCATCGTCTCCGCGGAGATCTTGCCAAGCTGCGCTCTGGTCAGCGCCTCGCTGTTCAGCTCGCGCGCCAGCTCGAGCGCGAGAGCGAGGCGGGCGGGGTCGATCGCGCCCGACGCGGGGGCCGGCGCGGTCGGCAGCTGCGCGGTCGCGGGAGCGGCGAGCAGCAGCGCCGATACAAGAACGGCGGCCCTCACGCCGCGACCTTCCGCGCCGCCGCCTTTGCCTTCAGATGCGCGTGCATCCGCTCGCTGACATCACGCCCGTCGCGGATCGCCCAGACGACCAGCGACGCGCCGCGGACGATGTCGCCGGCGGCGAAGACGCCGTCCAGGCTGGTCATCATCGACTTGGCATCGACGCGCACCGTACCCCAGCGGGTTACGCCCAGCTCTGGCGCGCCGAAGAGGGTCGGCAGATCCTCGGCATCGAAGCCCAGCGCCTTGATGACCAGATCGGCCGGGACCGAGAAGCCGCCGGCGGGATCGACCTCGGGCGCGCGGCGGCCACTGGCGTCGGGGGCGCCGAGCCGCATCGCCGACGCCTTCACGCCGGTCACCTGCGTGCCGCCCTCGAACGCCTCAGGGGCGGAGAGCCAGACGAATTCGACGCCTTCCTCCTCGGCATTCGCCGTCTCGCGCTTCGATCCGGGCATGTTCGCACGGTCGCGTCGGTAGAGGCACTTCACGGATGCCGCGCCCTGGCGGACGGCGGTGCGGACGCAGTCCATCGCGGTGTCGCCGCCGCCGATCACGACGACGTTCTTGCCCGCGGCGTCGAGCGACCCGTCGTCGAACGTGGGGACGGCATCGCCGAACCCCTTGCGGTTCGACGCGGTCAGGAAGTCGAGCGCATCGACCACCCCCGCCGCCCCGACCCCGGGCGCCCTGATCGCGCGCGGCTTGTAGACGCCGGTCGCGATCAGGAGCGCGTCATGCTTCGCCCGAAGTTCATCGAGCGAGCCATGCTCTCCAACCGAAAAACCCTCATGGAAGACGATACCGCCAGCCTTCAGCCGGTCGACGCGGCGCATGACCACGTCCTTCTCCAGCTTGAAACCGGGGATGCCGTAGGTCAGCAGCCCGCCGGCGCGGTCGTAGCGGTCGTAGACATGGACCTCGTACCCATAGCCGCGCAGATATTCCGCCGCGCTCAGCCCCGCCGGGCCGGCGCCGATGACGCCGACCGACTGGCCGCGGGCAGGGCCGGGCACCAGTGGCTCGACCCATCCTTCTTCCCAAGCGGTGTCGGTGATGAATTTCTCGACCGAGCCGATCGTCACCGCGCCGTGGCCGGAGAATTCGATGACGCAATTGCCCTCGCATAGTCGATCCTGCGGGCAGATGCGGCCACAGATCTCGGGCATGGTCGAGGTGCTGTTGCTGAGCTCATAGGCCTCGCGCAGCCGCCCCTCCGCGGTCAGGCGCAGCCAGTCGGGGATGTGATTGTGCAGCGGGCAGTGAACCGAGCAATAGGGCACGCCGCACTGCGAACAGCGACCGGCCTGATCCTCCGCGGCGACGACGGCGTATTTCTCGGCAATCTCTCGGAAGTCGTCGGCGCGCTCGGCTGCCGACCGCCTGGCCGGATAAGCCTGATCGCGATCCACGAATCTCAAAACCTTTTCGCCGGCCATATGCGCCCCTTTCATGGGCTGCATATTTCAATGCGACATGCGAGTCACGACATTTTCGGCCAATAGGTAAGTTATGCTTACCATTAAACTTTTAAATTTCCGAAGTTGCGAATTGCTCGCGACTGCTCGACCGGATTTATCTGGCCGATCCGGACCTAACGCATCGACAGCCAGACAAGCGCGCTCGCGCCGGCGACAATCCGATACCAGGCGAACGGTGCGAAACCGTAGCGCGTTACCACCGCCATGAACGCCTTCACCACTGCCAGCGCCACGATGAACGACACGACTGCGCCGACCGCGATCAGCTCGATATCGCCCGGCGTGATCGCGGCGCGGTGCTTGTAGAGTTGCAGCACGGTCGCACCGGTCAGCGTCGGTATGGCGAGGAAGAAGCTGAAATCCGCCGCGGTGCGCCGGTCGATCCCCAATGCCATCGCCCCCATGATCGTCGCGCCCGAGCGGCTGACGCCCGGCACCATCGCCAGACACTGGACGAGGCCGATCTTAACCGACTGCCCGATCGAGACGCCCGAAATGCCGAAGACGTTGTCGGTCTTCGCCAGCCGCTCGACGATCAAGATACCGATGCCACCGACGATCAGCGCCCAGGCGACGACCGTCGCATTCTCCAGCAGCGCATCGATCTGGTCCCCCAGCAGCAGCCCGAGCGCCACCGCCGGTACGAAGGCGATCAGCAGGTTACGCACGAAGGCCACCGACTGTGGCTGCCAACTCATCAACCCTTTGCCGACCGCCCAGAAGGTGCGCCAGTACAGCACGACGATCGCCAGGATCGCGCCCGGCTGGATCGCGATGTTGAAGATCGACCAGCGCGCGGCGTCATAGCCCATCAACTCGGTGGCGAGGATCAGATGCCCGGTGGAGGACACCGGCAGGAATTCGGTGACCCCCTCGACGATGCCGAGGATGATCGCGGTCAGTATTTCCATCGTCGGATCAGGCCGTCTGGCGCTTGGCGAAGCGGCCGTGGCGGCGATAGCGGACCAGCCACGACGGCGCGACGCTCGCCATCGCGGTCGGCACGATGCCGAATGCGCCCAGCCCCTCCTCGCCGGTGACGACGTTGTCGGACTGCAGCATCTTCCACTGATCCTGCGTGATCGGTGCGCCGGGCAGGAAGCCGAGCTTGGCGATCAAGCCGCCGATCTCGTCCGGCAGTTCGACCATCGCGGGGGAGCGGCCGGTCTCCTGCGCCAGGAAATCCTGAATGCCGCGCATCGTCATCACGTCCGGCCCGCCGAGCGCCAGCGTGCGTCCGCCCGCCTTTGCCGGATCGTCGAGCGCGGCAAGCACGGCCTCGGCCACGTCCTTCACATAGACCGGTTGGAACTTCGCGCCGGCGCGCAGCACCGGCAGTACCGGCGCCTTCGCGATCAGCGCGGCGAAACGGTTGGTGAAGGCATCCTCCTGCCCGAACACCAGCGAGGGGCGCAGGATCGTCGCGGCGGGGAAGGCGGCGCGCACCGCCTCCTCGCCCTCGCCCTTCGTGCGGCCATAGGCCGACGCGCTTTGCGGATCGGCGCCGATCGCCGAAATGTGGACGAGCGCCTCCAGCCCGGCATCCGCCGCCGCCTGTGCGATGGTCCTCGCGCCGCCCGCGTTGATCGCGTCCATGCTGGCGAAGCTGCCGACCAGATTCACCGCCATATCGGCGCCGGCGAGTGCGCGGACGACCGAGTCGGGCCGGGTCACGTCGACCGCGACGAACTGCGTCTGGCCGAGGCCCCCAAGCGGCTTCAGGAACACCGCGCCGCGCGGATCGCGCTGTGCGATCCGCACCCGCGCCCCCGCGGCGAGCAGCGCCTGCGACACATAACGCCCGACGAATCCGCCGCCGCCGAACACCACCACCAGCTTGTTGCGTATCACGTATGCGCTTCCTTGCAGTCTCGCCCGAACCGACGATGTGCGTTTCCCATGCCGCGCGCTGTTGACAAGCGCAACCACCGTCCCCTAGAGGCGCCGGCCTACCCCGTGCCCAGATGGCGGAATTGGTAGACGCACCAGCTTCAGGTGCTGGCGCTCGCAAGGGCGTGGAGGTTCGAGTCCTCTTCTGGGCACCATTCCCCCTAGGCTATTGAAAAGCCTAGGAAATAGCTGAGAAACAACGGTTTTTACAGGCGGCTGTTACAGATGTAACAGGGGCTGAAAGCCATGTGTACCTATCTCGCTAAGCGCGGTTCTACCTACTATTTCCGGCGGGCAATCCCTGTCGAGCTACGGCCTGCCTTTGGCGGTCGGGCTGAGTTCATGCTGTCGCTACGGTCCAAGGATCGGGCAGAGGCCAAGCTCCTCATCCCTGCTCACACTACAGAGACGGACAAGCTGCTAGCCGATGCTATCCGGTCCCTAGCTGGCAAGCCTACTCCTAAGCCGAACGCTCCCCTGTCCCCTGCTCAAATGGAGCGGGAGCGGACCCGGTGGGAACAGGAGCAAGAGCAAGCGGACCATGTAGCCGACGAGCTATTCGCCACGGACATGGAGGTTGAGGCCCTATCTCCTATCATGGATGCCCTGAGCGCGGGTAAGGAGCCTGAGGGATCGCTAGCCGACATAGCTAGGGCTGGCAGGCTGCTAGTCGAGCATGAGCGGGAGACAGCCGGGGCAGATCGGGAAGCCCTGATAAACTCGCTTCATGCCCGGTTCGGCCAGAATGCCCGCGCATCGAAAGGGCAAAATCAGGCCGTTGAGTACAGCGACGCTGCCAAGGCCAGTGATGGCAAAGGCAAATACCTAGATACCGACATCCTCGACGGATGGGCCGCTGAGCGTAAGCCGTCGCCCCGTGGCAAGGATGCCTATTGGCGGGATGCCAAGCTGTTCAATTCCATGATGGGCCGGAAGTCCGTCGAGCTAATCACCAAGGCCGATGTGATGGCCTACAAGCGGAAGCTGATAGCGGACCCGGCCCGGTCACAGGTCAATGTACGGGATCGGCTGGCCTACCTGCGGACCCTGCTAGAGTGGGCAGCGCAAGAGGATATCGTACCCGTCAACGTAGCCCGTGATGTGAAGATGGCCGTCACTGAGCGGGGAGAGAAGCGTAAGGACTTCTCAGTTGATGACCTGAATGCCCTGTTCGCTGGTCCCGTTCATGCCAATGGCGAAAGGCCTAAGGGCGGCTATGGTGAAGCTGTCTATTGGATGCCCCTGCTTGCCCTGTTCATGGGAGCGCGCCGGGAAGAGATTGGCCAGCTACGGGTGCAGGACGTGAAGCCCGTTGCCTACATAGACGATGACGATAAGCGGCAAGAGGTATGGTGTATCGACATTACAGATACGCCGGATGACGACGCCTTGCCTAATCAGATCAAGAATGAGGCAAGCAATAGGCTAGTCCCGCTGCATCCTAAGCTAATTGAGCTAGGTTTCATCGACTATGTGCAAAAGCTGCCAGATCAGGCGGGCCGCGTATTCCCCGGCTTGAAGGCTGTAGGCATCGGCAAGAAACTAACCGACAAGGTAGGCCAGTGGTTCAGCCGCTATAAGCAGGATTGCGGGATAGAGGATAAGGCCAAGGTCTTTCACTCATTCCGCCATACATGGAAGACCCATGCAGTAGATGCCGGTATCCCTGAGCGGGTGTGCCGACAGTTCCAAGGGCATGAGGGTAAAGACGCTGCCGACAAGTACGGGGCCGCTCCATCTATGCGAGTAATGGTAGCGGCTATTGCATCTTACCGGGTGCCGGGGCTGGTCATTCCCAAGCCTTGAACGAACGCGACATACAGATACCCGAAATCGCCCCGCTCAGCCCCCCGTCAGGAGTCGATTGGATGCGGTCGGGTATCTGTAGGCCGGGATGAGCTATCGCCTCTCAGCGACTCTCCTAGGCCGGTTCTCAGGCATCCGGCCCGAGCGGTACGCCAGCCTCACGGCGGGCGGCTTCCCCGGTCGGGGTCACTCGGTATCCCGTGCCGGTCGCTGAATAGGCAATGTCCCCTACCGGGGTGCCATGCGAGCGGCGGGCGGCTTCGCCAGTCTTCCCTACCGTGATCCCGGTCGGACCCTTCCCGCCCGTGAAGGGATCATAGCCGGTCATGCTCTGTCCGACCTGAGGGCCGGTAGGAGCTTGCGAGACGAGGGTATAGCCGGTCGGACCCTGCACCCACTGCGGGCCGCTTGCCGGGGCCTGAGCGGGCGTAGCGGGAGCCTGAGCGGCGGGGCTGGGAAGGCCATTGAACCCGAATGAGCTATTGCCCGTCTGGCCCGGTGCGAGCGTGGCGGCATCGGGAACATCGGGTGTTTCGGCGAAGGCTTCGGACGTGCTGCCTAGCGCATCATCGATAGTCCAATTGGCCGCATCGGCCTCGGTTACTTCACCCTTGCTGACAGCCAATGCCTTGGCATCTTCAAGGATCATAGGGGCAAGGCCATCAAGGCAACTGTCATCGCCAGTGTTATTGTACTCAGTCAGCGCCTTGTCATACAGCGCAACCGTAGCATCATCGCTATTGTGGATCAGATCAACGGCAAGATGCAGCGTATTCCCCATAGCAGGGACACGGGCAATGAAGCGATCAATGGCATTCTTGTAAGCAATATTGGCAGGATAGCCTTTAGCCAATTCAGCAGTAGCGGCTTGCTGTACAGTGCGGGGATTGTGACCGTGTACGGCAATCAGGGATAGAGCCGCCTTGACCTTGATGGCCTGACGGGGAGTTAGAGCGGTCATGTGGTTTCCTTGAAGGTATTGAGAATGTGGGGCCTTGCCGGTTTGGCAACGGGGACCGGATCAACTTCGCCTAGGGTCGGGATAGGCGGGATGATCCCCTTACGGACGGCAGCGGCGAGGTATTGGAAGGCGAACTTGCAATCATTGGCCCTGAGGTACGGACGGCCAGCAGCTTCCCAGAACGCGTGAATGTCCCCGGCCATACGGCGGGCTATGCCTTGGGCATCCTCTGGCAGGTCGTAGAGTGGCGGCGGCGCTTGATCGGTCAGCTTAGGCCAACCTGCCTCATGCTCTAGCGCCTGCCTTGTCAGCAGCACGGACAAGTTACCGGCTTCAACGGGGATAAAGGCGGCGTTTAACGGATCGTCGGTCTTCATCAGCCATGTAGAGACGGCACTGTATTCAAGATGGACTTTAGCGGCATCGGCATAATCGCCTGCCCGGTTCATCAGATCATCTAGCGTTGTAGGGATCAGTTTGACCTTGGGTACATAGTCTGGGCGGGAGGGCTTAGGTGCCTCTCCCGTACCCCAGTCATGCAGATCAGGCATTAGGGCGGCCAAACCCTTCCCCGACGTATCCCCGCTGCTTAGCTAGAAAGTACAGCGCCATAGCATCGGCAGGCTTACCCGGAGCAAGGGCCATGATGCTGGGAGGAATGGCATGGGGTTTCTGCGTTACCAGATAGTCGTACGCATCATCGTCAAGGGCGGCAAATCCAACGCATTCATGCTGCTTAGGAGGACTAGCCTTAGCTAACATGTCCCAAGTGTCTTTCATATACTTGATGATGAAAGAGGTAGTCAGTAGATTATCACCCAGCTTTGTCTCAACGCGGATATCAGAGAAGCGGCTAAGCCGTTGAGTGCGAGCCTCTACCTGTTCGTCAGCGAGGGCGGTAGCAAAGCGATCCTTGGCATCCTTCAATGCCTTATCAAGTTCGTTGGCCTTATCCATGGCAGGCTTGCCAAGGATATCGATATAATTGTTGACCTTGAGCAATTCGGCACTGAGCGTTTCAATCTCAACGGCAATAGCAGCAAGGGTATCTTTGTTGGTCATGGCTGTTCCTTGTATGAAATAGGGGAAATTAGATTTGTGGAGCAGATGCCCCAATCTTCATCTTTTCATTGCGGTAGGTGTAAATGGTCCCGCTATCTGTATCGGCAGCGGCCATCAGCTTGGCAATCGATGGCCTGCCAGCGGGCTTACGCTCGATATGCTTGGGCGTGGGAATGCAGAGAACATCTAAGGCAAGGCGAAAGCCGTTGATGATACGGCTATCGATGCCATCAAGATGGGCAATAATCCGGGGATCACTAAGGCGGCTGGTATCAACAGACATAATCGTCATGGGATATCCTTCGTATTGGTGGAGGTAATTTGGCAAAAGTTCAGACAGACCGCCCGCTTGCACACAAGAAAACGAGAACAGAGATATCTAAGCTTTATAAAGGGGACGCCTGCTAGCTACCAACGAGGGCAATGCTATAGCTAGCAGGCTGGCAATTGCTCAGGGCCGCTGGGCATCATGGGTTTATATGAGCAACGCGTATGGGGAGGATCATTCCTCAGATAGGCTCAGGCAGACGTGCAGCTACTATCGGAGCAAGCCATAACCATTGAAGGCGGACAGTAGCCACCCTGAGCCTATCAGAAGAGTGATTGTACATGTGATATACGGATGCAGGCCGTAGAGTAGGATATACATATACTAGTATGATCCTAGATTAGATATATAGAAGCTGTATCCAGCGTCCCCCCTACCCCCCAGAGCTTCCAAGATGGAGCTTGCCCGCAATGCAGGTATGGAGATAATCGACTACATAGGTAATGGCCGAATACCATAGCTACAGTCAGTGGGAAGCAAATACAGCCGCATGATCCTGAGTTAGATTATACGTCGCTTGTAGTGCCAGCGTCCGATACCGCATGTCATCCTGTTAAGATGGCACACCCCTTCGCCCTACGGCTAACCCTTACGGGCTGTGGTATCTACAGTTAGGTACTGTCAGACCTGCTCCGGCTAAACGGACGCTGGCGGTAATAGATGGAGTATCTAGCTATACGGTACTGGAAAGGACCGGGCGTGGAGCCGATGATTGCTATTGCCATACGGTCCTGAAAAGCTCCGGGCTTTCCTCCCACATCTGAGCCGCACCAGAATAAGCCCCGCACAGGCTCGTCATGGCATCCCGGCTAGATTGCACCCTGAGCCTCCATATCGACTCCTGCGGGCCGTCTCCGGCCGATCTAGCGGGCCTCCAATCGGGCAAGCGCCTTGTGCAGGCTGGCGGGATGCCACTTGCCCCCAGCTGGCGAAGGGATCGCACGGCTATTCAGGGCCTCGACCATCTTGCGAACGGACAAGCCCTCAGCCTTCAATGCTAGGAGGTCAGCGGCTATAGGCTCTAGCCGGTCCATAGCCTCAGCCTGATTGCGGGCAGCTAGCACCTTGCCATGCTTGCCTAACTCGGTCCCCCGATCCTTGGCAGCGGCTAGCGCGGCCTTGGTCCGTTGGCTGATTACCTCAGCCTCTTTCTCAGCAAGCGCGGCGAATAGGTGTAGCTGGAAGCGATCAGCGTTCGGCATATCAGCGACGGCGAACTCTACGCCTGTCTCCATCAGTCCGGATATGAAATGGACATTGCGGGCAAGCCTATCGAGCTTGGCGATAATCAGGCCAGCCTTCTCCCGCTTGGCTGTGGCGAGGGCAGCGACAAGCTCAGGCCGCTTGGACAGGGCATTGGCTCCCTTGCCCGTCTCTACCTCGATATGCTCCCCGATCAGGTCAACGCCGTTGGCAGCGACATACCGTGCTACTGCCTCCCGCTGAGCCTCTAGCCCTAGGCCGCTCTTGCCCTGCTTATCCGTGCTAACGCGGAGGTAGGCGACAGCCTTGGTCATCTTGCGGAGGTTCATAACGGCTAGTCCTGTTCACGGGTCAACGAACGTATACCCATGAACAGTTAGGAGGGCAAGCCGTTCCCGGTCCTATCGTCATCGATCTAGCCGGGACGGAGCTTGGCTGTAGTGACACGCCATGCAGGGATCGAGAACCACGCGCGATAATGCAGGTCGGGCAGGCGTGTCATAATCGTGGGACCGGGCAGGCCGGGTATACGGGGGAAAGCCCGCTCCCTCCGCTTTGATCTACCCTCTCGCATATCTCTATCGTTTTCAGGTCGTAAGGGGTTTGGTTGACCGCGAACGACGGCTAGCATTCTGCGAGATATTGGGAGGTTCACTTGCCACAGGCTGAAAGCAGCAATGTAGAGAAGCCGTATCTAACTCCGGCCAAGCGTACCCTGCCACGGCGACCGCCTGCAAACGTTCGTGCCCTAAACGAAAGTCATGCCCGCCAGATCGGGGAGATATCGATAGCGTGGAACTCTCTTCATGTCGGTTTCTTTGAAATATTCATGGCGCTGATGCCCACAGCAGATGCAGCGTTTGGTGTCTGGCATACAATACAGAGCGATAAGGGGCAGCGCGATATGATGCTGCAAGCCGCTCGTGGTATCATGAAAGATCGCAAAAAGTTACTAGCTAACCTGGAATGGGTGGCTGAAAAGGCAACTATGCTCAGCACGTTTAGGAACGATGCCATGCATGCCGCCATGAACTTTAGAAGTGGTGCGTACAGTGCCGATCCATTGAGCACTCGAAAGCAAGCACTTCAAAGGCTAGCGATTGTGCCGATCGACAAAAGTTGGAAGAACGTAAGGGGTGATTTATACGCGCTTACGAGTTACGCTAATTTCATATGGGCCGAAGTGTTTGATCCGGGCTGTCTGAAATTTTGGCCCTACAGACCACGCATCCTCACTAAGCCTACAAAGGTTCCAATACCAGAGGTTCGGCATAAGCGTAAGGTCAAGCGGCAGGCTAAAGCGAATATCAAGAAGTCTCAGTAGGCTTTTCGAAGCGAGCCTTTTCATCATCATATAGCTTTTGCGATGTGCGCCGTGCCTCCTCGTCATGGCCGTCTTCAAGAAGCGGCAAAACCTGCCGAAACAGGTTGATACCTGCCCAAAGCGTAAGTGGTCCTCCGTGATTTTCTGGTAAGGGATAGGGAGGCACGATCCCGAACAGCTTCTCAGCGGTAAGAATAGCCGCCCTGAGTGCAGGTACGTTTCGGTCCGAGAAGCGACCTTTGGCAAATGTCTTTTCTATCTCGGCATCGTGCAGTGCCTTGGCCATTTTATTTAATGCCAGTTTCCTCTCCGTGATTCGCTTGTCGGCAGCGGACTTGACCATATCATTTAGAATGCTCCCGGAGGGCTTAGTCTCAGGCGTGTCCGGCTTGGCCAGCTTGTCTTTAAGAGCCGCCACCTCGTCGGTTTTGAAGGAAAGCCGAGCCTCAAGGCTGCTTATCCGCCCATCAAAATACCAGTGGCAAATCTGCCATATGGCTACAGCTAGGATGGCCAACGAGATCACGAACGGAACGGGAGCCGCCACCACTACGGCGAGTTGCGAACCGACTGATTTGATAGCGCCTTCAAAGTCCATTCGCTCACTATGGCGCAGCCTTAGGCCGGTTGCCACGCCCTTAGCAGACTGTTACATGAGGCATTGCCAACAGTGACAGCGACCTAATAAAGTATCGTTGTTTTTCAATAGCTTAGGAGGGTGTTCGTAAAATCCTCTTCTGGGCACCACTTCTCAAAGCATTGGAAATGCACGGGGATCGTCGGAACGACGGTCCCCGGAGAACGCATCGATCGGCAATCGTCATATCCTCGCGTCAGGTGTCTTCGCGGCGCACCGGCGGCGGGTCACGCGTCGCCGCACCGATACGATAGGGGCCGGCGCGCGTGGGCAGGTCGACGCCCTTCCAGCGTAGCGCGATCCGGTTCTCCGACAGTAGCGCTTCGACGGCGGTGTGAACGATCGGCATGGCATCGCGCCAGTCGTCAGATGTGCCGTTCGCCGCGGCGATGGCGCGTGCGACTTCGCTCGGGCAGATTGTCGCGGCCGGGGCGCGGCGGGCGAGCAGGGCCAGCGTTTCGCGGGCTGCATCATCGATGGTCATGTCTGCACAGCCTTGTCCGATGCCGCCGGCCCCTGCAGGCCGGGCGGTCCGGCATTCTCCGCATCGGGATCGACGCCGCGCTGGTGATCGAGCGAGCGCATGATCGGCGTGACGGTCAGGCCGTGCAGCAGGATCGACATCAGAATCACCAGCCCGACGATGCCCCACAGGCGATGGGCATCGCCGACCGCCATGTGGTTGATGCCATAGGCGAGGTAGTAGATCGTGCCGACCCCGCGGATGCCGAAGAAGGCAAGCGTCAGCTTCTCCCCGCGATCGGCGGGATGGCCGATCAGCGCGACCCAGCCGGTCAGCGGGCGGACGACCAGCAGGATCACGACCGCGACGACCGCATCCCGCCAGTCGACGCTCGCCAGCAGCCCGCTGACCAGCGCGCCGCCGAACAGGATCAGCAGCACCATCATCGCCAGCCGTTCGATTTGTTCGGTGATGGCGTGCATCTCGCGCTGGAAATCGTGCTCGCGGTGCGTGCCGCGGAAGGTCAGTGCCGTGACGAACACGGCGAGAAAGCCGTAGACGTGGACGATCTCGGTCAGGCCATAGGATACGAAGGTCGCCGACAGCGCGATCAGGCCGTCGCCGGTGCGCGCCAGCTTCGTCTCGGCAGGCACATGGAAGGTCAGCCAGCCGAACGCCTTTCCGACCAGCCATCCGCCGGCGATCCCGCCGCCGATCTCCCACAATACGCGATAGGTCAGCCATTCGGACAGCCATGGCTCGCCCTTCGGCAGGGCGACTGCGAGCAGGATCGCGAGATGGACGAAGGGGAAGGCGGCGCCGTCGTTCAGCCCGGCCTCCGACGTCAGGCCGAAGCGCACGTCGTCCTCGTCGCCCGTGCGCGGCGGGCCGACCTGCACGTCGGCGGCGAGCACCGGATCGGTCGGCGCGAGGCTGGCGGCGAGCAGCAGTGCGACCGCGAGCGGCAGGCCGAGCACGCTCTGGCCGAGGATCATGATCGCGACGATGCCGAGCGGCATGGTGATGGCAAGCAGCCGCCACGTCAGCCGCCACCGCCGCCACCCGAACGGCCGGTCGATCTTCAGCCCCGCACCCATCAGCGCGATGATGACGACGAATTCGGCAAACCGCTCGGTGATCTCGGGATAGCGCCACGGCAGCGGGCGCAGCGTGACCTGCGGCAGCAGGAACACCGCCGCGCCGATGGCGATGCAGATGATCGGCAGCGACAGCGGCAGGCGCTTCAGCGCGAGCGGCAGCCACGCGACCAGCGCGATCAGCACGCCCGCGCCCGTCATGACGAGGATATAGGGATCGGGGGAAAGCGAACTCAGCATCGCGACCGAACGATCCGGACGGCGTTCAGGGGGCGTCCTGCCCGTAGATCACGGATTGAGCGCCAGGTGATGGCGGCGGTAGGCAGGGCGCGCGGCGTTGAAGACGAACGCGGCGGCAAGCGTCGTCAGCGCCAGCGTCGCGCCGAGCGACAGGCCCAGCGCGTCCTCGCTTTCGAACACATAGTCGTTGAGCACGCCGGGCAGCAGCGGGCCGAGCGTCAGGCCGCCGAAATTGGCGATCAGCAGGATCAGCGCCATCGCCTGTCCACGCACCTGGTTGGGCAGCACCATCTGCGCCGCGGCGTAGCAACTGCCCGCCGGCATCGCGAGCAGGAACACCCCCACGAACAGGATGGCGACGCTGCCCGTCGCCGATCCGAGCGCGAGCAGCAGCGTCGCGAACACGACGAAGCCTGCGATCGAACTGACCGTGGCGACGCCGAGTGCGGCATCGCGCCGTCCGGCGCGCAGCCCGCGATCACTGAGCCGCCCTCCGGTCAGCATGCCGGCGGTGCCGCCGACGAGGACGATCACGCCCATCGTCAGTCCCGTCGTCTGCGCCGACCAGCCGAACACGCGGCGCAGCATCTCCGGCGACCAGAGCATATAGGCATAGAGCGCGATCGCCTGGAACATCAGGCCGATGGCGATGCCCGCGACGGCGCCGCGGCGGCTGCCGATCTCCGCCACCGCCTGACGCATCGACAGGCGCGCGACCGCGCCGTCGCGGCCGAGGATCGCGTTGCGGCGCGGCGGCTCGCGCAGGGTCAGCACCCACAGACCGACGAAAATGCCGGGCAGGCCGACGATCAGGAAGATGACGCGCCACGACGCGACGTCGCCGAAGACCGGCAGCGTGACGACCGGCGTTTGCGCCAGCGACGCGACCACCGCGCCGCCCAGCAGCAGCGCGAGGCCGGAGCCGAGATAGATGCCGATGCCGTAGACGCTCATCGCCGAACCCAGCCGCTCGTTCGGGAAGGAATCGGAGATGGCGGAGACGGCGGCGGGGGCCAGCGTCGCCTCGCCCACGCCGACGCCCATGCGGGCGAGGAACAGCCCCGGATAGCCGCGTGCGACGGCGCAGGTCATCGTCATCAGGCTCCAGAACAACACGCCGAGGCCGATGATCTTCCACCGCCCGACCCGGTCGACCAGCCGGCCGAGCGGCAGGCTGACGACGCTGTAGAACAGCGAGAAGGCGAAGCCGCCGAGCAGGCCGACCTGCGTGTCGCTGATCGCGAACTCCGCCTTGATCGGTCCGATCATCAGGCCGAGGATCTGGCGGTCGATGAACGCCAGCGTGTAGCAGATGGTGAGGACGCCGACGCTGTACCACGCATAGCCCGCGGTCGGGGCGGGGCGGGTCGGCGCCGTCACAGCCGCTCGACGATCGTCACATTGGCGACTCCACCGCCCTCACACATCGTCTGCAATCCGTAGCGCCCGCCCCGCGCGTGCAGCGCGTGGACCAGCGTCGCCATCAGCTTTGTGCCGCTCGCGCCCAGCGGATGGCCGAGTGCGATGGCGCCGCCGTTGACGTTCAGCTTCGCCGGGTCGGCGCCGGTCGCCTTCAGCCACGCCATCGGGATCGCCGCGAACGCCTCGTTCACCTCGAACAGGTCGATGTCGGACAGCGACAGGCCGGCGCGGGCCAACGCCTTGGCGGTTGCCGGGATCGGCTCCTCCAGCATGATGACCGGGTCGCCCGCCGTCACCGCCAGCGTGTGGATGCGCGCGAGGGGGGTGAGGCCGAAGCGGGTCAGCGCCGCCTCGCTGACGATCAGCGCGCCCGATGCGCCGTCGGTCATCTGGCTGGCGTTGGCGGCGGTGATGGTGCCGCCGTCCTGCAAGGGCTTCACCGAGCCGATGCCCTCCAGCGAGGCGTCGAAGCGGACGCCCTCGTCCTGTGTCACCACGCCCGCGGCGGTTGTGACGGGTACGATCTCGGCATCGAACGCGCCGCTCTCGATCGCGGCGGCGGCGCGGCGGTGGCTGTCGAGCGCGAAGCCGTCCATCGCATCGCGGGTCAGGCCGTATTTGTCGGCGACCATCTGCGCGCCGGTGAACTGGCTGAATTCAGCGACCTGATAGCGGTCGCGGATCGCCTGGCTCCACGGGCCTTCGCCCAGGCCAGCGTCCGCGTGCAGGCGGAAGTTGGAGCCCATCGGCACGCGCGTCATCGATTCGACGCCGGCGGCGATCACCATGTCCTGCGTACCCGACATCACCGCCTGTGCGGCGAAGTGCAGCGCCTGCTGCGATGATCCGCACTGGCGGTCGATGGTGACGGCGGGGACGCTGTCCGGCAGGCGCGACGCCAGCACCATGTTGCGCCCGATCGCAAACGCCTGCTCGCCCGCCTGGCTGACGCAGCCGACGATGACGTCGTCGATGGCGGCGGGGTCGATCCCGGAGCGGTCGACGATGGCGTTCAGGACGGTGGCGCCGAGATCGGCGGGATGGACATCCGCGAAAGCGCCGCGGCGACGCCCGCCGGGGGTGCGCAGAGCCTGCACGATATAGGCGGCGGCCATAATTCTCTCCATCGTCGTCGGACATCAGACGTCCGATCGTATCGCCCGGCGGTTCGTCAACGATAATGTTGAAACTGTCAACACTGGTATTGACAGGACAATTTCGTGCGGTCACTCTTCAGGCTGCGACCGATCGGCTAACGGCGGCGCGAGGATCGGGAGAGTGGCATGAAGAGCGTTCGTTCGCGGGCTGCAATTGCAGGGGGCATCTCGCTGCTGGCTTTGATCGCCGCACCGGCATTCGCACAGAACGCTCCTGCCGCGGCACCGCCCGCGGCGCAGGACACCCAACCGGTCGCCGACCCCGCGACGCCCGAAGTCGCCGGCGACATCGTCGTCACCGCCCGCCGCCGCAGCGAATCGCTGAACAACGTGCCGGTCGTCGTGTCGGTGATCGGTGCAGAGGCGCTCGCCAGCAACAACGCGAACGACCTCAGCAAGATCGGCGAGCTGACCCCGACCGTCATCGTCGGCGCGTACAAGTCGAACGGCGGCGGATCGATCGCCATCCGCGGCATCAGTTCCCCCGCCAACCAGGCCGGGTTCGAGCAGGCGGTGTCGGTCGCGATCGACGGCGTACAGACCAGCGACGGGCGCATCGCGCAGCTCGGCATCTTCGACGTGCAGCAGGTCGAGGTGCTGAAGGGGCCGCAGGCGCTGCTGTTCGGCAAGAACAACACCGCCGGCGTCATCTCCATCGCCACCGCCGACCCGACCGACCGGCTCGAGATATCGGGTCGCGCGAGTTACGAGTTCGTCGGCGACGAGCTGACGACCGAGGCGGCGATCTCCGGCCCGCTCGCCGACACCTTCGGCGCGCGTCTCGCCGTTCGCTATCGCAACCTCGACGGCTGGCTGCGCAACACGGCGCAGCCGATCGCCAACCCGTTCTACCGCTCCGCGACGGGCGCGCCCTCGGGTGCCGCGACGCTGCCCGGCACGTCGGACCGCCGCCCGGGCGACGAGGAAGTGCTGGCGCGCCTGACGCTGAAGGGCGAGCCGGCCGACAACGTCACCTTCCGCTTCAAATCCTTCTACGCGCACAACCGTGATGCCGGCCCCGGCACCGCGACGCAGAACATCGGCCCGTGCACCGGCCCCAATCCGCGCATGTACGGCATCGCCGATCCGGCGGCCGAATGCGTGATCGACGACCGCACCACGATCGGCGACCTCGCCCCCGCCATCGCCGCGACGTTCCGCAACGGCAACCCGGATGGCCGCGCCTACGGCAAGCTGACCGTCCTGACGCAGAATCTGGAATTGGGCTGGAAGATCGGCAACATCGCGATCGATTCGACCACCGGCTACAACTTCACCAAATATGCGTTCTTCTCCGGCCTCGACCAGACCAGCTATTCGCAGCTGGCGTTCTTCAACGAACAGCGCGCCGAGCAATTCTCGCAGGAACTGCGCGTGACCAGCGACTTCGCGGGTCCGATCAATTTCATGGCGGGCGGATTCTATCAGACCGCGCGGCTGCACGACAACAACGACGTGAAGCTGAACGACGGCAACTACAACGCCGCCGCGAACCGCTTCGTCAGCTACGAGGATCTGAACGTCCAGACCGGCAACACGCTGTCGGCGTTCGCGCAGCTGATCGTGAAGCCGTTCGAGCAACTCGAGATCGCCGGCGGCGCGCGCTACACGCAGGAGCGCAAGACGTTCGACAAGCGCAACCTTTATGGCATCGGCGGCTTTGCAACGCAGAACACGCTGTATCCGGGATCGAACAAGCTGGGCGTGCTGCACGGCCACTTCGAGGACGACAACGTCTCGCCCGAAGCGACGATCACGTTTCGCCCGACGCCGGACCTGACCGTGTTCGGCGCCTATCGCACCGGGTTCAAATCCGGCGGCTTCGGCCTGACCAGCCCGCTCCAGACCGGCACGCGGATCGGCGATGCCGACTTCGGCTCGGAAAAGGCGAGGGGGTATGAGGCGGGGCTGAAGGGCCTGTTCATGAACGGGCGGCTGCGCTTCAACCTCGCGGCGTTCAGCTATGATTTCTCGGATCTGCAGGTGAACACCTATGATCCGGCGCGGGTCGCCTACACCATCAACAACGCCGGCACGGTGCGCCAGCGCGGCGGCGAGGCCGAAATTAATTTCGAACCGAGCCAGTATTTCCGCGTGCACGGCGCGATCGCCTATACGCACAACCGGTTCAAGAATTTCGTCGGGCAATGCTACGGCTATGCCTTCCCGACCGGCACGGTACGCGCGACCGCGGTGGCACCGGCGAACTGTTCGTTCGTCAACAGCACCGCGTTGACGTTGCAGCAGGATTTCGGTGGCCGCGCGCCCGCGCGCTCGCCCGACTGGGCCGGCAACGGCGGCGCGGAATTGTCGATCCCGCTCGGCGACTACAAGATCGCGGTGACCGGCGACGCCTTCTACAGCAGCGGCTATTATGCGGCCGAGACGATGGCGCCGTCGACGTACCAGAACGGCTTCTGGCGCTTCAACGCCAGCGCGCGGCTGGCGCAGGTCGACGATACCTGGGCGATCTCGGTCGTCGGGCGGAACCTCGCCAACAAATATTACCTGCTCTATGCCGCCGACCGCACCGGTGGTGCCAGCGTGCCCGGCGCGATCAGCGAACAGCGCGGCGTCGTCGCCCGCGGGCGTGAGGTGGCGTTGCAGCTGTCGGCCAAATTCCGGTGACGAACAGCCATCGCATCACCCGCGACACGCCGGTCGGCTATGAGCTGCAACCGATCGCGAAGAAGGCCGCGATTCAGCTGATGGGATCGCGGCTGTGGGGGCGGTTCAATCCCAACCACTGGGATCCCGTCTATGCCGCGCAGACGGGCCTGAAGGCGCCGATCCAGACCGGCGAGATGTCGTCGGCGTATCTGGCCGAGATGTGCGTCAATCACTTCGGCCCGGCGATGTTCACCGGCGCGCGGATGGTGTGCAAATACGTCGCGTCGACACTGGCGAACGAGGTCATCACGACGCACGGCGTGGTGCGCGAGAAGCAGCCGAAGGGCGACGGATATCGCTTCGTCGTCGATATCTGGACGGACAACGAAGCCGGCGAGAAGAAGACCGTCGGCTGGGTGGAGGTGGACGTCGATGTCTGAGCATACCGACGCGCTGCGCCCGATGACGCCGATCCAGGTCGAACAGACGCGCGACTTCATCGCCGGGCTGGAGCAGGGCTCGCAAACCTATTGGGACATGGTCGAAATCGGCGACGAACTGTCTCGCGACCTGAACATCACGCCCGAACTCGTCATCCTCTACGCCGACGCGGTCGAGGACTATAACCCGTGGTACGAGGGGTGGCGGATGAACACCTGGACGGTCCCGGGGGAGTCGCCGTTCGGCGGCGCGATCGTCCCGCCCGTGCTCGTCTCGCACTTCGTCCTGTCGGTGCAGTTCGATCATACGAAGCCGTTCGCGATCGGATCGATCCATACCTTCCACGATAGCGAGATCCTCGCCCCTATCCCGGTCGGTGCGACGGTGCGGATCACGACGCGCGCGATCGACAAATACGAGAAGCGCGGACGGCGTTACGTGCGGCACGCGGTGACGGTGACCGACACGACCGACGACACGCTCTACTTCCGCGAAACCCGCGACATCCTGTCGCTGTGAGCGCGCTGGTCGCCGACGGGCTGTTCGAGGTCGGCGAGGGTGGCGCGCGGCTGATCGGATCGCGCTGCACGACATGCGGCACGGTCTATTTCCCGCAGGCGCCGGGATGTCGCAATCCGGCGTGCGACGCGTCGGTGCTGGAACGCGCGCTGCTGCCGGCGGAGGGCGTGCTCGTCAGCTACACCATCCAGCGCTACCGCCCGCCCGCGCTGTTCCGCATGGACGACTGGGCGCCCTATGCGATCGGGCTGGTCGATCTGGGTGACGGGGTGGAGGTGATGGGGATGCTGTCGGGCTTCGACCTCGACGCCATCGCGATCGGTACGCCGGTACGGCTGGCGGCGCGCACGCTCTACACGGACGAAACGCTGGGTGCGGTGCAGACCTATATGTTCGAGCCTGTCCGATGAGCCGCCCCGTCTATGTGCTGGGGGCCGGCGCGCATCCGTGGGGCAAATGGCCCGACACGCCGCAGCTGCAGCTGGCGCTGCACGCGACCGGCGCCGCGCTGGCCGATGCGGCGCTCGGCTGGCGCGACGTTCAGGGGCTGGTCGCGGCGAGTTCGCGGTTCGAGGGCGGCATGGGCTGGGGCCTGCATGCCAACGAGGTCGCGCAGGCGGTGTCGGAACACGGCATGACCTGCGTCAACGTCGGCGGCGCGTGCGCGGCGGGCGCCATCGCGGTGCAGACCGCGCATGCGATGATCGCCAGCGGCCAGTGCGACGTGGTGGTGGCGATGGGGGCGGAGCGGATGCCCAAAGGCTTCATCCCGCGCCCGCCAGGCAGCCAGGACGACATCACCGACAGCGATTACCTGCGCTGGGTGGCGATGGGCGCGACCAACCCGGCCTATTGGGCGATCGAGGCGCGGCGGCGCATGCACGAGCATGGCACGACCGAGGAGACGCTGGCGCAGGCGGCGGTGCTGATGCGGCGCAACGCGAGCGGCAACCGGCTGGCGCGGTTTCGCAAGGAGACGAGTGTCGCGGAGGTGCTGGCGTCGCCGATGGTCGCCGATCCGCTGCACCTGCTGCAGATCTGCCCGGTCAGCGACGGCGCGGCGGCGGTGGTGCTGGGCAGCGAGGCGGCGATGAAGCGGCACGGTGGCAAGGCGATACGCGTCGCGGCCTGCGTCGCGGCGACCGGGCAGTTCGGCGATCCGGCGCGCCGCATTCCGACGATATCGAGCACGGTTCGGCCGGGCGTCAGCCACACCAGCGAGGTCGCGACCGCCGTCTCGCGCGCATTCGAGATGGCGGGCGTCGGACAGGGCGACATCGATTTGCTGGAGATGGCGGACAACACCGCCTGGCATTTGCTCGCTTGGCCCGAAATCTTCGGCTTCCACGAAGCGGGGATGAGCGACCGCCTGTTGGCGGACGGTCATTTCGCGATCGACGGGCGCCTGCCGCTCAACCCCAGCGGCGGCTTCCTGTCGTCCGGTGAGGCGACGACCGCGCAGGCGGTGTTGCAGATGTGCGAACTGACGTGGCAGTTGCGCGGGGCAGCCGAGGGGCATCAGGTCGATGGCGCGAAGGTCGCGATGTCGGCGGTGCTGGGGCTCGGGGCCAATGGCGGCTCGGTCATCCTGACCGCCTGATACGGAGACGATGCGATGCAGATGAAGGACGTGGCGGCGATCGTCACCGGCGGGGCCTCGGGCCTGGGCGAGGCGACGGCGGCGATGCTGGCGGCAGGCGGCGCGCGGGTGGCGATCCTCGACCGCAATGCGGAGGTCGGCACGGCGACCGCCGAGCGGATCGGCGGTGTGTTCGCGGGCGCCGACGTCACCGACGAGGCGTCTGTCGCCACGGCGATCGCCACGGCGGAGGCGGCGCACGGAGTCGCGCGCATCCTGGTCAATTGCGCCGGCGTCGCCCCGGTCGGCCGCACCGTCGACAAGCACGGCGCACCGCTGTCGCTGGCGGCGTTCCGGCAGGCGGTGGAAATCAACCTGATCGGCAGCTTCAACGTGTTGTCGCAGTTCGCCGCGCGCGCGATCACCGTGGAGCCGGAGGGCGAGGAGCGCGGCGTGATCGTCAACACCGCCTCGGTCGCGGCGTTCGACGGACAGATCGGGCAGGTGTCCTATGCCGCGTCGAAGGCGGGCGTGGCGGGCATGACCCTGCCGGTCGCGCGCGATCTGGCGCAGCACCGTATCCGCGTGATGACGATCGCGCCCGGCATCTTCCTGACGCCGATGCTGATGGGCCTGCCGCAGGCGGCGCAGGACTCGTTGGGCACGCAGGTGCCGCATCCCTCGCGCCTCGGGCGGCCGGAAGAATATGCGCAGATGGTCGAGGCGATCATCGCCAACCCGATGCTGAACGGGGAGGTCATCCGCCTGGACGGCGCGATCCGAATGGCGCCGCGGTAGTTGGGGGCATCCATATCATCCCGTTCGTCCTGAGTAGCCATTAAGCCTGTCGAAGACGCGTATCGAAGGACCGCTACCTGTACTTCGATAAGTGTCAGGTGAAACATGCCCCGCATGTTTCAGGATCGTCCGGGGGACGATCCGACCTGACACTCTTCGACTTCGCTCAGCCGCTACTCAGCACGAGCGGTTACTGGGAGCGGTTGGCGGAAAACTCGCTCCGCAACGCGCAGCGATCATCGCCATCGCGTCGCCTGCGCGGTGCGTCAGTTGCGGCAGCCCTGCGAAGCCGTGGATCATGCCGGCGAAGCGTTCGACCACCACATCGCGGCCCGCAGTACGCAAGCGCCTGGCAAACGCCTCGCCTTCGTCGCGCAGGAGATCGCATCCGGCGGTGACGATCGTCGTGGGCGGATAGCGCGACAGGTCGGCCTCCAGCAGTGGCGAGGGCGCGCCATAAACTTCCCATGCCCAGTCGATGAACGAGCGTTCGAGCATATAGCCGCTCCCGCACTCTCGCAGCGACGGTGTATCGGCGGCGGGGGCGATCATCGGATAAAGCAGCCCGACGTGTCGCACCGGCAAGGTCAGCGCCGACACCGCGGCGAGATACCCGCCCGCGCTGTCGCCGACGATGGCGATTCGCCCCGCGTCGAGCGACAGCGCGTGGCCCTCGCGCTGCACCATCGCATGGACCGCGGCGATGTCGTCCAGTGCGGCGGGCGCGTGCGCCTCGGGCGACAGCCGATAGTCGATCGCCAGCACCGCGGCGCCCGACGATAGCGCGAGCGAGCGGCACATCGCATCATGCGTGTCGAGATTGCCGAGCATGAAGCCGCCGCCATGGACGAACAGGGTAACGGGCAGCGCGCCGTCGGCGGACGGCCGGTACAAGCGCAGCGCGATGTCGCCGGCGGCGCCGGGCGTGGTCAGGTCGCGGACGGCGTAAATCGGCCGTCCCGGCGCGCTCGCCATGAAGGCATTGGCGCCGTGGCGCAGCGCCGCCAGTGGTACGTGCGGCGGCAAACGCCTCAGCGCCGCGCGGGGCTCGGCAAGCAGCGTGGTAAAGGCAGGATCGACGCCGTCAGGCAACGGCCGCCTGCACGGGCCGGCGTAGCGCAAAGCCTTCGTAACCGCTGGCGGCGGTACGCTCCAGAATGCGGCGATACCCGCGCACGCCGCCCGAATAGGGCATGAAGACGCGCGGCTTGCCCGGCATTTCCGCGCCCAGATAATAGGACGGCGTGCGCAGGTAGAGCGTCTCCTCCGCCCGCGCGTTCACATGCGCCACCCAGTCACGCTCGGCGTCTTCCGTCGCCTCGATCTCGGTGATGCCGCGGTCGCGTGCATGGGCGAACAGCGCGGCGAGCCAGTCGATCTGTTCCTCCGTCGACAGCAGCACGTTGCTGAGCAGCGATGGGCTGCCGGGGCCGACGATGACGAACATGTTGGGGAAGCCGGCGACGCCGATACCGAGGAAGCTGGTCGGTCCCGCCGCCCATTTCTCGCGCAATGTCACGCCATCGCGCCCCACGATCTCGGGCTTCAGCAGAGATCCGGTGAAGGCGTCGAACCCGGTCGCGTAGATGACGATGTCGAAATCGAACTCCTCCGCGGTCGTTCGGATACCGGTGGCGGTGAAGCCTTCGATCGGCGTCGCCGAAATATCGACCAGCCGGACGTTGTCGCGATTGAACGCCTGGAAATAGCCGCTGTCGACCGAGGGACGCCGCGTGCCGAACGGAAAGTCGCCGGGGGTCAGCGCGGCACGCACCTCGGGGTCGGCGACCTGCTCGGCGATCTTGCGCTTGATGAACGCCGACGCGGTCGCGTTCGATTCCTCGCTCAGCAGGATATCCTTGAAGGTGAGCGCGAAACCGAAGCCGAGGCGGTTCCACGCCGTCTCGTACGCCGCGTTGCGCTCGTCCTCGGGCACGTCAATCGCAGCGCGGGTGTCGGGTACGAAGCCCAGACCGCTCGGCGAGTTGCGCGCGGCCTCGCGCCGCTGCGCATAGGCCGCCTTCACCGCGGCATCCTCGGCGTCCGACACCGGCGCGTTGGCGGCGGGGATGGAATAATTGGCGGTGCGCTGGAACACGGTCAGCTGCGCGGCCTGCGCGGCGATGACCGGCGTCATCTGGACGCCCGACGAACCCGTTCCGATGATCGCGACGCGCTTGCCGGTGAAGTCGACCGTGTCCTTGGGCCAGCGCGCGCTGGAGATGATGCGGCCGGCGAAATCGTCCTGCCCCGGATAGCGCGTGTCCTTGGGGGTGGAGAGCTGGCCGACCGCCAGGATCAGCCGCTCCGCATCCCAGACGCGCCCGTCCTCGGCGGTGACGATCCAGCGCGAACGGCCCTCGTCATAGCGGGCCTGCGCCACGCGCGTATCGAGCCGGATGTCGCGGCGCAGGTCGAAGCGATCGGCGACGTGATCGATGTAGCGCAGGATCTCGGGCTGGGTCGCATAGCGTTCGCTCCAGCGCCATTCCTGTTCGAGGTCGCTAGAGAAACGATAGGAATAGTCGAAGCTTTCGACGTCGCAGCGGGCGCCCGGATACTGGTTGTGATACCAGACGCCGCCGATCCCGTCGGACGCCTCCAGCACCACGCTCGACAGGCCCATGCCGCGCAGCGTGTGCAGCGCGCGCAGCCCTGCGAACCCCGCGCCGACGATCACCGCGTCCACCAACGTCGCCATACATCCTCCCTGATCGTCACGAGATGACATGCGGCGATCGCTTCGTCAACACTATCGTTGATAAAGGGCAGATGGCGCAGAGGGATTGTCGTCACAACCACGGACCCAAAGATCAACACAAGCATTGACGAGGTTGATCGCGGGTGCCTAGGCTCGCAGTCAGGGAGCCGTGGCAACGGCCGGAGAGGAGAGAATGGTGGTCGACGGGCGGCTGGCGTTGGTGTCGGAACGGCAGGCGGCGATCCGCGCGCGCCATCCGGTCTGGATTCCGCGCACGCTGCACGGCACGATGGATCACGCCGCCGACAGCGGGTTTCGTGACCGCCCCTTCGTCATCACCGACGACCGCGCCTGGACCTATGGCGAGATGGCGGACTGGTCGCGGCGCATCGCGACCGGCCTGCGCGGGCTGGGCGTCGGCGCGGGCGACAAGGTGGCGATGGTGCTCGCCAACCAGCCTGAATTCGTCGCGCTGAAATATGCGATATCGCGGCTGGGTGCGGTGGCGGTGCCGATCAACATCCTCAATCGCCGCGACGAGCTTCGCTACCTGATCGAACAGTCCGATTCGGTCGTGCTGGTGACGATGGACCGGTTCCGCGACGTGGATTACCTCGACGCGCTCGATCAGATCGCGCCGGGCTGGGTCGAGGACGGCGGCGGTACGACGCTGCCGCGGCTGCGTCAGGTCGTGGTGTTGCCGACCGGCGAGGGGCCGCCCCGCGACGATGCGATGACCTTCGCCGCGCTCGACCGGTTGGCGAGCAGCGCACTCGACGGCATCGTCGTCGATCCGGCGTCGGATTGCGACATCATCTATACCTCGGGCACGACGGGACCACCCAAGGGCGTGCAGCTGACCCACGACATGCTGATGCGCACCGCGTTCGGCGCCGCCTATGCCCGCGCGTTCGAGTATGGTCGGCGCATCCTCTTCTCGCTGCCGATGTATCATGTGTTCGGCTATGTCGAAGGGCTTCTGGCGGTGCCGTTTGTCGGCGGGGCGATCGTGCCGCAGCTGCGCTTCGATGCCGCCGCGACGCTCGCCGGGATCGAACGGCATCGTGCGACCGACGCGCTGCTGGTGCCGGCGATGACGCTGGCCGCGATCGATGCGGCAGAGGCTGGCAGTTACGACCTGTCGTGGTGGCACGCGGTGCTGGCATCGGGTGGCCGCGCGCCGGAACGGGTGTGGCAGGCGATCCACGACGTGCTGGGCGTGGCTGAGATCACCACCGGCTATGGCATGACGGAGACAACCGCCTCCACCACGGTGACGCGGCCGGACGACGGCATGGAGCGGCTGCTGACCACCAACGGGCGACAGCGCGATGTCGGTCCGGCGGGGGATCCGGCGATCGGCAACCGGCTGGTCACGTATCGCGTGGTCGACCCCGGAACCGGCGTGGAGCTGGACGTCGGCGAGATGGGCGAGCTGGTGGCCAAGGGGCCGGGCGTCACCCGCGGCTATTACAACAAGCCCGAGGCGACCGCGGCGGCGTTCAATGGCGAGGGTTGGCTGAAGACCGGCGATCTCGGCCGGATCGATGCCGACGGCTATATCACGCTGGTCGGGCGCACGAAGGAATCCTATCGCTGCGGCGGCGAGCAGGTTTTGCCGACCGAGATCGAGGATCTTCTGACCACCCACCCCGATGTCGTGCAGGCGCAGGTGGTGCCGGTGCCCGACGAACGCATGGGGGAGGTCGGCGTCGCTTTCCTCGTCGCGCGGCCGGGCGCCACGCTCGATCCGGCGGCGATGCAGGCGATGGTCGCCGAGCGGCTGGCGCGCTTCAAGGTGCCGCGCCACGTGCTGATCGTGACGGCGGCGGATATTCCGACGACGGCGTCGGGGCGGGCGCGCAAATTCCTGCTGTCGCAGAAGGCGCAGGCGATGCTGGGGATGGACCGATGACGATCTTTACGCCGCCCGAGACGCGCGTCGCGATCGTTACCGGCGGCGCGCGCGGTATCGGTGCGGCGATCGCGGTGCGGCTGGCCGAGGATGGCCATGACGTCGCAGTGATCGATCTCGATACCGACGCGTGCGCGGCGACGCTGGCCGCGGTGCGGGGCACGGGCCGGCGCGGCTTCGCGGTGGCTGCGAACGTCGCCGACGAAGCGGCGGTCGAGGCGGCGGTGGCGGCGGTCGCCGACGCGCTCGGCGCTCCGTCCGTCCTCGTCAACAACGCCGGCATCCTGCGCGACCGCACCCTGGCGAAGATGACCGCCGACGACTGGGACAGCGTGCTCGCGGTCAACCTGCGGTCGGTGTTCCTGATGTGCCGCGCGGTGCAGCCGCATATGCGCGGGCTTCGCTGGGGCCGGATCGTCAACCTGTCGAGCATCGCCGCGCTGGGCGCGGTGGGCGAGGCGAACTATGCCGCGGCCAAGGCGGGGGTCCAGGGCATCACGCGCACGCTGGCGATCGAGCTGGGGCGCTACGGCATCACCGCCAATGCCGTCGCCCCCGGCTTCGTCGTGACCGACATGACCCGCGCCGTCGCCGAACGGATGGGCATGACGTTCGACGCGATGGTGGAGCAGATGCTGGGCACGATCCACGTCGGCCGGCCGGGCCAGCCCGACGATATCGCCCATGCCGTATCCTATTTCGCTGATCCGCGTTCTTCCTTCGTCACCGGACAGGTCCTATACGTTGCCGGTGCACCGCGCGGTTAGCGCAAAGAACAGGTTGCGAAGGGATGGACTATTGTCTGAACAAACGTCGTTGATCGGCAAGCGACGCTCGGCGGCGGGCAAGGATGCCAGCCTGTCCTACGCCAGCCGCCGTCAGGAGATATCCGATGCCGCGATCCGGGTGTTCAATCGACTTGGATACAAGGGCGCCAGCGTGAGTGCGGTGGCCGCCGAATTGGGTATCGATCGCGCGACGCTGTACTACTATTTCTCGTCGAAGGAGCAGATGTTCGACGAGATAGTTAGGTCCGTTCTGGAGGGAAATGACGAACTCGCGCGGCGTATCGCGGGTAGTGCGATCAGCCCGAACCGGAAGCTCCGCGAACTCGTCACATCGATGATGATATCCTATGGCAGCAACTATCCGCTGCTCTACATCTACATTCGCGAGGATCTGGCGCAGGTCAGCGATACGCGCTCCGAATGGTCGGCGCACATGCGCACGCTCAACCGCAGCATCGAGCAGTCGATCATCGACATCGTCGAACAGGGATATGCCGACGGCAGCTTCCGCCGAGTCGGCTCGGCGCGCACGGTCGCTTACGGCATCCTCGGCATGCTGAACTGGACGCATCGCTGGTTCAAGCCGGAGCGGTCCGAGCCGGCGGAAGAGGTCGGCAAGGTGTTCGCCGAGATGGTGTTGTCGGGGCTCGAAGCGCCCTACTGATCGGCGAGCGCGAAGATCCGCCGCATCGCCGACCATTTCGCCGCGGCGGGGTGCAGCGGCTTTTGATACGCGTTCATCTCCGCTTCCCATTTCTCAACTATCGGCGCGAGGGCAGGGTCGGTCGCGCGCGGAAAATCAACTGCGACCTCGGCGATCATACCAGCCGATCATCGACCCGCCAGATTTCCATGTCGAGCATGCCGCGCCGCGCTCGATCGCGACATCCTGCGTGCGCTCCACGCATCCTGCGCGGCCTGTACGACGGCCTCGGTAACATCGCCTCCGCCATGAAACGCACGTCGATGGCGCGCGCGGTGGCGGCGGACGAAGCCGGGCGGTAGTCCTTGCAGTGAAATTGATTTTGACTAATGAAAGTGTGAGATTGGGGGAACGGATGCGGTTCGCGGGCAAGACCGCGCTGGTGACGGCGGCGGCACATGGTATCGGGCGGGCGGTGGCCGAACGGCTGCGCGACGAAGGGGCGAACGTCTGGGCGCTGGATCGCGACGGCGACGCGCTGGGCACGATCGAAGACGTCCACCACGTCGTCGCCGACCTGACCGACCCGGCGGCCATCGCCGCGCTGCCGGCCACGACCGGTCCGATCGATATTCTCGCCAACATCGCCGGCTTCGTCGGCGCGGGCGATATCCTGTCGTGCAGCGATGCCGACTGGACGCTCAGCTTCGACCTGAACGTCCATGCCATGCACCACGCGATCCGCGCCTATCTGCCGGCGATGCTCGATGCGGGGAACGGCGCGATCGTCAACGTCAGCAGCATCGCGTCGAGCGTGAAGGGCATTCCCAACCGCTATGCTTACGGCGCGAGCAAGGCGGCGGTGATCGGGCTGACCAAGGCGGTCGCCGCCGACTTCGTCGGGCGCGGCATCCGCTGCAACGTGGTGTGCCCCGGCACTGTCGAGACGCCGTCGCTGCGCGCCCGCGTCGTCGCGCAGGCCGAAACGCAGCACATCAGCGTGGACGAGGCCGACGCCGCCTTCGTCGCGCGCCAGCCGATGGGCCGGCTGGGCCGGGCGGAGGAGATCGCCGCGCTGATCGCTTATCTCGCCAGCGACGAGGCGAGCTTCACCACCGGTGCGGTGCATGTCATCGACGGCGGGTGGGTGAACTGATGACGCGCATCACCGGCCTGCGCACGATCGACCTGCGTTTCCCGACCAGCCTCGCGCTCGACGGGTCGGATGCGATGAACCCTGACCCCGATTATTCGGCGGCGTATGTCATCCTGGAAACCGACACGCCGGGGCTGGAGGGGCATGGCCTGACCTTCACCATCGGGCGCGGCAACGACATCTGCGTCGCGGCGATCGCGGCGATGCGGCATCTCGTCGTCGGGCTGGACCTCGCCACCATCGCCGCCGATCCGGGCGCGATGTGGCGGCACCTGACCGGCGACAGCCAGCTGCGCTGGATCGGCCCGGACAAGGGCGCGATGCATCTGGCGACGGGCGCGGTCGTCAACGCGATCTGGGATTTGTGGGCGAAGGCGGAGGGGAAGCCCGTCTGGCGGCTGGTCGCCGACATGACGCCCGAACAGATCGTCGCCGCGATCGACTTCCGCTACCTGACCGACGCGATCACGCCGGAGGAGGCGCTGGCGCTGCTGACCGAACGGGCCGCGGGCAAGGCGGAGCGTACGCGCACGCTGATGGAGCAGGGCTATCCCTGCTACACCACCTCGTCGGGCTGGCTCGGCTATGACGACGACAAGCTTAGACGGCTGACGCAGGAGGCGGTCGATGCCGGCTTCACCCACGTCAAGCTGAAGGTCGGGCGCGATCTCGCGGACGATATCCGCCGCGTCGGCATCGCGCGCGAGGTGCTGGGCCCAGACCGCCGCCTGATGATCGACGCCAACCAGGTGTGGGACGTGGGCCCCGCGATCGACTGGGTGAAGGCGCTGTCGTTTGCGAGCCCGTGGTTCATCGAGGAGCCAACGAGCCCCGACGACGTGCTGGGCCACCGGGCGATCCGCGATGCCATCGCCCCCGTGAAGGTCGCGACCGGGGAGATGTGCCAGAACCGCATCCTGTTCAAACAGTTCATGGCGGCGGGCGCGATCGACATCGTCCAGCTCGACGCCTGCCGGATCGGCGGGGTGAACGAGGCGTTGGCCGTCATGCTGCTCGCCGCGAAGTTCGGCCTGCCGGTGTGCCCGCACGCGGGCGGCGTCGGCCTGTGCGAATATGTGCAGCATCTATCGATGATCGACTATCTGTGCTTTTCAGGAACGACGGAGGGGCGCGTGACCGAATATGTCGATCATTTGCACGAACATTTCGTCGACCCCTGCGTCATCCGCGGCGCAGCGTATATGCCGCCCGAGCGGCCCGGCTATTCGATCGAGATGAAGCCCGAAACGCTCGTCGACTTCCGGTTCGCGCCGTGAACCTCGGCCTCGCCGACAAGGTCGTGATCGTGACCGGCGGCGGATCGGGGATCGGCGCGGCGATCGTCGCGGGGCTGGCGGCGGAGGGCGCGCGCGCCGTCATCGTCTCGCGTACGCCGCCGGTCGAACCGTTGGGCGAGGCGCTGTTTGTGCGGGCCGAGCTGTCCGACGATGCGGCGTGCGCGGCGGCGGTGGAGCAGGTCGTCGTCGAATTCGGGCGGATCGACGGGCTGGTCAACAATGCTGGCGCCAATGATTCGGTGGGACTGGAGCGGTCGCCGGCCGATTTCCGCGCGTCGCTGGACCGGAACCTCGTCCATTACTTCACGATGGCGCACCATGCGCTGCCGCACCTGCGCGCCAGTCACGGCGCCATCGTCAACATCTCGTCCAAGACCGCGCTGACGGGGCAGGGCAACACCAGCGCCTATGCCGCCGCCAAGGGCGCGCAACTGGCGCTGACCCGCGAATGGGCGGTCGCGCTGGCCCCGGACGGCATCCGCGTCAACGCGATCGTGCCGGCCGAAGTCGACACGCCGCTCTATGCGCAGTGGCTGCAGACCTTCGACGATCCGCAGGCGGCGCGGGACGGGATCGAGGCGCGCGTGCCGCTCGGCCACCGGATGACCACCCCGGCGGAGGTCGCCGACACCGCGCTGTTCCTGCTGTCCGACCGCGCCGGCCACACCACCGGCCAGTGGCTGTTCGTCGACGGCGGTTATGTCCATCTCGATCGCGCGATGCGATAGGATCCTGTTTCACCAGCCTCGGGGGAGAGGGCCCAATGACCGGCGAGAGAGCACAACGCTACGCTCCGGCAATCATCTTGACGATCTCGCTGTTCTTCCTGTGGGGGATGGCGAACAACCTGAACGACATCCTGATCGCGCAGTTCAAGAAGGCGTTCGTGCTGAGCGACTTCGAGACGAGCTTCGTCCAGCAGGCGTTCTACCTCGGCTATTTCTGCCTTGCGATCCCCGCCGCGCTGGTCGTGCGGTCGCGCGGGTACAAGACGGCGATCGTCACCGGCCTGCTGCTCTATGCGTGCGGTGCGCTGCTGTTCTATCCGGCGGCGCATTACGGCGAGTATCGCTATTTCCTCGCCGCGCTGTTCGTGATCGCGGCGGGCCTCGCCTTTCTCGAAACCTCGGCCAATCCGCTGATGACCGAGCTCGGCGATCCGTCGGGCGCGGCGCGGCGGCTGACCTTCGCGCAGGCGGCCAACCCGGTGGGGACGCTGGCGGGCGTGCTGATCGGCAAATATTTCATCCTGTCGGAGATCGCGCACGACGACGGCGCGATCGCCGCGATGACGCCGGCGGCGCGCGAAGCCTTCTATCGCGCGGAGACGCAGGCGGTGCAGACACCATATCTCGTCATCGGGCTGGTCGTGCTTGGCTTCGCGCTCGTCGCGGCGCTGATCCGCTTTCCCGACCACCGCGAGGCGGCGGCGCCGGACGAGACCAAGCCGCGCTTCGTCGAGCTGTTCCGCCGCCCGCGCCTGATGTTCGCGGTGGTGGCGCAATTCTTCTACGTCGGTGCACAGGTCGGGCTGTGGAGCTACACGATCCGCTATGCCCAGGCGAACGTGCCCGGCATGATCGAGCGCACCGCGGCCGACTATCTGTTCGCCAGCCTCGTCCTGTTTGGGCTCGGCCGTTTCGTGGGCGCGGCGCTGATGGGGCGCGTCGCCCCGGCGCGGCTGCTGGCGGCGTTCGCGGCGGCCAGCCTCGTGCTCGCGGTGACGGCGGCGCTGGTCGGCGGGTCGACGGGCCTGATCCTGCTGGTCGCAGCCAGTTTCTTCATGTCGATCCAGTTTCCCGCGATCTTTGCGCTCGGGATGGACGGGCTGGGGTCGCTGGGCCGCATGGGCGCGTCGCTGATCGTGATGGCGATCATCGGCGGTGCGGCGCTGACCGCGGCGATGGGCTATGTGTCCGATCTCGCCGGGATCAACATGGCGATGCTGGTGCCCGCACTGGCGTTCCTCGTCGTGCTCGCCTTCGCGCTGCGCCAGCCGCGTGACGCCGGGGTGGGTGCCACGACCGTCGTGCACTGATCGTCAGGGGCGATAGGCGGCGACCGCGTTGCCGCCGAAGATCGCCGCGACATGGCCGGGACAGCGGCGCGCCACCGCATCCGCGGCGAGCGCATGGACCCGGCCATAATCGGCGGCGAGCAGGCAGACCGGCCAGTCTGACCCAAAGATCAGCCGAACGGGTCCGAAACAGTCGATCAGGTGATCGATGTATCGCGCGATGTCGTCCGGCGCCCAGGCGGCATGATCCGCCTCGGTCACCAGCCCGGACAGCTTGCACCAGACGTTGGGGCAGCGCGCGATGTCGCGCACAGCATTCGCCCATGGTTGCCACCGGCCGGCGGCGATGTCGGGCTTGCCGCCGTGATCCAGCACGAACCGACCGTCGCCCGCCTTATCGAGGAAGGCGGGGACGTGCACCGCCTGTCGCGCATAAACGAGGATGTCGTAGGTCAGGCCCGCCGCCGCGCCCGCCCGCACCCCGCGCACCACGTCGTCGCGCAGAAGGAAGCGGTCGTCCGGCTCATCCTGCGCGATATGGCGCAGCCCGACCAGCCTGGGATGCGCGAGGGCGGCGATGCGATCGGCGACATCGGGCGCACGCAGATCGACCCACCCGACCACGCCAGCGATCCAGTCGTGCTGATCGGCAAGGTCCAGCAGCCAGCGCGTCTCCTCCTCACTCTGTCGCGCCTGTACCGCGATGCCCTCCGCGACTCCGGCGGCGTCCATCGCCACGCGCACATCCTCGGGCAGGCGATCCTGTGCCAGCGGCGTGCCCGCGCCGATCCAGCCATAGCCCGCCGCGTCGTAGCGCCAGAAATGCAGATGCCCGTCGATCGTCCGCATGGCGCCCTCATTCCCCTGTTCGTACGCCGCCGTCCGTTACCAGATGAGGGCGTGCGGCGCGCTTGTCACCACCGCATGACAAGCGCCCGACGAGGAGCTAGCATGACTGCGATGGCAACTCGCAAGACCCCCGACCTCGTCGTCGCCGCGCCGCCCGCCTATTCCGCCCCGGCGCTGGAAAAGGGGATCGACGTCATCGAACTGCTCGGCACCGAGCCCTCCGGCCTGTCGATCAGCGAGATGGCGACGCGGATGGGGCGGTCGATCAGCGAGCTGTTCCGCGTCGTCGTGGTGCTCGACCGGCGCGGCTGGCTGCACAAGGACGTGGCGACCGATCGCTACCGCGTGACCTACAAGCTGCTCGAGGTGGCGCACCGCGCAACGCCGGCGCAGGAGCTGACGCATGTCGCCGCACCGCTGATGCACGCGCTGGCGGTGCGGATCGAACAGTCGTGTCACATGGTGGTGCTGAACGAGACTGCCGCCGGCGCCCGCGGCCTTGTCGTGCTGCGGCAGGAAAGCCCCGGCGAAACCGGCTTCGCGGTGCGGCTCGGCACCGCGGTCGATCTCGCTTCCAGCTGTTCGGGCCATGTGCTGCTCGCCTTCGCGAGCGAGGAGAAGCGCGACGAACTGCTGGTTGGAGCGAAGGGCGTGAAGGCACTGGGAGCGCGGCTGCGCCAGGTGCGCGAGAACGGCCACGAAAGCATCCCCAGCGCGCGCATGGCGGGCGTGTCCGACATGAGCTGCCCGATCTTCGGCTTCGACGGACAGGTCGTGGCGGCGATGACGATTCCGTTTCTGGAGGCAATCGACGGCGATCCGCATGTCGGCCGGTCGGAGGCGCTGGAATTGCTCAAGGCGACGGCGGGTCAGGTGTCCACCGCGCTCGGCTGGTATGATCGCGGCAGCGATCCGATCCAGCCAACGCTGTCGGTCGCCGCCCCGACCCGCCGCCGCCGCGCCGCCTCCTGACGATCGCGGTGGCGACGACGGGGCGTTTCGCGCGGTCGTGCGTTGATGGTGACGGTCGAAGGGTGGCGAAACGTCGCGCGATCGAAGAGGGAAGGGTCGGTATGTCGGAATCGTCGGGGTTGGAATTGTCGCGGCGGGGCGTGTTGGCCGGTGGAGCTGCCTCCGCGGCTGCTGTCGCGGCACCCGCCGTCGCGATCCCGCGTCCACCCGTGCAGCGTGAGGCCCCACCCATGACGCCCGTGAAATTTAAGGTGAACGGCCAGCGCCGCGAACTGTCGCTCGATACGCGCACGACATTGCTCGACGCGCTGCGCGAACATCTCCATCTGACCGGTACGAAGAAGGGTTGCGACCACGGCCAGTGCGGCGCCTGCACGGTGCTCGTCGATGGCGTCCGCATCAATTCCTGCCTGACGCTCGCCATCATGCACGACGGCGACGACATCACGACGATCGAGGGGCTGGGCAGCCCGGAAAAGCTGCACCCGATGCAGGCCGCGTTCGTGAAGCACGACGGTTACCAGTGCGGCTATTGCACCCCGGGCCAGATCTGCTCGGCGGTGGCGGTGCTCGACGAGATCAAGCGTGGCGTACCGAGCCATGTGCAGGGCGACCTGACCGCGAAGCCGCAGGCAACGGGCGCCGAGATGCGTGAACGGATGAGCGGCAACATCTGCCGCTGCGGCGCCTATTCGAACATCGCCGACGCGATGGCCGAAGTCGCCGGCGGCACGAAGGGAGCACGCGCATGAGGGCGTTCACCTATGAGCGGCCGAAGGATGCCGTCGCCGCCGCGCGCGCGGTCGCCGGCCATGCGGGCGCCAAGTTCATCGCGGGCGGCACCAACCTGCTCGACCTGATGAAGATCGAGGTCGAGACGCCGACGCATCTGGTCGACGTGCAGGATCTGGGTTTCGACAAGATCGAGAAGACGGCGGATGGCGGCCTGCGCATCGGTGCGCTGGTCACCAACACCGATCTGGCGGCGGACGAGCGTGTGCGGCGCGACTACGCGGTGCTGACCCGCGCAATCGTGGCGGGCGCGAGCGGGCAGTTGCGCAACAAGGCGTCGACCGCCGGCAATCTGCTCCAACGGACGCGCTGCCCTTATTTCTACGACACCAACATGGCCTGCAACAAACGCAAGCCAGGCTCCGGCTGCGCCGCGATCGGCGGCTATTCGCGTCAGTTGGGTGTGATCGGCGTCAGCAAGGCGTGCATCGCCACCTTCCCCGGTGACATGGCGGTGACGATGCGGGTGCTCGACGCGGTGGTCGAGACGGTCGACGGTACGGGCGCGCGTCGCTCGATTCCGATCGCCGACTTCCACCGGCTGTGGGGCGACACGCCCGAACAGGACACGGTGTTGAAGAGTGGCGAGCTCATCACCGCGGTGACGCTGCCGAAGCCGCTAGGCGGCAAGCATTTCTACGAGAAGGTGCGCGACCGCGCCTCCTATGCCTATGCGCTCGTCTCGGTCGCGGCGGTGATTCAGCCCGATGGCACCGGCCGTGTCGCCTTCGGCGGCGTCGCGCCGCGTCCGTGGCGGGTCGAGGCGGCGGATGCGCTGTTGCCGCAGGGGGCCGCGGCTGTCACCGCGCGCGCCTTTCAAGGGGCGACGCCGACCGAGGACAACAAGTTCAAGCTGCCGCTCGCGACGCGCGCGCTGGCCTCCGTCATCGCTCAAGCGAAGGCCTGATCGCCATGAAGTTCGACACCCCCGCCGGCACCAGTCCCATCGACCGCATGACGGTGGTGGGCAAGCCGCTCGACCGCATCGACGGTCCGCTCAAGACCACGGGCCGCGCGCCTTACGCCTATGAGCATCACCGCGAAGCGCCCAACGCAGCCTATGGCCACGTCGTCGGCGCCGGCGTCGCCAAGGGCACGATCCGCTCGATCGATCTCGACGCCGCACGCGCCTCGCCCGGCGTCATCGCGATCGTGACCGCGGCGGATGCGGGCAAGCTGACCAAGGGCAATTTCAACACGGTGAAGCTGCTCGGCGGGCCGCAGGTCGATCATTATCATCAGGCGATCGCGGTCGTCGTCGCCGAGACGTTCGAACAGGCCCGCGCCGCCGCCGCGCTAGTCCGCGTCGACTATGCGCGCGCCGACGGGCGGTTCGATCTGGACGCCGCGCTAAAGACTGCGCCGCTGACCGGCGAGGAGGAGGGCAAGCCTGCCAAGCCCGACCGCACCGGCGATTTCGAAAAGGCGTTCGCCGCCGCGCCGGTGACGCTCGACGCGCGCTACACCACCCCCGATCACAGCCATGCGATGATGGAGCCGTTCGCGACCATCGCCGCGTGGGAGGGCGATGCGCTGACCGTGTGGACGTCGAACCAGATGATCGCTTGGGGCCGTGGCGACCTCGCCAAGACGCTCGGCATGCCGAAGGAGAAGGTGCGGCTGATTTCGCCATACGTGGGCGGCGGTTTCGGTGGGAAGCTGTTCCTGCGCGCCGACGCGCTGATGGCGGCGCTGGGCGCGAAGGCGGCGGGCCGTCCGGTCAAGGTCGCGCTGACGCGGCCGCAGATCGCCAACAACACCACCCACCGCCCGGCGACGCGCCAGCGCATCCGTATCGGCGCGGAGCGCAACGGCACGATCACCGCCATCGCGCATGAGAGCGGTTCGGGCGACCAGCCCGGCGGCGGGCCCGAGACCGCGGTCAACCAGACCAAGCTGCTCTACGCCGGAGCCAACCGGCTGACGTCGATGCGCCTCGCCGTGCTCGACCTGCCAGAGGGCAACGCGATGCGCGCGCCGGGCGAGGCGCCCGGCATGATGGCGCTGGAAATCGCGATGGACGAGATGGCGGAAAAGCTGGGGATGGACCCCATCGCCTTCCGCATCAAGAACGATACGCAGGTCGATCCCGAGAAGCCTGAGCGCAGCTTTTCGGAACGCCAGCTCACCCGCTGCCTGAACGAAGGCGCCGCGCGGTTCGGCTGGTCGAAGCGTAACGCGAAGCCGGCGCAGGTGCGCGACGGCAAGTGGCTGGTGGGGATGGGCGTCGCTGCCGCGTTCCGCAACCACATCAACTTCACCTCCGCCGCGCGCGTGCGGCTCGAGAAGAATGGCAAGGTCACGGTCGAAACCGACATGACCGACATCGGCACCGGCAGCTACACGATCATCGCGCAGACCGCGGCCGAGATGATGGGCGTGCCGATGAGCGCCGTCACCGTGAAGCTGGGCGACAGCGCCTATCCGGTGTCCGCGGGGTCGGGCGGTCAGTTCGGCGCGGCCAATTCCACCGCGGGCGTCTATGCCGCCTGCGTCAAGCTGCGCGAGAGCATCGCGCAAAGGCTGGGCTTCAACTCGGCCGACGCGGTGTTCGAGGGCGGCAAGGTCCGCAGCGGCAACCGCTCCGCATCGCTCGCCGATGCCGCCAAGGCCGGCGCGCTTACGGCTGAGGACAAGATCGAGTACGACAAGCTCGACAAGGCGTACCAGATTTCCACCTTCGGCGCACATTTCGTCGAGGTCGGCGTGGACATGTACACCGGCGTCACCCGCGTCCGCCGCATGCTCGCGGTCGGCGCTGCGGGGCGGATCATCAACCCCAAGTCGGCGCGCAGCCAGATGATCGGCGCGATGACGATGGGCGTCGGCTCCGCGCTGATGGAGGAGCTGGCGGTCGACACGCGCTTCGGCCTGTTCGTGAACCACGACCTCGCCGGCTATGAAGTCCCCGTCCACGCCGACATCCCGCACCAGGACGTGATGTTCCTCGACGAGGCGGACGACAAGGCGAACCCGATGAAGGCGAAGGGCGTCGGCGAACTCGGCCTGTGCGGCGTCGGCGCGGCGGTCGCCAACGCGGTGTACAATGCGACCGGCATCCGCGTGCGCGACTATCCGATCACGCTGGACAAGTATCTGGAGAAGCTTCCCGCAGTGGCATGAGCTTTCGTTCGTGCTGAGCGAAGTCGAAGCACATTGGCGAGCGAACGGCCTTCGACTACGCTCAGGCCGAACGGAGGGTAGAGCGATCGACCTCGGCATAAAGTGCTTCGACTTCGCTCGGCACGAACGGTTATGGTGGGGCGTCCCCCGAAAGGAACGCCGCCCATGACCACCACCGCCCCCCTCCACAATCGCGACCGCCTCAAGGCGATCGTCGGCGGGTCCACCGGCAATCTGGTGGAGTGGTACGACTGGTACGCCTACGCCGCCTTCACCCTCTATTTCGCGCCGCACTTCTTCCCGTCGGACGATCCCACCGCCGAACTGCTCGGCGCCGCGGCGGTCTTCGCGGTCGGGTTTTTCATGCGGCCGCTCGGCGCGTGGATGATGGGCATCTATGCCGACCGGAAGGGGCGCAAGAGCGGCCTGGCACTCTCCGTCACGCTAATGTGCGCCGGCTCGCTGCTGATCGCGATCGCGCCGACCTATCAGAGCGTCGGGCTGCTGGCGCCCGCGATCCTCGTCGTCGCGCGATTGTTGCAGGGGCTGTCGGTCGGTGGCGAATATGGCGCGAGCGCGACCTATCTGTCGGAAATGGCAGGCAAGAACCGCCGCGGGTTCTTCTCGTCCTTCCAGTACGTCACACTGATCGGTGGCCAACTCGTCGCGATCGGCGTGCTCCTCTTGCTGCAATTCACCCTGTCGGAAGCGGCGCTGGAGGCATGGGGCTGGCGCATCCCGTTCGCGATCGGCGCGGCGCTGGCCGTCGTCGTCTTCTGGATCCGCCGCGGGCTGGCGGAGACGCAGAGCTTCATCAATGCGAAGGTCAGTGACGCGCCCAAATCCAGCATGACCGCGCTATTCCGCCATCATCCGCGTCAGGCGATCACGGTGATGCTGCTGACGGCGGGCGGTACGCTCGCCTTCTACGCCTATTCGATCTACATGCAGAAATTCCTCGTCAACACCTCGGGCTTTGATCGCGAGACGGCGGCGCGGATCAATGGCGGGACGCTGTTCGTCTTCATGCTGCTGCAACCGATGGCGGGCGCGCTCAGCGACCGGATCGGGCGCAAGCCGTTGCTGATCGGCTTCGGCGTGCTGGGCGTACTCTGCACCTATCCGCTGTTCGCCACGCTCGCGACGACGCGCGATCCGCTCACCGCCTTTCTGCTCGTGATGGGCGGGCTGGTGATCGTCACCGGCTATACCTCGATCAACGCGGTTGTGAAGGCCGAGCTGTTTCCCGCCCATATCCGCGCGCTCGGCGTCGCGCTGCCCTATGCGCTTGCCAACACCATCTTCGGCGGCACGGCGGAATGGGTGGCGCTCAGCCTGAAGAAGGCGGGGTGGGAGGAAGGCTTCTACTGGTACGTCACCGCCATGATCGCGGTGTCGCTGATCGTGTATATCCGCATGCCCGACACACGGCATACCAGCGCGATCGCCGAGGATTAGTCGGACAAATTGACGAGCCTGCTAGGCGTGTGCATAGTCCCTTCGAACGGCAACCGGCACCGCCGGCGCCACAGGGGAGGATGACGGACATGCGTACCACACTGGCGACGATGATGGGCGCGGCGCTGCTGGCCGCCGCCCCCGCGCACGCACAGGACGCGCCGCGCGTCGGCGTGCAGGGTGAGATCGTCACGGTGCGCGGCGATCGTCCCGGTCCGAAGTACGACCGGCGCATGTTCGGCCAGTTTGCCGAACACCTCGGCACCGGCATCTACGGCGGCATCTGGGTGGGCGAGGACAGCCGCATCCCGAACATCAAGGGCTATCGCCGCGACGTCGTCGATGCGCTGAAGGCGATCCGCGTGCCGGAAGTGCGCTGGCCCGGCGGCTGCTTTGCCGATGAGTATAACTGGCGCGAAGGCATCGGTCCGCGCAAGCAGCGCCCTGTGAAGATCAACACACACTGGGGCGGCGTGACCGAGAACAACGCGTTCGGCACGCATGAATTCATGGACTTCGCCGAGCTGATCGGCGCGGAGGCCTATGTCTCCGGCAACGTCGGCACCGCTGCGCCGCGCGAGATGGCGGAGTGGGTCGAATATATGACGTCGCCGACCGGATCGACGCTCGCCACGCAGCGCGCGAAGAACGGCCGCAAGGAGCCGTGGAAGCTGCCGATGTTCGGTCTCGGCAATGAGCTATGGGGCTGCGGCGGGTCGATGAAGCCCGAATATGCCGCCGACGTGACTCGGCGCTACAGCGAGTTCATCAAAGTGCCGCGCGGCGTCTCGATCACCAAGGTCGCGAGCGGGGCGAATGCGGAGGATTACAACTGGACCGACGTGATGATGCGCCAGGCGGGCGACCGCTTCGCCGCGATCGGCGTCCATTATTACACGCTGCCTGACAATTGGACGAAGAAGGGGCCGGCAACCGGTTTCGACGAGGATGCCTGGGCGCGCACGCTGATGAAGACCGTCCGCATGGACGAATTGCTCGCCGGCCATTCGCGGATGATGGACAAGCATGACCCGAAGAAGCGCGTCGCCATCCTGGTCGACGAATGGGGCAGCTGGTACGATCAGGAACCGGGCAGCACGCCGGGCTTCCTCTATCAGCAGAACAGTCTGCGCGACGCGATGATCGCGTCGCTGAACCTCGACATCTTCGCCAAGCATGCCGACCGCGTCCGCGGCGCCAACATCGCGCAGATGGTCAACGTGCTGCAGGCAATGCTGCTGACCGATGGCGCCCGCATGGTGAAGACGCCGACCTATCACGTGTTCGACCTGTACAAGGATTATCAGGACGGGACCGTGCTGCCGGTCGATATCAGCACGCGGTTGTACACGCGCGGCCAGTGGAGCCTGCCAGCGGTCAGCGCCAGCGCGGTGCGCGGCGCCGATGGCGTCGTCCATGTCGGCCTGACCAACGTCGATCCCAACGCGCCCTCGACCGTGACGCTGCGGCTGGCGGGGCTGACCGGCACGACCGTTACCGGCCGTATCCTGACCGCGGCGACGATCGACGCGCACAACACATTCGACGCGCCCGACACCGTCCGCATCGCTCCGTTCGCGGCGCCCGCGCTGGCGGACGGCGTGATGACGGTGACGCTGCCGCCGAAGGCGATCGTGATGCTGGATATCCGCTGACGCCGGTCGCGCTCTAACCGGCAAGCTCCTCCAGCAGGGCACCGACCCGCGCGAGCCGATCGGCGGGATCGTCGATCCGCTCGCGCGCCAGCCAGCGTCCCTTGACGCTCTCGAACGGCGCGGGCGGCTCGGCCTTCGCGTCGATCGGAGTCAGCGCGATCGCGCCGGGGCCGACGTCGATCTGACGGATGCCGGCGGCGCGGGCGAGCATGCCGGTGCGCGCGGTGGCGAGCAGCAGGCTCGCCGCCGCGGGCAGCGGACCGAAGCGATCTTCCAGCTCGACCTCGAACACGTCGAGCGCGCCGGCGTCGTCGATATGCGCGAGCTGCGCATAGAGCGACAGTCGAATGTCCACCTCCGGAATCCAGTCCTCCGGCAGGCTGCCCGCCAGCCCGAGGTTCAGCACCGGCTGCCACCGGTCGACCGCCTCGCCGCGCGCGACGCGGAGCGCATGGCCGAGCAGATGCTGGTAGAGTTCGGTCCCGATCAGCTTCATGTGACCGGCCTGCTCCTCCCCCACCAGGTCGCCGGCGCCGCGCATGTCGAGATCGCGCGCACTGATCGCGAAGCCCGCGCCCAGCTGATCGAACGCCTGTAGCGTCCGCAGCCGCTTCAGCGTCGCCTCGGCGATCGTAGCGTCCTTGTCGGTCAGCAGCAGGATCTGCCCGCGCCGCCCGCCGCGTCCGACCCGTCCGCGCAGCTGGTGCAGCTGGGACAGGCCGAAGCGGTCGGCGTGGTGGACGATCATCGTGTTGGCGCGCGGCACGTCCAGCCCCGCCTCGATGATGTTGGTCGCCAGCAATATGTCGCCGTCGCCCGCCGCGAAACCGGTCATCGCCTCGTCCAGCGCGGCGGCATCCATCTTGCCGTGCGCGGCCACCAGACCCAGTTCCGGCACCAGCTTCTTCAGCTTCGCTTCCAGCGGCGCGATGTCCTCGATCCGCGGTACGACGACGAAGCTCTGCCCGCCCCGCGCCCGCTCACGCCGCAGCGCACGGGCGACGAGCGTGTCGTCGAACGCATCGACGACGGTGCGGATCGGCTGACGCCGCGCGGGCGGGGTGGCGATGACCGAGATCGCCTGCAACCCGACGAGCGCGGATTGCAGCGTGCGCGGGATCGGCGTCGCGCTGAGCGTCAGCACGTGCCCCGCCCCCAGCGCGCGCAGCTTCACCTTCGCCGCGGTGCCGAAGCGCTGCTCCTCGTCGATCACGACCAGCGCGAGATCTTTGTAGTCGATGCCCTTCGCCGCCACCGCGGACGTGCCGACGACGATCGTGATCGACCCGTCGGCCAGCCCGGCGCGGATGCGCTTGCGCTCTGCCGCCGACGTCAGCCGCGACAGGCCCACCGCCTCGCATCCCGTACCCGCGAAGCGCTGGCGAATGGTGTCGAGATGCTGGCGCACCAGCACCGTCGTCGGCGCGACGATCGCGACCTGCCGCCCCGACAGCGCCACCAGCGCCGCGGCGCGCAACGCAACCTCGGTCTTGCCATAGCCCACGTCGCCGACGACCAGCCGGTCCATCGGCCGCCCGCTCGCCAGATCGCCCCGGACAGCGGCGATCGCGCGCGACTGGTCGGCGGTTTCGGGGAAGGGGAAGGTCGCCGCGAAGCGTTCGTAGGCGGCGTTGTCGGGCACGATCGGCGCGGTGGTCTGCGCATCGCGCTCGCCGGCGATGGCGGCCAGCGCCCGCGCGCTTTCGGCGATCGCCACGTCGATCGACGCGCGGCGTTTCAGCCAGCTCGCGCCGTCCAGCGTATCGAGCGTCACCGCATCGCGATCCGCGCCATAGCGCCACAACCGGTCCGCATCGCCGACCGGCACCAGCCGGCGCGCGTCCTTCGCATATTCCAGCACGATCGCGTCGCCACCGTCGGGCAGCGCTTCCAGCCCGACGACCACGCCGATGCCGTGATCCTCATGCACCACCACGTCGCCGACATGCAGCTCGCTCTGGTCCCCGAACGCCGCGGCGCCGCGCGACGGCTCGTCGATCGGGCGCGCGCGGCTGCCGAGCAGGTCGGCGGCGGCGACGACGACCAGATCGCCGTGGACGAAGCCGCGCTGCACCGGCGCCTCGATCGTCGCGATCGTGCCGACCGGCGCCGCTGCCGCTTCTGCCAGCGTGGCGACCGGTGCCACGTCCTGCCCCGCGCGGGCCGCGATGAAGCGCAGGTCGCGTGCCGATCCGGCGATGACCATGCGGCTATCGGCGAGCGTCGCGCGGGCGAAGCGGCGGAAGGCGCGGACCGGATCCGCCCGCTCGACGAAGCGTGGCGGCGGCGCAGCTTCGTCGGTGTCCAGTGCGATCCGATGTGCTTGGACGATGTCGGCCCAAGCTGCATCATCGACCAGGCTGGCGATCGTCCGCCGCCGCGCCGTGCCGTCCGACACCAGCGCGACGAAGCGCGCCCGCCGCGCCTCGGCGCCACCGTCGACCGCCACGACCGCGTCTGGCAGATGGTCGGTGATCGCCACGCCTTCACCCGCGTCGGGGTCGCTCGCCTGTCCGATCGTCACCGTCGTCAGATCGTCGAGGCCGAGCTGCGTCACCGGATCGTAGCTGCGGATCGAATCGATCGTGCCATCGGTGAAGGCGATGCGGACGGGTGTCTCGCGGTCGCTGGGGAACAGGTCGATCACCGCGCCGCGCACCGCGACCTCGCCCGCCTCGTCTACTCGGTCGTCGGCGATATAGCCGAGCGATTCCGCCAGTTCGGCAAAGGCGGTCGCGTCGATCGCGTCGCCGACCGTCAGCGCGGGCGGCGCGGCACCGAAGGCGGCCGGCTCGGCATAGCGCACCGCGCTCGCCTCCGCCGACAGGACCAGCACGATGCGCTCCGCCGCCGCGTCGTGGACCGCAAGGCGCAGGCGGCGCAGCGCCGCGACCCGGTGGCCGACATTGGCGGCGCTGGGCGGGGCGGCGTCACCGGGCAGCGCGTCGCTCGCCGGGACGTGCACCACCGTGGCGTCGGGCGCGAATGCGGCGGCCATCCGAGCGATCTCGTCGGCCCGGCGCTCATCCTCGGCGACCAGGATGATCCGTGCTTCGGCCGATGTGGCGATGGCCGCGGCGAGGACGGCCGTCGAGGGCCGCACCACCGGTTCCGTCGTCGCTCGGCCGTCGTCAGTCCGCTTCAGCACGCCCATCTCCCCGGGGCGTCGTGCCCGTGTTCAGAACATCGCCGCCCGGCGCTCGTTCCGGTCTATCGCGCCGCCGCGCCCGAAAAATCGCGCCATCGCAACGCGCTACAGCGGGCTTGGAACGCCCGCGCCTCATGTCGGTTAAAGCTGGCTGGTCAGGCGATGTGACGGCGCCGCCCCCCACCCCGTGGAGAACGGCCTTGAAGCAACGCGACGATTGGCACCTGACCGACGACATCGCGCATGAACGCGGCGAGGGCGATCCCTTTGCCGCGGCGGTGCGGGCGACGCGGATGCCGATGGTCATCACCGATCCGCGGATGGACGACAATCCGATCATCTTTTGCAACGAAGCGTTTCAGACGCTGACGGGCTACGACCGCGACGAGATCATCGGCCGCAACTGCCGCTTCCTGCAGGGACCGGACAGCGACCAAGCCTCGGTCAAGAAGATCGCCGCCGCGATCGCCGGCGGCACCGATATCGAGATCGACCTGCTCAATTATCGCAAGGACGGCACGACCTTCTGGAACGCGCTCTATATCAGTCCCGTGCATAACCGCGCGGGGGAGATCGAGTTCTTCTTCGCCTCGCAACTCGACGTGACTGACCGGATCGAGGCGCGTCAGGCAATCGAGCAGCAGAAGGCGCAGGTCGAGCGCGAGGTCGAGCGCCGCACCGCCGATCTACAGGCCGCGCTGGAGGCGAAGACGCTGCTGCTGCACGAGGTCGATCACCGGGTGAAGAACAACCTGACCATGATCGGTTCGCTGATCCGGTTGCAGGCGCGGACGATCGACGATCCCGCGATCGGCGCGAAGCTGGAGGCGATGCTGGAGCGGGTCGATGCGCTCGCCACCGTCCACCGCCGGCTGTACCAGTCGGAGGACATCACGCGGTTCGACGTCGGCGCCTTTACGAAGAATCTGGCATCCGACGTGGTGGGCTCCAGCGGGCGCGACGATATCGAGATCAGGACCGAGGTCGAGGCGATCGAGGTGCCGTCGTCCCATGCCGCTGCGCTCGGGCTGGTGCTGAACGAGGTGCTGACGAATGCGATCAAGCATGGCTATGCCGAAGGCCGTCCCGGCGTGCTGACCGTCACCGCCACGCAGAGCGACGGCAAGGCGGTCATCACCATCGCCGACGACGGACCCGGCATCACCGGCGAGATGTCGAAGGACCGGCTGGGACGTGCGTTGATCCAGCGGCTGTCACGACAGGTCGGCGCCGAAACCACGTGGAGCGCTGCCAATCCGGGCGCGTGCGTGACCGTCCGCTTTCCAGTGGAGAACGGATGATGACGTTCAATCAGGCTCCGTTGCGCGTGCTCGTCGTCGAGGACGAGGTGCTGCTGGCGATGGATATCGAGGCGATCGTCGAGGATTGCGGCCACGACATCATGGCGGAAGCGGCCTGCATCGACGAGGTCGCGGCCTTGCCCGACAGCCCCGCGCCGCACCTCGCCTTCGTCGATATCCAGCTGGCGCGGGGATCGAGCGGCCTCGACGTCTCCGCGCTGATCCAGCAGCGCTGGGCGGATACGGTGATCGTCTTCGTGACCGCGAACCCCAAGAAGATCCCCGAGGACTTCGCCGGCGCGCACGGCGTGATCCCCAAGCCCTTCTCGCGCAACGGCCTGACATCGGCGCTGCATTATATCGAGGAGGGCGTTTGCGATCCGCCGCCCACCGCGCCGGTGCCGGCCAGCTTCATCGCTTCCCCGAACTTCGCCGCCCGGTGGCGCTGACCCCACGCGCGAAACCGCTGTCCTACATCGCCGGGATATGCTTCGCGGGGGACGATCGCCCTCCCGTCGCCCGCATCCGGGCAAAAGCGACAAAGGTAGCGAAAGTGACGACGGGGGACGAATGAAGGACGTTTCGGTAAACTTTGGCGGCGCTCGACCGTCGCTCCGGGCCATGGCCCATGTCGCCTGCGGCCTCTCCCTCGTCCCCGCCGCTGCCGGGGCACAGGAGCGACAACCCGCCGATATCGTCGTGACCGGTCGCGGGCTGGAGGCGTCGCCCGCCGATCGTACCGTCGGCGTGGTGACGATCGACCGCGATCGCATCACCGGCAGTGCGGCCAATCGACTGGAGAGTGTGCTCGGCGACGTCGCCGGGCTGCAGCAATTCCGGCGCAGCGATGCGCGCTCGGCCAACCCGACCAGCCAGGGCATCTCTCTGCGCGGCATCGGCGGCACCGCGTCGAGCCGCGCGCTGCTGATCCTCGACGGCGTACCGCAGGCCGATCCGTTCGGCGGCTGGGTGGCGTTTCCGGCCTATGCGACCGACCGATTGGGGCAGGTGCGGGTGACGCGCGGCGGGGGTAGCGGCTATTACGGGCCGGGTGCGCTCGCCGGCACGATCGAACTCGACAGCGCGGCGCCGGATCAGCTGCGCGGTGTCAACGCTCGCCTGAGCTACGGCATTCGCGCGGGCGTCGATGCGCAGGCGTCGGCGGCGCTGGTGCGCGGCGACGGCTTCGCGACCGTGTCGGGCGCCTATGCGCGCGGCGACGGCTTCGTGCCCACCGTCGCCGAACGCCGCGGGGCCGTCGATCGCGCGGCGCCTTACGAGCAGGCGTCGGGTGCGGTGCGCGCGGTGATCGGTATCGGCGCCGATACCGAGCTGCAGGCCAATGTCGCCGCCTTCACCGATCGACGGGAACGCGGCACCGCCTTCACCGCCAACCGCAGCCAGGGCGCGGACGCCAGCCTGCGCTTTGTCGGGCGCGGGCGATGGGGCTGGTCGGCGCTAGCCTATGTCCAGACCCGCGGGTTCGCGTCGAGCTTCGCGAGCGTCGATGCCGCGCGGACGACGGCGACGCAGACGCTCGACCAGTACAACACGCCCGCGACCGGCCTCGGTGCGCGGATCGAGGTGGCGCCGCCGCTGGGGGATCGCGTGACGCTGCGGCTGGGCGCGGATCTGCGCGATGTGACCGGGCGGACGCAGGAACTCTATACCTTCCAGAACGCGCTGCCGACGCGGCGGCGGGAGGCGGGGGGTGCCACGCGCAGCTACGGCGTGTTTGCGGACGGCAGCGTCGAGCTGGGCGCGGTGACGCTGGCGGCGGGCGGGCGGATCGATCGCTGGACGATCGACGGCGGCTTTCTGTCCGAACGGCCGATCGCTGGTGGGGCGACGCTGACCGACCTGCGCTTCGCCGCTCGTTCGGGGCAGGAGGAAACCGGGCGGGTCGGCGTCGCGTGGCGGGTCGCGGCACCGCTGACGTTGCGCAGCGCCGCCTATCGCGGCTGGCGCTTGCCGACGCTCAACGAACTCTACCGCCCGTTCCGTGTCGGTGCCGATGCGACCGCCGCCAATGCCGCGCTGAACCCCGAGCGCCTGTCGGGCTATGAGGTCGGCGCGACGCTGACGCCGTCGCGCGGCGTGCGCGTTGCGGCGACGTGGTTCGACAACCGGCTGGACGACGCCATCGCCAACATCACCGTCGCGCGCGGGCCCGGCACCTTCCCCGGCGTCGGCTTCGTCGCGGCGGGCGGGGTCTACCGCGTGCGCGGCAACCTCGACGCGGTGCGCTCGCGCGGGGTGGAGATCGATGCCGAGGCGACGCGCGGTGCCGCCTTCGCCCGCGCGTCGTGGAGCCGCGTGCGGTCGCGCGTCGATGCATCGGGGGCCGCCATCGCGCTCGATGGGCTGGTGCCGGCGCAGACGCCGCGCGATCAGGTTTCGGCAACGCTCGGCTGGTCGCAAAACTCGGCGCTGCTGTCGGCGACCGTCCGCCATGTCGCGCGCCAGTTCGACGACGATCAGAACAGCCGCAGCCTCGCACCCGCCACCACCTTCGACGCCATCACGGTGTTGCCGCTCGGGCGCGGCCTGTCGGTCGAGGCGCGGGCCGAGAATATCGCCGACGCGCGGGTCGAGGCGGGGATCAGCGGCGCGAATGTGATCGAGCGCGCGACCCCGCGCACGCTGTGGATCGGGTTGCGCTACGCGGGCGGCTGACCGAGGATGCGCTTGTAGAGCGCGATATAGGCGTCGGCCATGCGATCGACCGAGAAGCGCTCCACCACCGTCCCGCGCACCGCGGCGCGGTCAAGCTCGCCGACCCGCTCGATCGCCTGCACCGCCTCGTCCACGGTATCGACCAGGAAGCCGTTGACGCCGTCCTCGATCAGCTCGGGCATCGATCCCCGGTCGAATGCGATCACCGGCGTCCCGCACGCCATCGCCTCGACCACGGACAGCCCGAACGGCTCGTCGAATCCGATCAGATGAAGAAGTGCCCGAGCCCCGCCCAATGCCCGCACCCGCGTCTCACCACCGACCGGCCCGTGATAGCGGATCGTGTCGCCGAGCGCCGGTGCGACCTCCCGGTCGTGATAGGGTGCGTCCTGCACCAGACCGTAGAGATCGAGGCTCCGCCCGCTCGCCCTCGCCGCGGCAATCGCCTCCTTCGCCCCCTTGTCGGGATGGATGCGGCCGAAGAACAGCAGGCCGTCGCTGCCCTCCGCATCGAACGGGAAGTCGTCGAGGCGAATACCGTGATGGATCGTCGCGGCATAGTTGAGCGCGGGGTGCCGATCGGCATCGCTGATCGCCACATAATGCACCCGGCCCTGATAGGGCGCGTACATCGGCAGGATACGGTCGGACGAGAAGCCGTGGATCGTCGTCACCATCGGCGTTTCAGTCAGCCCGGAAAACGCGTGCGCCGGAAAATCCGCCTGGTTGTGGATCAGGTCGAAACGGTCCGCCCGCTCGAACAGATGCGCGAGGTGGCGGAACTCCCACACCTTCGCATCGATCGACGGGTCGTCGTTGTAGGAGGCGGGAACGACGCCATCCAGCGTCGCCGCGGTGATGCTGTCCTGCGTCGCGAACAGCGTGACGTCGACACCGCGCGCGACCAGCGCCTCTGTCAGCAGGCTGGTGACGAGCTCCCACGGACCATAGGCGCGCGGCGGCGTCCGCCATGCGATGGGCGCGAGCATGGCGATCTTCATGCGAGGATAAGTCCTTCGTTGGCGCGCAGGGTGCCGGGCATGGGTGCGTCGGCGAGGGTCGAGAGCAGCACCGCGCCGCTCCAGTCGACCTCAACGTCCCGCCCCGTCAGATTGAGCATGATGCGCAGCGAACGGCCGTCATGCGCGCGGGTATAGGCCAGCACGCCCTCCGGCGCGTCGAGCAGCGTCATCGCGCCGACCGACAGCGCCGGCTCCGCCCGCCTGAGCGCCAATAGGCGCCTGTAGAGCGTCAGCATCGAGGCCGGGTCGTCCGCCTGCGCTGCCACGTTGCGGGTGCGCCAGTCGGGGTTGAGCGGCAGCCACGGCTCGACCGCGCTGAACCCGGCATGCTCGCCGCCGTCCCACGGCATCGGCGTGCGCGACCGGTCGCGGCCGATGCCCAGACCAGGCTCCCGCAAATCCTGCGGATCGCGGATGCGATCGGGCGGGATGACGACCTCGCCGATGCCGATCTCGTCGCCCTGATACAGCGTCGGTGTGCCGCGCAGCGTCAGCAACAGCATCGCCGCAACGCGCGCCTGTGCCTCGCCGATCCGCGCGGCGATGCGCGGCGCGTCGTGGCTGCCGAACACCCAGTTGGGCCAACCGAACGCGGGCAGCGACGCTTCGTAGTCGGCGATGACACGGCGCAGGACGGCAGCGTCCCAGTCGTTCTCGACCAGCTGGAAATTGAACGGCAAGTGGACTTCCGGGCGCTCGGGCGTCCCGTACCATTTCGCGTGCGCCGCGTTGGGCAGGAAGATCTCGCCGATCAGCACGCGGTCGCCGTAACTGTCCGCCAGCGCGCGCAGGTCGGCGGCGATCGCATGCGCCTCGGGCTGGTCGGTCGAGTAGCGCTGGATCAGCCGGTCCCGCTCGCGCATGCTGGGCGTCCAGGCGGGGTTGACCGGATTGTCGGGCAGGTCGGCATGCTTCACGATGTGCCACAGCACGTCCATGCGGAATCCGTCGACGCCGCAATCCATCCAGAAGCGCAGCACGTCCGTCATCGCCGCGCGCAGCCCCGGGTTGCGCCAGTTGAGGTCGGGCTGTTCCTTCAGGAAGGCGTGGAGGTAATATTGCCCGGTCGCCGCGTCCCATTCCCACGCCGAACCGCCGAAATCGCTGACCCAGTTGTTGGGCGGCCCGCCCTCCGGGGCGGGATCGCGCCAGACGTACCAGTCGCGCTTCGGATTGTCGCGCGACGAGCGGCTTTCGACGAACCACGGGTGCCGGTCCGAACTGTGGTTGGGCACGTAATCGAGGATCAACTTCAGCCCGCGCGCATGGATCGCGGCGATCAGCCGGTCGAAGACGGCGAGGTCGCCGAACAACGCATCGACCCCGCAATAATCGGCGACGTCATAACCGAAGTCCGCCATCGGCGATGGGAAGAATGGCGACAGCCAGATCGCATCGACACCGAGCGCCACGACGTGGTCCAGCCGCCGCTCGATCCCGGCGAGGTCACCGATGCCGCCACCGTCGCTGTCTTGAAACGATCGCGGATAGATCTGGTAGACGGTGCCGCGTTCCCACCACGGTCGTCCGGTCGTGTCGGTCATGCACCTGCCCCTTCGCGCTGCATATACGCAGGGGGCGCGGCGTCGATCCTTACGAGGCCTTCGCGCGCCACTTGGGATAGGCAGCGATCGTGCTCGCGGGGGAGGTGCCGAACCAGCTGTAGCCGTTGCGGCGCTCGACGCTGATGTCGTTGACGTCGTCGTGCACCGTGCGGTCGCGGTCGCCGAACACCGGCTTGCCGGTCTTCGCGTCATAGAAGCGCGCCCAGAGCGGCCCGGCACCGGGCTTGGGGAGCAGCCGCCGGCCCTCGGGTCCGGTCGGCTTGCGCTGCCACTCGACGTCGGCCAGCGCATGCGCCTGCAGCCACGCGACACCCGCCGCCACCGCCGCCTGTACCGCTGGCGACCGGTCGGGCTGGAGCATCAGGAAGCGCAGCAGCTGCGCACTCTCGTCCGCCGACAACGCATTGGGTTCGAAGTTGCGCGCGCCGACGGGTGCGAGGGTCAGCGCATCATGCTGCTGCCCCCACACCGTCCGCTTGCCGTCGATCACGACCTGCGTGCGCAGGATGATGTCGCGCGCGCGATTCGCCGACCCCCGCGCCTCGGTCGCCAGATCGGCGGGGACGAAGCCGAAGTCGCCGCTGCGCGCGCTCGCATCGAGCATCAGCGCGGCCGCCTGCGCCAGCGCACCGTCGTTGAAGGTGATCGCGTCGTGATAGCCGCCCTGCAACGGATAGACCTGCGGCCAGCCGCCGTTCGGGAACTGCGCGGCGAGGACATAGCGCAAACCCTTCAGCGCCGCGGCGCGATACGCCTCGCCGGGCGCGCCCGGTGCCGACGCCTGTACGCGCGCCAGATAGCGGATTTCGTCGATCGTGGCATTGTTGTCGATCGTGCCGACGTAGCGCCAGCTGGGATCGGCCTTGATGTCGTCGACTGCGTTGGCCGGCAGCTTTTCGATGACGACCCAGCTTTGCCCGCGCAGGCGCGCCGGGCCGGCGCGGTCCATGTTCTTGCCCCAGCCGCCGGCGGGCGTCTGGAAGCTGACGATCGTGTCGGCGATGCGGCGTGCTTCGGCCGAGGCGTAGAAGTCGGCCGCGCGGTCGAGCGCCATGCCGCCGCCGCCTGACGGCCCGTTGGCTGGGCTCGGCGGGACGGCGGAGAGGCCGCGGCGCTCTGCCGCCAGCGCCGCCTTGTCCGCAGCCATCAGCCGGGCGGAGCGGTCGAGATAGGTGGTCCAGGCCGCGCGATCGGCAGCGGGCAATGTCGCGATCCGTTCGACGGTGATCGGTTCGGCCGGCGTCATCCGCCCGATCACACCGGCGCCCGCCGGGGCCGCCACCGCCAGTGCCAGTGCCACGCACATCAACAGACCGCGCTTCATCGCTACCTCTCCCAACGCTTTTGCGGGAGCATAGCGATCATGACACCGGTTTCCTAGATGCTATCGCCCGCTGGTCACTGCCAGCGTTTCCGCCGCCACGCGCTGCAGCGCCACCGCCTGCGCGTCTGACAGGCCGAGTTCGTCGGCGCAGAGTTCGCTTGGTCCCAGCGTGCGCGGATCGACGCCGGTGATACGTCCGAAAACGACCAGCGCCTCCAGATAATAGCCAGCGACGCTGGCATGATACTGGTCGTAGGCCCAGAGATCGAGCTGGCCGAAGCTGGTGCCGTCATAGGGGTTAGGGTCGGCCACACCGGCCGAGAAAGCCCGGTTCCAGGCGAGGCCGACCGGGATCAGCCCGTCGATGTCGCGCGACGCGGCGCGGGCGCGGACCGCGGCGGTGTAGAGGTCGTCGGCCATGCGGTTGACCGGCGTGTTCGCCCACGGCCCGTTGCCGCGATAGACCTGATCGGCGCGGGTCCACGTCGGCATCAGCAGCACCTCGACCGCGCGGTTGCGGCGGGTGAACATCGTCGCCAGCGTGGCGGCATCGCGGATATAGGCGGTCGCGTCGCCGGGCCGTTGCCGGTCGAGCGTCGAGAATTCCTGCAGCACGACGATGTCCCACGCACGATCGAACCGCGCCGAACGCTCCGCCAGATGGAAGCCGAGCGAGCGCCCGCCCTGCGTCTCCAGGCTGACCGCGAAGTTCAGCCCGGCCTGCTCGGCGAAGCGCTTGAACAGCGCCGGCACGCCGCCGTAACCGTCGCCGTTCAGGTCGGTCACCGTGTTCGCACGGTAGTTGCGTACCGCCGAATGCGCGCCCTGCGTGAAGCTGTTGCCGATGAACAGAATCGTGCGGGCCGGTCCCGCCGCCGGGCGGGCGGCGACGGTGCGAACGACCGGCGGCGCGACCTGCGCGGCGGCCGGCATGGCGATGGCCGCGAGGGCGAGGAGGGCGAACATCCGCATCAGAACCTCTTGCTGATCGAGCCGTACCAGTAGCGGCCATAGGGGGTGTAGAGCGAGCCGAGGAAGCCGTCAGCCGTGATCGGCGGATCGGTGTCGAAGATGTTGCGCGCACCGACACGGATGCGCGTATCGTCCAGCGCGCCGCCCTTGAACCGGTATTGCGCATAGAGGTTCGCCGTCGCCTGCCCGCGCACGACATAGGGCAGGCCGTTCGCGTCGAGGAAGGCGGTGTCGTCGACATCGGCGGTGTAGTTGACGAACCCGCCGATCTGGAAGCGCTTCAGGCTCCACGTCAGCGATCCCGACAGCCGCCACTTCGGCCGGCCGCGCTGTTCGATCAGGTCGGTGGCGTCGGTCAGGGGGGTGGCGGGGTTAATTTGACCTGCGGCGCGCGCGTCGAACAGCGCGGCGACGGCGGGCGGCGTCTCGCGGCTGAACTTGACGAGATGCGCGGCATTCAGCGCGAGATCGAACTTCCCGATGCCGGTGCGGACGTTGTAGAGCAGCGCGAGATCGATGCCCTGCACCGTCTGCGGCAGCAGGTTGGTGAACTGGTCGTTGATCTGCGTGACGACGCCGGCGGGAGCGAGGCCGGTGCCGGCGAAGATCGGCGTGTCGTCGGCGGTGACGGCGGCGCGCACCACGTTCGGGTTCGACGATCCCTGCTGACGCAGCAGATAATCGAGCACCAGCGCGTTCTGCGGTCCGAACTGGCCGACGATGCCGGTCTGGTCGATCGACCAGTAATCGGCGGTCAGCGTCAACCGGCCGAGCGCCGGGTTGCCGAAGTCGGGCTGAACGACAACGCCGGCGGTCCAGCTCGTGCTCTCCTCGGGCTTCAGGTCGGGATTGCCCGATACGAAGATCGAATAGCTGACCGCCCGGCCGCATGCCCCGAAGTTGGCGATCCGCCGCGCGCGCAAATCGGCCTCGCACCGCAGGAAATCGGTGTTGCTGCCCAGCCGCGAGTACTGGACCGTGTTGGTCTGTTCGAGGTTCGGCGCGCGGAAGCCCATCGAATAGGAGCCGCGGAAGCGGAAGCCCTCAACGATGTCGAGCGCGGCGGCGACCTTCGGCTTCGCGACCGAGCCGAAGTCGCTGTAATGCTCGTACCGCCCGGCCAGCTGCAGCTCCAGCCGATGGACCAGCGGCACGTTCATCGATGGCGACACGACCGGCACCGCCAGCTCGCCGAACGCGGAGAAGACGGTACGCCGCCCGCGCGTCGAGGGCGTCGGGCTGACCGCCGCGGTGTTCGACAGGTTGCGCTCGCCCGTCACCGCATCGACGAACTGGTTGGTGCCGTTGACGTTGGCGTCGCGGATGTCCGCTTGCGTCTCGCGCCGCGCCTCGACGCCCAGCGCGATGCCGAGGTTGCCGCCGGGCAGCGACAACAGGTCGGCGCGCGACACCTTGAAATCGGCAAGCGCCAGCGTGGTGCGCGACCGGCGGGTCAGGTCGAAGCCGAAGCTGTCGATCGTCGCCTGCGACGACGGCGTGCAGTCGTTCAGACTGGGGGTCGCCGAACATCCGCCGCTGAACGGGTTGTAGGCCTCGGGCGTCGACAGTGCGAGCGCCTGTTGCAGCTTCGTCATGTCGATCGCATTCGACACGTCGGTCGCCTGCGCTTCGGAATAGAGCAGCGCGGTGTCGAAATCGAAGCTGCCGATCTGACCGCGGAGGCCCCCCAGGAAGCGCGACTGCCAGTTCTCGACATTCACCACCTGATAGCCGGCATCGACGAAGCGATAGGTCGACAGGCGCACCGGCAGACCGGCGGCGGGGACGTTGGTCAGCCCGGCGATACGGTTCGGGTTCGCGGCGCCGTTTGCGAAGGTCGTCGGACCGAACGGGTTCCAGTAGTTGCTGGCCGGGATGACGATCGTGTTCAGGTTGATCGTCGGCGGCTGCACGCGCCGCGTGTCGGCGCGGTAATAGGCGAGCTCGGTATAGGCGGTTACCGTATCGCTGAGGTCGTAATGTGCCGACAGGAAGCTGTTGAAGCGCGCGATGCGCGGCGACACCGTCGTGCCGGGCCGCGTGTCGAAGCGTTCGGAGCGCAACGTCGTCGCGGTCGCACGCGTGCCCGTTCCGATGCAGGTGTCGGTGTTCACCGTCTGGACGCAGCCGGGGTTGAGGATCGACTGGGTGTGGAACGCGCCGGCCGACGACGTCAACGCGGTCGTGCCGCGGCGGATCGTGCCGGGGCCGCCGACGACGGCCAGGTTCGCCCACGGCGACTGTGTGGCGCGGCCGTCCGCGGTCAGGTTGCCGGCGAAGCGTGGATCGTCGGCGAAATAGGACAGCAGATTGTCGGTCGCAGTGTAGTCGCGATCCTCGGCCAGCTGCGCGGTGCGGTGCGTATAGTCGAGGTACACCGATACGTTGCCGCGCCCGCCGGCGAAGTCGGTGCCGAGCAGGCCGGTCGCCTGGAACTCGCGCCGGTGCGTGCCCTCCGCCCCGCCGTAGCGCAGGTCGACCTGACCGCCGTTGACGTTCGATTTGGTGACGGTGTTGACCACGCCCGCCACCGCGTCCGCGCCATAGATGGCGGCGGCGCCATCGCGCAGGATTTCCAGCCGCTCGATCCCGGCGACGGGCAGCGCGTTGGAATTGTAGCCGAGCACCGGCACGTTGCCGTCGCCGGCCTGGCTGGTCGGATGCTGGACGAGGCGGCGGCCGTTGAGCAGCACCAGCGTGTTGCCGACGCCCAGGTTGCGCAGGTTGATCGATCCGACGTCGCCGCGCGCCGCGTTCGATGTCTGCGGATTGTTCGCCTCGTTAAACGTCACGTCGCCGGCCTGCGGGATCGATCGGAACAGCTCGTCGCCCGATACCGCGCCGGTCGCGTCGATCTGCGCGGTGTCGATGACGGAGACGGGCAGCGCGGCGGTGGTGCTCGACCCGCGGATCTGGGAGCCCACGACGACGATATCCTGACCGGCGGCGGGCGCGGTCGCGCTGGCGTCGGTCTGCGTCGAGGCGGTCAGGCCGGGGACGCTCTCCGCGGCCGGGGCGGGCGGCGGGGGCGGGGCATCCTGCGCGTGAGCCGCCTGCGCGGCGATCAGCGCGGCCAGCGCACTGCCGGCGTGAAACATCGCTTTCATCATTCTCTCCTCCGAATTTCTTATCGTTGTCTTCGTGCGCCGGCCGGCGGTGTCCGCTTCGGCCGGCGCACGGTCAGGTCAGTGTCAGCGCACCGTCACCAGCGCGTCGTCCTCGTCGATCGTCTCGGCATCGCTGATGCGACGGTTGTTCAGCACCTCGGTCAGGCGCGCCCGGTCGAGCTTACCCTCCCACCGCGCCACGACGATCGCGGCGACGGCGTTGCCGGTGAAGTTGGTGAGGCTGCGGCACTCGCTCATGAAGCGGTCGACGCCCAGGATCAGCGCCATGCCCGCGACCGGCACCGACGGCACGATGCTGAGCGTCGCGGCGAGCGTGATGAAGCCCGCGCCGGTGACCCCGGCCGCGCCCTTCGACGACAGCATCGCCACGCCCAGCAGCGCGGCCTGCTGGCCCCAGCTCAGTTCGATCCCCGTCGCCTGCGCGATGAACAGCGCGGCAAGCGTCATGTAGATGTTGGTGCCGTCGAGGTTGAAGCTGTAGCCGGTGGGGACGACCAGTCCGACGACCCCCTTGTCGCAGCCGGCGCGCTCCAGCTTCGCCATCAAGCTGGGCAGCGCGGCCTCCGACGACGAGGTGCCGAGCACCAGCAGCAGCTCGGCCTTCAGATAGGCGATCAGCTTCAGGATCGAGAAGCCGTGCGCCCGCGCCACCGCGCCCAGCACGACGATCACGAAGAACAGCGAGGTGAGATAGAAGGTCGCGACCAGCGCGCCGAGGTTCACGAGGCTGCCGACGCCGTACTTCCCGATCGTGAACGCCATCGCGCCGAACGCGCCGATCGGCGCCGCCTTCATCAGAATGCCGACGATGCGGAACACGACGAGCGTGATGCGCTCGAGGAAGTCGAGCACCGGCTCGGCGGGCTTGCCGACCAATGTCAGCGACACGCCGAACAGGATCGCGACGAACAAGGTCTGCAGGATCGATCCGTCGGTCAGCGCCGAGGGCATCGTCGTCGGGATGATGCCCATCACAAATGCGGTGAGCGTCGATTCCTCCGCCTTGTGTGCATAGTCGGCGATCGCACCGGCGTTCAGCGTGGCGGGATCGACGTTCATCCCCGCGCCCGGCTGCACGACATTGGCGACGATCAGCCCGATGACGAGCGCCAGCGTCGAGAAGAACAGGAAGTAGCCGAAGGCCTTCGCCGCGACGCGACCCACGGTCGCGAGCTCACGCATCCCCGCGATCCCGGTGACCACCGTCAGGAAGATGACGGGCGCGATCACCATCTTCACCAGCTTGATGAAACCGTCGCCCAGCGGCTTCAGCGCTTCACCGGTGACGGGATAGAAATGGCCGAGCAGCACGCCCGCGACGATTGCGACGAGCACCTGGACATAGAGGTGGCGATAAAAGGGTATGCGCGCCAGCGTGGCGGCGTCCGGCGAACGCTCGGTAGTGACGATCATGCATCCTTCTCCGCGACCTGCACGCCTCCTTGGACGGAGGTCGCGGCGAGGATAGGCGAGGGTGGGCTGGCGGTCACACACGGGGTGCATGCGACCCAAGCATTTGAAAGAAAACCATAATAACGCATCGTGCGCGAAATGTGGCGAACGAAGCGTGCGGAAATTCGCCACCGCGAACCGCTTTGTGCGTCATAATCCGCACATGCCGAGTCGTCGCCAGCGCTGGATCATCGCCGCCGCGCTGCTGCTGGTGTTCGTCTCCGCGCTGCTGGTCGACCGCTGGGCGCGCGCGCGCGGTGCGGGGGTGGCGGACGGCGATGCGGCGACGCTGGCGCGCACCCATGTCGGCCTGCTCGAAAGCGAGTTGCAGAAGTTTCGCCTGCTGCCGCTCGTCCTCGTCGAATATCCCGACGTTGCCGCCGCCCTGACCGGCGATGCCAGGGCGCGGCCGGCACTCGACCGCACACTGGAACTGCTCGCGGGGCGGACCGATGCCGCCGACATCTACGTCATCGACCGCGCCGGTCTGACCGTCGCCGCCAGCAACTGGCGACGGCCGACCAGCTTCGTCGGCAAGAACTACGGCTTCCGCCCCTATTTCCGCGACGCGATGGCGCGGGGGCAGGCGGAGCTGTTCGCGCTGGGCACCGTCAGCGGGCGGCCGGGGCTGTATCTCGCCCGCCGGGTCGAGCGCGACGGCCGTGCGCTCGGTGTCGTCGTCGTGAAGGTCGAGTTCGACGCGATCGAGGCGGCCTGGGCGCGCGCGACCGGCGCCAGTTTCGTCGTCGATGCGCGGGGCGGTATCCTCGTCACCAGCGTCCCCGACTGGCGGTTCAGGACGCTGGGTCCGCCCGACCCGCGGCTGGTCGACGACGCGCGCCGCACGCTGCAGTTCGGATCGGGCGCACCCGAAAGCGCGCCGATCGCGGTCGACGGCGCCAACGCCACCGCGACGCTGAGCGCACGGCCGGCACGCTACCGCATTGCCAGCGTGCCCGCGCCGATCGCGGGCGCGCGCCTTTACCACCTCAGCCCGCTCGACCCCGCCCAGTCCGCCGCGCGGCTGGTCGCGGCGGTGTGGACGTTGCTGGCGCTGATCGCCGCCGGCATCGGCGCTGCGCTCGCCGTCCGCGCCCACGACACCCGCCGCCTGCAACGCGAGGCGCGGGCGACGCTGGAGGCGGAGGTGCAGGCGCGCACCGCCGAGTTGCGCGCGGAATCGGAGGAGCGGCTGGCGAGCGACCTGCGCTATCGTGCGGCGCGCGAGGAGCTGGCGCAGGCCAATCGGCTGGGAACGCTGGGGCAGATCACCGCGGGCGTCGCGCATGAGATCAATCAGCCGGTCGCCGCGATCCGCGCCTATGCCGAGAACGGCGCGCGCTTCCTCGATCGCGGCGATACCGGCGATGCGCGCGGCAATCTCGACCGCATCGTCGCGCTCGCCGATCGCATCGGTCGCATCACGGGCGAGCTGCGCAGCTTCGCGCGGCGGCGCACGCCCAGCGGCGGCACGGTGACGGTCGGCGCGGTCATCGACGGTGTGCTGCTGATCCTGGGCGAACGATCGCGCGGCATCGTCAGCGTCGGCGTGGACGAGGCGATCCGTGCGACGGCGGTCATGGGCGACCGCGTGCGCATCGAACAAGTCGTCATCAACCTGCTGCAGAACGCGCTCGATGCGGTGGCGAGACGCGGCGACGCGCGGGTGACGCTGTCGGCCGCGCAGGACGGCGACTGCGTTGTGCTGACCGTCGCCGACAACGGGCCGGGTGTGGCGGCGGATATCGTCGATCAGCTCTTCACCCCCTTCGCCACCGCCAAGCCTGAAGGGCTGGGCTTGGGCCTTGCCATCGCTCGCGACATCGCGCGCGAGCTTGGTGGCGAGTTGCGCTACCGGCCCGGTGCGGACGGGGCGCGCTTCGAACTCGAACTGCGGGTCGCGTCATGACGGTGATGCTGGTCGAGGACGACGACACGCTGCGCGATGCGGTCGAACAGTCGCTGCGGCTGGCGGGGCACACCGTTGTCGCCCATGCCGACGCGCGGCGGGCGCTCGCGACGCTGTCGAAGGGGTTCGACGGCGTGATCGTGTCCGACATCCGCATGCCGGGGATGGATGGCCTCGCCTTCGCGGCGGCGGTGCGGGCGCTCGATCCCGACCTGCCCGTCATCCTCGTCACCGGTCACGGCGACGTGGCGATGGCGGTCTCCGCACTTCACGACGGGGTGTTCGACTTCCTCACCAAGCCGTTCGCGATCGATCACCTGCTGGCCGGCATCGCCCGCGCGCTCGAACGCCGCGCGCTGGTGACCGAGAACCGGCGGCTGCGCGCGCTGGCCGAGGCGAGCGACGGCGACAGCCCGCTGATCGGCGACAGCCCGGCGATGGAGCGGCTGCGCGCCACGATCCGCACGCTTTCCACCGCAGACGTCGATGTGCTGATCGAGGGCGAGACGGGGACGGGCAAGGAGATCGTCGCGCATCTGCTCCACCGCCAGGGGCCGCGGCGCGGACGGCCGCTGATCGCGGTGAATTGCGCTGCGCTGACCGCCGAGTCCGCGCTGGTCGAGCTGTTCGGCCACGCCGCCGACAGCGTCGGCCACACCCGCCTGTCGCGCGACGGTCAGATCGCGGCATCGAGCGGCGGCACGCTCCTGCTCGACGAGATCGACAGCATGCCGCTGTCGGTACAAGCGGCGCTGCTGCGCGTGCTGGAGGAGCGGGAGGTGCTACCGATCGGGGCGAACCGTCCGCAATCGGTCGACCTGCGTGTGGTGGCGACGACGAAGGCCGACCTGTCCGCCGCGGTCGCGGCCGGCACATTCCGCGCCGATCTGTTCTACCGCCTCGACACCGTCCGCCTGCGCGTGCCGCCGCTGCGTGAGCGCGGCGACGATGCGCAGCGGCTGTTCGCGGTGTTCGTCGAGGAGGTGAAGGCGCAGACCGGTCGCCACGACGCCGTTGTCGGCGCAGCAGCGGCGCGAAGGATCGTCGAGCACGGCTGGCCCGGCAACGTCCGCGAACTGCGCAACTTCGCCTTTGAGAGCGTGCTCGGCGTCGCGCCGCAATCGTTAGCGCCGGCTCGCACCGATCTGCCAAGCCAGGTCGCGGCGTTCGAGGCGGAGGCGATCCGCGCGGCACTCACCCGCGCCGGCGGCCGCGTGGTCCGCGCGCTCGAAGACCTCGGCATCCCGCGCAAGACCTTCTACGACAAGGTGACGCGCCACGGCATTGACCCGGCGGATTTTCGGGAGCGGAAGGGGTAGGGTGTGCCGGTCACCCTCACCCTTCCGGCGCTTCGCGCCTCCCTCCCTTTCCCATCGGGAGAGGGAAGGGGCCCGCCGGCGTAGCCGGTGGGAAGGGTGAGGGTGCCGCCCCTGGTCGAACCCTATCCTTGCTCCCGCGCCACCTCGCGCCAGCCGATGTCGCGGCGGCAGAAGCCGGTCGGGAAGTCGATCGCGTCCACCGCGGCATAGGCCGCCGCCTGCGCCGCCGCCACGGTCGCACCCATGCCCGTCACCGCCAGCACGCGCCCACCGTTGGCGACGATGCTGCCGTCACCATCGGCAGTGCCGGCGTGAAAGACGATCGCGCCGGTCGCTTCCGCGGCATCGATACCGCCGATCGAACCGCCCTTCGCCGGCGTGCCGGGATAGCCGTCCGCCGCCATCACCACCGTCAGCGCGGTCTCGTCCCGCCATGTCGCGTCCCGACTGCCCAGCGTGCCGTCGTCGGTCGCGATCAGCAGGTCGAGCACATCGCTCTCCAGCCGCGGCATCAGCACCTCGCACTCCGGATCGCCGAAGCGGGCGTTGTATTCGATCAGCTTCGGCCCCTCCGCCGTCAGCATCAGCCCCGCATAGAGCACGCCCTGAAACGGGTGGCCGATCCGCGCCATCGCCGCCACCGTCGGCCGCACGATCTCGTCGATCGCGCGCGCCTCCAGTTCAGGCGTCAGCACCCGTGCGGGGCTGTAGGCGCCCATGCCGCCGGTGTTGGAGCCGGTATCGCCCTCGCCGACGCGCTTGTGGTCCTGCGCACTGCCGAACGACATCAGGCTGGTGCCGTCGGTCAGCACGAACAGGCTGGCTTCCTCGCCTTCCAGGAATTCCTCGATCACCGCTTCGGCGCCGTGGCCGTCGAACAGCGCGGCGAGTGCGTCGTCCGCTTCGGCCGCCGTCGTCGCGATCGTCACGCCCTTGCCCGCGGCCAGGCCGTCCGCCTTGATGACGACCGGCAGCCCGAACTCGCCGACTACGGTGCGCGCGCCGTCGAGCGACTTGACCCGCTCGTAGCGCGCGGTCGGTATTCCCTCGCGCGCGCACAAATCCTTGGTAAAGCCCTTCGAGCCTTCCAGCTGCGCCGCGACCTTGCCGGGGCCGAACACGCCGATGCGGCACGCGCGCAGATTGTCGGCGAGTCCCGCGACGAGCGGCGCCTCCGGCCCGATCACGACGAAGCCGATATGTTCGCGCCGGCAGAAATCGACGATCGCCCGGTGATCGTTGGACGAGAGGTCGACCAGCGTCGCATGCGCGGCTATGCCGGGATTGCCCGGTGCGGCGAACAGGCGCGTCAGGCGCGGCGATTGCGCGAGTTTCCAGGCAAGCGCATGTTCGCGCCCCCCGGCGCCCAGCAACAGGACGTTCATGGCCGATCCCTTTTCCGACGATTATGCGGCAAGCCGGCTGGTAGCCGAGGCCGTGCCTGGCAGCAACGCACCTGATCTGTCGGTCAGCGAGCTGTCGCAGAAACTGAAGCGGATGGTGGAAGGCGAATTCGGCCACGTCCGCCTGCGCGGCGAAATTTCGGGATGGAAGCGTGCGTCGTCGGGCCATGCCTATCTTTGCCTGAAGGATGACGGCGCGGTCATCGACGGCGTTTTGTGGCGCGGATCGGCGTCGTCTCTGCAATTCTCGCCCGCCGACGGCATCGAGGTGATCGCGACCGGCAAGCTGACCACCTATCCCGGGCGATCGAAGTACCAGATCGTCATCGAGCGGATGGAGCTGGCCGGCGAGGGCGCGCTGATGGCGCTGCTCGAAAAGCTTAAGGCGAAGCTGGGGGCGGAGGGGCTGTTCGACCCGTCAGCCAAGCAACCGCTGCCGTTCATGCCGCGCACGATCGGCGTCGTCACCTCGCCCACCGGCGCGGTCATCCGGGACATCCTCCACCGGCTGGAGGATCGCTGCCCCACCCATGTCATCGTCTGGCCGGTCAAGGTACAGGGCGCGGGCGCGGCGGAGGAGGTTGCCGCGGCGGTGCGTGGCTTCGACGCGATGCCCGTCGACGGGCCGGTGCCGCGCCCGGATCTCGTGATCGTCGCGCGCGGCGGCGGTTCGATCGAGGATTTGTGGGCGTTCAACGAGGAGGTCGTCGTCCGCGCCGTCGCCGGTTGCTCCATCCCGATCATCTCGGCGGTCGGACATGAGACTGACACGACACTCTGCGACTTCGCCGCCGACGTCCGCGCACCCACGCCGACCGCCGCCGCCGAGTTCGCGGTGCCGGTCCGCGCCGACCTGTTCGCCGGCCTCGCTTCCCTGTCGGCACGGACCGAGCGCTGCGTGCGCCGCTATCTCGAGCGCGGACGCGAGCAGCTGTCGGCGCTGGTCCGCGTTCTGCCGCGTCGCGACGCGCTGCTCGGGCCGCAGCGGCAGCGCGCCGACGACCTCGTCCGCCGCCTCGGCTTCGCGCTCGAACGGCGCGTCGCGGTTGGTCGCCGCGACCTCGACCGCGCCGGTGCTGCGCTGCGCCCGGCGATGCTGGAGCGGCGCGTGGAGGGCGCGCGCAGCCGGCTCGACGGGCTGTCCCGGCTGCTCGACGCCGCCCACCCCGATAAACCGCTGGAGCGGGGCTATGCCCGGATCGAGGCGCGCGCGACCGGGCGCGTGGTCGCGAGTGCCGCCGAAGCACGCGCGGCGGGCGCGCTGACGCTCGCGTTCATCGATGGCCGCGTCGACGCCCGGCTTGAGCGGAGCGGCGGCAAACCCTATGTCGACGCCCCTACGCAGCCCGACCTGTTCTGACGGCTGCCGACCGAGCAACCGACGAAAGCGCGCCATGTTGATGTCCAAGTCCGACCGCCCCGCGCGGCTTCACTACATGGCCAATGGCTTCCGCGTGCTGGCGACCGGCGATCACGTGCTGTGCGCGGTGTCGGGCGCGCGCATCCCGCTGGAGGAGCTGCGCTACTGGGACGTCGAGCGTCAGGCCGCCTACGCCAGCGCGATCATCGCCAGCGAGGCGATGGCACCCCAATGAGCGCGCCGCGCCGCGGCGTACTCGCGGTCGGGCTGGTAGTGGTCGCGGTGGCTGGCTGTGTCGCGGCACCGGCGACTGAGCTGGAGCGAGCGCAGGCCATGCCGGCGCCAGTCACCAGCACCACGCATAGTGATTTCGACCTGACCGGCGGGGCGGTGCAGGGCGGCGTGATGCGCGGCAGCGTTCCGACAGGAACGATCGCGCTGACGCTGGATGGCAAGGCTGTGCCCGTCGCGGCGGACGGCCGCTTCCTGATCGCGTTCGACCGCGATGCCGCCGCCATCGCGACGCTGGTGGGGACACGACCCGGTGCCGCGCCCGTGATCCGCCCGCTGACCGTTGCGCCGCAGGCGTGGCGGATCGAGCGCCTGCCGACCCTGCCGCGCACGGCGCAGCCGACCGCCGAATTCCAGCGCCTGCGCGCACCCGAACTCGCGGCGATCGCCGCCGCGCGGACGAACGCCACCGGCGACGTCGACGGCTGGCGCCAGCGCTTCGTCTGGCCGGTCACCGGCCGCATCTCCGGCCTGTTCGGCGCCCAGCGAATCTATGCCGGCGAGCCCGGCGCCTACCACAGCGGCGTCGACGTCGCGCGCCGCGCCGGCACCCCCATCGTCGCGCCCGCCGACGGCATCGTCATCCTCGCCGCCGACCACCCCTTCACGCTGGAGGGCAATCTGCTGATGCTCGACCACGGCATGGGGCTGAACAGCGCCTTCCTCCATCTATCGCGCATTCTGGTGCGACCGGGCAAGCGCGTGCGTCAGGGTGAGGTGATCGGCGAAATCGGCAGCACCGGCCGCGCGACGGGACCGCACATGCACTGGGGTATGAAGTGGGGCGAGGCGCGTATCGACCCGATGTTGCTGGCGGGGAACATGCCGAAGGGCGGCTGACCACCAACTTCGCGCTACGGCGCGGAAACTCCGTAAGCATGCTATTGGTTCCCCGTCGATATGTGGCATTTTCGCTACAGCGCAGCGACAAAGCGGAAACCGGCTAAGTGGCCAGCTTTACAGCGGTTAGTTGGCGGCTCATCCCCACACCATGTCGCCGAACGCGTCCGCGCGGATGTGACAAGCAACGGTCGAGGGGCGGTGCAGCGATGCACCGGCAAGGCCAATAGCGAGGGAAAATTCGTGAACAGCACTTCCATCTTCAAGCGCAAGGCGCTCCGTGGCGGTTCCGCCCTGCAGGCGATCGTGCTCCTCGGCGCTGGCCTGACCGCCGGCGTCTTCGCCGCCGCACCTGCTGCGGCGCAGGATTATACGAATGTGACTGCATCTGGTCGCGTTCAGGGTACGAACGGACAGGGAGTTGGGGCCGCGACTGTCGAACTTAAGTCAGACAGTCAGGGTTTTGTTCGTACCGTGACTACTGACAGCAGCGGCGGCTTCCGCATCCCCCAGCTGCCAGCGGGCACTTACACGTTCACCATAACTGCCAATGGGTTCGACACCTACACGGAGTCCGGCATCGTCCTGAATCAGACGAGTTCCGCTAACCAGTTCACCTTGGCGACGACCGGCGCAGCTGGCACCGCATCCAGCGATGGGGGCGATATCGTCGTTACCGCTGGCCGCGTGCAGGTTCAGGATTTCGAACGCACCACGACCGGTGCCGTCATCGACATCGGTGAATTGCAGACGCGTGTGCCGGTGCAGCGCTCGCTGCGCGACGTCATTTTGTTGGCGCCAGGCACAACGCAAGGCGGATCTGCCGCGAATGGCGCGTTTGCTAATCAAGCGCAGGTCAGCGGCTCGTCGTTCACGGAAAACGCGTACTACGTCAACGGTCTGAACATCACTGAGTTTCGTCAGGGTTTCTTGCCAACGCCGATTCCGTTCGATTTTTATCAGACCGTCGAAGTCAAGACAGGCGGTTTTCAGGCGGAGTTCGGTCGTGCGACTGGCGGCGTAATCAACGCAATCACGAAGTCGGGCACCAACGAATATCATGCCGGTGTGTTGTTTAATTGGGAGCCGAATTTTCTGAGCGGGGATGCACCCAACAGCTATCTTGCCGATAACGATGGTGACTTTAACGATCGTATCGACGCGGTGTTCACCGCAAGTGGACCGATCATCAAGGACAAGCTGTTCTTTTTTGGTCTTTATAACAATCGCTATGTCGTAAGTGAAAACGGAACGTCGTCTGCGGCCGACGCGACAAACAATCGCTCGACGCGACAGAGCACGAAAAGTCCGTTCTACGGCGGTAAGCTTGATTTCGTGCCGTTTGACGGCCAGCGACTGGAGTTGACCTATTTCAACAGCACCGGAGAGTCGGACAATGTTGTCTCCGTGTACAACTCTAATACAAATACGCGCGGCCGTTTCGTCAGTCGCACCACCAGCCTTTCAGGCGGTGAAAACTATGTCGGCCGGTACACCGGAACGTTCGCGCCGTGGATTACGGTGTCGGGCGCATATGGCGTAAACAAGAACCGCACCGCGACGCTCCCGGCGAACACAACGCTGGAGCGTGTCACTGACAATCGCACGGGCACGCCGACCGAATTGGCTAATGGCACGGGTTCGGTCGTGACGAACAACGACAAGCGAAGCTTCTATCGTGGCGACGTCGATCTTTATTTCCGTGCTTTTGGCTCGCATCATATCCGTTTCGGATATGATCGCGAGTCGTTGGATGCAACGCAGCTGTCGACGACGATCGGACGCGGTGCTTCGACACTCAGCACCGCTAATGGAACCGATCTGACACGGCTTCCGGCTGGTACACAATTCGTGTCCACGCGGACGTTCGAGAACGGTGGCACGTTCAACACGACAAACGAAGCCTTTTATATTCAGGACAGTTGGTCGTTATTCCAGGATCGCGTTAATCTTCAGTTGGGCGTGCGCAACGATCGCTTTGTCAACAAGGATGCTGGCGGTGTGCCGTTCTACAAGTCCGGCGATCAGTGGGGTCCGCGCCTGGGCTTTACCGTCGATCCGTTTGGCGACGGCTCGACCAAGGTGTTCGGCTCGTTCGGACGCTATTTCGTTCCGATTGCAGCTAACACCAACATCCGGGGTGCGGGCCGCGAACTGGACTATACCGCTTATTATCGTCTCGCCGGTCTAAACCCCGACAGTACTCCGATCTATGGTGCGCCGATTCTCGGGATCACGAATTCCCAGGCTTGCCCCGGAACAACGGTAGCGAACTGTACGATTACCGCGGACGGTGAAATCACCGATCCGACGGCGTTTATCGCACAAGGCCTTAAACCGCAGTCGCTTGATGAATACATTATAGGTGCTGAGCGTCGTATCGGCCAGCGGTGGCGCGTGGGTCTGAACTATACCAATCGCAAGCTCGGCGCTGTGCTCGAAGACGTGGCGATTGATCAGGCAGTTCTCGCGTATTGCGCCCGCAACAACATAACGGGTTGCGGCGGCCGTGGCTTCTTCACTGGCTTTCATCAGTATGTTCTCGTCAATCCGGGCGAGGCCGCAACTATACAGTTGCTGCCACTTCCGAATGGTACGACACCCACCGTGGATTTTACCGCCGAACAGCTTGGTTATCCGAAAGCAAAGCGGTCGTATGACGCCGTTACCCTAACGGTCGATCGCGAGTTTGATGGAAAGTGGAGCTTCTCGGGCTCCTATACTTGGTCGTCACTTCGCGGCAACTACGAAGGTGGCGCCAAGTCGGACGTTGGGCAGTCGGATACTGGTGCGACGCAGGACTTTGATCAGCCGGGTCTGACGTTGGGGTCTTACGGCTTCCTTCCTGGTCACCGGCGTCATACTGTGAAGGCGTATGGCAGCTATCAGATCGGTGACTTCCTGAATCTGGGCGCCAACGTTCAGATCCAATCGCCTAAGAAGTTTGGCTGCATCGGCTTCGTCCCGGAAAGCATCGATCCGTTCGCGGCGCAGTATGGTGCAGCCGGGAACTTCTGTCAGGGTAAGCTCGTACAGCGCGGCACTGCTTTCGAAAGTGATTGGCGTAAGGAGGTCAGCTTGACCGCCGAACTGCGCGTTCCATCCGATCGCGTGAATGCCAGCATTCGCTTTGATGTCTTCAACGTATTGAACAGTAAGTCGGCGCTCGACTTCGACGAATTCGGCGATGACGATGTCGGTGCAATCAACCCCAATTATCGTTCGCCGCTTGTTTTCCAGGCACCGCGATCCGGGCGTATCCAGCTTCGCGTAGGTTTCTGAAACCGCATTCTCCGACAGTGAGTAAAAGGGCGGGTTCGAAAGAGCCCGCCCTTTTCGTATCAAGCCACCGCCAGCACCAACGCCCCATCCCCCTCGTCCACATGCACCGTCGCCCCATCCCGGACCTCGCCGCGCAGGATCAGGTCGGCCAGCGGGTCCTGCAGGTAGCGTTGCACCGCGCGCTTGAGCGGGCGCGCGCCATACACCGGGTCGTAACCGACACGGCCCAGCCAGACCTTGGCAGCGTCCGACAGTTCCACCGTCACCTTGCGATCCGCCAGCAGCTTGCCGAGCCGTGCGACCTGGATGTCGACGATCGGCGCCATGTGCTCCGCCGCCAGCCGGTGGAACAGGATGATCTCGTCCAGCCGGTTGAGGAATTCCGGACGGAAGTGCGCGCGCACGACGTCCATCACCTGCGGCTCGACGCTCGCCACATCCTCGCCGTCGCCCAGCGACGCGAGATACTGGCTGCCGAGGTTGCTGGTCAGGATGATGAGCGTGTTCGAGAAATCGACCGTGCGGCCCTGTCCGTCGGTCAGGCGCCCGTCGTCGAGCACCTGCAGCAGCACGTTGAACACGTCGGCGTGCGCCTTCTCCACCTCGTCGAACAGCACGACCTGATAGGGCCGCCGTCGGACGGCTTCGGTCAGCACGCCGCCCTCCTCATAGCCGACATAGCCGGGAGGGGCGCCGATTAGCCGGGCGACCGCGTGCTTCTCCATGAACTCGCTCATGTCGATGCGCACCATCGCTGCGGAATCGTCGAACAGGAATTCGGCCAGCGCCTTGGTCAGCTCGGTCTTGCCGACGCCGGTCGGCCCGAGGAACAGGAACGACCCGAGCGGCCGGTTGGGATCCTGCAACCCGGCGCGTGAGCGGCGCACCGCGGTCGCGACCGCGCGCACGGCGTCGGCCTGTCCGATCACGCGCCGGCCGATCGCCTCCTCCATCTTCAGCAGCTTCTCGCGCTCGCCCGACAGCATCCGTTCGACCGGGATGCCGGTCCACCGGCCGACCACGCCGGCGATGTCGTCGGCGGTCACCTCTTCGCGCAGCATCGCGGAGCCGGTCGAGACCTGCGCCTCGTCAAGCTGCTTCTGGAGCGCGGGGATGGTGCCGTAGGACAGCTCCGACATCTTCGCGAGGTCGCCGCCGCGCTGCGCCTGCTCCAGCTCCAGCTTCGCGGCCTCCAGCTGCTCCTTGATCCGCGCCTCACCGGCGATCTTGTCCTTCTCGCCCTGCCACCGAGTGGTGAGCGCCGCCGACTGCTCTTCGAGGTTGACGAGATCGCTCTCGATCGTCGCCAGCCGGTCCTTCGACGCTTGGTCGCTCTCGCGCTTCAGCGCCTCGCGCTCGATCTTCAGCTGGATGATGCGGCGGTCGAGCGTCTCGATCTCCTCTGGCTTGCTCTCCACCTCCATGCGGATGCGGCTCGCGGCCTCGTCCATCAGGTCGATCGCCTTGTCGGGCAGGAAGCGGTCGGTGATGTAGCGATTGCTGAGCGTCGCCGCCGCGACGATCGCGCCATCGGTGATGCGCACGCCGTGGTGTAGCTCGTATTTCTCCTTCAGGCCGCGCAGGATCGAGATGGTGTCCTCGACCGTCGGTTCGTCGGCATAGACCGGCTGGAACCGCCGCTGGAGCGCGGGGTCCTTCTCGACATATTTGCGATATTCGTCGAGCGTCGTCGCGCCGATGCAGTGGAGTTCGCCGCGCGCGAGCGCTGGCTTCAGAAGGTTTGACGCATCCATCGCGCCGTCGCCCTTGCCGGCACCGACCAGCGTGTGCATCTCGTCGATGAACAGCACGACCTCGCCCTCGGCGCCGCGCACCTCGTCCAGCACGCCCTTCAACCGCTCCTCGAACTCGCCGCGATACTTCGCGCCGGCGATCAGTGCGCCCATGTCGAGCGCCATCAGGCGGCGGTCCTTCAGCGTGTCGGGCACGTCGCCATTGGCGATGCGCAGCGCCAGGCCTTCGGCGATCGCGGTCTTGCCGACACCGGGTTCGCCGATCAGCACGGGGTTGTTCTTCGTGCGGCGGGCGAGGATCTGGATGGTGCGGCGGATTTCCTCGTCGCGGCCAATGACGGGATCGAGCTTGCCGTCGCGCGCGGCCTGCGTCAGGTCGCGCGCGAATTTCTTGAGCGCGTCATAGCGATCCTCGGCGCCGGAGGTGTCGGCGGTGCGTCCGCCGCGCATCTGGTTGATTGCGGTGTTCAGCGCCTCGGGCGTCGCGCCCGCGGTCTTCAGCGCCTTGCCCGCCGCGGTGTTGAGCGAGAGGGCCAGCGCGACCAGCAGCCGCTCGACCGTGACATAGCTGTCGCCCGATTTCTGCGCGATCTGCTCGGCGGTATCGAGCGTGCGGACCGCATCGTTGTTCAGCCCGGGGGTGGTCTGCGCGCCCGAGCCCGATACAGCCGGGATCCTGGCCAGCGCCAGATCGGTTTCTGACACCGCACGCTTCGCATCACCGCCGGCGGCCGCGATCAGCCCGGCCGCCATGCCCTGCTCATCCTCCAGCAGCGCCTTCAACAGATGTTCGGGCGCGATCTGCTGGTGGGACATGCGGATCGCGACGGTCTGCGCCGACTGGAGGAAGCCCTTCGCACGGTCGGTGAATTTCTCGAGGTTCATATCGCGTCCCTGTTCGTCTCACCGACAGAAATGGTGTTGTATTATGGCAACACAAGAGGCGGTGTTGAATACTCCCCTCCCTGCACAAGGGAGGGGTAGGGGGTGGGTCGGCCCGATGGGGAACGGATCGCTCGCCTCTTGGCCACCCACCCCCGGGCCCTCCATTCACGAGGGAGGGGGGGAAGGTTACTTCGGACGCACCGCTTTCGGCTGGTCCTTCGCGAACTGCTGGCCAAACGGGCTGTCGGCATACCAGCGCGGGCGGGCGTCGGCGTCGGCCAGGTCGCGCGCGACCTCGTAGTTGATCGTGGCGAACCGTGCGGCCGATACCCAGTCGAATGGCAGCGACGGTTGGTCGGCCGGGGTGTGATAGGTCTTGGCGAGGAAGTCCTTGAAGATCGCGGCGCCGTTGTTCTTCACCCCGGTCGCCAGCATGACCGAGGGCACGCCGCGCTTCACGAAGCTGTAGTGGTCGGAACGAACGAAGACGTTCTCCTCCGGCATGAAGTCGGGGCTGAGCGTCAGGCCCGTTTTCGCCGCGGCGCGCGCTACCGCTTCGCCCACGGTCGAATGCTCCGCGCCGAAGGCGACGACGTCCTCCAGCTTGTAGAGCAGCACCGGCATGTCGAGATTGACGTCGGCCACCACCGCGCCGCCGGCCGGGGTCAGCGGATGGCGCGCGAGATAGTCGGAGCCGAGCAGCCCGTCCTCCTCGCTTGTCAGCGCGACGAACATCACCGACCGGCGCGGCGGCTTGCCCGATGCGGTGAAGGCGCGCGCCGCCTCCAGCATCGTCGCGACGCCGGCGGCGTTGTCCATCGCGCCGTTGAAGATCTTGTCGGTGCCCGGCGCATCGGCGTGGACGCCATTGTGATCGAGATGCGCAGTCAGCAGGACGTACTCGCTGCGCAGCTTGGGATCGGTGCCGGGCAGTACACCGACGACGTTGGCGCTGGTGATGGTGGAAACAAGGCTCGACTGGTCGACCGTCACCTGAGGCTTCAGCGCCACGCCGCGCACGCGCGTGCCGGCATCGGCGGCGGTCAGCACGGCGGCCAGCGTCGTGCCGCTGCCGGCGAACAGCGCCTCGGCCGCCGCGCCCGACACATAGCCGCTGGCGCGGATGCCGGGCACGGGCAGGTACAGGCTGCCGTCGGGTTCGGCCATCCGCATGCGCGGCTCGACGATGTTACCGCGGATGCGCTCCCAGCCGACGCGCTTGACCAGCGCCGGGGCGGGGATCGTCAGGATTCCGATCGCGCCGCGCGCCGCCGCCATCTTCACCTTTTCGGCGCCGAGGCTGGAGGCGAGCTCGCCCGACAGCGATTTCGGCGTGCCGCTCAGCATCACGACGAACTTGCCGCGCACGTCGAGGCCGCGATAATCGTCCTGTCCCTGCGCCGGCGCGTCGAGGCCGAAGCCGACGAACACCGCGCCCGCCGCCAGCTTCTGGTCCTGGAACCGCGCGTCGGGTGCCACCGCGGCGTCGGTGCCGCTGGCGAAGCGCGTGCCGCCGATCGTGATCGCGGCCGGCTTGGCGGGGTCGGGGCGAGCGGTGCGGAAGGTGATGGTCTGATACCAGCCACCCTGCTCGCCGCCCGGCTTCAGCCCGAACGCGTCGAACCGGCTGGCGACGTACTTCGCCGCGATGTCATAGCCGCGGGTGCCGGCGTCGCGCCCCTCCAGCAGATCGTCCGCTAGGAACTCGACGTGCGCGCGTACCTCTTCGGGCCGGATGACGGGCGCGTCCTGCGCCGCGATCGGCTGGGCGAGCGTGACGCCGGCGATCAAGGGTGCGGCGAGAAGGGCGGCGATACGGCGCATGTGATGTGGTCCCCCGGTATGCGATCAGATGGCGCCGGTGTGCCGCCAAAGATGCTACAAGCGCAAGGCGCGCCATTGCGAACTGCACCCCCGCCGCTTGCATGCGACCGCCCGAGAGGTTTACGCGATCGGTCGTCCCATCTGCGACATGAAAGACCGAGCGTCCATGATCCGTACCGCCCTTCGCTTCGCCGCCACCTCTTCGCTGATCGCGCTCGCCGCGCCCGCGCTGGCGCAGGCACCCGCCACGACCGCGCAGGGCCCGTCGCTGCAGAGCCTCGTGTCGCAGGTGAACATTCCGTACGAGAGCTTCACCCTGCCCAACGGCCTGCGCGTGATCGTGCATACCGATCGCAAGGCGCCGGTCGTCGCGGCCTCGATCTGGTATCACATCGGGTCGAAGAACGAGCCGAAGGGCAAGACCGGCTTCGCGCATCTGTTCGAGCACATGATGTTCTACGGGTCGGAGAATGCGCCGGGCGCGTATTTCGGCCGGCTGGAGGAAATCGGCGCGACCGACTGGAACGGCACCACGTGGTTCGACCGCACCAATTATTTCCAGACCGTGCCGACCGGCGCGCTCGACCGCATCCTGTTCCTCGAAAGCGACCGGATGGGCCACCTGCTCGGTGCGGTGACGCAGGAGAAGCTCGATAACCAGCGCGGCGTCGTCCAGAACGAGAAGCGCATGGGCGAGAACGAGCCCGGCGGCCTGGTCGAATATGCCGAGCTGGCCGCACTGCTGCCCGAGGGGCATCCGTATCGCCACTCGACGATCGGTTCGATGGCCGATCTGAACGCCGCCAGCCTGAACGACGTGAAGACGTGGTTCAAGGATCACTACGGCCCGAACAACGCCGTGCTGGTGCTGGCGGGCGACATCGACCTCGCCACCGCGAAGACCAAGGTCGCGAAGTATTTCGGCGACATCCCGCGCGGGCCGGAGACGCCGCGCCCGAACGTGCCGGTGCCGACGCTCGCCGCCCCGGTCGAAAAGGTGATGAAGGATCGCGTCGCCCAGACCCGCCTGTCGCGCCAGTGGACCGCGCCGGGCGCGGTCAGCCAGGACAGCAACCTGGTCGACCTCGCACTCGACATCATCGGCGGGCTCGGCAGCTCGCGCATGTACGACGCGCTGGTCCGCAAGGAGCAGCTGGCGGTCGGCGTGTCGGCGGGCCTGCAGGTGCAGGAGAACCTGTCCTTCGCCGACATCCAGGCGCGCGTGAAGCCGGGTGCCGATCCCGCGCTGGTCGGTCGCCGCATGGACGAGATCATCGCGCAGTTCCTGAAGGACGGCCCGACCGCGGACGAGGTGCGCCGTGCCGCCACCACGGCGCTGTCGGCCCGCGTGAAGGGGCTGGAGCAGGTCGGCGGCTTCGGCGGCAAGGCCGTCGCGCTGGCGGAAGGGGCGGTCTATTCGAACGACCCGGCCGAATATAAGAAGGACCTCCAGACGATCGCGACGGCGACCCCGGCGACCGTGCTGGCGGCCGCGCGCAAGTGGCTGGGCCGTCCGGTGTTCAAGCTGACGCTGGAGCCAGGCGAGCGCTCCGCCGCCGATCTGGCGCTGGCCGGCAGCGACGTCGCCGCCAACGAGGCGCCGGCGGTGAAGGCGCAGGCATCGACGACCCCGCCCGCCACCGCGACGCGGCAGCAGCCGGTGGTCGGTCAGGTCACCGGCCTGACCTTCCCCGCGATCGAGCGCACCACGCTGTCGAACGGCATGAAGGTCGTGTTCGCGAAACGTTCGACGGTGCCGGTGGTTCGCGTCGCCATCGCCTTCGACGCCGGCAATGCCGCCGATGACAAGACGAAGCTCGGCACGCACGCGCTGATGGTGTCGATGCTCGATGAAGGCACGACGACGCGCAGCGCCGCGCAGATCGCGGAGGAGGAAGAGCGGCTGGGCGCCACCATCCAGGCCGCGGGCGGCATGGATTCGACGTCGATCAGCATGTCGGCGCTGAAATCGAACCTGCCGGGCTCGCTCGACCTGTTCACCGACATCGTCCGCAACCCCGCCTTCGCGCCGTCCGAGGTCGAGCGGCTGCGCGCGACGCAGCTCGCCCGCATCTCCAGCGAGATGACGCAGCCGCAGGCGATCGCACTGCGCACGCTGCCGCCGATCATCTACGGCGCGGCGCATCCCTACGGCATCCCCTTCACGGGATCGGGCACGCCCGAGGGGACGAAGGCGGCGACGCGCGACGATCTGGTCGCCTTCCATGCGAAGTGGATCCGTCCCGACAACGGCACGATCTTCGTCGTCGGCGATACCTCGCTCGCCGAGATGAAGCCGCTGCTCGAGGCGCGGCTCGGCAGCTGGCGCGCGCCGACATCGGCGAAGGGCGTGAAGACCTTCGCGGCCCCGGCGGCCGTGACGGGCGAGCGCATCCTGCTGATCGACAAGCCGCAGAGCCCGCAGTCGATGATCATCGCCGGCGAAGTGCTGCCGGTGAAGGGCAGCGAGGATCCGCTGGCGCTGACCACCGCCAACGACGTGATCGGCGGGTCGAGCACCTCGCGCCTCATCACCGACCTGCGCGAGACGAAGGGCTGGGCCTATTACGCCGGCACGTCGATGCAGACGGTGAAGGATCGCATGCCCTTCATGGTCATCGCGCCGGTGCAGACCGACAAGACCGGCCCGGCGATCGCCGCGGCGCGAACCGACCTGTCGGGCTGGCTGGGTGCGCAGGGCACGACCGCGGACGAGGCGGGCCGCGCGATCCGCAGCTCGATCCTGTCGCTGCCGGGCAGCTTCGAGACCGGCAGCGACCTGATGGGCGCGCTGATGCGAATCGAGCAGTTCGGGCGGCCGGACGATTACTACACGACGCTGCCCGCCCGTTATCAGGCGATGACGCCCGCGACGATGGATGCCGCCGCCCGCAAGGCGATCGATCCGTCGAAGCTGACGTGGATTGTCGTCGGCGACGCGAAGACCGTGAAGCCGCAGCTTGACTCGCTCGGCATCCCTGTCGAGGTGGTCGGCGGCGCCCCCGCGGCCCCGGCAACCCCCGCCGCGGCCCCGGTTCCGGCAGCGAAGTAAGGAGAGAGCATATGGCCGATTTCGACGGCACCTGGGACACCGTGACCCGCTCGCCGATGGGCGACCAGAAGGCGACGCTGACGATCCGCTCTGACGGCGATAGCTTCACCGGCGAATATGCCGGCGCGATGGGTACGACCGAGGTCAAGAACGGCAAGATCGAGGGCGGCAAGGCGACCTGGTCGCTCGACATCACCATCCCGATGCCGATGACGCTGACCGCCGAAGCCACCGTCGACGGCGACACCCTGGATGGTCAGGTGACGGCGGGCGCCTTCGGCAGCTTCCCGATGACGGGGACGCGCGCGGCCTGATTGGTTGGGCGCGGGCGCGTCCGGCCAGTAGCTAAGGTCATCCCCGCAGAGGCGGGGATAAAGTCTGGCTGGCCGAGGTGAGATCTACCAAGGTCAGCCAGAATGGCTTCCTGCCTGCGCGGGAGTGACGGAAAGTGGCACGCCCCAACCGTCACCCCGGACTTGTTCCGGGGTCCACCGGGCCGCTAGCGCCGAGTTCGAAGCAGAAGCGTCACCGCCTGCAGCACGGTAGACCCCGGAACAAGTCCGGGGTGACGATGCTGATGGGAACGGCGCCACTACCACCGGCGTGCTCCCGCGAAGGCGGGAGCCCAGAGTCGCAAGCGCTGGCGTCCGTAACCCTGGGCTCCCGCCTCTGCGGGAGCACGCTGATTGGCAAACGGGGCGGACAACAACGCCCCCCTCAAAAGATCCCTAGAAACTTCTTTCGCTGCTCGCGCCGCTCGCCCTTGCTGCGCGATCCGTCCTCCGACGTCGCCGTCGTACCGCGTCCTACGTCGTCGCGCGGCTTCCCGTCACGCGTGCGCTGCGCCTTGGCCGATGCGCCCGCCAGCACGGGGCCACAGGCGGCACCCTCCGCATCGCCGACATCGACGAACGCCAGCACGCCCGCCAGCGGCGTCGCGACGAGCGCCAGACCCAGCCCCGCCCCCGCGCGGCTCAGCAGTTCGGGGCTGACGACCGAATAGGCGGGGCTGGCAAACGTGCCGCCGACCGACACCGGCGACTGGCCGGCGAACAGGCTGAACTTCTTCGAATCGGCCCGGAAGGCTAGGTCGATCGTCTCGTTGCGGAAAGAGAAGCCGCCGCGGCCCAGCATCACGTTTTTTCGCGTATCGATCAGGATCGGGTCCGCCGCAGCGACGCCGCGCCGCACGGTGAAGCCGACCAGCCCGCAGTTGATCTGCACCGGCTCCTTCAGCCGCCCCTCGAACATCTTCTGGACGAACGTGCCGAGGTCGAGCTCGCTGAGCTGGATGTTGCGCGTCCAGAAGCTGCCCGCCGGCAGGATGAAGGCGATGCGCCCGCCCGATGTCGCCAGCGTGTCGTGGATCGTGTCGCCGCGCCCGGCCAGCTGGATGCGGCCCTTGATCGTGCCAGACGTCCCCGCCTCCTCGACGCCCCAGCCGGCCAGCAGCCGCCCGAGCGGGGTGGGGGCGAGGCGGATGTCGTAGCGGGCCGCCGTCGGCCGCTGGCGCGTGTCGAACACGATGTCGGACGCGACGTTGCCGCGCGCCATCGCGAAGGTCAGCGGCGACATCTCCAGCCGTCCGCGATCCAGCGTCAGCGTCAGGTCGACGTCGGAGATCGGCACGCTCCGCGACCGGACCGCCGCCACCCGCCACTTCAGCTTCGCGTCGTACGCCTGCATCGACGCGATCGGGAAGGCGGCGTCGGGCAGCAGACGCGCCGGTGCCGCGCCGGTCGCGGCGGCGGCGGCGATCGCACCTTTGGCTGCGACGATATCGGGGTTGTAGCCGATGAACGGCGCGGCATCGACGATATCGAGCCGGCGCGTCGTCAGGTCAGCGGTCATCAACAGGCGCGCGCCGCTGTTGTCCGCGGTGAAGCGTCCAGCCATGTCGCTGTCGCCGAACGTGCCGCGCAGGCCGGTGAAGGCATAGACGTCGCCGGTCTTCGTCATGTTCGCCGACGCGCGATAGTCGCGCGTGTTCGGGATGACGACGCCGATGATGCCGAGCAGGTCGGCGAGGTTGCTGCCCCGCGCGGTGGTGCGCAGCGGCACGCCCTCGATATCGGCGAGGCTCGGCAGCGTGCCATCGACGGTGATCGCGTTGCCCGCCGCCCGCGCCTGCAACGTCAGCCGGTTCTGCCCGCGCGCGGCGGTCTGGTTGGGTGACAGCAGCGCGCCGGCTACCGTGAATGGCGTCGCCCGCGCGACGCCCTTACCGTCGAAGCGCACCGCCTCGCCGATCTTCGCATCGATCGACCGGATCGTGTCAAAGTTCAGGTCGGCCAGCAGCCGTAGCCGCGCATCCTTGTAGCGCAGCGTCGTCCCCGCCAGCGTCGCGCGGTCGATGATCGGGAAGGCGACCGGCTCGCCCTTCGTCTCGCTGAACGTCCAGGTGTTGGTGCGGTGCGCCGGATCCCATTCCAGGTTGATCGCGGCATTCTTCAGGTCGAGGAAATACAGGTGCCGCCGCCCGAAGATCAGCGACAGCGGCGCGATTCGCGCATCCACCGAATCGGCGGCGAACAGGTGCGGCTTCGTCGCATAGGCCGGGTTCGATATCGACATCGCGCCCGCCACGACCTTCAGCTGGAACGGGTCGAAATAGAACTGGAAATCGCCGCCGACCTTCACTTCGCGGTTGGTCAGTCCGCCGACCACGCGCTCGAACGTCGGGCGCAGGAAGCGGCCCTTGGTGACGTACAGGATCGCCCAGGCGAGGACGATCAGTCCGATCAGCGTCGCGAGCACCGAAACGCCCGCGGCGAGCGGACGTTGGATCGGCAGGCGCGGGTGCGTGGGCGGGCTGGTCGTATCGGTCATGGAACGGCTTCAACCGCTGGCCCGCGCGCCTGTTCCGGTTGCATCGCGGCGACCTTTGGTCTAGGGGCCGCGCCTTCCGCGATTTGTTTCGACGAGCCGCCTGGCCAGTGTGGGCTGCCAGGGCTGCTTTGAAATCGCCCGAACGAAAGGACGAAAAATGCCCAAGCTGAAGACCAAGAGCGGGGTCAAGAAGCGGTTCAAGTTTACCGCGACCGGCAAGGTGAAGCACGGCGTCGCCGGCAAGCGCCACCGTTTGATCTCGCATAACGCAAAATACATCCGTCAGAACCGCGGCACCTCCGTGCTCAGCGACGCCGACGTGGCACATGTGCGCCTCTGGGCGCCCTACGGCCTGAAGTAAGGGAGGGCTGAGCAATGGCACGAGTGAAACGTGGCACGACCACGAAGCTGAAGCACAAGCGGATTCTCGATCAGGCGAAGGGCTATAGCGGCCGTCGCAAGAACACGATCCGCATCGCCCGCCAGGCCGTCGAAAAGGCCGGGCAGTACGCCTACCGCGACCGCAAGGTGAAGAAGCGCACGTTCCGCGGCCTGTGGATCCAGCGCATCAACGCCGGCGTCCGCGCCGAGGGCCTGACCTATTCGCAGTTCATGCACGGCCTGAAGCTGGCGGGCATCGAACTGGACCGGAAGGTCCTGGCCGACATCGCGATGCACGAAGGTGAAGCGTTTACCGCCATCATCGCGCAGGCGAAGGCGGCTCTGCCCCAGGCCGCCTGAGCGACCTGACGCGAGCATATGACAAGGGGCGTCGGTGGGTTATCCACCGGCGCCCTTTTTCGTTTTGGAACCGCGACTGGAAATTCAACCTGATCGAGGCGCAGAACCCGGAATGGCTTGACCTCGCCATCCCGCTCGGGTTCGAGCCGATCGCACAGTCCGCCGCAATCGACTCCCCTCGGGGATGACGGAGCAATATCTTGACCGACCTCGACCATCTCCGTTCCGAAACGCTCGACCGCATCGACGCCGCGGCGACGCCCGAAGCGCTCGATGCGGTGCGCGTCGCCGCGCTCGGCAAGGCGGGCAGCGTCACCGGCCTGCTGAAGACGTTGGGCGGCATGTCGCCCGACGAGCGGCAGGCGGCGGGGCCGCGCATCCACGGCCTGCGCGAGGCGGTGACCGCGGCGCTCGCCGCGCGCAAGGACGCATTGGAGAGTGCCGCGCTCGACGCGCGCCTCGCCGCCGAGACGATCGACATGACGCTGCCGGTCGATCTGCCGCCGCCGGGCGCCATTCATCCGGTCAGTCAGGTGATGGACGAACTGGCCGAGATCTTCGCCGATCTGGGCTTCGCGGTCGCCGAAGGACCGGAGCTGGAAACCGACTGGCACAATTTCTCCGCGCTCAACATCCCTGAGACGCATCCCGCGCGGGCGATGCACGATACCTTCTACCTCGCGGGCGAAGGCTCGGCGCCCGACGATCGGACGACCCCCCGCGTCCTGCGCACCCACACTTCGCCCGTGCAGATCCGCGCGATGCTGGCGGCGGGCGGCGACAAGCCCGTCCGCATCATCGCGCCCGGCCGCACCTATCGCAGCGACAGCGACGCCACCCACACGCCGATGTTCCATCAGGTCGAGGGGCTGGTGATCGACAAGGGCATCACGCTCGGCCACCTCAAATGGACGCTGGAGACCTTCCTGAAGGCGTTCTTCGAGCGCGACGACATCGTGCTCCGTCTGCGTCCGAGCTATTTCCCCTTCACCGAACCCTCGGCGGAGGTCGACGTCGGCTACACGCTGGTGAACGGCAAGCGCGTCATCGGCGGCTCCGGCGACGATGCGAACGGCGGCTGGATGGAGGTGCTGGGCAGCGGCATGGTCCACCGCAAGGTGATCGCGGCGGGCGGCTACGACCCTGACCAGTGGCAGGGCTTCGCCTTCGGCTGCGGCATCGACCGGCTCGCGATGCTGAAATACGGCATGGACGACCTGCGCGCCTTCTTCGACGGCGACCTGCGCTGGCTGCGGCATTACGGCTTCGCGGCGCTCGACATTCCCACCCTGTCCGGCGGAGTCGGCGCATGAAGTTCTCGCTCAGCTGGCTGAAGGCGCATCTCGACACGCAGGCGTCGCTCGACGACGTCGTCCTGGCGCTCACCCGCATCGGGCTGGAGGTGGAAGGGGTCGAGAATCCCGCCGCCGCGCTTGCTCCGTTCAAGGTTGCGAAGGTGCTGACCGCCGAGCGCCATCCGCAGGCGGACAAGTTGCAGGTGCTGTCGGTCGATGCCGGCGACGGCCCGATGCAGGTCGTGTGCGGCGCCCCCAATGCGCGCGCCGGATTGGTCGGCGTGTTCGGCCCGCCGGGCGCGTACGTGCCCGGCCTCGACGTCACGCTGAAGATCGCCGCCATCCGCGGCGTCGAATCGCGCGGCATGATGTGCTCGGCGCGCGAGTTGCAGGTCGGCGAGGGGCATGAGGGCATCATCGAGCTGCCCGCCGACGCGCCCGTCGGCACCGCCTATGCCGATTATGCCGGCATCGACGATCCGGTGATCGACGTGAGCATCACGCCCAACCGCCAGGACTGCATGGGCGTCCGCGGCATCGCGCGCGATCTGGCGGCGGCGGGGCTGGGGATGTTGCGGGATCTGGGCGAGGTCTACGGCGACGTTCCGAGTGTGACGGGCGAAGGCCCGGCCCCCGACGTCCGCACCGAAGACCCGGACGGCTGTCCCGCCTTCTACGCGCAGGCCGTCACCGGCGTCGCCAACGGCGCATCGCCCGACTGGATGCAGGCGCGGCTGAAGGCGATCGGGCAGAAGCCGATCTCCGCGCTGGTCGACATCACCAACTATGTCATGTTCGATCTCGGCCGCCCGCTGCATGTCTACGACCGCGCGACGCTGACCGGCCCGCTCGTCGCCCGCAAGGCGCGGGACGGCGAGAGCGTGGTCGCGCTGAACGGCAAGAGCTACGCGCTCGACGCCGGCATGACCGTTATCGCCGACGACGCGCATGTCCACGACATCGGCGGCATCATGGGCGGCGAGGCGTCGAGCGTCTCGGACGCCACCACCGACGTGCTGGTCGAATGCGCGTATTTCGACCCCGAAGCCATCGCCCGCACCGGTCAGAAGCTGCTGCTGACCAGCGACGCGCGTACCCGCTTCGAACGCGGCGTCGATCCCGCCTTCCTCGACGAAGGCTTGGCGATCGCCACCGCGCTGGTCGTCGCGATCTGCGGTGGCACGGCCGGCGGCGTCACCCGCGCCGGCGAACCGCCGCTCGCACCGCGCACGATTCGCTATGATCCGACCCTCGCTGAGACATTGGGCGGGCTGGCGGTCGCCGAGGCCGAGCAGCGTGCGATTCTCGAGCGGCTCGGCTTCGCGGTCGCCGCCGACTGGACCGTCACCGTGCCGACATGGCGCCGCGACGTCGACGGCGCACCCGATCTGGTCGAGGAGGTCATCCGCATCGTCGGGATGGACAACGTGCCATCGGTCCCGCTGCCCCGCACCCCCGGCGTGGCGATACCGACCGCGACGCCCGCGCAGAAGCTGGAGCGGACGCTGCGCCGCACCGCCGCCGCGCGCGGCCTGTCGGAAGCGGTGACGTGGAGCTTCATCTCGCAGGATGAGGCAGCAGCGTTCGGCGGCGGCACCTGGACGCTCGCCAACCCGATCAGCGAGGACATGAAGGTCATGCGCCCGTCGCTGCTGCCGGGGCTGTTGTCCGCGGCCGACCGCAACCTGAAGCGCGGCGCGGGCACCGTGCGCCTGTTCGAGGTCGGCCGCCGCTATCTGGCCGAGGGCGAGCGCGCGACGCTGGGTATCGTGCTGGCCGGCGAGCGCACCCCGCGCAGTTGGGCGGGCGGCAAGGCCACCGCGTTCGATGCGTTCGATGCGAAGGCGCAGGCGCTGGCCCTGCTCGCCGCCGCCGGCGCGCCGGTTGCGAATCTGCAGGTCATGGGGGAGGCTGGAGCGAATTGGCACCCCGGCCAGTCGGGCACGCTCAGGCTCGGGCCGAAGACGGTGCTCGCCGCATTCGGCATGCTCCACCCGACGACGCTGAAGGCGTTCGACCTGTCCGGCCCGGTCGCCGCAGTCGAACTCTATATCGACGCGATCCCGCCGAAGCGCGGCGGCACCGGCTTCATGCGCCCCGCCTATGCGCCGCCCGTCCTGCAACCGGTGACGCGCGACTATGCGTTTCTAGTGCCCGACGCGCTGGCTGCCGGCGATCTGGTCCGCGCAGTGCGCGGCGCGGACAAGGGCCGCATCGTTGACGCGCGCGTGTTCGACCGCTTCGTGAAGGACGGCCAGACCAGCCTCGCGATCGAGGTGACGTTGCAGGCGGAGGGCAAGAGCTTCACCGACGAGGAACTGAAGGCCAGCGCCGACAAGGTGGTCGCAGCGGCGGCGAAGCTGGGCGCGACGTTGCGGGGATAGAACGCGTGCTGGGCTCCCGCGTCGGCGGGAGCCCAGGGTTCCGTGTTCCGCCAGTTGTTGTGCTGCTTGGCCTTGGGTTTCCGCCCGTGCGGGACCACACGCGTAGATGGATTTGTGCGGTGGCTCGGCGCAAGTCGGGTCTCCGCAGCCTGTCCTACACCCCGTTCGTCCGCTATCCCTGAACGCGTCCAACAAAGCTCAACCGATCGGTTGAGCTTTGAGGCCGTTTCACGAGGGAAAGCGCACCTGTTTTTTTCTCAACATTCACGCTCAACACATCGGTTGAGTATCGCTGTCGGCGGGGCGTTGGCGGCGGGTTGCGGGAGCACCGGTTTCGATGAGGCAGGCTATGATTACGATCCGATCCGACGCGCTGACCGCGCAGATCAACCCTCATGGGGCGGAACTGTCGCACCTGCATGACGCCGACGGGCCCGAGTTGATGACCGATGCCGACCCGGCGTACTGGATCGGGCGCGCGCCGATCCTGTTCCCGATCGTCGGCGCGCTGGCGGGCAATCGATACCGGCTCGACGGCCGCGAATACGAACTCCCCAAACATGGCTTCGCGCGCGTCTCGACCTTCGAGGTGGTGGATGCCGGCGAGAGCGAGGCCCGCTTTCGCCTCACCGCCAGCGACGCCACGCGCGCCGCCTATCCGTTCGACTTCGTACTGGAGATCGCCTTCGCGCTCGACGGCGCGACGCTGTCGATCGCGGCGACACTCGCCAATCCGGGCGACCGCGACCTGCCGGCCAGCTTCGGCTTCCACCCCGCCTTTGCCTGGCCACTGCCTTACGGCCGGCCCCGTGCCGACCACCGCATGGTGTTCGACACCGGGGAGCCGGGCGCGATCCTCGCACTCGATGCCGCCGGGTTGATCGCCGGCGAACGACCAAGTCCGGTCGACGGGCGGACGCTGCGCCTGACCGACGATCTGTTCGCTGACGATGCGCTGATCTGGAACCCGATCCAATCGCGCGGGCTTAGCTACGGCGCCGACACCGGCCCGCAGCTGCGCATCGACTGGGACGCTGCCGAACTCGGCATCTGGACGAAGCCCGGCGCGCACTTCGTCTGCGTCGAACCCTGGTGGGGGGAGGCCGATCCGGCCGGCTTCACCGGCGACATCTGGGAGAAGCCCGGCATCCAGCGGCTGGCACCCGGCGAGCGGCGGACGTTCGGGATGTCGGTGACGCTAAAGCCCTGACTTCCCAAAACCGTTCGTGCTGAGTAGCGACTGAGCGAAGTCGAAGGCGCGTATCGAAGCATCTGCTCCAACCCTCCTTCGATACGCCGCCTCGACTTCGCTCGGCGGCTACTCAGGACGAACGGACGTATTTTGACCACCGCCTCCCCCCGCCGCACCTTCGCGATCATCTCGCACCCCGACGCCGGCAAGACGACGCTGACCGAAAAGCTGTTGCTGAAGGGCGGCGCGATCCATCTCGCCGGCGAGGTGAAGGCGCGCGGACAGGCGCGGCGCGCGCGGTCGGACTGGATGAAGATCGAGCAGCAGCGCGGCATCTCCGTCACATCGTCGGTCATGACCTTTGAGCGCAACGGCATCACCTTCAACCTGCTCGACACGCCGGGGCATGAGGATTTCAGCGAGGACACCTATCGCACGCTGACCGCGGTCGATTCGGCGATCATGGTCATCGACGCCGCCCGCGGTATCGAGGCGCAGACGCGCAAACTGTTCGAGGTCTGCCGCCTGCGCAGCGTCCCCATCATCACCTTCGTCAACAAGGTCGATCGCGAAGGCCTGTCGCCGTTCGCGCTGCTCGACGAGATCGCCGACAAGCTGGCGCTCGACGTCGCGCCGATGCTGTGGCCGATCGGGATGGGCGGCCAGTATGAGGGGCTGCACCGCATGGGCGACGACGTGTCCGCGCTGCCGGAGGCGATCCGCGAGGAGGTCGAGCTGGCGCAGGCCGGCTATCCCGAATTCGACGTCACCGCCTATCAGCATGGCGACCTGACCCCGGTGTTCTTCGGCTCGGCGCTGCGCGAATATGGCGTCGATGATCTGATCGAGGCGATCGCCACCCACGCCCCGCCGCCGCATGCGCTGCCCGCCGAACCCGCGCCGGTCGCGCCCGAACATCCCGAGGTTACCGGCTTCGTGTTCAAGGTGCAGGCGAACATGGACCCCAATCACCGCGATCGCATCGCCTTCATGCGGCTGGTGTCGGGCACCTTCAAACGCGGCATGAAGCTGACCCCGACCGGCCACGGCAAGCCGATCGCGATCCACTCGCCGATCCTGTTCTTCGCGCAGCAGCGCGAGCTGGCGGACGAGGCGTTTCCAGGCGACATCATCGGTATCCCCAACCACGGCACGCTGCGGGTCGGCGACACGCTATCCGAACGCGCCGACGTGCGCTTCACTGGCCTGCCGAACTTCGCGCCCGAAATCCTGCGCCGCGTGGTGCTGAAGGACTTCACCAAGACCAAGCAGCTGCGGAAAGCGCTCGACGACATGGCGGAGGAGGGGGTGACCCAGGTCTTCTATCCGGAAATCGGGTCGAACTGGATCATCGGCGTCGTCGGCCAGCTGCAGCTCGACGTGCTGCTCAGCCGGCTGGAGGCGGAGTATAAGGTCGCCGCCGCGCTCGAACCCTCGCCCTACGACACCGCGCGCTGGATCACCGGCGAGCCGGCCGAGGTGAAGGGCTTCGTCGATCTCAACAAGGGCGCGATGGCCAAGGATCGCGACGGCAACCCGGTGTTCCTGGCGAAGAGCGCGTGGGAGGTCGGCTATGTCGCCGATCGCTACCCGAACGTCACCTTCGCCGCGACGCGGGAGCGGTAGGGAGCTGCGTCGTCACAGGGGTTCCGAATCAATCCCCGTTCGCCCTGAGCTTGTCGAAGGGCTGCCCTTCTTCGTGCCGAACGCGCTTGCTTCGGAAGAAGGGCACAAGCTCAGCACGAACGGCGAATGGAACGCCTTAAACATCCTCCACCCAGTCGCGCCGCAGCGGGCGGATCGCCAGCATCATCAGGACCGCCGCCACCGCGTAGAACACCAGGCACCCGACCGCGGCATAGCGCAGCGATTCGATGCCGTAGGTGGACTTCAGCATGTCGGACAGCGTGCCCATCAGCAGCGGGCCGACGCCCAGACCGATCAGGTTGTTGATGAGCAGGAAGCTGCCCGACGCGGTGGCGCGCATGTGGCGCGGCACCAGATGCTGGACCGCGGTGGTCACCGGCCCCAGCCAGAGGATGTTCATCGCATTGGGAATCAGCAGCAGCGGCCACGCGATCACCGGCGATGACGACAACAGGCCGAACGCGAACGCTGGGATTGTTATCAGCCAGGCGATCGTCGGCAGCTTCGCATACCAGCCGCGGTCCGTGCGGCCGAGCCGGTCGGCGAACCAGCCGCCCGCGAACACACCCGCGGTGCCGCCGATCAGCAGGATCGAACCCATGAACTGGCCCGTGGTGATAAGGTCGAAGCCGAAGCTGCGCATCAGCACGGACGGCGTCCACAGCGCGAGGCCATAGCCGCACAGCGAGCTACACCCTGCCGCAAACGCCATCAGCCAGAACGCCGGCTTGCGGGCAAGAATGCCGAAGGTCTGCCCAACCGGCGCGGCGGCCGTGGCGGTGGGCGACTTCGGCAGATCGCGCACGACGTATTTGAAGATCGGCGCCAGCACGATCCCGGCGACGCCCATGACCAGGAACGCGGTGCGCCAGTCGACCCAGGCGGCGATATAGGCGCCAAGCAGCGTTCCGCAGGCCAGCCCGACCGGCACGCCGAGCGAATAGACCGCCAACGCCCGTGCGCGCTTTTCCGGCGGAAAATAATCGGCGATCAGCGCATAGGACGGCGCCACGCCGCCGGCTTCGCCGACGCCGACGCCCAGCCGGAACAGGAACAACTGCCAGTAACCGGTGGCCACGCCGCACAATGCGGTGAAGCCGCTCCAGACCGCCAGCGATCCGGCGATCACGGCACTGCGGCTCGTCCGGTCGGCCAGCATGGCGAGCGGTACGCCCAACACTGAGTAGAGCAGCGCGAACGCCAGACCCCCGACCGCACCGAACTGCGCGTCGGTCAGGCCGAGATCGGCCTTGATGGGCTGCGCGAGGATGCCGAGGATCTGCCGGTCGAGGAAGTTGAACGTATAGACCAGCAGGAGCATCGCCAGCACCACATTGGCGCCCGGACGCCGCCCGCTATCGCCGGTCGTGTTCATACCCACTCTCCTGTTGTCCGACCCTAGACGCGAAGGGCCGGGCACCGCCAGCGGCAATGCCCGGCCCCGACGCCATTCCCCCGCTGGCGTATCAGTATTTAACGGAGATCGTCGCGAACACCTGACGCGGGCTGCCGTAATAGGCGGTCAACACGCCCTCGGTGCCCAGCGTCGGTGCGAAGCCGGGCCGGTTGAAGTTCGGCGACGTCGCGACGCTCGAGAGGACGAAGTCGCCGTTGTCCGGGTTCTGGTTCAGGAAGTTGTAGCCGGCGACGATGTAGCGCTTGTCGGCCAGGTTGCGGCCGTGGACGCCGATGCTGATGTTGTCGGTGATGTCGTAGACGATGTTCGCATCCCACAGCGTATAGGCCGGCTGGTCGAGCAGCGGCGTGCGCAGCTCGAACTGCTGGCTGTCGCTGCGGTACGACACCGTCGTGGACAGGCTCAGGTTCCCGTTCCCGACCGGGCCGGTGTAGGCGAGCGTGCCGCTGGCGGTCCAGTCGGGCGTGTTCTGGAACTTGCGGCGATTGGCGACATCGATACCGCGGCCGTCGATGAACTGCGTGTACTTCGCATCGAGATAGCCCGCCGTGCCCGACAGCGTCACGCGGTCAGTGTCGGAGGCGAGGCCCTTCGCCAGCACCGCGGTCGCCTCCGCCTCGAACCCGTTGATGCGCGCACGGCCGGCGTTGGTGGTGACGCCGATGAAGGTCTGCTGACCGTTCAGCGTCGTCCCGATCGATCCGGGCACCTGCACGTCGCGATATTCGGACCGGAAGCCGGCAAGCGCGAAGTTCAGGCGGCGGTCGAAGATCGACGCCTTGTACCCGACCTCATAGGTGTCGACCGTCTCCGGATCGAAGGCGAGGAAGTCGTAGACCTGCTGCGTGTTGCAAAGGCCGCCGGTCGGCGTACGGCACGCGGTCGTCTGGCCGCGCGGGTCGAAGCCGCCGCCCTTGAACCCCTTGGAATAGCTTGCGTAGAGATTGTGGTCGGGCGTCGGCTTGAAGCTGATCGACGCACGCGGGGTGAAGCGGCTGAACGACGCGTCGCCGCGGAAGTCCGAGGTGGTCGCGAACAGCGCCCCGGCGCCGCCGAAGAACGGCGATCCGCCGCCGAGGAACGTCTGGCGCAGCACGCGCGCCTGACGATCGTCCCAGGTGTAGCGCCCGCCCGCCGAGATGCTGAACTGCGGCGAGAAGTCGTAGGTCGCGTCGCCGAAGATCGCGACCGTGTCGGTGAAGACATCGCCGAACGTCGTTGCGGTGACACCGCCGGGCAGGCGCACGTCGAACACCGTGCGCGCCGATGCGTCGAGATAGTAGAGGCCGAGCAGGCCGGAGAAGCCGCCGGTGTTGACCAGCAGCTGCGCCTCCTGGCTGAACTGCTCGTTGTTGTAGAAGCTCGGCACGTCGACCTGCACCGCCGGCAGCGCGTCGAAGTCGATCGGCGTCGCGGTGTCGTCCTTGCGATAACCGGTGATCGACCGGAACGTCAGCCAGTCGGTCGGGCGCAGCTCGGCGAAGAACGACCCGCCATAGCTTTCCACCCGCTGGCTCGGCGTCAGGAGCGCACCACGGCTGTCATAGACGTCGGTCAGCACCGGCGTGCCGCTGACGAGGCCGGGGATCAGGCGATGCCCGCCCCGCGGCGCCGACTTGTCGAGCGTCCAGTCGCCCGACAGGCGGAAGAAGGCGGAGGTCGACGGCTCATACTGCAGCGTGCCGCGAGCGCCCCACACGTCCTTGTTATAGTTCTCGCGCCCCGTGGTGGTGTTCTCGCCGAAACCGTCGCGGGTCAGGCGGGCGAATGCGCCGCCGATCTTGAACCCGCTGTCGCCCAGCGGCGTGTTGGCCGAGATGACGCCGTCGAGCTGATTGTAGCTGCCGTAGCTCGCACGGGCGTTGAACCCGGCCTCGTTGCCCAGCCGCCGCGTCACGTACTTGATCGCGCCGCCGATCGTGTTGCGGCCATAGAGCGTGCCCTGTGGGCCGCGCAGCACTTCGACCCGTTCGACGTCGTAGATGTCGAGCACCGCCGCCTGCGGCCGGTTCAGGTACACGTCGTCGAGGTAGAGGCCCACGCCCGCCTCGAACCCGCCGACCGGATCCTGCTGGCCGACGCCGCGGATGAAGGCCGACAGCGTGGAGTTGGTGCCGCGCGACACCTCCAGCGTGACGTTCGGCGTGGTCGCGGCGATGTCGGTGACGTCGATCGCGCCCGCGGCCTCCAGCTGCGCGCCGGTGAACGCGGTGACCGCGATCGGCACGTCGCGCAGCGTCTCTTCGCGACGGCGGGCGGTGACGATGATCTCGCCCGGATCCTCGGCCTGCGCGGTCGTTTCCTGCGGATTGGCGACTTCCTGCGCCAGCGCCGGCGTGGCGGCGAGTGCGGCGATGGCCGCGCCGGCCTGAAGCAGCGCGCGTGCGGACGACGTCATGCGGATCATCATTATCCCCTCCTGCTGCACACCCGTCGGATGCGGGTTGTGCGGTGTCGAGAACCGCTTTACTGAAAGTTGAACCAGGTTTCAACTTGGGAATTGGAGGGGGCATGGCGGAAAATCCTGAGCGCGCGCCGGCGCCGCGTGGCGACACGGCGGACAAGGCGCCGCGCACCGATCGCGGGCGCCGCACGCAACAGGCGATCCTCGATGCCGCCGCCGCCGAATTCGGCGAGCGCGGCTTCCACGAGGCCTCGATCAGCGGCATCACCCGCCGCGCCGGCGTTGCGCTCGGCAGTTTCTACACCTGGTTCGATTCGAAGGACGCGGTGTTCCGCGCGCTCGTCGGCCACATGTCCGACCGGGTGCGCGATCACGTCGGCCCGGCGATCCGCGCGGCGAAGGACGGGCTTGCCGCCGAACGCGCCGGCCTTGCCGAATTCATCGGCTTCGTGCGCGCCCACAAGGAGATCTACCGCATCATCGACGAGGCGGAGTTCGTCGATCCCGACAGCTTCCGCCGTCACTACGCCACCACCGCCGACCGCATCCGCACCCGCCTGCAGGCCGCCGCCGCCCGCGACGAGGTCCGCGCCGACGTGGGCGAGGTCCACGCCTGGGCGGTCATGGGGATGAACGTCTTCCTCGGCCTGCGCTATGGCGTGTGGGACGAGGATGTCGGCGCCGATGCCGTGGCTGACACGGTCGCCGACATGCTGGCCAACGGGCTCGCGGCCCGCCGGTAACGATTCCTGCGCCGGATCGTTAGGCCTCCGCTTGTTCCGGTGGTAGAAGCGATTGCGTCAGGAAGGCCCGCTTTATGAAACGTCTCTTGAACCGGCGCTGGGCCGGACCGCTGATGCTCTTCGCGCTGGCGCTGGCCGTCGCCGTGACGGTCACGCAACGCACGGGCTGGAACTTCCCGATGTGAAGTCGGTCCTCACCGACTCTGCGTCGCCGCTCTCCAGTACAGCAGCGCCGACACCGCGAACATCGCGATGAACGCGCCGTGCAGCATAGCCATCCCGATGCCGCTCCCGACCGCCGAGCCGCCGACCGCGATTGCCCCGGCGAGCGCCATCGCCGCCGCCGTCGTCGCCATCGCCCGCGCCATGCCGCGCGGCGCGAACCCTGCCCCGATCGATCCGGCAAACCCGATTGCGAGCACGCCGACGTACAGCAGGTTCATCGGATTTTCCTCGTCACCGATGATCCCGACCGCCAGATTGACCCAAATGAGTAGCAGCGCCGCGATCACCGCTAACACGCTGGCGATGCGATAGGCGGGCAGGCGCGATCGTCGAGCAGCCAGCTCGATCAGCAGCCCGGTGCCGCCGAACAACACGCCTGCGAACACGAAATCCGATGCGGTCCAGTTCACTTCGCTGGTGAACTGCATCGCCACCGCCGGCAGCAGCAGCAAGAGCGCCGCCAGTCCCCAGCCCGCCGTCCGCCACGGGCTCCAGCCAGTCGTACGTAATGCTTCCGTCGTCATCGTCTTGCCTCCATAGCCGTTTGCGTGAGCCGACCCTTGGCGGACGCGCGGGTGAGCGGCATGAGCGGGACATGAGGAATCGCTGAAATCGTGGGTCAGGGCCGTTTCCGCTTCGTCGACTTCGCGCTCGACCGGGCAAACCGCACGCTGACGCGCGGCGGCGTTACGGTGGATTTGAACGCGCGCTATCTCGACGCGCTGCTGCTGCTGGTCGAGGAGGCCGGGCGGCTGGTGTCCAAGGACCGCTTCATGGAGCGCGTCTGGCGCGGCGTACCGGTGACCGACGAAGCGCTGACCCAGTGCATCCGAACCTTGCGCCGCCAGTTGGGTGACGACGCCACCGCGCCGCGCTTCATCGAGACGGTGCCCAAGCACGGCTACCGCTTCGTCGCGCCGGTCGAACTGGTCGATGGCGGCGATGTCCCGGCCGGGTCGCTAGCCTCGCGTCGCCACGCGACATGGCTCGACGCCGGCGCTGGCACACTCGGCGCAGGGGCGGCGGGCGTAGCGGGCGGCATCGTCTATGGATCGGCCGCCGCGTCGGCGCACGCCGGGGCAGGGGGCGCATCGGTGCTGCTGGTGCTGCTGTGGCTGACGATCGCTGCGGCGGTGACGGGCGGGGCGGGGGTCAGCCTCGGCATCGCCGCGGCGCCACGGCCGGTGTGGCGGATCGCCGGCGGCGCGATCGGCGGGCTCGTCGTCGGCGGTTTGGTGAAGCTGCTCGGGCTCGACGCCTTTACCCTGCTGCTCGGACGCGCACCCGGTGACATCGCCGGCGCGTTGGAGGGGCTGGTGCTCGGCGGTGCGGTCGGCGTCGGTGCGTGGCTGGCCGATCGACCCGCATCCTTCGCCCGCCGCGTCGCGCTCGCCGCGCTATCGGGCGCGGCCGGCGCGGTGGCGGTCGCGCTGGCCGGCGGGCGGCTTATGGCGGGCAGCTTGGATACGCTGTCGCGCACCTTTCCCGAATCGCGGCTCGGCATCGGTGCGATCGGCAGGGCGTTCGGGAGCGACGGCTTCGGCACGGTCGCCGCGCTGGTCACGGCCGCGATGGAGGGGGCACTGTTCGGCGGCTGTATCGTCGGCGCGATGGTGCTGGCGCGGCGGGGGCGGGGCGACCCCGAAGGGTCGTTCACTCTCGCCCGTTCGCCCTGAGCGAAGTCGAAGGGCTTGGCTGGACGCAGGTGCTTCGACTTCGCTCAGCACGAACGTAGGTTAAGACTCCGACCCGCCCCCCAGATGGCTCCGCAGCGCCTTCCGTCGATCCGCCCGCGCCAGCGCCAGCGGATCGACCGCCTCCGCCCGCGCGACGATACGCTCCACCTCGCCCAGCAACTCCCCCATCAGCACATGCCGACGAAGCTTGGGCGCCAGCGCCGCCTCATCCAGATAATTGTCGATCAGCTCGGGCACGCGCCGCTCCAGCTTCAGCCGCAGCTCGCCGAAGGTCGAGAACGGATCGATGTCGTCGTTGCGCATCACCAGCGCATCGCGCCGCTGGCGCACCGCAGCGACGCGACCGCGCGTCAGCATGCCCGCGCTTGCCGCCAGCCGGTCCCACGCCGCGGTGGCCGGGGGCGGTGCTGTCGTGGAGGTCGCCGACCCCGTGTTCCACACCGCCAGCACCATCGCCGCGACCAGCGCGATCATGATGGCAATGCGCGGTGCGACGCCAGCCTCTTCGATCAGCAGTGCCGATGCGATCAGCGTGACGGGGATCGCGACGATCGCCCGCTTCGGCCGCACCGACAGCGCGACGATCAGGCTGACCGCCAGGAAGACAATGGCGAACCCTGCGATCATCCGCCCGCGCCGCCGCCCAGCAGGTCCTTGAGGCCCGCCAGCGCGCCCTTGGGCTTCGCCTCCTCCTCGCTCAGCACGCCTGCCGCGCGCAACGCTTCCTCAGCCCCCTTCGACCGCGGATAGGGATCGAGCGCCAGCGCCAGCGTCTCCGCCGCGGCCTCGCCCAGATCGATCGCGCTGCCGGCATAGAACATCGTGTCGAGGTCGCCGGCATCCAGCTCGACCTCCTCGACATTGTCGCCGTCGCCCTCGGGCAGGAAGCGGATCGCGAAATCCTCGTCGATGCTGGCGCTCACCGGATCGCCCGTGGCGATGCAGGCCTGCGTCACCCCCGCCTCCAGCCGCCCGGTGGCGAGCACGCCCGCGGCGTCGCGGCGCAGGGTGTAGCGCGCCTCCAGCCGGTCGAGCGACACCAGCGCGAATCGCTTCGCCAGCGCGGCGCGCTCGGCCGGATCGGCGGTGACGACCGTGTCGACCGATCCCTCGCCCAGCGTATCCAGCCGGCGCGGGCGCGAGAATTCATACGCCTCGGTCATGCCGGCATCCGCCCGGCGGCCAACGCATCCAGCTCGGTCGCGGCCAGATCGCGCTCCAGATCGGTCAAAGATCCCCGGACATGCGAGAGCGCGTCCGGTGCGGGCTGACGATCGCGATACAGGTTGCGGATCAGCACGTCGTCCAGCGTGCCGTCCGCCAGCGCCTCGCGATACGCGCCCAGCCGCCCGCCCAGCATGCTCATCATCCGGCCCATGTGCTTGCCCACCACGACGTCGCCGATGCCGATCTCACGCAGCTGCGGATCCATATCGTCGACGAACCGCTCGGCGAGTGCCACGCCCAGCGCCTCGGCCCCCGGCTCCCGCTCCAGCCGCAGCAGCACCAGCGACAGCACCGCCGCGATCATGTCGAACCGCCCGTCGATGCCATCGTCCACCCCGCCCGCCAGATACCAGTGCGGCGCACGCGCGGTGGCGACCACCGCGTTGTACAGCGCCGCGCCATCGTCCTTGCGGCCGAAGATGCGCTCGATCCAGTTACCCTTGCCCGCCAAAATCGTTCGATTCCCGTAAAACCGGCGCTGCCTTGTCGCCGCCAACCTTCGCGCATATTGAGGCGATCGGGCGCGGTTGCAATTCCCTCGCCGTCCCTGCCGTGAAGTACCCTGCCCGTGATGCGGAGAGTTTAATGCGTCGTACCGCTGCCCTAGTCCTGATCCTCGCGTCGGTATCCGCCGCCGCCTGCACGCCGCTGCGCGGGCACCAGGGCTATATCGTCGACGTCGATCTGGTGAACTCGGTCCAGCCGGGCGTCGACAATCGCCAGACCGTGGCGCAGACGCTGGGCCAGCCCACCGTTGCCGGCCAGTTCGGCGATCGCCAATGGTATTATGTCGCGCGCGACACCCGCAACCTCGCCTTCAACAATCCGCGCCCGTCGAGCCAGATCACCATCCGCGTGAGCTTCGACGCCGCCGGCACGGTCAGCAACATCGACCGCATGGGGCTGGAACAGGTCGTCGCGATCAACCCGTCGAACAAGAAGACGCCGACCTTGGGCCGCGAGCGCGGCTTCTTCTCCGACCTGTTCGGCAACATCGGCACCGTCGGCACGATGGGCGGCGGTGCGGGTGGCGGCGGCAGCGACGGGCCGTAAGCGCGGATATTTTCGGTTGCTTTAGACGCTTCGGTCATTCCCATGACGTGGGATGGCTGACGCTCACCACCTGTCGTCGTTCACCTCGTACCTACGATCATCTTGATGCGCCCGCGATTCGGGCAAATCGGCCGCGCCGCAGTTAAGCGTCGGCGCGGCCGTGTGCCGAAGCACCGGTCCCGAAAGGGGAAAGGACCATTTTGCGCAACGCGCGATCAGGGGAATGGTTCGGGCAACTATTCACGAAAGCGTAACGCGGACAGATATTGGTCGTCGCTCGGCGCCGGATGGTTCCGCCGGCCCCGCCGTTTCGGGGAATCTTCTGGACAGATGCTCTTGTCACAGATCGTAGTATAGGCAAACATTGCTCCGGATTGGGGGCAATCTGGAACCGGGGTGGATCATCGAAGCGGTGGCGATCGCCGCTCGCGAACTGACGATGTTCGCGGGCGTGGGCCTGCTGGTGGGTGGCATCGACGATCTGGTCATTGATATGATCCATGGCGTTCGTGCGATGCGGCGGCGCTGGCGTGGCGAGGTCCGCCGCTCGCTCGCCGACCTTCCGGCGCCGCGTCGACGCTTTGCGATATTCGTGCCGGCCTGGGATGAGTCGGCGGTTATCGGCGCGATGCTGCGGACCACGATGGCGCGACTGTCGGAAGCCGACTTGGCCGTGTTCGCGGGCGCCTATCCTAACGATACGGCCACCATTGCGGCGGTCGAGCGGGTCGCGGCGGAGGACGGGCGTGTCCGCCTGATCGTCGGCAACCGTGCCGGCCCGACCACGAAAGCCGATTGCCTCAACACACTGTGGGCCGCACTGATCGCCGAGGAAGAGCGAGGCCGGCGTTTCGATGCGATCGTGCTCCATGACGCGGAGGACGTCGTCCATGCGGGCGAGTTGCGCCTCTACGACGACGCCCTCGATCGCGCCGATGCGGTGCAACTGCCGGTCGCCCCGCTTGCCCGCCCAGGCGCCCATCTGGTGGGTGGCACCTACCTCGACGAATTCGCCGAATCGCACGGTAAGGCGCTGCTGGTGCGCGAAGCGGTCGGCGCCGGCGTGCCGCTGGCGGGGGTCGGCTGTGCGATCGGCCGGGACGTGATCGACCGGATCGCGGCGCTGCGCGGCGGCCGCCCGTTCGACGCGACCAGCCTGACCGAGGATTACGAACTCGGCCTGACGATCCGCGCGGTCGGCGGGCGCACCACCGTCGCGCTGGTCGATGAGCGTCCCGGCGGGCAACCCGTCGCGGTCCACGCCTATTTCCCGTCAACCCGGGATGCGGCCGTGCGACAGAAGGCGCGCTGGATGATCGGCATTGCGCTCGCCGGCTGGGACCGCACCGGCTGGGGCAGCAGCCACCATCCCGGCGAGTGGTGGATGCGGATGCGCGACCGCCGCGCGCCGCTGGCGATGATCGTGCTGCTGGCGGCGTATGGCGCGCTTTTCCTTTATGCGCTCGCGCTGCTGCTGACGCTGGTGTGGCCCGGTCGGGTGGAGCCGCCGCAGGGCACGCTCGCGCTGTTGCTGGCGGTCAACGGCCTGTTCCTGCTATGGCGGATGGCGATGCGCTTCGCCTTCGTCGCGCAAGGTTACGGCATGGCGGAGGGGTTGCGCGCGATGCCGCGCATGGTCGTCGGCAACATCGTCGCGATGATGGCGGCCCGCCGCGCACTCGTCCGCTACGTCACGATGCTGCGCGGCGCGCCGCCGACCTGGGACAAGACCGACCACGAGTTCCCAATCGAGCCCGAGCGCGCAGCGTGACCGGCGGCGGCCGTCCCATCCGCTTTCTCTCGCTGGTGACGGTCGGCTGGATCGCCGCTCGCGTGTTCGTGCTGTGGCACGACACGGGATCGCTGCCGCAGGCGATCCGGCGCGCCTTGCCGTCCTTCACGGCCCAGGCGGAGTCTCTGCCCGCGATCGCTCTCGCTCCACGCATCGCCCGGACGCCGCCGGTGCATCGCCAACAGCCGATCGCCACACCGATCGTCGCCGAGGTCGTGCTTCTGGCAGCGATCGAGCCCCCAGTCGCGACTTGGCCCATCGCCGATGGGCCAGCAGTGACGCCGACACCGACACCCGTCCTCGCCACGGTTGCGCCCGCGCCCCAGCCGCAGAATAATCCCGCATCGCCCGGCTCGCGGCTGTCGGTCAGCAGTTGGCTGATCGCGCGCGACGGCACTGCGTCCGGCTCTAGCCTTAGCGCGCCGCAGCTCGGCGGTACCCAGGCGGGCGTGCGTGTCGACTATGCGCTCGGCCACAATATCGCGCTGACCGGCCGGCTGGCTTCGCCCGCAGCGGGGACGGGACGGGAGGCGTCGCTCGGCATCGCTTGGCGACCGGCAGGCGGCGCGCTGCGCTTCGTCGCCGAACAGCGCATCGCATTGGACGGCGGTCGCGGCGGGCCGGCGATCGGAGTCAGCGGCGGCGTCTCCGACCTGTCCGTGATCGCCGGCTTCCGCGCGGACGGCTATGCACAGGCCGGCACCATCTTCCGCACCACGCCCGACCATTATGTCGACGCCGCGCTGCGCGCCGCACGCCCGGTCGCACGGATCGGCGGGACTACGATCGACATCGGTGCCGGTGTGTGGGGCGGGGCACAGCGTGGCGTCGCCCGCATCGACGCTGGCCCCAGTCTTGGTGCGCGGGTGCCGGTCGGCCGGAGTACGATCCGCGCATCGCTCGACTGGCGCCAGCGCATCGCCGGCAACGCGCGCCCGGGCTCCGGACCAGCGCTCACGCTCGGCAGCGATTTCTAAGCGCCCCTTTCGTCACACTAGCCAAACCGGCTAGGGACACCGCGTGGACCTCTACCTCCCGATCGCCAACCTGTCGGTGAATGCGCTCGTCATCATCCTGCTGGGCGGGGGAGTCGGCCTGCTGTCCGGCATGTTCGGGGTCGGCGGCGGGTTCCTGACCACGCCGCTGCTGATCGTCTACGGCATCCCGCCAACCGTCGCCGCCGCCTCGGCCGCCAGCCAGGTGACCGGCGCCAGCGTGTCGGGTGCGATCGCGCATTATCGCCGCGACGGCGTCGATGTGCAGATGGGCGTGGTGCTGGTCGCGGGCGGCGTGCTGGGCGCGGTGGCGGGGGCGGGGATCTTCCGCCTGCTGCAGGCCAGCGGCCAGATCGATACCGTCATCGGCATCCTCTACGTCCTGCTGCTCGGTTCGATCGGCGGGTTGATGCTGAAGGAGGCGCTCGCGACGATCGGCGACGCGCGTGCCGGCCGCGCGCCGCGCCCGCGAAAGCGCCGCCATCATCCGATCGTCGCCGCGCTGCCGCTGCGCTATCGCTTCTATCGCTCGGGCCTCTACATCTCGCCGCTCGCGCCGCTGATCCTGGGTTTCCTGGTCGGCATATTGACGGTGCTGCTGGGGGTGGGTGGCGGCTTCGTGCTGGTGCCGGCGATGATCTACCTGCTCGGCATGTCGACCGGCGTCGTCGTCGGCACCTCGCTGTTCCAGATCCTGTTCGTTACCGCCGCCGCGACGATGACCCATGCGCTCACCACGAAGGCGGTCGATATCGTGCTGGCCGCGCTGCTGCTGATCGGATCGGTCGCGGGCGCGCAGGTCGGTGCGCGTCTCGCCAGCCGGATGAAGCCCGAATATCTCCGTCTCGCGCTGGCGGTGATGGTGCTGCTCGTCGCGATCCGCATGTTGCTCGGCCTCGCGTGGCGCCCGGACGAGATCTACACGGTCGAGCTTTCGTGAGGGCGCTCGTCGCGCTCGCCGCCGCGCCGCTGCTGCTCGGCGCCGCCAAGCCGACGCTGGTGCCGGACGTTTCGCAGCGCGATATCGAGATCGCCTATTCCTTCACAGGCGCGGACCTGCTGCTGTTCGGCGCGATCCTATACCCGGATGCCCGCCCGAGCGGCCGCACCGACATCGTCGTCGTGGTGAAGGGGCCGGCGCAGTCGATCCTGGTGCGCGAAAAGGAAAAGGTCGCTGGCATCTGGGTCAACGCCGATCGCACCCGCTATCGCTCCGCCCCCAGCTTCTACGCCATCGCCTCGTCACGCCCCGTCTCCGCAATCGTCGACGAACGCACCCGCGCGATCTACGAACTCGGCCTCTCCAGCCTGCAGCTGTCGCCCGCCAGCGGTGCGGTCGCCGCCGAACAGGCGCGCTTCGACGCAGGGCTTGTCGATCTGATGAAGCGCAACGGTCTCTATTACGAGGATCCGGCGGCGGTCGAGATCACCGACGGCGTGCTCTACCGCGCCCGCGTCTCGATCCCGGCGCGCGTGCCGGTGGGTAAGTTCACCGCGGAAACCTTCCTGATTCAGGACGGTCGCGTGCTCGCCGCGGCGACGCGCGACATCGCGATCCGCAAGGCGGGATTCGAACGCTTCGTCGCCGCCTCTGCCGACCGCGCGTCATTCCTCTACGGGCTGGTCGCGGTTGCCATGTCGGTCGCGTTCGGCTGGGGGGCAGGGGCCGTCGCGCGCCGTTTCTGAACGACAAGCGAACCCAATCTTAAGTCTTGTCGCGCCAAGGGTCGACGCTGGACAAGAAGGGTTGCCTTGCATGGACATGAGCCAGCGACACGCGTTCGATACGGCGCAGCCGGTGGGCGGCGGCGGCGCGATCGCCCATGGCCTTTTGGCGGGGCGCCAGATCGGCGCGGTGTTCGACATTTCGGGGTCGTCGAGCCACGTCTTCCTCGACTTGCTCGCCATGAACGCGCTAACCGACGACGGCGATGCCGCGATCGCGAATGCGGGGCAGGTCGGCAGCCAGATCAAGATGCGCGTCGGCGGCACGTGGCTGGTCGCCAATGTCCGCTCGCTGCGCCTGTCGGAAACGCATCAGGACACCGTGATCGCGCAGGTCGACTTCCTCGGCGAAGGCGATGAGGAGCGGCTGACCGGCAAGCTCTACGGCTTCCGCCGCGGCGTCACCCGCTATCCGACGCCCGGCACCGCGGTCTTCCCGGTATCGACCGGCGACCTGAAGCAGATGTACGCCGCTGATGACCGCGCTCATGTCGAGATCGGCCACGTCTATCCGACCAAGGACATCCGCGGCGCGCTGTACGTCGACGCGATGCTGGGCAAGCATTTCGCGCTGCTCGGCTCCACCGGCACCGGCAAGTCCACCGCCGCCGCGCTGATCCTTCACCGTATCTGTGAACTCAGCCCCCAGGGTCACATCGTCATGATCGATCCCCACGGGGAATATGGCGCCGCGTTCCGGACGACGGGCGAGGTCTTCGACGTCTCGAACCTGCAGATGCCCTACTGGCTGATGAACTTCGAGGAGCATTGCGAGGTCTTCGTCACCACCTCGGGCTCCGATCGGCAGATCGACGGCGACATCCTCGCCAAATGCCTGCTGGCGGCCAAGGGCAAGAGCCGACTGGCGCCGGAGATCGGCAAGCTGACCGTCGATTCGCCGATTCCCTATCTGCTGAGCGACCTGCTGAACCTCATCTCGCTGGAGATGGGCAAGCTCGACCGCGCCGGCGATACCGCCCCCTATCTGAGGCTGAAGACCAAGATCGAGGAGGTGAAGGGCGATCCGCGCTACGGCTTCATGTTCTCCGGCATGCTGGTCGCCGACACGATGGCGAGCTTCCTCGCGCGCATCTTCCGCCTGCCCGCGGACGGCAAGCCGATCTCGATCATCGACGTATCGGGCGTGCCGAGCGAGATCACCAGCGTCGTCGTCGCGGTCTTGAGCCGGATGGTGTTCGACTTCGCGATCTGGGCACGTAACGAACCGCAGCGGCCGATCCTGCTCGTCTGCGAGGAGGCGCACCGCTACGTCCCCAACGAGCGCAACGCCGACGGCTCGTCGGTCGGCCGCATCCTCAGCCGCATCGCGAAGGAGGGGCGCAAATACGGCGTCTCCCTCGGCCTCATCACCCAGCGACCATCGGACCTGGCAGAGGGAGTCCTCTCCCAGTGCGGCACCATTATTTCGATGCGTCTGAACAATGACCGGGATCAGGCCTATGTCCGCGCGGCGATGCCCGAGGGCGCGCGTGGGTTCCTCGATTCGATCCCGGCGCTCAGGAACCGCGAATGCATCGTCTGCGGGGAGGGCGTCGCGACGCCGATCCGCGTGCTGTTCGATTCACTGGAGGAATCGAAGCGCCCGGCGTCGGGTGATCCGCTGTTCTCTGAACTGTGGCGCGAGACGGGGGGTGAGGACATGATCCTGACCCGGACGATCAAGCGGTGGCGAGCGCAGGGACGCTGACCCCGGCCGGCGCCGGCATTGGCCGGTCCAGCAGCGACAGCGGCGCACCCATCACCAGCATCCGCGCGCGCAGTACCGCACGCAGATACGGCATCGGCATCGCCAGGAACCGTCGCGGCGTCAGCCCCAGGAAGTCGTTGGCGTCGCGCAGGAAATGCGTCGCGTCGTAATAGCCCGCCTGTACGCGGGCGACATCGCCCGGCGCGTCCCCGATCAGCATCGCGGTGAGCGCGCGCAGGAACCGCGTGCGCCGACGCAGCAACGTCGGGCCATAGCCGAAGTAGCGCGTCGTCATCCGCAGCAGCACGCGCGGCGTCAGGCCGACCGCTTCGGCCACCGCCGCGCTGCTGCCCAGCGCATCGTCCCACAGCGCCGCGTCGATCCGGCGGACGACGTCCTCGTCAGGGCCCGCCGCGGGCAGCCGTTCGGCGAAGAAGGCGTCGAGCAGCGGCTTCACCTGCGCCGCCCGGTCGGAGGCGTGGAGCAGCGCGATCAGATCGTTGGTCCAGTCGGTATCGATCAGCCGGTCGAGCGGCGTGACGCGATCGCGCACGTCCTCCGCCGGATGGGTGAAGAACCGCGCCCAGCCCGCGGGGCTGATGTCGATCACCACGCTGACTCCACCCTGCGAGGTGACCGGCATCGCTCGGCTGCTGCCGCCGAAGATCATCGCGGCACCCAGCGCCGCCGCGGGCCGGTTGCGCACGCTGACGGTGATCGGCGCGTCGGTGAGCACGATCCAGATGCGCGGGCCACCCGGCAGCACCCAGCTGTCCGGCCCTGTCCACACCGCCGGGTCCGAATCGAGCACCGCATACCCCGGCAGCAGGGGGCCGAGCGCGGTGTCCGGGCGCTCGTAGCGCAGCGCCGTCCCGGCGGGCAGGGCGAACATGGACGCATCGATGCCCGGCGTCAGGCTACCGCTTTCGATCAAATTGGCTGTCCGGAATCAGGAATGGAGCGCGCGTAACGCGTGAAGGCGCCGCGGGTCCCATGGAGCCCCGCGGCGCCCCGGCCGCACGACGCGCCGGGATCAGGCGAAGCGGATGCGAGCGGCCGCCTGCGGACGACGGCTCACCATGAACACCACTCCGCCGCATCCCGACAGCATCAGCGCCCAGCTCGTGAATTCGGGCATCGCCGCGACCGGAACGGCCGACGAAAGGACCGCCGCGGCAACGGCGAGTAGCTTCTTCATGATGGCTTGGACCTTGAACGGCCGCCCACCCCGGGCCGCCGAAGCCGCAGCCACTAAGCGTGCGACAACGCTATCGCGAGCGACATTCCTTAAGAAAAATGCCCGATCCACCTCCCCGTATGCGCATCGCGCGGGCGTGTACGGCGACGTACCGTAGGGTTCGGGTCCAATGCCGGGGAAAAGTTGCCGGGGATGGCGCCGGACTTAGCCCAAAGCCGCCGCGCATCCCCGACATCGCCCGACGTACGGGCAACATGTGACAAACTATTTACCGATTGATCCGATAGCAACGCATCGTACGCTGGCGACGGTCAGTCGGCCGCGGGAACCGCCATCAACCTGGCGAAGCGGCTCTTGAACGCATTCAGTGCGCCGCCGGACAGGCGCTGAACGCTTTCGAACGTCACCTTGCCCGGATTGCTCGGCACGCCGTTCTTCCAAAGCTCGTAGTGCAGGTGCGGTCCCGTCGACAGGCCGGTCGACCCGACATAGCCGATCACCTGACCCTTGCTGACACGCTGGCCGCTCGACACCGCGATCCGGCTCATATGGCCAAAACCGGTGGCGAGGCCGCCGGCATGGCCAAGCTTCACGAACCGGCCATAGCCGCCGGCCCAGCCGGCCATGTTCACGACACCGTCCATCGGCGCCCGAATCGGCGCGCCCGAAGGGGCGGCGATGTCGAGACCCTTGTGCATCCGCGCGATGCCCAGCACCGGATGGCGGCGCATGCCGAAGCCCGAGGTCAGCCGCCCGGCGACCGGCATCATCGCGCCGCCGGCGGTGCGCTCGCCCACGCCCTTGGCGTCGAACCAGCCGTCCTTGCCGCCCTGTTCGAACCGGACGAGCTGCAACGTGCTGCCCGCGCCCGACAGGCCGGCGTAGAGCAGCTTGCCCAGCTGGACCTCGCCGGTGGCGGCGCGGGCGCGTTCGACGATCACGTCGAACTGCTGGTCCGCGCCGATCCGGCTGACCGGGGTGCGGCTGGCGACCGAGCGCAGGAACGCCTCGACCGCCTTGGCCGGCACTCCCGCGGCGCGCGCGGAGCGATAGAGGCTAGGTCCGACGCGGCCTTGGATGCGCAGCGGCGTATGGTCGATCGCGATTGGGATCGCCGCGAGCGTCAGCGCGCCGGCATCGCGCGCGACCTGCATGCTGAGGTCGAAGCGTGCGCGGAACGACAGCTTTTCGAGCGGGCGCGGCGCGTCCTTCGCCGGGCGTCGGCCGAGCACCAGTTCGAGTTGCGTGCCCGGATGCAGCTCGCCCAGCGCCATGCGCCCGGCGATCAGCCCGGCGACCGTCGCGGCATCGCTCGATCCGACGCCGGAACGCGCCAGCACCTCACGCAGCGCGTTGCCCGACGTCAGCGTCGCCGCGAGTTCGAGCGTCGGCCGCTCGGGCGTATCGGTCAGCAGCGCCACCGCGCGGGTCGGCGCCAGCCGATGGCCGCTCGTCGCGCCCAGCGCCAGCGGTGCGATCGCCTGCGCGCGCGCCTCGTCAAGGTCACTGCCGGTGAAGGCGGGCGTGGCGATGGCGTAGGTCTGGCGCGAGAAGCCGGGCGAGAGCATCCACGTCGCCGCGATCAGCGCGGTGCAGGTCGCGGCCCCGCGCCACCACGTGCGGCTGCCGATATCGGCGCCGAGATCCGGTACGAGATCGAGATGCGAGACGCGCTGGAACAGGCGGTCGACCGCCGGTGCAGCGGGGACGGGCGCACGACCGAACGACAACGCCACCGCGCCGCCGCCCGCTTCACCCAGACCCTGATCGGCGCGAACGAACACGTCGGCGCTGGCCCCCCGAAATTGCAAACAGGCCCGCCCCGAAATCCCGGACCCGAGCCGCCGTGGTTGTGGCCGAGACATGCTAAAGTCAAATTAACGCAGTCGTGTAACACCCGTGCTTGCGACGAAACGTGGCGACGCGTGGACGAAAAGCGGGAACCAAGACCTCCAGGTTCGATCCGCCTGGGCACCTGCGACCGTTTAGCGGCGCGCAGCCGCCAAGCCCTTGCATCCGGCTTCCACACGTTCGATCTTATTCCCGTGACCCGTTTTTCTCGCGTACCCGTCACTGCGGTGCTGGGGCCGACCAACACCGGCAAGACGCATCTCGCGGTGGAGCGGATGTGCGGCCATTCGAGCGGGATGATCGGTTTCCCGCTGCGGCTGCTGGCGCGTGAGGTCTACGACCGCGTCGTCGCGATCAAGGGCGAGAAGCAGGTCGCGCTCATCACCGGCGAGGAGCGCATCGTTCCGCCCGACGCGCGCTATTTCCTGTGCACCGCTGAATCGATGCCGCTCGACCGCGAAGTGGGTTTTGTGGCGCTGGACGAGGCGCAGTTGGGCGCCGATCCCGAGCGCGGCCATGTCTTCACCGATCGCCTGCTGCGTGCGCGGGGGCGCGACGAGACGATGATCCTCGGTTCCGCCGCGCTGCGTCCGCTGGTCCGCACGCTGGTGAAGGACGCCGAAATTGTCGAGCGGCCGCGCTTCTCCACGCTCAGCTATGCTGGTGCCAAGAAGCTGTCGCGCCTGCCGAAACGATCCGCGATCGTCGCCTTCTCGGCCGAGGAAGTCTACGCCGTCGCCGAAGCGATCAGGCGCCTGCGTGGCGGGGCGGCGGTGGTGATGGGCGCGCTCAGCCCCCGCACGCGCAACGCGCAGGTCGCGATGTTCCAGGCGGGCGAGGTCGATTACCTCGTCGCCACCGACGCGATCGGCATGGGGCTGAACATGGATGTCGCCCATGTCGCCTTCGCCAGCCTGACCAAGTTCGACGGTCGCCGTACCCGACGGCTGACCGTCGCCGAGATGGCGCAGATCGCCGGCCGGGCCGGGCGGCACCAGCGCGACGGCACGTTCGGCGCGCTGGTCGAGGAGGGGCCGGGCGCCTTCACGCCCGAGGAGGTCTTCGCGATCGAGGATCATCGCTTCCCCGATCTCGACTTCCTCTACTGGCGCGACGGCGAGCCCGATTTGTCGAGCGTCGCCGCGCTGGTCGCGGGGCTGGAGGCGAAGCCATCCGACATCGTGCTGCGCGCCGCGCCGCAGGCGACCGACCTCGCCGTGCTCAAGCGGCTGGCCGACGAGCCATGGGTGGCGGACCGTGCGCGCGGAGCCGCCGGCGTCGCCCGGCTGTGGGCGGCGTGCGGCATCCCCGATTTCCGCAAGCTGGGCGTCGAGCCGCACAGCCGCTTCGTCGCGCGCGTTTTCCAGCATCTGACCGAAGGCAGCGGCCACATCCCCTTCGCGTGGTTCGCGGGCGAGGTCGCGCGGCTGGACAGCACCGGCGGCGACGTCGAGACGATCGCCGGGCGCATCGCCGGCACGCGGACCTGGGCCTATATCGCCAACCGCGCCGGCTGGCTGGCCGACGCCGCCGAGGCGCAGGCGCGGACCCGCGCGCTGGAGGAGAAGCTGAGCGACGCGCTGCACGAGCGGTTGACGCAGCGCTTCGTCGATCGCCGCACCACCGCGCTGCTCCGCACGATCGGCGCCGACGCCCGGCATCTGCCGGTCGTGATAGGCGACGGGGGTGAGGTCAGCGTCGAGGATCACGTGATCGGCCGGGTCGACGGCTTCCGCTTCAGTGTCGATCCCGATGCGCGCGCCAGCGACAAGCGGCTGCTGATCGCCGCGGCCGAGAAGCGGCTGGCGGGCGAGTTCGTCGCGCGCGGCACCGCGCTGGTCGGCGCGGACGACGGTGATTTCGCGACCGAAGGCAGCGTGCTGACGTGGCGGGGAGCGCCTGTCGCAACGCTGGTGCCCGGCACACAGCCATCGCGTCCGGCCATCCGCCTCGACCGCGCGCTCGACTGTCTCGACCGTGCGGGCCGGGAGGCGGTGGCGGCACGGTTGGCGCGCTGGGTGGAGACGCGGACGGCGCGCGCCACGCCCGCGCTCGCCGCGCTCGACCAGCTGGCGCGCGACGACAATGTGTCGCCCACGCTACGCTCGGTCGCCACCGCGTTGTCGGCAGCAGGCGGCCTGGCCGATCGCGCGATCGTGCCAGCGGTCGAGGCGCTCGATCCCGCCGAGCGGCGGCGGCTGCGCGCGGCGGGGATCACGGTCGGTACGCTCGACCTGTTCGACCCCCGCCTGCTGAAACCTGCCGCCGCGGCGTGGCGCGCGACCCTGCTCGGCGTGCGCGGCGTCGCCAGTGCCGCGCCGCCGCCCGGCGCCACCGTGATCGACGGTGGCGGGCCGGTCGCGGGCTTCCGCTACATCGCCGGGCAAGGCGTACGCATCGATCTGGTCGAGCGCATCGCCGTCGCCGCCCATGACGCGCGCAAGGGCTTCGCGCCGTTCGCGCCCGACCCCGCGCTCGCCACGTCGATGGGGGTGAAGGCCGAGACGCTGGCGCGGCTCATGGCACGGCTCGGCTTCGTGCCGGCGAAGCGTGTGCAAGGCCGCTGGGTCTGGCGCGGGCGGCCGAAGCTCGTCTCGCCCCGCATCGTGCGGCCGGTACGCGACAACGCCTTCGCCGCGCTCGCCGGGCTGGATCTGCGTCGTGACCGGGGTGCACCGTGAACGACGGGCCGGCGATGCGGATCGACAAATATCTGTGGTTCGTGCGGATGGTGAAGACGCGCAGCACCGCGCAGGACATCGCCGCCGCGCGCCACCTGCGCATCGACGGGAGGGTGATCGACAAGGCGGCGGCGTGCGTGCGGGTGGGCGACACGCTGACCTTTCCGCTTCACGGTCGGGTGCGCGTGATCCGCGTCGCCGCACTCCCCACGCGGCGTGGTCCGGCGGCGGAGGCGCGCGCCTGCTACCTCGATCTCGCCCCCCTTCCGGATGCTCCGGCGCCCGAAAACATGCCCCAACATGACCGCGATCATTGACGCCGCCCCAAAGCGCGCATAGCGGAACGCCGATTCCGAGGAGCGAAGAATGACCTACGTCGTCACCGACGCCTGCATCCGCTGCAAGTACATGGACTGCGTCGAGGTGTGCCCGGTCGACTGTTTCTACGAGGGCGAGAACATGCTCGTCATCAACCCCAGCGAATGCATCGACTGCGGCGTGTGCGAGCCCGAATGCCCGGCCGAAGCGATCCTGCCCGACACCGAAAACGGGCTGGAGAAGTGGCTGGAGCTGAACACGACCTTCTCCGCGCAATGGCCCAACGTGACGCGCAAGGTCGACCAGACGCCGCCCGACGCCGATGCGTTCAAGGGCGTGGCCGACAAGTTCGACAATCATTTCTCGCCCGAACCCGGCGCCGGGGACTGATCGCCCCCGTCCGATCCGGACGGTAACACGCAGAGCGGCTGGCAATTTTCGGAAACCCGTGTTATATGACACGGGACGGCGGCAAGTCATGCCCGCCGATCCGGAGTTGTTCGTGTCACCGCCCCGAAACGGCGGCCCTGTCCTTCCTGCGACGGGCCGGCCGCGACCAATGGGGCGAACCATTTGGAAAGGTCTGCCCAACATGGCTGCAAAGGCGCTGTCCTTCGTTGTCGGCGATTATGTCGTTTATCCCAAGCACGGCGTCGGCCGTGTGATCGAATTGCAGAAGCAGGAAATCGCGGGCACCAGCCTCGAACTCTACGTGCTGCGGTTCGAGAAGGAGCGGATGACGCTGCGTGTCCCGACCAACAAGGCGGAAAGCGTCGGCATGCGCAAGCTGTCGTCGGACAAGACCCTGCGCGAGGCGCTGGATACGTTGAAGGGCAAGCCGAAGGTGAAGCGCACCATGTGGTCGCGCCGCGCCCAGGAATATGAGGCGAAGATCAATTCGGGCGACCTGGTGTCGATCGCCGAAGTGGTCCGCGACCTGTTCCGCCCCGACGACCAGCCCGAGCAGAGCTATTCCGAGCGCCAGATCTTCGAGGCCGCCGCGTCGCGCCTGGCCCGCGAACTGGCCGCGATGGAGCAGGTGGACGAGCCCAAGGCGCTGGAAAAGATCGTCGACATCCTGAAGGCCGCGGCACCCGCCCACGCCAAGGACAAGGTGCCGGCCTGAGCCGCACCGGCGATGTGTGAATGACGATGGGGGCGGCCGGCGACGGTCGCCCCTTTTCGTTTGTGGGGCGAGCTTTGGCCATTCACTCCACCCCGTTCGCCCCGAGCGAAGTCGAAGGGCATGGCCTGAAACTGTGCTTCGACTTCGCTCAGCACGAACGGGTGGGTGGACGGGATAGCCAGGCACGTCCCTGGTCAATCCAGTCTTCCGTCGGTTGCCCTCGAACTCACACCGTGTATTATCACCACAACACACGGATGGGAGATCCACGCATGCGCCGCCTGATCCTGATCGCCGCCCTGCCGCTCGCCGCCTGCGGGATCGGTGACCGCGGCACCGGCAACGATGCCACCGCCGCCAGCAGCGACGCCAAGGCCCAGCGCGACTTCGCCGTCGCCGACTTCACCAACGTCGTGCTGGCCGGTCCCGACGATGTCGAGGTTCGCGTAGGCTCGGCCTATTCGGTGCGCGCGGAGGGGCCGGCAGACGTGCTCGATCGCCTCGACATCCATGGCAGCGGCGCGACGCTCAGCATCGGCCGGCAGCGCACCTCGGGCGTATGGAAGTCGGAAGGGCGGGGCGTCCGCGTGATCGTGACGATGCCCGCCATTACCGCCGCCAGCCTTACGGGTTCGGGAAACCTTACGGTCGATCGCGTCGCCGGCGGTGATTTCGCCGCCAGCATCGAAGGTTCGGGCGATCTGAAGCTGCGGCAGGTCGCGGCGAACGCGCTGTCGCTCGACATCCAGGGGTCGGGCGACATCGAGGTGTCGGGCGAAGCGAAGACGCTGGCCGTCAAGATCGCCGGATCGGGCAACGTCGAGGGTGACGACCTGAAGGCGGGCGGCGCGACGATCCTCGTCGCCGGGTCGGGCAATGTCGAGGCGCAGGTGACCGGCGATGCCACCGGCAACCTGATGGGCTCGGGCGACGTGACGCTGGGCAAGGGCGCGCGCTGCAAGGTCAACAAGGCGGGTTCGGGCGAGGTCGACTGCGGCTGACGGCCCCCTTGCGCCCGTATCCGCCGGGTGCGAGCGTCGTCCGCATGATCCGCCACCTCCTGCTGTTCGCCCTTGCCGCCTCCGCCGCTGTTCCCGCCGCGGCGGAGGAGCGGCGCTTCATGTTCGCCGGCTTCGACCGCATCCGCGTGGAGGGGCCGTTCGAGGTGACGGTGGTGCGCGGCAGTCCGGACGTCGTCGCGGTCGGCGATACGCTGGCGCTCGACCGGGTCAGCGTCCGCGCCGACGGTCGCACGCTGGTCGTGACCGCCGGGATCAACGGCTGGGGCGGTTTTCCGGGCGATGCGAAGCCGGCGCCGGTCGTCCGCATTTCGGCGGCCGAGCTGCGCTCGATCGTCGTACTGGGCGGCGGGCGGGTGACCGTGGATCGCCTGTCGGGCCAGCGCGTCGATGCCGCAGTGTCGGGCGCCGGGTCGCTCAGCGTCGCCGACGTCCGCGCCGACCGGTTCGAGGGCGGGGTGATCGGCAATGGCACGCTGACGCTCACCGGCCGCGCGCTGGGCGCCCGCTTCCAGCTGAGCGGCGGCGGCAGCGTCGATGCGACCGCCCTGTCCGCGACCGCGCTGACCGTCCTGACGCAGGGCACCGCCACCGGCCGCTTCACCGCCACTGCGACCGCGGACATTACGGCAGACGGTCAGGGATCGGTCGACGTCGCCGGCACCCCCGCCTGCAAGGTGCGCGGAACGGCGGTTATCCGGTGCGGAGCGCGGTAGGGATCACAGTGCGGTGCTCCCGCGCAGGCGGGAGTCCAGAGCCAAGAACGCTGATGCCTGTAACCCTGGGCTCCCGCCTGTGCGGGAGCATTTGTCATCCAAACAACGGCAACGCCCCGACTTCCTCACCACCGCCGAAGTTCGACACCGTCACCCCGACCAGCCGTATCCCCATCGGCGTCGGCAGCACCGACCGGATCATCGCCAGTGCCGCGGCGTGCAGGCGTTCGCGGGTGTCGATCAGGCCGCCGGGCGTGGTGGTGCGGGTGATCTGGCGGAAGTCGGAATATTTCACCTTCACGGTCGCCGTCCGCCCGAACGCCTGCGCGCGCTCGCACCATTCCCAGACATCGTCCGCCATCTGCAGCACCTTCGCCTCGATCTCCGCCGGTGCGGTCAGGTCGTTATGGAAGGTCGTTTCCGATCCCGACGATTTGCGGATGCGGTTGGGATTGACCGGGCGGTCGTCGTGTCCGCGCGCGATCGCGTGATACCATTCGGCGCTGCTGCCGAAATGCGTGCGCAGGAACGCCATCGACTGTGCGCGCAGGTCGCCGCCGGTGACGATGCCCAGCCGCTCCATCTTGCGCGCGGTGACCGGCCCGACGCCATGGAAGCGCGACACCGGCAGCGTCTCGACCCACGCCTCGCCCATCTCGGGCGTCACCGCGAACTGTCCGTTCGGTTTGCGGTGGTCCGACGCGAGTTTCGCGAGGAACTTGTTGTACGAGATGCCGGCCGAGGCCGTCAGCCCGGTCTCCTCCAATATCCGCGCGCGGATCGCCTTGGCCGTCGCCCAGGCGGTGCCGAGCCCGCGGGCGTCGGCGGTGACGTCCAGATAGGCTTCGTCGAGCGACAGCGGCTGGATGACGTCGGTGAATTCGGCGAAGATCGCATGGATCTGCCGCGACACGTCCTTGTACACGTCGAAACGCGAGCGGACGAAGATCAGGTCCGGACAGCGCCGGAGCGCGGTGACCGAAGGCAAGGCAGATCGTACGCCGAACGCCCGCGCCTCGTAGCTCGCCGCCGCGACGACGCCGCGCGGCTTGCCCGATCCGACCGCCACCGGCTTGCCGCGCAGCGACGGATCGTCGCGCTGCTCCACGCTCGCGAAGAAGGCGTCCATGTCGATATGGATGATCTTTCGGACGGCGGAGTCAGGAATGCCGCTTCCCCTTGGCGTCGATCAGCACCGCCTGCTGCCACCGCCCCGGCGCCTTATCTGTACGGTGGATGCAGCCCGCCCAGCAGCACGGTCGCGCCTTGCCGGCCAGCAAATCGGCGCACAGCCGCTCGATCCGGCGCGCGCGCGTCGCCGCCTGTTTCGCATCGTCGATCCAGCAGAGATATTCGTTCCGCCCGAGCGGCGTCAGCGTCGCCCAGTGTGCGAGTGCGTCGGGGCTCGACCGCACGGCGGTTTCGATATCTGCTGCGGCCTCATGCACGGTGCCCTGCGGGAATCTGCTCGTCACGATATCTCCCCTCCGACCGCCATCAGTGAAAATCCCGCGAGCGGATGCGAATGGCGTCCTCCGGGTCGCAGCCGTCGCGGAACGCGCGATGATAGTCCGATCGCACCTTCGGCTGCCAGCCGGCATCGCCGCGATCGGGCGCGCCGGCGTGGGTCGCGCCGTCGCCGCGGGTCGTCAGGCGCGGCAGGTCGGCGTCGCCCACCTCGCGCAGCATCCAGCTGTAATCGACGATGCGATCGGCGATGATGTGGATGACCTGCCCCTCCTTCTGCACCGTGCCGACGATGCCGACCATCGTCGCGGACATCACGGTGCGCCGCTGCGCCTCGAACCGGTCGGGCCAGAGGATACCCTGCGCGACGCCGGTCTCGTCCTCGATGGTGATGAACAGCACGCCCTTTGCCGATCCTGGCTTCTGCCGGACCAGGATGACGCCCGCCACCTCCACCTTGCGCCCCTCGCGGATGCGCGCCAGCGCGGCGGCCGGCACCACCCCCGCCGCCGCCAGCCGTTCGCGCAGGAAGGCGAGCGGATGCGCGCGCAGCGACAGTTGCGTGGAGCGATAATCCTCCACCACCTCGCGCCCCGCCGTCAGCGGGGTCAGCGCGACGGCGGGTTCGTGCACCTCCATCGCATCGAGCAGCGGCAGCGACTTCTCCCCCAGCGCCTTCACCGCCCACAGCGCCTGCCGCCGATCGTGGCCGAAACAGCGGAACGCATCGGCCCGCGCCAGCCGCTCCAGTGCGGCGGGCTTCACGCGGGCGCGGCGGAACAGGTCGGGGATCGAGGCGAATGGGCCGGATTTTCGGGCGGCGAGGATGGCTTCGGCGTCGGACTTGGCGAGGCCGGAGACTACCTTCATGCCTAAGCGCAACGGCAAAAGCCCTCTCCCCCCCGGGGAGTGCCGGGTGGACAGCACCCCGTGCTGTCCAGGCGATGCCGGGGGCATCGCCGACCCGGCACTGGTTGGGAGAGGGGCAGTGCCGCGAGTGTCCGGTCTCGGTGAGACACTGCCCCTCTCCCCGGGGGGGAGAGGGCTTTCATCCAGCATCACCGTGTCCCACCCGCTCCCGTTCACGCACACCGGCTCCACCACCACGCCATGCTCGCGCGCATCGCGCACGATCTGCGCGGGGGCGTAGAACCCCATCGGCTGCGCGTTCAGCAGCGCGGCACAGAACACATCCGGGTGGTGGCACTTCATCCAGCAGGAGGCATAGGCGATCTTCGCGAACGACGCGGCGTGGCTTTCGGGGAAGCCATAGCTGCCGAACCCCTCGATCTGCTTGACCAGCCGTTCGGCGAACTCCTGCGTGATGCCGCGCGCCAGCATGCCGGAGATCAGGCGATCGCGGAACGGGCCGATCCCGCCGGTCGCCTTGAACGTCGCCATCGCGCGGCGCAGCTTGTCGGCCTCGCCCCCGCTGAAGCCCGCGCCGATGATCGCGACCTGCATCGCCTGTTCCTGGAACAGCGGCACGCCAAGCGTCTTCTCCAGCACCACCTTCAGTTCGGGCGAGGGGTATTCGACCGTCTCCCTGCGCTCGCGGCGCTTCAGATAGGGGTGGACCATGTCGCCCTGGATCGGCCCCGGTCGCACGATCGCGACCTCGATGACGATGTCGTAGAATTCCTTCGGCTTCATGCGCGGCAGCATCGACATCTGCGCGCGACTCTCGATCTGGAAGGTGCCGAGCGTGTCGGCCTTCTGGATCATCGCATAGGTCGTCGGGCAGTCGCTCTGCATCTCGGGCGACGCCATGTCGATCGCGATGCCCTTGTGCGCCTCCAGCAGCGCGAAGGCGCGGCGCATGCACCCGAGCATGCCGAGGCCCAGGATATCGACCTTCATCAGCCCCAGTTCCTCGACATCGATCTTCTCCCATTCGACGACGTGGCGGTTCGCCATCGCGGCGGGCTCGATCGGGACGAGGCTGTCCAGTCGGTCGCGGGTCAGGATCATGCCGCCGGGGTGCTGCGACAGATGGCGGGGCGTGCCGATCAGCTCGCGCGCCAGCTCCAGCGTCAGCGCGAGGCGCGGGTCGGTGCGGTCGAGGTTGAGCTGATCGACATGTTTGTCCCGCACGCCTTCCTCGGACCAGCCCCACACCTGGCCGGCCAGCGCCGCGGTCATGTCCTCGGACAGGCCCATGACCTTGCCGACCTCCCGCACGCTGCCACGCGCGCGGAACCGGCTGACGACCGCGGTCATCGCCGCATGGTCGCGGCCATAGGTGTCGTAGATCCACTGGATCACCTCCTCGCGCCGTTCGTGCTCGAAATCGACGTCGATGTCGGGCGGCTCGTGCCGCTGGTCGGAGATGAAGCGTTCGAACAGCAGCTTGTGCACGATCGGATCGATCGAGGTGACGCCCAGCACGAAGCAGATGATCGAATTGGCCGCCGATCCGCGCCCCTGGCACAGGATGTTCTGGCTGCGCGCATAGTCGACGATCGCGACGACCGTCAGGAAATAGGGCGCATACCCCATCTTCGCGACGAGCTTGAGTTCGTGTTCCAGCAGGATGGTATAGGCATCCGGCGGGCTGCCTTGGAACCGCCGGTCGAGCGCCTCGCGCGCCAGCTTCGCCAGCGCATCCTGCGGGCTGCGGCCGCTCATCACGATCTCGTCGGGGTATTGATAGTCGAGCGAGCGCAGGTCGAAGGTGCAGCGTTCGACGATCCGCTCCACCGCGGCGAGCGCGTCCGGATGGTCGGCGAAGCGGCGCGCCATCTCCTCCGGCGGCTTCAGATGGCGGTCCAGGCTGCGCTCGCGGCGCAGGCCCAGATCGTCGATGGTGCAGCCTTCGCGGATCGCGGTCACCACATCGTGTAGCATCCGCCGGTCGGGATGATGATACAGCACGTCGCCGGTTGCCAGCGGAGACAGGCCATGCGCGCGCGCCGCCTCGGCGGTGCGGTGCAGGCGCAGCGCGTCCCCCGGCCGCCGCTGATGCGTCAGGCAGACATGGCCGCGCTCAGACCCGAAGATGTCGGCCATCAGGCTCAGGTGATGCGGACCCGGCACATCGTCGGCGACCAGCGCGGCGACCAGGCCATCGGTACGCCCGGCCAGATCCTCCCAGTGCAGGAAGCATTGGCCCTTTTCCCCATGCACGGGATCGGCGCGCATCTTGCCACGGGTCAGCAGCGCGGTCAGCCGGCTCCACGCCGCCAGATCCTCCGGCCACACCAGCACCGACGCGCCGTCGACCAGATCGAGCCGGCACCCCGCGATCGACCGCACCGGCGGCCCTTGTTCGGATACCTGCTCGGCCGCGACCAGCGCGCGCACCACGCCCGCCACCGAATTGCGATCGACGATGCCCAGCGCCGGCATCCCCATCACCGATGCCATGCCGAACAGCTCCTCGCACGACGACGCGCCACGCAGGAAGCTGAAGTGGGTGGCGACCTGCAACTCGGCGTAGGTCATTGGCGGCCACGCGCGACATGACTATATGAGATGTACAGGTTGGAGGACGCCCCCGTGAACAAGATCGTCAGCGCCAGCGAATTCAAGGCGAAATGCCTGCGCATGATCGAGGAGATGCAGGCCGACGGCGTGCCCATCACGATCACGAAGCGCGGCAAGGTGGTGGCGGAGGTGAAGCCGAAGGGCGAGGAGCGGCTTGCTTCTTTGTACGGTGTTTTCCGCAGCCCGGGATACCATTCAAACTGGGACCCGGAGGCTCCCGCTACCGATCCGGGTGATTGGGAAGCGCTGCGGTGATCGTTCTCGATACGCATGTCCTCATCTGGTTCATCGAGGCGGATGATCGACTGGGCGACAGGGCGCGTGAACGGATCGAGCGGACCGCAACCGAGACAGGCATCTCCATACCCGCAATATGTGCGTGGGAAATCGCCCTGATAGAAAGGCGCGATGTTCTGCCGTTTACCGGCGGCAGCCTGGCATGGTTCCGCCGCGTATTGACCCTGCCGAATTTTGCGGTGGTGCCACTCGAACCTGAAATAGCCGTCGATAGCGTAGGGCTGGACTGGAGCCATAAAGATCCGGCCGATCGGATCATCGTCGCTACGGCTCGCCATTTGCGTGCGCCGCTGCTGACGGTCGATCGCAAGATCCTCGACTTCGCGGTCGCCGGTCATGTCCAGGCGATCGACGCGCGGCGCTGATCGCGCCGTCACGCGAACCATCCGTGCAGGAACCAGCTGAGGTCCCCCGTCTCCGCGCGCTCGGCGTCGCCGCGGCGGTAGAGCCAGAAGCGGGTGCCGGCATCGTCCTCGACGCGAAAATAGTCGCGCACGGCATTGCGTTCGCCCGGCCGGCGCCACCATTCGCCGGCGATGCGTTCGGGGCCGTCGGCGCGCGCCACCGCATAGGCTCGTCCGCGCCACACGAAGCGGCGCGGCGCGCCATCGGGCATCAGCGCCATGACGTGGTCGATCCGTTCGGGTCGCGCCAGCAGCCGCACCGGGCGCGGCCAGCGCGGATGCCACGGGTGGCTCGCCGCGCGCCGGTCCAGCCGCCGCACGTCGTCGACGCGTAGCGGCACGGCCGCGCGCGCCGGCGGATCGAGCGGCGGCGCGGGCGCGGTGCTGCGTTCGGGCACATCGCTTTCGACCGGCGCGACCCGCCACGTCCGCCGCCCGAGCGTCGTCAGCGTATCGACCAGCGGAGCGAGGTCGGGCGCGTCGTCCTCGGCGGCCAGATCGGCGGCCAGCGCCTCCGGCCCCAGCGGATCGGCGGCGCGCAGGTGCAGCGCGATGGCGTCGATGCCATAGCCCGGTTCCATGTCGCCGATCCGGCGCAGCAGCAACCGCAGGATATGCGCGCTGTCGCGGCTGGGACGCGCGAGCCCGATGCGGATGCGCTGCGCCACCGTATCGACGCGGTCGGCGATCACTTCGATCCGCCGCGCGCCCAGCCCCGCGCCGCCCAGCGCCGCCACCAGCCGCGGCACCAGCACGCCCAGCCAGTGTGCGATCGCTTCCTCGGTCGCGATCGGTTCGGCGAAGCGTTGGCGCACCGCGATCGGCTCGGGCGGCACGACGGGGTCGAGCGGTTCGGGCAGGCGGCCCAGCGCCTGGTCCAGCCGGTCGACGATGCCGCGCCCGAACCGCCGCGCCAGCGGCCCGCGCGCCACCGCGGCCAGCGCGCCGATGCTGTCGATGCCGAGCCGCCGCAACAGCTCGACCTGCGTCGGTTCCAGCCGCAATGCCATGACCGGCAGCGGCGCGAGTGCTGCGGCATCGTCATGCGATCGCAGCACCGCAGACGGCCCATAGCGTGCCAGCGCATGCGCCGCGCCGGGCGTATCGGCGATCGCAACCCGCGCCGCAAAGCCGCGAGACCCCAGCTGGCGTACGATCCGCCGCGCCAGCGCCGCCTCGCCGCCGTGTAGATGGTCGGTGCCGGTGATGTCGATCAGCAGCCCGCCCGCTCCGTCGAGCGCAACGATCGGCGACACCCGCCGCGCGAGCATCGTCGCCAGCGCGCGCAGGTCGGCGGCGTCGCCCGCATCGTCGGACGGTCGCACCGTCAATCCCGGCACCTGCGCCCGCGCCTGCGTCAGCGCCATGCCCTGCCTTATGCCCAGCGCATGGGCGTGGGCGCAGGCGGCGACGACCTCCACGCGCGGCCCGGCCTTGCGCGTGATGACGAGGGGCGGGGGAGGATCGCTGGCGTCTGCCACGGCGCAGGCCGATTCCGGACCGTGCTCCCGCGCAGGCGGGAGCCCAGGGCGGGGAACGACACGCGCTGTCGCATTGCTGGACCCTGGGTTCCCGCCTGCGCGGGAACACGCGTGGCTTTCGGCGTGAGACGAAGCCAATCGTCCGGCAGTGCTTGAGCGGTGGGGGAAACCGTCTTCCGCATTGTTGCAGGGATGACCAAACATCACCCCCGCACCGGGCGCACCACCATCATCCGCCCGCATCGTGCGGAACGGGTGCGGCGCCGCCTCGCTCAGCCGGCCCAGCTCGCGCATCGGCGGGCGCTGGTGGGCGGGCAGGGTGGCGATGACCGCGCGGACGTCGGCCTTGGTCGCCGGCCTGTCGTCGACTTCGCCTCGCGCCCAGCGTGCGCCGGGTCTCCAGCCGCCGTTGTAGTCGCTTCCGATATGTGGTGGCTGGACGACGCTGTCCGCCAGCACACCGTGCTCCCGCGCAGGCGGGAGCCCAGGGTTACAGGTGGGACGTTTGGGGGCGTTCGGTTCTGGCGTGGGCGCAAGAGTGGCGGCCCCGCCGTGGGCGAAGCCCACGTCGTCGGACGGGCTGCGCCCGCCGGCCGGGCGGGGCGCTGCGCGTACGGCTTCGCCGTCGCGCACCGTCGCCGTCGAGCTTTGCTCCGACGCGCCTGCGCCTGCGCTATGCGGCGCGTTGCGCCGCTCCGCCCGCCGCAACCGGTCGATCGACCAGCTTGGCAGGTAGAGCGCAGCGACCCGTTTCATCGCACGCCTCCACTGTCCAGTGTCCAGGGATTCCGCCCTTCTGCCGCACCAGCTCGACGCGCCAGCGCCCGCGGCCGACGCCGGCGCAGGGCAGGGGGGTGGAGGGGGCCGATCCGACCCGCCAGCGCGTGACGGCGGCGGATGGCGCGCCCAGCGGGTCGTCGCCGGTGCGGCCGTGGCGCTTGAGCAGCAGCGCGATCGTCCGCCCGCCCTCCGCCGCCAGCTGCAACCGGCGCGTCGCGGCGAGGCCGGCGCGTTTCGCTTCGCCGATCACCGCGCCCAGCCCCTTGTGGCGCAGCCCCTCTTCCATGATGCCCAGCAGGTCGGCATCGTCCGCTGCCTCGGCATAGATCACGCGCGCGTCGGAGAGTCCGGCCTGCGACAGGCCCGGCGCGAACAGATCGTGTCGCCGCACCACCCACAGCACCGGCCCCCACGCCCGCGCGGCGATGCCGGCCAGGAACAAGGTCGCCGCCGCATCGTCGCCCATCGACGGCGATTCGCCGGCCACTTCGTGCAGCGCATCCAACCGCAGGCCACCCGGCGCCAGCACCGAATCGATTCCGCCGATGCCGAACGGCAACGCCGGGCGCCGCTCATAGGCACGCCCCTCGATCGCGCTCAGCTGCGCACGCAATTCGGCGATGACGACAGGATTGGACACGCGGGGCACGACTCGGAAACGACAGATGTTCCTATTCTGTTCCGTTTGCCTTCAGAGTCAACCGCTTCAGATCACGCCATCTTCGTTTCGCCTGTCCCGCCCCCTCGCGCCTCAGTCCGCGAACAGCAGCACCGGCGTCTCCAGCAGCTTGCGCACCGCCTGCACATAGCTCGCCGCGTCCCAGCCATCGACGACGCGGTGATCGCAGCTGATCGACAGGTTCATCAGCTTCGCCCGCACGATGTCGTCACCCCGGAAGACGGGGCGCTCGACGATCTTGTTCGGGCCGATGATCGCGACCTCGGGGCGGTTGATGACCGGCGTCGTCGCGATGCCGCCGAGTGGCCCGAGCGAGGTGATGGTGATGGTGCCGTTGCCCAGCTCCTCGGGCTTCAGCTTCTGCGTGCGCGCCGCCTCGGCCAGCCGGCCGATCTCGCTCGCCAGCTGCCAGACGTTCTTGTCCTGCGCGTCGCGGATGACGGGGACGGTCAGGCCGGTGTCGGTCTGCGCCGCCATGCCCAGATGCACGCGGCCGTGGCGCGTCACCACCCCGGCCTCGTCGTCGTAGCGGGCGTTGAGCATCGGGAATTCGGGCAGTGTGCGACAGATGGCGACGATCAGGAACGGCAGCATCGTCAGCTTCGGCCGCGCCCCCCGGTTCGCGTTCAGGTCGGCGCGCATGTCCTCCAGCGCGGTCACGTCGATCTCGTCGACATAGGTGAAGTGCGGGATGTTGCGCTTCGCCGCGGCCATGTTCTCGGCGATCTTGCGGCGCATGCCGATGACCTTGACGGTCTCATCCGCCCGCGCGCGGCTGGCGTGTGGGGCGTGATAGCCCTGCCCACCCGCATAGCGCAGGAAGGCGTCGAGATCGGCGTGGCGTACGTGGGCGCCGTCGTGCTTCACGGTCGAAAGGTCGATGCCGAGGTCTTTCGCGCGGGCGCGGACGGCGGGGGAGGCGAGGACTTTATGCTCCTCCCCGGCACGGGGAGGGGGACCGCCCGGCGCAGCCGGGGGGTGGAGGGGGGTATCCGCGGGTGATGCCGCCTGTGGCGCGCCCCCTCCACCAGCCTGCGGCTGGTCCCCCTCCCTGTGCCGGGGAGGATCTTGATCTAAAGCCACCTCCTCGACCCCCGGATTCTCCGCCTCGATCTGCTCTTCGACCGCCTCGCTCACCGGCGGCGCGGCATCGCCCGCACTTTCGCCAGCGCCTTCACCCTCCGTCTCGATCACCACCAACGTCGACCCGATCGGAATCTGGTCGCCGACCTCACCCGCTAGCGCGACGACGGTGCCGGATACGGGCGATTCCATCTCCACCGTCGCCTTGTCGGTCATCATGTCGGCGAGCTGCTGGTCTTCCTCGACGCGGTCACCGACCGCGACGTGCCAGGCGACGATCTCGGCCTCGGCGATGCCTTCGCCGATGTCGGGCAAGCGGAATTCGAAGCGGGCCATCGGCTTAATCCTTCATCACTTTTTTGAGCGCATCGCCGATACGGACGGGCCCCGGAAAATACGCCCATTCCAGGCTGTGCGGATAAGGCGTGTCGAAGCCGGTGACGCGCTCGACCGGCGCCTCCAGATGGTGGAAGCAGCGTTCCTGCACCTGGGCCGACAGCTCGGCGCCAAAGCCGCCGGTGCGCGTCGCCTCATGCACCACGACGCAGCGGCCGGTCTTCTTCACCGACGCCTCGATCGTCTCGATGTCGAGGGGGACGAGGCTGCGCAGGTCGATGATCTCGGCGTCGATGCCAAGGTCCTCGATCGTGTTCTGCGCGACATGCACCATCGTGCCATAGGCGATGATGGTGACGTCGGCGCCCTCGCGCACGACCTTGGCCTTGCCAAGGTCGATGCGGTAGTAATCCTCGGGCACTTCGCCGCCGGGATGCTGCGACCAGTTCTTCGACGGGCGGTCATAATGGCCGTCGAACGGGCCGTTGTAGATGCGCTTGGGTTCGAAGAAGATCGTCGGATCATTGTCCTCGATCGCGGCGATCAGCAGCCCCTTGGCGTCATAGGGCGTGGAGGGAATGACCGTCTTCAGCCCCGAGACGTGAGTGAAGATGCCCTCGGGCGACTGCGAATGCGTCTGCCCGCCGAAGATGCCGCCGCCGAACGGCGAGCGCACCGTGATCGGCGCGGTGAACTCCCCCGCCGATCGATAGCGCAGCCGCGCCGCCTCGCTGACCAGCTGGTCGAGCGCGGGGTAGATGTAATCGGCGAACTGGATCTCTGGCACAGGGCGCAGGCCATAGGCGCCCATGCCGACCGCGACGCCGATGATGCCGCATTCGGTGATCGGCGTATCGAACACGCGGGTCTTGCCGTATTTCGCCTGCAGCCCCGCGGTCGCGCGGAACACGCCGCCGAAATAGCCGACGTCCTCCCCCATCACGACGATATCGGGATCGCGCGCCATCATCACGTCCATCGCGGAGTTGATGGCCTGGATCATGTTCATGCGGGCCATCAGTTGTGCCCTCCCAGCGCCGGCATGCCCGCGCTGGCCCGCTCGGCGCGCATCTGCGCCTGCTGTTCGCGCAGGTGGGGGGGCATCTCCTCGAACACGCCTTCGAACATCGTGTCGAACGACTGGTGCATGCCGTGGCCGAGGATACCGTTTTTCTCAGCCTCCTTCTGCGCGGTCTTCACCTGTTCGGCGAGCTCCTTGTCCATCGTGGCGTGGCGTTCCTCGTCCCACTCGCCGATCGCGATCAGGTGATCGCGCAGCCGCACGATCGGATCGCCCAGCGGCCAGGCGTTGGGCTCCCCCGCCGAGCGATATTGGGTGGGATCGTCGGAGGTGGAGTGACCCTCCGCGCGGTAGGTGAAATGCTCGATCAGCGTCGGCCCCTGGTTGGTCCGCGCGCGTTCCGCGGCCCAGCGCGTCGCGGCATAGACCGCCAGCGCGTCGTTGCCGTCGATGCGCAGCCCGGCAATGCCATAGCCGACCGCCCGCGCGGCGAAGGTCGTCGCCTCCGCACCCGCGAAGCCCGAGAAGCTGCTGATCGCCCACTGATTGTTGACGACGTTGAAGATCACCGGCGCGCGATAGACGCTGGCGAAGGTGCAGGCGGAGTGGAAGTCGCCCTCTGCGGTCGATCCCTCCCCGCACCATGTCGCGGCGATGCGGGTGTCGCCCTTCGCCGCGCTCGCCATCGCCCAGCCGACCGCTTGCGGATATTGCGTCGTCAGGTTGCCGGAGATCGAGAAGAAGCCGAAGTCCTTTTCCGAATACATGATCGGCAGCTGGCGCCCCATCAGCTTGTCGCCGCGGTTCGAATAGATCTGGTTCATCATGTCGACCAGATTGCAGCCGCGCGACAGCAGGATGCCCTGCTGGCGATACGAAGGGAAGCACATGTCGTCGGCGGCCAGCGCCGCCGCGGCGCCCACCGACACCGCCTCCTCGCCCAGCGACTTCATGTAGAAGCTGGTCTTGCCCTGTCGCTGCGCGCGGAACATGCGTTCGTCGAAGGCGCGGGTCAGCGCCATGTTGCGCAGCATGCTGCGCATCGTGTCGGCGTCGAGCCGCGGGTTCCACTGGCCACCGGCGGTACCGTCGAGATCGAGCACGCGCACCAGACCGAAGGCGAGATCGTGGAACTGGTCCGCGGCCTCGGCGGTGTCGGGCCGGCGCGCGGCATCGACCGGGGGCACCGTGACGTCGGCGAAGTCGACCGCATCGCCGGGGCGGAACCGCGGCTCCGGCACATGCAGGGTGAGGGGTGCGAGATTCGCGCGCGGACGCTCGTCGGTCATGCTCTCTCCAAAGCCGGTCGCGATCGGAACGCATGGACTCGGCTGTCGGTACAGTTGTTATAAAATTTCAAAGGGGCTGGCAACTAGGTCAGCAGGGCTGGCGTAATTTGCTGGCTTTGGGGGGCGGAGGGTCTGGATCGCGTCGCGGCTAAGCCGCGCCGTCGGTCGGCGCTCACGGCGCCGCCGGCCGGTCGTGTCGCTTTCGCGCCGCAGCTTTGCTGCGTCTTGGCTACACGACTTCAAACAACCCCGCCGCGCCCATCCCGCCCGCCGTACACATCGTCACCACCACCCAGCGCACGCCGCGCCGTCGGCCTTCGAGCAGCGCCGCGCCCACCATGCGGCTGCCGGTCATGCCGAACGGGTGGCCGATCGCGATCGCGCCGCCGTTCACATTGAATCGTTCGGGATCGATGCCGAGCGTATCGCGGCAATAGAGGCACTGCGCCGCGAACGCCTCGTTCAGTTCCCACAGCCCGATGTCGTCGACCGACAGCCCGGAGCGCGCCAGCAGTTTCGGCACCGCCAGCACCGGCCCGATGCCCATCTCCTCGGGCGCGCAGCCCGCCGCCTGGAATCCGCGATAGATGCCCAGCACATCGAGCCCCTCGGCCTGCGCCATCGCCCGGTCCATCACCACCTGCGCCGCCGCGCCGTCCGACAGCTGGCTGGCGTTGCCGGCGGTGACGTTCGATCCTTCAGCGATCAGCGCGCCGCCCGACCACACCGGCTTCAGCGAGGCGAGCGCGTCGTAGGTCGTGCCCTCGCGGATGCCTTCGTCGGTGGTGACGGTGATGCTCTGCGTGCCCGCCGGTTCGCCCGCTCGGTCGAACAGCGCCTGCTCCACCGTGATCGGTGCGATCTCCTCGCCGGTACGGTCGCGCGCGGCGGCGGCGCGTTGCTGGCTCTCAGCGGCGTAACGGTCCTGCGCCTCGCGACTGATCCCGTAGCGTCCGGCGACGACCTCCGCCGTCTCGATCATCGCCATCGCCGCGTGCGGCACGCGGTCGGTCACCGAAGCGATTGCTGCGCGTGGCGCGCCCTTCGTCACGGTGTGACTGATCGACTCCATCCCCCCGGCCAGCGCCACGTCGATGTCACCCGCCATGATCGAGCGTGCGGCGAGCGCCACCGCGGTCAGTCCGGAGCCGCATTTGCGGTCGAGCGTGAACGCCGGCACGCTCTGTGGCAGGCCGCCGGCGAACACCGCCATCCGCCCGGCATTGCCGCCCTGTTCGCCCCACTGGCTGCCCACGCCCCAGAAGATGTCGTCGATCCGCGCCGGGTCGATCCCCGCGCGGTCGATCGCCGCGTTCATTACGTGGCCGGCGAGCACCGGCGCCTCGGTCGCGTTGAACCAGCCGCGATAGGCGCGACCGATGCCGGTGCGGGCGGTGGAAACGATCGCGGCTTCGCGCATGGGACGTGCCTTTTCGATATCGGGGTATGGTCAGTCGACGAAGTTCGGCGCGCGCTTGGCCATCGTCGCCATCACCGCCTCGATCTGGTTGGGCGAGCGCAGCAGCGCGCCCTGCTCGGCGCTCTCCGCCGCCAGGATCGTCGCCGCATCGGCGTCGGCCGTCAGGTTCGCCAGCCGCTTCGCCGCGCGGATCGCGGCCGGGTTGCGTGCCGCGATCTGCTTCGCCAGCGCCATCGCCGCGGCGTGCGGATCGTCGTCCAGCCGCGTAATGAAGCCGAAGCCTTGCGCCTCCGCGCCCGAAAACTCACGCGCGGTGTAGGTCAGCTCGCGCAGCACATCGTCGCGCACATCGCCGCGCCACAATGCGAAGCCCGCCATGTCGGGGACGATGCCCCATTTCATCTCCATCACCGACAGCCGCGTGTCGGCGCGCGCGATCCGGACGTCCGCGCCCGACAGGATCTGCAATCCCCCGCCGAATGCGACGCCCCACGCCGCACCGATCACTGGCACGGGCAGGGTGCGCCAGCCCCACGCCACCTGCTGCACCATGTTGGCGGCGCCATATGCGCGTGTCGCGAGGTCGATCCCGGACCCGCCGCCCGCCATGCTCGCCATGTCGAGCCCCGCGCAGAACGCGCGCCCCTCGCCCGACAGCACGACGCAACGCAGCCCCGACTCATCCGCCAGCCGTGCGATCGCGGCGACGATGGCGTCGAACATCGCCGGGTCCAGCGCATTCATCTTGTCCGGACGGGACAGCCGCACATCGGCGACCCCGCCGGCGATCGAAATGGTGACGCGCTCGCTCATCATCCGACGGTAATCGGCGGCGGGCGGATCGCCTATCGTTTTTTCGGTATGGCGGTGGTGTCCGATGTTCGCACGCGCTGGCATCAGCCCCAAACCTTCCCGTTTGCCCTTGGCGAAGTCGAAGGGCTTGGGGCTCGCAGTGCTTCGACTTCGCTCAGCACGACCGGGGGACGGGACACGAAATTCGCTCAGGCGATGCTGGTGCATTTGAAACCCGCCCCATACGCCGCTAGCGCGCGCCAGAAATGACCGGCTTCGATCCCACCCAATTCTTCGGCAGCCGGCTGCGGCATCACGGCACGTCGCTCGGCATCGTCTATCATGCCTCGGGCGATGCCTGGGCCGAACTCGCGCTGCCATATGATACGGCGCTGGCGGGCGATCCTGCGACGGGCACGCTGGCGTCGGGGCCGATCGTCACGCTGATGGATCAGGCCGCGAGCCTTGCCGTGTGGATCCGGCGGGGCGCGTTCCTGCCGCATGCGACGCTCGACCTGAGGATCGACTATCTGCGCGGCGCCATGCCGGGGCGCACCGTCATCGGTCGCGGCGAATGCTATCGCCTGACGAAGAGCGTCGCGTTCGTCCGCGGACAGGCGCATGACGGCGATCCCGACGATCCGATCGCGCATGTCGCCGGCACTTTCATGGTTACCGGCATGACGACGGCCACGGCGGGCGCATGACCACGCTGCCGCCCTATGCGCACTTCCTTGGCCTGTCGCTGGAGACGGGGGAGGGGACGCCGTACCTGCTGATGCCGTTCGCCGCGGTGGTGGGCGGACGGCCCGGCTTCATCCACGGCGGCGCGCTCGGCGGATTGCTGGAGATGGCGGCGATCGTCGCGCTGCGCCATGCGATCGGCGACGATGGGGTGACGATCAAGCCGGTGACCCTGACCGTCGACTATATGCGCGGCGGCCGGGAGAAGGACACGCACGCCGCCGGCCTGATCCGCCGCCTCGGCACCCGCATCGCCAACGTCGATGCGACCGCATGGCAGGACGATCCCGCCGCCCCGATCGCCGCGGCGCGACTGACCTTCCTGCTGAAGCGGTAGGAGACCTGCCCGTCCAGACCGAACGGGCAGGATGTAAATCAACCCGACGGCACCAGCTTCCGCAACCGCGCGCCCGCACCGTCCTCCAGTACCCAGATCGCGCCGTCCGGCCCTTGCTCGACCTCGCGGATGCGCGCGCCCAGCGCCACGCGCGACACCTCGGTCGCGGTCGATCCCGACACGCGCACGCGCACCAGACCCTGCGATACCAAGCCGCCCAGCACGAAGTCGCCGTTCCACCCGACGAAGCGCGTGCCGGTGTACTGGATCATCCCGGACGGCGCGATCACCGGCGTCCAGCTGAACAACGGCGCGGTCAGGTCGGGCCGGGTCGAATGCCGCGGCAAGGCCACGCCGCCGTCGCTGCCTTCCGACACCAGCCGCCAGCCATAGTTGTTGCTACGGGTAATGAGGTTGAACTCGTCGCCCGCATCCGGCCCCATCTCGCTGGAGAACAGCCGGCCGTCGGTCGCGAAGACCAGACCGTAGGGGTTGCGATGCCCCAGCGTCCAGATCGCGGTCGGCAGGCCGGTCGAGTCGGTATAGGGGTTGCCGAACGCCGGCGTCCCGTCGAGGTTCAGCCGCACGATCTTGCCGAGCGTTCCGCTCAGATCCTGCGCCGGCGCGCCCTGATGCCGCTCGCCGGCCGTGACGAACAGATAGCCGTCCGGCGACAGCGCGATGCGGCCGCCATAGTGACGCGTGTCGTTGACCTTGGGCGACTGCCGCCAGATCACGCTGGTCCCCTCCAGATTGGTCCCGGCGGTGTTCAGCGTGCCGCGCGCGACCGCCAGGCCGCTGCCGCCCGTGCCGCTTTCGGCGAAGCTCAGATAGACGCGACGGTTGGACGCGAAATCCCGGTCGAGCGCGACATCGAGCAGGCCGCCCTGATCGTTGGTCACGACGCTCGGCGTGCCCCCCAGCCGCGTCTTCACGCCGGCATCGGTGACGATGTACAGCGCGCCGCCTTTCTCCGTCACCAGCATCCGGCCGTCCGGCAGGAACGTCATCGCCCAAGGCGACTCGAACGTCGTCACCGTGGTCGACGACACCGCCAACGTGGGGGGCGTCGGAGTCGGGGTTGCCGTGGCGGTGGGACTAGGCGTGGGAGTAGGGGTCGGTGTCGGCGTTCCGACCGATCCGTTGTCGTTGTTCGAGTTGCAGGCGGCTAGCGCGGTGGCGAGCAGCAGCGGGGCGAGCGCGCGGCGCATCACGACCGCGTAACCTTCAGCAGCTTGCCCTGCGCGCCCTGCAGCCCGTCTTCCAGCAGCCAGATCGCGCCGTCCGGCCCCTGTTCCACATCGCGGATTCGCGTGCCCATGTCCCATTGGTCGCCCTTCGTTGCCGTCGTGTCGTTCACGTCGACACGCACCAGCGCCTTGGAAGATAGACCGCCGATGAACAGGTCGCCCTTCCACTCCGGGAACATCGCGCCGGAATAGACCATCAGCCCGCCGGGCGAGATGACCGGATTCCACCAGACCTTCGGTGCCTCATATCCGTCGCCCGGCGCATGGTCGGGGATCGGGCGGCCGTCGTAATGGTCGCCATTCGAGACGCGGGGATAGCCGTAATTGGCGCCGGCGCGGATCAGGTTGACCTCGTCGCCGCCCTTCGGCCCCATCTCCTGCTCCCACAGATTGCCCTGCGCGTCGAAAGCGATGCCGAGCAGGTTGCGATGACCGTAGGACCACACCGCGGGGTGGAAGCCCTTGGCGGTCAGCGCGGGATCGCCTGCCGGCTTGCCGTCGCGCGTCAGGCGCAGCACCTTGCCCAGCGTCGCCTTAGGATCCTGCGCCGGCTCGAACTTCTGGCGCTCGCCGTTAGTGAAGAACAGGTGCTGTCCGTCGGGCGCGAAGGCGATGCGGCCCGAATAATGGCCGTTGCCTTCCACGAACGGCGTGGCGCGGAACAGCACCTCGATCTCGCGCAGCCGCTCCCCGCCGGTTTGCAGGTCCAGCCGGCCGCGCGCCAGAACGACGCCCTTGCCGCCGTCGCCGGCGGTCGAATAGCTGAAATATACGTATTTGTTCTGCGCGAAGCCGGGGGCGAGCACGACATCCATCAATCCGCCTTGCCCCGCCGAATCGACGGGCAGGGTCGCTATCATGCTCTTCGTCTTGCCGTCCGCCGACACCAGCAGCATCTCGCCCGCCTTTTCGGTCACCAGCATGCGCCCGTCCGGCAGGAACGCCATCGCCCAGGGCGAGGTGAAGTCCGCGACCTCGGTCACCTTGAACGGCTTCGCAGAAGGAGCAGCGGTGGTCGTCGGCGCGGGGGCGGTTTCCTGCGCATTGCCCGGTTCGGCATCGGTGCAGGCGATCAGCGTGGTGGCAAGCGCGAGGGCGGCAAGTCGCATTAGGATTTCACTTTCGTGTCTCGTGTCGGTGGCGGAACGTCCTTGGCGGACGGGAGTTGCACGCCCCCCGCGTGACGATATGTTGCTTGGCCGCGCCGTCGTGCGACACCGCCCTCGGGCGGTGTCGCGAAAAGCGTTTGGCCCACTCGGCTTCCGCCCTTTTCGCACGCGCCGAGCGACACCCGAACGACAGGCTTGCCCGCCATTGCGGTTGCGCCTATATCGCCCATGCCTTCTCGACATCGTCAATCATGCCGAGGCTGGTCCCGACGGGGCCGGCACCGAGGCTGCTTGATCGATACGGAGACTGGCTTGGCCGACATCGCCCACCTGACCGCCCTCATCGAACCCGAGGCCCGCGCGCTCGGCTTCGACCTGGTGCGCGTCAAGATGTTCGGCGGCGTGTCGGACCCGACCCTGCAGGTGATGGCCGAGCGTCCCGATACGCGCCAGCTCAACATCGACGACTGCGCCGATCTGTCGCGCCGCATCTCCGACGTGTTCGACGCGCTGGAGGAGGCGGGGCGCGACCCGATCGACCATGCGTACCGTCTGGAGGTGTCCTCGCCCGGCATCGATCGTCCGCTGACCCGGCGCAAGGATTTCGCCGACTGGCATGGTCATGAGGCGCGGGTGACGCTGACCGAGAAGGTCGACGGCCGCAAGCAGCTGAACGGCAACCTCGCCGGCATCGACGGCGATCGCGTCACGATCGACGTGCGCGGGCATCAGCCGATGACGGTCGATTTCGCACAGATACACGACGCGAAGCTGGTCATCACTGACCGGCTCCTCGCCGCGACGCAGCCCCTCTCATCGGCCGGTGCCGACGAGGTTTTCTACAATGACGATCCGCCCGCCGATGGCGCGGACACGATCAACGAAGCCGAAGGATAAGCGCATGGCCTCCTCCCCCAACGCCGGCCCGAACAGCGGCGGCATCACCGCCAACCGCGCCGAGCTGATCGCGATCGCCGATTCGGTCGCGAAGGAGAAGCTGATCGACAAGGCCATCGTCATCGAGGCGATGGAGGACGCGATCCAGCGGGCCGCCAAGAACCGCTACGGCAGCGAGAACGACATCCGCGCGAAGCTCGATCCCACCACCGGCGACCTGCGCCTGTGGCGCGTGGTCGAGGTGGTCGAGGCGGTCGACGACTATTTCAAGCAGGTCGACCTTAAGGGCGCGCAGAAGCTCCAGAAGGACGCCGCCGTCGGCGACTTCATCGTCGATCCGCTGCCCCCGATAGAATTCGGCCGCATCCAGGCGCAGGCGTCCAAGCAGATCATCTTCCAGAAGGTCCGCGACGCCGAGCGCGAGCGCCAGTATGAAGAGTTCAAGGATCGCCAGGGCGAGATTATTATCGGCGTCGCCAAGCGCGTCGAGTTCGGCCATGTCGTCGTCGACCTGGGCCGCGCCGAGGGCGTCATCCGCCGCGACCAGCAGATCCCGCGCGAAGTCGTCCGCGTCGGCGACCGCGTCCGCAGCCTCATCAAGGAAGTGCGCCGCGAGAACCGCGGGCCGCAGATCATGCTCAGCCGCGCGCATCCCGACTTCATGAAGAAGCTGTTCGCGCAGGAAGTGCCCGAAATCTACGACGGCATCATCGAGATCAAGGCCGCCGCCCGTGACCCCGGTAGCCGCGCCAAGATCGGCGTCATCAGCCACGACAGCTCAATCGATCCGGTCGGCGCCTGCGTCGGCATGAAGGGCAGCCGCGTGCAGGCCGTCGTGCAGGAGATGCAGGGCGAGAAGATCGACATCATCCCCTGGTCGCCCGACACCGCGACCTTCGTCGTCAACGCGCTGCAGCCCGCCAACGTCGCCCGCGTCGTGATCGACGAGGAGGACGATCGCATCGAGGTGGTGGTGCCCGACGATCAGCTGAGCCTGGCCATCGGCCGTCGCGGCCAGAACGTCCGTCTCGCCAGCCAGCTGACCGGCAAGGCGATCGACATCCTGACCGAGACCGATTCGAGCGAGAAGCGTCAGGCCGAGTTCGTCGCGAACAGCGAGATGTTCCAGAACGAGCTGGACGTCGACGAGACGCTCGCCCAGCTGCTGGTCGCCGAGGGCTTCACCGCGCTCGAGGAAGTCGCCTATGTCGAGATCGACGAACTCGCCGGCATCGAGGGATTCGACGAGGATCTCGCGAGCGAGCTGCAGAGCCGCGCCGCCGAGGCGCTGGAGCGCCGCGAGGCCGCGAATCGCGAGGAGCGCAAGGGCCTGGGCGTCGAGGACGCGCTGGCGGACATCCCTTATCTGACCGAGGCGATGCTGGTCACGCTGGGCAAGGCGGGCATCAAGACGCTCGACGACCTTGCCGATCTGGCGACCGACGAACTGGTCCAGAAGAAGCGCGCCGAACCGCGCCGCCGTGCCGAGAACGCAGCCCCGCAGCGGGCGGAGGACAAGGGCGGTATCCTGTCGATGTATGGCCTCACCGACGCGCAGGGCAACGAGATCATCATGGCCGCGCGCGCGCACTGGTTTGAGGATGACGCACCCGCGTCGGCGTCCGCGGACGAGGAAACATCTGCCGGGGAGGACGCTGATGCGGACCCGGCACAATGATACGCTAGGCTTACCCCGAACCCGTCACCCCGGCCTTGTGCCGGGGTCCACCGGGCCGCGGGTCCAACGGTTCGAGGCCCAGTCCGACCGCGAGATCGTCCCAATGCGGATTGTCTCGCTCGATGACGTTCATATTCCATTCGCGGCGCCAGCGCTTGATGCGCTTCTCGGCGGCGACGGCTGCGTCCATCGTGTCGGTCATCTCGAACCAAACGAGTCGATGGATTCGTTTGTCGCCCGTGAAACCGCCGAAGTGCCCGTCACGATGCTGACGAACCCGGCCGATCAGATTGAACGTCACCCCGGTGTAGATCGTGCCGTTGAAACGGTTGGTCATGATGTAAACGCAGGGTTGTCGCTCCCTCATGTCGATTATCTTGCCGCTTGGTGGATGCCGGAACAAGTCCGGCATGACGGTTGGGCGGTGCCCGCATGAACGACCGTAGCTGCATCCTCACCCGCGATGCCGGCCCCCGCGAAGGGCTGGTGCGACTCGCGCTGTCGCCTGATGGCGACGTGCTGCCCGACATCCGTGCGAAGGCGCCCGGGCGCGGCGCGTGGATCGGCGTGACGCGGGCCGAACTCGAACAGGCGCAGGCCAAGGGCAAGCTGCGCGGCGCGCTCGCCCGCGCGTTCAAGGGCGCGACCCTGTCGATTCCCGACGATCTGCCCGCGCAGATCGCCGCGCACCTGCAACGCGCCACGCTCGACCGGCTGGGGCTGGAGGCGAAGGCCGGCAACCTCGTCATCGGCAACGAACGCATCGAGGCGGCGGCGCGTAGCGGCCAGTTGCACCTGCTGCTTCACGCCTCTGACGCACGCGCGGACGGCATGGGAAAGCTGGCGCAGGCGTGGCGAGTCGGCTCGGAGCGGGAAGGCTCCGGGCTGAAGGGCTTGGTTTTGCCCGTTGAGCGTACCATATTGTCCTTGGCGCTTGGCCGCGAAAATGTGGTACACGCCGGTCTAACGGACGCGAGCGCGGCCAAGCGGGTGCAGGACATGCTCTCCCGCTGGCTGCATTTTATCGGACCCGATCGTGCCCCTGAAGCTTGCGCTAATACGGCGCAGGCGTCATCGGCACCCGACATTTCGGCCGACCCGGCAACGGGCGCGGCACAGACAGGACTTTGACGAGCCGCATGAGCGACACCGACAACGAAAAGCCGAAGCTGGGCATGCGCGCGCCTCTGGGCCTGAAGCGCACCGTCGAGACCGGCAAGGTCAAGCAGAGCTTCAGCCACGGGCGGTCGAACACCGTCGTGGTCGAGGTGAAGCGTCGCCGCGTCATCGGCCCCGGCGGCACGACCACCGATGCGCCCGCGCCAGAGGCGCCGGTCGAGGCCGCTGCCCCCGCGCCGCAGCCGGCCCCCGCCGCACCCGCCCCGCGGCCCGCGCCGGTCGACAATCTCACGGCGCAGGAGCGTCAGGCCAAGCTGCTGCGCGAGGCCGACGAACAGCGCATGAACGCGCTGGAGGACGCGCGTCGTCGCGACGAGCAGGCGAAGGTCCAGGCCGCCGAGGACGAGAAGCGCCGCGTCGCCGATCGCGCCCGCGCCGAAACCGAGGCCGCCGCGCCGCCGCCCCCCCCGGCTGCACCGTCCGAACCGGCCCCGGCACCCGCCGCCGTCGAAGCGCCGGCCGCAGCGCCTGAGCCTGCGCCCGCTCCCGTGGCGGCCGCACCGGTGCTGACGCCCGCGCCGGGCGCATCAACGCCGATCGCGCCGATCAACGTGCCCAAGCCCCGGCCGGCACCCCCGCCGCCCCCGGCCCCGGTCGAGCTGCGTGCCGATCCGCTGCGTCCCGCGCCGCGCATGTTCACGCCGGTCGCCCGGCCCGAGATCCCGAAGCCGCAGCCGAAGCCCGAGCCGGCTCCGGCCGCCGCGCCGGCCAGCAGCAGCAGCCCCGCCGCGTCCACCGGTGGCAGCAACGCACCCGCGCGCTCGCTCCCGTCCGGCGTCGCGACACCGCGCAACGCCCAGCCCGCCCGTCCGCAGCAGCGTGACCGCAAGGGTGACGAGCGTCGCGGCGGCAAGCTGACCGTCAACCGTGCCCTGAACGAGGATGGCGCCCGCGCCCGCTCGCTGGCCGCGCTGAAGCGGGCGCGCGAGAAGGAAAACCGCCGATTCGGTGGCCCGCGCGAGCCACAGGTCAAGCAGGTCCGCGACGTGAATGTGCCGGAGGCGATCACCGTCCAGGAACTCGCCAACCGCATGGCCGAGAAGGGCGCGGACCTGGTCAAGGCGCTGTTCAAGATGGGTTCGCCCGTCACGATGACGCAGACGATCGATCAGGACACCGCCGAACTGCTGGTGACCGAATTCGGCCACAACGTGGTGCGTGTCAGCGACAGCGACATCGATCTGGCGCTGGATACGACGGCCGATACCGAGGAGGAGATGCGTCCGCGTCCCGCCGTCGTCACGATCATGGGCCATGTCGATCACGGCAAGACCTCGCTGCTCGACGCGCTGCGCGGCACCGATGTCGTGCGTGGCGAGGCCGGTGGCATCACCCAGCATATCGGCGCCTATCAGGTCACGCTGAAGGACAAGTCGAAGATCACCTTCCTCGACACGCCGGGGCATGAGGCGTTCAGCGCGATGCGTGCGCGTGGTGCCGACGTCACCGACATCGTGGTGCTGGTCGTCGCCGCCGACGACGGGCTGATGCCGCAGACGATCGAGGCGATCAACCACACCAAGGCGTCCGGCAAGCCGATGATCGTCGCGATCAACAAGATCGACAAGCCCGACGCCAATGCTCAGAAGGTGCGCGAGCGCTTGCTGGAGCACGACATCCAGGTCGAGGCGATGGGCGGCGAGACGCAGGACGTCGAGGTGTCGGCGCTCAAGAAGACCGGCCTCGACGAGCTGATCGAGAAGATCCAGCTCCAGGCCGAGCTGATGGAGCTGAAGGCCAACCCCGATCGCGCGGCCGAGGGCAGCGTGATCGAGGCGAAGCTGGACAAGGGCCGTGGGCCCGTCGCTACCGTGCTCGTCACGCGCGGCACGCTGAAGGTCGGCGACGTGTTCGTCGTCGGCGCCGAGAGCGGCAAGGTCCGCGCGATTGTCGACGACAAGGGTCGCCAGCTCAAGTCGGCCGATCCGTCGATGCCGGTGGAGGTGCTCGGCATTTCGGGCACGCCGTCGGCGGGCGACCAGTTGCAGGTCGTCGAGAACGAGGCGCGCGCCCGCGAGGTCGCCGAATATCGTCAGGGCGTGGTGACGCAGAAGCGCACGACGTCGGCCCCCGCCAGCCTGGAATCGATGTTCTCGGCACTGAAGTCGAAGCAGGCGATCGAATATCCGCTGGTCGTGAAGGCGGATACGCAGGGGACGGTCGAAGCGATCGTCGCTGCGATCAACAAGATCTCGACCGACGACATCCGTGCGCGCATCCTGCACGCGGGCGTCGGCGGCATCACCGAGAGCGATGTGAACGCCGCCGCCGCATCGGGCGCGCCCGTCATCGGCTTCAACGTGCGTCCGAATGCGAACGCGCGCCAGATCGCCGAGCGGCACAAGGTCGCGCTGAAATATTACGACGTGATCTACAACCTGACGGACGAGATCCGCGCCGGCATGGCGGGCGAGCTCGGACCGGAGGCGTTCGAAACCGTCGTCGGCCGCGCCGAAATCCGCGAGGTGTTCTCCGCGGGCAAGACCGGCCGGGCTGCCGGCCTGCTCGTCACCGAGGGCATCATTCGCAAGGCGCTCAAGGCACGCATCACCCGCGCGGACGTCATCATCTACACCGGCGAGATCGCCTCGCTCCGCCGGTTCAAGGACGATGTCGCCGAAGTGCGCGCCGGGCTCGAATGCGGTGTCACGTTCACGCAGAACTTCACCGACATCAAGGCAGGCGACTATCTCGAGACGTTCGAGGTCGAACTGCGCGAACGCACGTTGTGACCTCCACGCCCTCTCTCCTTTGGAGAGAGGGCGGGCAGGCTAAGGGCGCTGGATGAAACAGGAACCTCAGGAAAAATCCGTCCGCACGCTGCGTGTGGGTGAACAGGTGCGGCACATCCTGTCCGAGATCCTGGCGCGTGGCGACGTGCATGACGTCACGCTTACCAAGCACATGGTCAGCGTGACCGAGGTGCGCATGTCCCCCGACCTGCGCCACGCCACCGTCTTCGTGAAGCCGCTGCTCGGCAAGGACGAGGCCGCGGTGCTCAAAGCGCTGCGTACCAATACCGCTTTCCTTCAGCGCGAGGTGGCCGCGCGCGTGCAGATGAAATATGCCGCGAAGCTGAAGTTCCTGTCGGACGAAAGCTTCGACGAAGGCACGCACATCGACACGTTGCTGCGCTCGGACCATGTCGCGCAGGACCTTGACGCCGAATGAGGTAAGACGCATCTTACCGGCATGAACGCGTTCACGAAGATTTCTGAGAAGGGGCAGGTCGTGCTACCCAAGGGTACGCGCGACCGGCTGGGTTGGGAGCCCGGGCTCGATCTCGAAGTGATCGAACATGCCGACAGCGTGACCTTCCGCCGCCGCCGCCCGGCCAAGACGCTGTCGCCGGCCGACGCGGTCGCCGCGTTCCAGGCGCTCTATCGCCATGAAGGGCCGCCGGCGTCGCTCGACGACATGAAGGCCGGCGCGCGTCGCATCGCTTCGGGCGAGGACGTCATCCGCCCGTGAAGGCGGTCGATACCAACATCCTCGTCCGCTGGATCACGCGCGACGATCCTGTGCAGACGCCGATCGCCGATCAGGTGATGGCGGAGGCGGTTTACGTGTCGCTGGGCGTCCTGCTCGAGCTGGCGTGGACCTTGGGCGGCAGGCCCTACCGGTTCGATCGAGAGGCGGTCGTCGCCGCGCTACAGCTGATGCTGGCGACGCGAACGGTGACGGTGGCGCAGGAGGACGGCGTTCTCTGGGCGATCGAGCGGTTCGCCGCCGGCGCCGACATCGCCGACATGCTGCACATCGTCGCCGGCCGGGGCAGCGATGCATTCGTCAGCTTCGAACGGCGGCTTGCGAAATTGGCCGGACCCGACAGTCCGCTCACTGTCGAACAGGCGATCTGATGGCCAAGCTCTATTTCTACTACGCCAGCATGAACGCCGGCAAATCGACCACGCTCCTCCAGGCCGATTTCAACTATCGCGAACGAGGCATGCGCACGATGCTGTTCACCGCCGCGATCGACGATCGCTTCGCCGCCCGCACGATCACCTCGCGTCTCGGCCTGTCGATCCCCGCCACCGCCTTCGACGCCGGCACCGACATCGAGCGCTGCGTGGCGGTTGAGACGGCGCGCGGCGGCATCGACTGCGTGCTGGTGGACGAGGCGCAGTTCCTGACCGCCGATCAGGTCGCGCAGCTGGCGCGGGTGTGCGACGTGATGGGCATCCCTGTCCTCGCCTATGGCCTCCGCACCGATTTTCAGGGCGCGCTGTTTCCCGGTTCCGCGCGGCTGCTCGCGCTTGCCGACGCGTTGGTCGAGATCAAGTCGGTGTGCCTGTGCGGGCGCAAGGCGACGATGAACGCGCGCATTGGTGCGGACGGGCAGGCGGTGCGCGAGGGTGCGCAGACCGAGATCGGCGGCAACGACCGCTATGTCGCGCTGTGCCGTCGTCATTTCGCCGATGCGCTGGCCGGCACGTTGCCGCTCACCGCCGGTTCAGACGCGGTGGCGCAACAGGTCGGATCATGAAAGCTCGCATTCTCCTCGCCGCCACAGTTATCATCGCGGTCACGCCTGCCGCTGCGCAGCGTTCGCGCGAGCTTGGGGCGGAGACGGTGATCGACAACGCCACCGGCGGCATCCGCAACGTGCAGGCGGAGGGCGACGGCAGTATCGTCTATGTGCAGGACCGCACGCTGCGCTGGTATCGCCTGACGCTCACCGGCCCGTGCTTCGACGATTCGTCCGCCGCGCTGATCGTCGTGCAGTCGGGCAGCGGCAACCGGATCGATCGCTTCACCCGCGTCGCCTCGGCCCGCACGCCGACCCGGGTGTGCGGCGTCACCAGCATCGTCAACGCGTTGCCGCCGAAGGGCCAGCCGGGCGCGAAGAAAGCCGACTAGGCGCACGCCCGCTTTGCATGCGGACGCCCGCTGCGGCATGGCGCGCGGCATGCACGGCTGGATCATTCTCGACAAACCGCTCGGCCTCGGCTCGACGCAAGGCGTCTCTGCGGTCAAGCGCGCGCTGCGCACCGGCGGCTATCCCAAGGCGAAGGTCGGCCACGGCGGCACGCTCGATCCGCTGGCGACCGGCGTGCTGCCGATCGCGGTTGGGGAGGCGACCAAGCTCGCCGGGCGGATGCTCGACGGCGACAAGGTCTACGACTTCACGATCCGCTTCGGAGCGCAGACCGACACGCTCGATCTGGAGGGCGCGGTGATCGCGACCAGCGACGTGCGCCCGACGCGTGAAGCGATCGCGGCGGTCCTCCCGCGCTTCACCGGCCCCATCGTGCAGGTGCCGCCCGCCTATTCCGCGCTGAAGGTCGACGGCGAACGCGCGTACGACCTCGCCCGTGCCGGCGAGGACGTCGTGCTGCCCAGCCGCGACGTGACGATTCACGCGCTCGACTTGCTGGACAGCAGCGCCGACGAAGCCACCTTCTCCGCCCATGTCTCCAAGGGCACCTACATCCGCAGCCTCGCGCGCGACATCGCGCTGGCGCTCGGCACGGTCGGGCATGTCACCATGTTGCGGCGGACGAAGGCGGGGCCGTTCGGGCTCGCGGGGGCGATATCGCTGGACAAACTGGACGATTCCGCTAAGGGCCGCACCCTTGAACACCTACTCCTGCCGCTGAGGGCGGGGCTGGACGACATCCCGGCTCTATCCCTCACCCCCGACCAGGCAGGGGCGCTCCGACAGGGGCGCGTGCTGGCCGGGATCGCCAAGGACGATGGCCAGTATTTCGCGCTGCTCGGGGATATCCCCGTGGCGCTGGTCGAGGTTTCGCACAGCGAAGCCCGCGTCGTCCGCGGTTTCAATCTTTAGATGATGTCGAGGGAAGCTACATGACGATCACCGCAGAACGCCGCCAGGAAGTCATCAAGGAACATGGCCGCGCCGAAGGCGACACCGGTTCCACCGAAGTCCAGGTCGCGATCCTGACCGAGCGCATCCGCAACCTGACCGAGCATTTCAAGGGCCACGCGAAGGACAACCACTCGCGTCGCGGCCTGCTCATGATGGTCAACAAGCGTCGCTCGCTGCTCGACTATCTCCGCAAGACCGACGGCGATCGCTATCTCGCGCTGATCGCGAAGCTCGGCCTTCGCAAGTGACAATGGGGGCGGCCGAAAGGTCGCCCCTTTTGTCATCCCCGCGCAGGCGGGGATCCAGGGTTGCAACACGCATCGCTTGTGGCTCTGGGCTCCCGCCTTCGCGGGAGCACGGCGGGTAAGACAATACGGTCGAGCCCCCATTGAGCCGATGATGGCTCAACTCAAAGGCCCCGGCCGGCATCTGGCCGCCGGAGTGAAGGAATGAACATGTTCGACAAGAAGACCGTATCGATCGAGTGGGGCGGCAAGACGCTGACGCTCGAGACGGGCAAGGTTGCCCGGCAGGCCGACGGCGCGGTGATCGCGACGCTGGGCGAAACCGTGGTGCTGTGCGCCGTCACCGCCGCCAAGTCGGTGAAGGAGGGTCAGGATTTCTTCCCGCTGACCGTCCACTATCAGGAAAAATTCTCGTCGTCGGGTCGTATCCCGGGCGGCTTCTTCAAGCGCGAGCGCGGCGCGACCGAGCGTGAGACTTTGGTCAGCCGCCTGATCGACCGTCCGCTGCGCCCGCTGTTCCCGGAAGGGTTCTACAACGAGATCAACTGCATCGCGCAGGTGATGAGCTATGACGGCGAGAACGAGCCCGATCTGCTGGCGATGATCGCCGCGTCGGCCGCGATGACGCTGTCGGGCGTGCCGTTCATGGGCCCGATCGGCGCCGCGCGCGTCGGTTATCAGGACGGCGAGTACATCCTGAACCCCAGCGACACGCAGGTCGCCGAGGGCGAGCTGGACCTGATGGTCGCCGCCACGCACGACGCGGTGATGATGGTCGAATCGGAAGCCAAGGAGCTTTCGGAAGACATCATGCTCGGCGCCGTGATGTTCGCGCATCGCGAGAGCCAGAAGGTGATCGACGCGATCATCAAGCTGGCCGAGCAGGCCGCGAAGGAGCCGTGGGAGCTGAAGCCGCAGGTCGACACGACCGCCGCCAAGGCGAAGCTCAAGAAGCTGATCGGCAAGGACATGGAGGCGGCCTACAAGCTGACCGACAAGCAGCAGCGCCAGACCGCGATCAATGACGCCCGCACCAAGGCGCGCGAAGCGTTCGAGGACCTGAAGCACGAGAACCCGGCCGAATATCTCGGCACGCTGAAGCTGGTGAAGAAGCTGGAGGCCGAGATCGTTCGCGGCGCCATCCTGAAGACCGGCAAGCGCATCGACGGCCGCGACACGAAGACGGTCCGTCCGATCGAGGCGGAAGTCCACTTCCTGCCGCGCGCGCACGGTTCGGCGCTGTTCACCCGTGGCGAGACCCAGACGATCGCGACGACGACGCTGGGCACCCGCGATGCGGAGCAGATGATCGACGGCCTGAACGGCCTGTCGTACCAGCACTTCATGCTCCACTACAACTTCCCGCCCTATTCGGTCGGTGAAGTCGGCCGCTTCGGTGCGCCGTCGCGTCGCGACGTCGGCCACGGCAAGCTCGCCTGGCGCGCGCTGCACGCCGTCCTCCCCACGAAGGAGGAATTCCCGTACACGATCCGCGTCACGTCGGACATCACCGAGTCCAACGGCTCGTCGTCGATGGCGACGGTGTGCGGCGGTTCGCTCTCCCTCATGGACGCCGGCGTGCCGATCAAGCGTCCGGTGTCGGGCATCGCGATGGGCCTGATCCTGGAGGGCAAGGACTTCGCCGTCCTGTCCGACATCCTGGGTGACGAGGATCATCTGGGCGACATGGACTTCAAGGTCGCTGGCACGTCGGAGGGCATCACGTCGCTCCAGATGGACATCAAGATCGCCGGCATCACCGAGGAGATCATGAAGGTCGCGCTGGCACAGGCCAACGAAGGCCGCGCGCACATCCTGGGCGAAATGGCGAAGGCGCTCGACCAGACCCGTTCGGAACTGTCGGCGCACGCACCGCGCATCGAGACCTTCTCGATCGACAAGTCGAAGATCCGCGAAGTCATCGGCACCGGCGGCAAGGTGATCCGCGAGATCGTCGCGACCACCGGCGCCAAGGTCGACATCGACGACGAGGGCGTCATCAAGGTGTCGTCGTCCGATCCGGCGCAGATCGATGCGGCGATCGCATGGATCAAGGGGCTGGTCGAAGAGGCCGAGGTCGGCAAGATCTATGACGGCAAGGTCGTCAACATCGTCGATTTCGGTGCGTTCGTGAACTTCATGGGCGGCAAGGACGGTCTCGTCCACGTCTCCGAGATGCGCAACGAGCGCGTCGAGAAGGTCGCCGACGTCGTCAGCGAGGGTCAGGCCGTGAAGGTCAAGGTTCTCGAGATCGATCCGCGCGGGAAGGTTCGCCTGTCGATGCGCGTTGTCGATCAGGAAACCGGCGCCGAGCTGGAGGACACCCGTCCCGCCCGCGAGCCGCGTGAAGGCGGCGACCGTGGTCCGCGCGGCGATCGTGGCCCGCGTCGCGACGGCGGTGGCGGCGGCGATCGCGGCCCGCGCCGTGACGGCGGTGGTGACCGTGGTCCGCGTCGCGAAGGTGGCGGCGATCGTGATCGCTCGAACCGTGGCGAAGGTCGCGGCGACCGCGGCCCGCGCCGCGAGCGCGAAGGCGGCAACGATGACGGGCCCGCGCCCGAGTTCGCCCCGGCCTTCCTGACCGGCGACAAGGACTAAGCTGCTACCGTCCAAAGGACGCGAGGAGAGGATGGGGCTCGGATCGAAAGGTCCGGGCCCCTTTCCGTTTCCCGTCCAAGAGACTTTTCGGCGTGCGCCGACGAAGCGATCAGCAAAGCAACACGAAGGATTCTCCTCATCCGGCGAGCGTTACGCGCAAGATCGGTCAGGCTCTGTCGATCATGTCGCGCATTCCAGTATTCGGGCGGCTGCACGTCCTAAACGCATAGGTTTGGCACCCAGGAACTTCGTTTTGGTATCGAAACCATCATCGGCAAAAAGCATTCTCCAGCTGAGACGAGCACGTTTCGTCCAGACATGGGAGAAACATAGATGATCGCAATATTGGCGGCCGTCCTAATGGGTCAGGCGACCGACCAGCGAGTCGGTTCTGTTGCGCAATGGATCGGGCCAGATGACTATCCGCCCTCGCTCATCCGTGCTGGTGTCGAGGGAACTGTCGGCATAGAATTCATCATCGATGTCGATGGCATAATATCGACGTGCACCATCACGCGGACGTCCGGAAATCAGCTGCTCGACGATACGACATGCAACTTGATAAAGGCGCGGGGGCGCTATCGGCCGGCACGCGATGCCGCCGGAAAGACGATCCCGGTGCGCGCCAGCCAGCGTGTCACATGGGCGATCCCCCGCGAAGCTATGCCGGCCGGACCACCGAAATGAACCTGTTCATATCGCCTTGTGCGCCAACGCGGGGACAGGTGTCGCAGCATGGAATCATCATGATCGTCACGCACGTAGGCGAGGCGCTTCGACATTGATCGAAAAGGATAGGACGCCAGCTTCTGCCGCGACGCTGCGACAGGCTGTGTTGCGGTCGTACCCCTGCATTTTCAGAGCCGACCAGACCGATCCGTGGTGAAAACGCTGTCCTACACACTCTGAATCTGGTTTGCGGTCGCGATGCGCGTTCCGTCAACTGGATCGGTCTCGGCTCCTCGCCATCCTCGACGCGCCTGAAGTGTTCGGAAGGTTCCGACATGGGTCGTTTTGCCGGAACCTTCGACACCTTCACGCGGGGCTTGCTCAATCGTCCCGGATAGTGTGCGCTGATCGTATGAAACTGCTCTCCGCTCTCGCCCTTGCACTCCTTGTTGCGCTGCCCGTCCAGGCACAGACGCTCCCGCCCGGCCTCGCCGAGCGCGTATCCGCTGCGGCACAGGCGCCGATCGGCAGCGTCGGGGTCGCCGCGGTCGATCTCGACAGCGGCGCCGCGCTGTCCGTCAACGTTGACCGCCGCTTCCCGATGGCGAGCGCGGTGAAGGTCGCCATCGCCGCCACCTGGCTCGACGGAGTCGACAGGGGGCGATGGTCGCTGCGGACGATGTATCCGCTCGACGAGGCGATGCGCGTGCGCTCGGACGGCATCACCGATACTTTGCCCCATGCCGGCGTCGCGCTGTCGGGTGCGAACCTCGTCGAGCTGTCGCTGACGGTCAGCGACAATACCGCCACCGACATGCTGCTGAAGGCGGTCGGCGGTCCCGCCGCGGTTACCCGCTGGCTGGCGTCAAAGGGCATTGCCGACCAGCGCGTCGACCGCAGTATCGCGCGCCTGCTGATCGACGTCAGCGGCCACACGCCCGATCCGGCGCTGGCCGACGGCCCTGCGCTCGCCACCTTCATGCCGGTCGAGCCGTGGAAGTCGGACGACGAGAAATGGCCGGTCAACGCAGCCTTCGACGCCGATCCGCGCGACAGCACGACACCCGCGGCGATGGCGCAACTGCTGTCGGGCGTGTGGCAGGGGCGGCTACTGAAGCCTGCCTCCACCCGCTTCCTCCAGGACGTGATGGCGCGCTGCAAGACCGGCACGAAGCGGGCGAAGGCGCTGCTGCCGCCGGGCACGCCCTGGGCGCACAAGACCGGTACGTTGCCCGGCATCTCGAACGATGTCGGGGTGATGACGCTGCCCAACGGCCACCACGTCGTACTGGCGGTCCTCTCCTATGGCGAGCCGGACGCCGCGAAGCGCGACGCGCGCATCGCCGAGATCGGCCGCATCGTCTTCGACGGGATGGCGCTGGCGAAATGAGGATGCGGGCGCTGCTGCTCGCGCTGGCATTGGCGGGGTGCGCGACCCGCCCGGCCGAGGTGCGGGTGGCGTTCGACGCAAAGGGCATCGTCGCCACCGACGCGCACGGCCTCGCCGATCGCGCGACCCGGCGGCGGGTGACGATCGACGATCCGGTACGCGTCGCCAGCGTATCGAAGCTGGTCGTCGCGCTCGGCGTCATGCGGCTGGCCGAACGCGGCGTGCTCGATCTCGATGCCGACGTGTCGACCGCGCTCGGCTGGCGCCTGCGTCACCCGGCCTATCCCGACGTGCCGGTGACGCTCCGGATGCTGCTCTCGCACCGCTCGGGCTTGGTCGACGGCATCGACTATATCGTGCCGCTCGGCGTGCGGATGCAGGATGCCCTCGCCGACCCCCAGGCGTGGGGGCCGCATCGGCCGGGCATGTGGTTCGCCTACACCAATCTCAACTTTGGCGTGATCGCCGCGGTGATGGAAGCGGCGACCGGCGAGCGCTTCGACCGGATCATGGGGCAGGAGGTGTTCGCGCCGCTGTCGCTCGACGCCTGCTACAATTGGGGTGCGGGGTGCAGCGACGGCGCGGTCGCACGCGCGGTGGTGCTGTACCGCGCGAATGGCGACGTCGCCCGCGACGACCTGCGCCGGCGGCGCCCCGATTGCCCGGTGGTGACGCTGGGCGGCTGCGATCTCGCCGCCTATTGGCCCGGCGAGAACGGCGCGATCTTTTCGCCGCAGGGCGGCCTGCGCATCTCGATGCGCGATCTCGCCCGCATCGGGGGGATACTGCTGGGGCAGGGGGAGACGTTCCTCACCCCCGCCTCGATCGCTGCGATCGAGGCGCCCGTCTGGACCTATGACGGCGCGAACGGCGATACCTCGCAGGGCTTCTACTGCCGCTACGGCCTTGCCACGCAGACGTTGCCGACGCGCAAGCCTGGCTGTGAGGACGACCTGTTCGGCGACGGTGCGACCTGGGTCGGTCATGCGGGGGAGGCCTATGCGCTACGCTCGGGCCTGTGGATCGACCGCGCGCGCGGGCGCGGCGTCGCCTTCTTCGCCACCGCGGTGAAGGACGGCAGCAAGGGCCGCTCGCGATATTCTCGTGAGGAGGAGCGGCTCGCTCGCCGTCCTGCGCGTTGATACCGTCATGACCGATCCCGTCGCCGACCTGATCCGCCGCATGGATGCCGCGGCCGCCGCATCCGATTTCGAGACCGCCGCCCGCCTGCGCGACGAGATCAGCATCCTGCGCGGCGGTGGCGACACCCGCGCGATCGACACCAGCGGCCTCACCCGCCAGCAACCCGGCGCGATGGGTCTGGGCACCAGCCAGCAGCGGATGACTCCGCCGGACGGGTGGGTGAAGCCGACAAAGCCCGACCCGATGACCAAGGGGCGTAGCCGCCGCGGACGATGACGCTCTGTCCTACATCGCTCGACCATGCTGATGGTGATGCGTTGGTCGCCGTCAGTCCCGGAATCCGGGATCGATCCGGTCGAGCTTGCGCAGCAGCGCCGGCCACGCCAGCCGCTCGGCGACCATGCCCATCCCGCCCGGTGCGGCCTGGGTGGCGACCTTCTCGGGCGTGCCCTGCGGCGGGGTGTTGAGCCGGTCGAGCCCGGCCGCCAGCATCTTCACCTGCGCCTCGCAGGCGCGTTCGAGAAAATAGAGCCGCAGGAAGCATGCCGCGACCGAATTGCCGACCGCCAGCGTCCCGTGGTTTCGGAGGATCATCGCGTTCTTCTGGCCGATGTCCTCGACCAGCCGGTCGCGCTCCTCCAGGTCGGTCGCGATGCCCTCATAGTCGTGATAGGCGACATCGCCGCCCGCGATCATCGCCGTCTGGGTATGAGGCAGCAGGCCGAACTCCATCGCCGACACCGCCTGACCGTTCGGCGTGTGCAGATGCATGACCGCCGCTGCATCCTCACGCGCCATGTGGATCGCGGAGTGGATGGTGAAGCCAGCCGGATTGACCGGATGGGTGGCCGGCCCGACCGGCAGGCCGTTGACGTCGATCTTGACCAGGCTCGACGCCGTGATCTCCTCGAACATCATGTCATAGGGGTTGATGAGGAAATGATGCTCCGGCCCCGGCACTCGCGCCGACAGATGGGTGAAGATCAGGTCGTCCCAGCCATACAGCGCCACCAGCCGATAAGCCGCGGCCAGATCGACCCGCGCCTCCCATTCGCCGGGCGCCATGCCGGTGTCCGTGGTTTGGGCGAGCGTCGCCATCCTGCCTCTCCTCATCCTGTTTGGCGCGACGATAAGCCGACGAGTGGCATCCTGCAACGGAACCCGCGGGTCCGCCCTGCGCTTGCCAAGCACACCAACGGGAGACGAAGCATGGAAGACGATCGGGTCTGGGCGTTCGAGGACAGCCTGTGGACGGGCGACGCCGACAATTATCGCGAAAAGATGGATGCCGACGTGATCGTCGTCGTGCCGCAGCCGCCCTATGTGTTGTCAGGCGACGAAGCCGTCGCGGCGGTCGCCGACACCCCGCGCTGGGACGAGGTGGGCTTCACCGACGAACGCATCGCCCGGCCGCAGGAGGGGCTGATCGTCGTCGCCTACACTGTCACCGCCAGCCGCGGCGACGAGGAGTATGTCGCGCATTGCTCGTCGACCTATCGCCGGTTGGAACATGAGGTGTGGAAGGTCGTGCAGCACCAGCAGACGCCGCCGCTGACCGCGGGTGGTGCGAAAGATTAGGACAATTAAGATCCGTTCGTGCTGAGCGTGTCGAAGCACTGCACTTTCTTCGTTCGGCATTTTCTGCGGCACGAAGAAGGACAGCCCTTCGACGAGCTCAGGGCGAACGGGTTTGGCTGGAGCGATAGTTCGATCTGGCCTGATAACCTGGAAAGGTGGGGAGCTTCTGTTGCTCGGTGCCCCCCGAACCGCCGGAGTCGCTTCTGTTGCCCGGTGCGCCCGACCGCGCATTTTAGAATAACCTTAGGCCGTTAGGCCGTGGGGTTACGCCGCAATTGCGAGTGCTTCGTTATCGTTGGCACTTGTGTAATGGGCCGTTGCGGTGGTCCCATTCCGAGCGAAAGACTACGCTTTTCAATACACGTCGATCCTGGTTCGGCCCCGTCAGAAACGGTATCCAGAAATACCACCGTTTATGGTGGAGCCGCCGGGTACTGCCCCCGGGTCCGCTGCATCTATTGTACGCAATCCTTTATCGCCATAGCCGGGCGAACCCGGCAGCAACGGATATAGGCCCGCGACCAGGAATTTGGAAGGGTCGGCCTTCACCCCGCCACAAAATCGGTGCAGGGGATAGCATATCATGCTGACCCAGCGCTCCCGCTACGCACTTCGTGCCATGTTGTTTCTTGCGACCCAGGACCGCTCCGGCGCACCCGTCCCGATGAACCGCATCGCCGCCACCGCCAACGTTCCGCGCAAGTTCCTCGAACTGATCCTCGCCGACCTGCGCGAGGCCGGCTTCCTGCTGTCGCACCGGGGGAAGGCCGGCGGCTATCTGCTCGCCCGGCCCGGCCATCTGATTTCGCTGGGCGAGATCATCCGCGTCATCGAAGGGCCGCTGGCGCTCGTCCCCTGCGTCAGCCGCACCGCCTATCGCCCGTGTACCGACTGCCGGGACGAGGCGGCGTGCGCGATCCGCATCGCCATGGCGCGCGTGCGCGACGAGACTGCGCGGATCCTCGACGGCACCAGCCTGGCCAATGCCGTCGCGCAGGACTTGGTCGCCGCCTAGACCCGCGGACGCGCGCGCAGTTCGTCGCGAATCTCGCGCAGCAGTGCGATGTCGGCGGCTTCCGCTGCCGGTGCGGCTTCTTCGGGCTTGGGCAGAATGCGGGTCACCGCGCGCAGGATCAGGAAGATGATGAGCGCGACGATCAGGAAGTTGGCCGCCTGCGTCACGAACTCACCATAGCCGAGCAGCGGCACGCCCGCCTTCTTGAGCGCCGCATAGTCGGTCGATCCCGCGAGCTGGGGCGGCACGGCGCCCAGCACGACGAAATAACTGGAGAAATCCAGCCCGCCGAAGATGCGCCCGATCACCGGCATGATGATATCCTCGGTCAGCGAGGTGACGATCTTGCCGAACGCCGCACCGATGATGACCGCGACCGCCAGGTCCAGCACGTTGCCGCGCATCACGAACGCCTTGAATTCCTTCAACATCATCAGACCTCCAGCTTCGGCACCGCCGATTGCCCATTGCGCGGACGGCGTGCGCGCCTAAATGTTGCGCCGCTGAGGGTTGGGAGACAAGTGACATGAAGCTTCGTGCAGCATTCGTCGGTATCGCCGCGCTGACCCTGTCGGCCTGCGGGCTGAACAGCATCCCGACGGCGGAGGAGAATGCCAAGGCGCGCTGGGCCGACGTCCAGAACCAGTATCAGCGCCGCGCCGACCTGATCCCCAACCTGGTCGCCACGGTGAAGGCCGCCGGCGCGCAGGAGAAGGCGATCCTGACCGAAGTCACGCAAGCGCGCGCATCGGCGAGCCAGGTGCAGGTGTCGGGCGAGCAGCTGACCGATCCCAACGCGGTGGCCGCCTATCAGCGCGCGCAGGCGGGCGTGACGCTCTCCCTGCAGCGGTTGCAAGAGGCGTATCCCGAGCTGAAGAGCCAGGCGAACTACACCACGCTGATGAGCCAGCTGGAGGGTACGGAGAACCGCATCACCATCGCCCGCAACGATTACAACGAGGCGGTGCAGGCGTATAACACCCGCATCCGCACCTTCCCCGACGCGGTCGGCGCGAAGATCTTCTACGGTGCGAAGCCGATGACGACCTTCACCGCGACGACGCCGGGTGCCGAGACTGCGCCGTCGGTCGGTGCCGCGTTCGGGAACGGCAGTTAAGCGCCTTCCACACCCGTTCGGGCTGAGCGTGTCGACGCCCTGCCTTTCTCTTTGAGGTTGAAAAGACGTGCAGCCCTTCGACAAGCTCAGGGCGAACGGGTGGGGGATGGTTTCGCTGTTCCTCGCGCTATTTGCCGTCATCGCACCGGCGCAGGCGCAGACCTTCCCGAAGTTCACCGGCTTCGTGGTCGACGACGCCAACGTCCTGCCGCCGGATGTCGAGGCGTCGCTGACGGCGAAGCTCGACCAGCTCCAGAAGGACACCAAGCGCCAGCTGGTCGTCGCGACGATCGGCGACATGCAGGGCTATCCGCTCGACGAATATGGCAACAAGCTCATTCGTACCTGGGGCGTCGGCCTGAAAGATGTCAACAACGGCGCCATCCTCTTCGTGGCTCCGAACAATCCGGCGGGTCAGCGTGGGCCACGGATCGAAGTCGGCTATGGTCTCGAGCCGATCCTGACCGATGCGCTGTCGAGCCAGATCATCAATCAGCAGATGATGCCGCGCCTGCGTGAGGGCCAGTTGCCGCAGGCGATCGAGGCCGGCACCGATGCGATCGTCGCGCAGCTGCGCGCCAGTCCCGAGGAGCAACAGGCGCGCGTCGATGCCGCGGTGAAGCAGGTAGACCGCGCCGGTCCGACCCGGCGCAGCGGGGCGCGCAGCAGCGGTTTCCCGATCAGCCTCGTCTTCTTCGGTCTCATCCTCGGCTTCGTCCTTCTGTCGTTCGGGCGGCGCGGCAAGGGCCGCAAATATCACAGCGACGATGGCGGAAGCGCGCTGCCGATCATCCTCTGGTCGATCGCCAACGAGATTGGCCGCGAGGCGGGCCGGGGCGGTGGTGGCGGCTTCGGCGGCTGGGGCGGAGGCTCCGATGGGGGCGGCGGTGGTGGCTGGGGTGGCGGCGGCTTCTCCGGCGGCGGCGGCGGTTCCGGCGGAGGCGGTGGCGCCTCGGGGAGCTGGTGATGCGCCTGACCGAAGCCGATCATGCGAAGGTTACCGCGGCCGTCACGGCGGCGGAGGCGCATACCGATGGCGAGATCGTCACCGTCGTCGCGCGCCAGTCCGACAAATATCATGACGCCGCGCTGCAATGGAGCGTGCTCGCGATGTTGTTCGTCCTCGCCCTGCTGGCGGTGTTTCCGACCGTGGCCGATGCGGTGCACCTGCGGCTGACCGGCGGCTGGGAGGGGGCGGCACCCGCCGGGTTCCACTACACCGTCGCGCTGGTGCTGATGATCGTGACGTTCCTCGTCACCCGCCTGCTGTTCGCGCCGGTCGGCGTGCGGATGGTGCTGACGCCGGGCGCGACCAAGACGCGGCGGGTGCGCGCGAAGGCGGTCGAGCTGTTCCGCACCGGCGCCGAGAAGCGCACGGTCGCCGCGACCGGCGTGCTGCTGTACCTCAGCCTCGCCGAGCATCGCGCCGAGCTGATCGCCGACGCCGCGATCCATTCGCAGGTCAGCGAGGACGTGTGGGGCCATGCGATGGCGGCGCTGGTCGCGGCGGTGAAGGACGGGCGGCCCGGTGACGGCATGGCCGCCGCGGTCGCCGAGATCGGCGTGGTGCTGGCCGAACACTTCCCGCGCAGCGAGGGCGACACAAACGAACTCCCCGACCGGTTGATCGAACTGTGAGTGTCCCGGACGCCGACGTGGCGGAAGAGACGATGTGGGAAGGCCGGTTTGTCGCGGCGAAGCGGCGCGGGCGCTGGGAATATGTGTCGCGGACGCGCGGGCTGCGCGCCGCGGTGATTCTGGCGATCGACGACGGGCATGTGCTGCTGGTCGACCAGTATCGGGTACCGCTGGGCCGGCGCTGCCTCGAACTGCCCGCCGGACTGGTCGGCGACGAGGATCCGGACGAAAGCATCGATACGGCGGCGCTGCGCGAGCTGGAGGAAGAAACCGGCTACCGCGCCGGGCGGATCGAGTCGCTCGGCGATTTTGGTTCCTCGCCCGGCATGCTCAGCGAATATTTCACGCTGTTCCGCGCCACCGCGCTTGAGCGGGTCGGTGCCGGCGGGGGCGTGCCTGGCGAGGGTATCACCGTCCACCGCGTGCCGCTCAGCGATATCGCCGCCTATGTCGCCGCGCGCCGGGCAGAGGGCATGGCGGTCGACGTGCGGATGCTGCTGGTGCTCGGTGGCGGGATGCTGACCGAACGCGCGTAAGACCGCCCTGTCAGAGAACGCAGCAAGCAGACCATATCACCGCCGTGTAGGACAGCACCCTATTTGAAGTTGTCGGCGTAGGCCTGCAGCTTCAGCTTGCGCTCGGGCGCGGAAATCACCTCATAGATCAAGCCCTGCTTCTCCGCATAGGCGATCGCGGCGGCCTGCGTCGGGAAGGTCAGGCGCAGCTGGTTGCGCGTGTCGCCCGAACCGGCCCAGCCGGTCAGCGGATCGGGCTGCTGCGCCTCGCTCGGCTCATATTCGAGGACCCAGCTGTCGGTGCGGGCGCGGCCCGACTGCATGGCGTTCTTGGGGCGCTGGTGGATGCGTGCCTTGGACATGGGTTCGCTCCTTAATCCGATCTGCGCGCGCGTGCATCCGCATTTTTGGTGCGCATCGTCGCGGAGGCGGCGGCGGGGTCGTCGGGCCAGGGATGGCGGGGATAGCGGCCGCGCATCTCCTTCGCCACGTCGCGCCAGCTGCCCGCCCAGAAACCGGGCAGGTCGCGCGTCGTCTGGATCGGACGGCCGGCGGGGGAGGTGAGGCTGAGCACCAGCGGCACGCGCGCGGCGCCGATCACCGGATGCTCCGACAGCCCGAACAACTGCTGCGGGCGCACCTCGACGGTCGGGCCGGCGTCGGCGGCATAGTCGATCTCGTGGCTGGAGCCGGCGGGGGCCGCGAAGCGCGGCGGGGCGAGGCGGTCGATGCGCTGCATCCCGTCCCAGCCGAGCAGAGCCTCGAGCGCGCCCGCCAGCCCCTCGACCGCGTCGAGGCGGCGCCTGCCGGCGAGCAGCGGCGGCAGCCAGTCGTCGAGATGCGCGATCAGCGCCTCGTCGGCCAGCGCATCGATGCCGGCGAAGGCGGCGCGGGTACGGAGAGCCATCGCGCGCGACGACCAGGGCAGCAGCGACAGGCCGTGGCGGCGCACCCCCTCCAGCAGCGCGACGGCGATCTCGCCCGGATCGGCGGCGGCGTCGGGACCGGTGGCGAGGCGGATCGCGCCGAGCCGCGTCTCGCGTGTCGCGGCGACGCCGCCGGTGGCCGGATCGAACGCGACGAAGCGACGGGTGACGATCCGGTCGGCGAACAGTGCTTCGACTGTCGCGCGATCGATCGCGACGGCGGACAGGATGCGCGCGCCCGCCGCCATGCCGGCGGTTTCGGCGACCGCGAGCCACTCGGCGCGGGCGAGCGGCGACGAGGCGTCGAGCCGAAAGCCGCGCCCGCCGGCGGAGGCCCATGTTTCGCCCGACGCGTCGCGGCGCTTAGCGATGCGATCGGGATAGGCGAGCGCGATAGCGGTGGCGAGGGCGTCTGACGGAAGATGCTCTCCCCTTCCTGGAAGGGAGGGGCTGGGGGTGGGTTGGTGTGGGGCGGGCGGTTCGGTCCCTCGAGGGCGACCCACCCCCGCCCCCTCCCTGTCAGGGAGGGGAGTTAGGCGCGCCCACCGCTCAGCCATCTTCCGCGCCGCCTCCGCCCGCTGCCCGCGCTCGCTCCGCCAGCGGCGCAGGCGCACCTCCAGATCGGGGTCGGTCCCGCCGATGCCGCGTTCGCTGAGCAGCACGGCGGCCTGCGCGGCGGTCGCACCCAGACCCATCTCGCCCGCGCGGATCAACATATGCGCGAGGCGGGGCGGCAGCGGCAGTTTCGCGATGGCGTGGCCGTGCGCGGTCGGGCGCCCGTCGGCGTCGATCGCCTCCAGCGAGGCAAGCCGCCGCCGCGCCTCGCTGACCGCGGCCTCGGGCGGGGGATCGAGCCAGCGCAACGTCCGGGGGTCGGCGACGCCCCAGATCGCGCTCGCCAGCACCAGCGCCGAGAGGTCGGCCTCCAGTATCTCGGCGGGATCGAAGCGCGGCAGGCCGGCGGTCGCCGCCGCTTCCCACAGGCGATAGGCGACACCCGGCCCCTGCCGCGCGGCGCGGCCGGCACGCTGCGTAACCGCGGCTTGGCTGGCGCGTTCGGTGACGAGCCGGGTCATGCCCGCGGCGCGGTCGTAGCGGGGGCGGCGGGCAAGGCCGGAATCGACGACGACCGACACGCCCGCCAGCGTCAGCGAAGTCTCGGCGATCGCGGTCGCCAGCACCACGCGGCGGGTATCGGACGGCTGGATCGCGGCGCGCTGCGTGGCGGGATCGACCTGTCCGTGCAGGCGGTGGACCTCGACGCCGGGGATGTCGCCCAGCCGCTCGGCGGTGCGCTCGATCTCCGCCACGCCGGGCAGGAAAGCGAGGATGCTGCCGCTTTGTTCGCGCAGCGCGGTGCGGATGGCAGCGGCGACGCCGTTCTCGATGCGTGCATCGGCGGCGCGACCGATGTGGTGGAGGGTGAGGGGGTGGGACCGCCCCTCGCTCTGGATGACCGGCGCGTCGTCGAGCAGCGCGGCGAAGCGTGCGCCGTCGAGCGTCGCCGACATCGCGACGATGCGCAGGTCGGGGCGCAGCGCCGCCTGCACGTCGAGCGCGAGCGCGAGGCCGAAGTCCGAATCGAGGCTGCGTTCATGCACCTCGTCGAACAGCACGGCGGAGATGCCGGCGAGTTCGGGATCGGACTGGATGCGCGCGACGAAGATGCCCTCGGTCACCACGGTCACGCGGGTCGCGGCCGACCGCTTGCTGTCCATGCGGGTGGCATAGCCGAAGGTGCGGCCGACACCCTCGCCGGCATTGCCCGCCATCCGCTCGGCGGCGGCCCGCGCGGCAAGGCGGCGGGGGGAGAGCAGCAGCACCTCGCCCGTGCACCAGGGCTGATCCAGCAGCGCCGGAGCGACCGCGGTGGTCTTGCCCGCACCCGGCGGCGCGACGAGAACCGCGATGGAGCGAGCGCGGAGGGTGGCGAGCAGGTCCGGCAGGACGGCGTGGATGGGGAGGGCGGTCACCTAAGCAATCCGCGAATGTTGAGAAAGTTGAGAGGTGTGGAGCGTTGCTGCGGGGCAGGTGCGGTCCGGCCCGTCACCGCCGTGCTCCCGCGCAGGCGGGAGCCCAGCAGAGCCGCAAGTGTTGCCGCCCGTACCCCTGGGCTCCCGCCTGCGCGGGAGCACGGGGTGTTTTGCGCCCGCGACCCTTCCACCGTTCGTGCTGAGCTTGTCGAAGCACTGCCCTTCTTCCTGCCTCGTACGTTGTGAATACGGCACGAAGGACAGTGCTTCGACAGGCTCAGCACGAACGGGGAGGGGGAGGCGCCTGTCGACATCGTCCTACCCAAGCACATCCGCTGTCCGGTAGGACAGCCTCACGCCTCCGCCGACGCGGTGCTCCACCCCAGGCGGGGGATGGTGATCGAGCGGCGGCCGGACAGGTCGATGCGGGTGACGATGACGTCGCGGCTTTCCATATAGCCGAGCATGCGGCGCGCGCGGCCGAGGGAGGTGGTACCGTAGCAGCGGGCGACCGCGTCGTCGCTGGGCGCGGCCTCCCCCTCCCGCGCGGCGCGGGCGATCAGCAGGAAGGCGCCGATCATGTCGTCGGGCAGGTCGCGCGCTGCCGCCATCGCCTCGGCCCATTCGCCCTCCAGCTTCTCGAAGATGCCGGCCCGCGCCGCCGCCAGCCGGCGGGCGAAGGCGGGGGCGTCGAGCGGCGCGCGGCGGACGCCGGCCATGCGGCAGCGGACCGCGAAGTCCTGATGCAGCACCGCGGCGGGGCGGGTCGCCGAATCGGGATCCTCGACGATCGCGCGCAGCGCATCGGCGACGACGGTGTCGAAATCGGGCGCGCCGGGTTCTGGGAATTCGAATTCGGCCGGCGGCACCGGCGCCATCTCGCGCAGCACGTCCTCCGCGCGCGGCGGCGGAGGCGGCGCGGGGGGTGGGGGTGGCGGCGGGAGGTCGAGCGCGGCGAACAGCGTGTCGCGCGCGCCCGCTTGCGCCGTGGGGAGGGGGACGAGCTTCGGGCTGGAACTGCGCGCCGACGTCTCGACCGCGCCGATCTTCACCGTGACCGGACGCCGCGCGATGGCGGGGCCGAGGCCGAGGAAGGTGCCACGCTGCAGGTCGCGGATGCTCTCCGCCTGCCGCCGCTCCATGCCGAGCAGGTCGGCGGCGCGCGCCATGTCGATGTCGAGGAAGGTGCGGCCCATCAGGAAGTTGGACGCCTCCGCCGCGACGTTCTTGCTGAGCTTTGCCAGCCGCTGCGTCGCGATGATGCCGGCCAGGCCGCGCTTGCGCCCGCGCGACATCAGGTTCGCCATCGCGCCCAGGGTCGTGCGACGTACCTCCTCGGTCACCTCCGCGCCGCCGCTGGGCGCGAAGATCTGCGCCTCGTCCACCACCACCAGCGCGGGATACCAGTGCTCACGCGGCGCATCGAACAGGCCCATCAGGAAGGCGGTGGCGCAGCGCATCTGCCCCTCCATCTCCAGTCCTTCGAGGCTGAGGACGATCGACGTGCGATGCTCGCGCGCGCGGCCGGCGAAGCGCGTGATCTCCGCCACCGAATAATCCACCGCCTCGATCGCAACGTGGCCGTAAGCGTCGGCGAGGGTGACGAAATCGCCCTCGGGATCGATGATGACCTGCTGCACCTGACCCGCCGATCCTTCGAGCAGGCGGCGCAGCAGATGCGACTTGCCCGACCCGGAATTGCCCTGGACCAGCAGGCGGGTGGCGAGCAGTTCCTCCAGATCGATGGCGATGGGGCGACCGGCGGGGTCGAGGCCCATGTCGACGGCGAAGGTCATCGCGAGGGCGTCAAACGCGACATCCGTTCGTCCTGAGCTTGTCGAAGGACTGCACTTCTTCTGCTTGGAAAAAAGGGCAGGGCTTCGACAAGCTCAGCCCGAACGGGAAAGGGGTGCACGTCGACTGCTACGCTCAATACGCGCGGGCGACCGCGAACTCGACCGCCTCGATCATCGCGTCCTTCGCCGCACCGCTGCCGAACATGCCGAGCGCGTCGATCGCGCGCTGGCCATAGTGGCGGGCGCGGGCGAGGGTGTCGTCGACGGCGCGGGTGGCGCGGATGCGCTCGACGGCTTCGGCAAAGTCGGCGTCGGCGATGCGGCGGCCCATCACCGCGTCCTGCCAGAACTGGCGCCCCTCCGCATCGGCACGGGCATAGGCGAGGATGATCGGCAGCGTCATCTTGCCTTCGCGGAAGTCGTCGCCCGCGTCCTTGCCCATCGTGCCTGCGTCGGAGACGTAATCGAGCGCGTCGTCGACCAGCTGGAACGCGATGCCGAGGTTGCGGCCATAGGCGTCGAGCGCGGCCTCTTCACCATCGGAGCGTTCGGCGACCACCGCTGCGATGCGGCAGGCGGCGGCGAACAGCGCGGCAGTCTTCGCGCCGATGATGTCGAGATAGCGTTGTTCGCCGAGATCGATGCGGCGGATCGCGGTGAGCTGGTTCACCTCGCCTTCCGCGATCACGGCGGAGGCGTTGGAGAGGATCTTCAACACCTTGAGCGAACCGTCCTCGACCATCAGCTCGAAGCTGCGGCTGAACAGGAAGTCGCCGACCAGCACGCTGGCGGGGTTGCCCCAGATGATGTTGGCGGTGCGCTTGCCACGGCGCAGGTCGGACCCGTCGACGACGTCGTCGTGCAGCAGCGTCGCGGTGTGGATGAATTCGACCGCGGCGGCGAGGCGATGGTGGCGCGTGCCGGGATAGCCGAGCAGCTTCGCGCTCGCCAGCGTCAGCATCGGGCGCATCCGCTTGCCCCCGCCGGCGATCAGGTGACCGGCGAGCTCTGGGATCAGCGGGATATCCGACTGCATCCGGTCGAGGATTTCGCGGTTCACGCAGTTCATGTCGTGCGCGACGAGCGCCAGCATGGGATCGAGCGAGGGCGGGCGGCGGTCGCCCAGGCGGTGGATCGTGGCGCTCATGCTGCGAGTGCAAATGGCGGCTCGGGGGCCGCAAGGCAAGCCTTGCGGGACGCGCGCCGGCGTTTCAAGGAGGGCGCATGACCGATCCGACGCTGGAGCATTATCGCCAGAGCATCGACAATATCGATGCCGCCCTCGTCTTCATGCTGGCCGAGCGGTTCAAGGTGACGCAGGCGGTGGGCCGCTACAAGGCGACCGCCAAGCTGCCGCCCGCCGACCCGGGGCGCGAGGAGGCGCAGATTGCGCGGCTGCGTGGCCTCGCGGCGGATGCGAACCTGGACCCGGAGTTTTCCGAGAAGTTCCTGCGCTTCATCATCGACGAGGTGATCCGCCACCACGAACGCGCGCGGGGGAAATAGAAGCGCCCGGGCGACGAACTGCCCGGACGCTCCTGTTCCGGTTACGCGAAGACCGCGCGACGACGAGCCGAGCGCAGCGCGCCGCCGACCATGCCGAAGCCCATGATGGCGAGCAGCCAGCTGGCCGGTTCCGGCACCACCGTCGCGTTCAGCACGACATCGTCGATCGCCAGCGCATCGTCGGTCGACGATTGATCGAGCCCGGTCCAGCGGATCGCGAAGCTGCCGCCGGTGGCGATCGACAGGCCCGAGATGGTCGCGCCGATCGGCGTCGAGGAGAAGGTGGCCGAATTCGGGCTGGTGAAGTTCAATGGCGAGAAGGCGGTCCAGGTGCCCTGGTTGTCGCTCAGCCCGGTCGCGTTCAGCGAGTAGCTGAAGGCCAGCACGTTGGTCGCGGCACCGTTGCGATATTGTTCGCCGTTGAACGCGATGGCGAGCGAGGTGATCGTGCCGCCGAGCGCATTGGTGAAGAAGGCGCCGATGTCGCCACGGTCGAGCGAGCCGCTGGGCAGATAGCCGAGCGCGCGATCGCTGCTGCCGCTCGCGCCGAAATTATAGGAGTCGCCGGCGTTGCTGCTGCCCGTGCCGACGGTGTAGCCGGTGTTGGCGTTCGAGCCTTCCTCACGCACGCGCCAGCCGACAGGCAAAGCGGAACCGGTGGTTCCGGTCGCGCCGAGCGAATCGAAGTTCTGGGTGTAGCTGCGTTGCGTCAGCGTAATCGGCGTCGTCGAACCGTAGGTGGTGGTCTGCGCAAAGGCGGTCTTGGCGGCGAGCGCCATCGCGCCGAAGCCGATCAGGGTGCGCAGGATCTTGGGTGCCGTGGTCATCGAACAGTCTCCGAAGGAATGCGTGCGACGCGAGGTGCGCCCGACGAATCCCCAAGCAGGCTAATGTTGAAGCGTTGTGACAGCCGTCCCGATTTGGAACATATTCGGCAGTCGTGGGTGCGCTTTCTCGACAGAAAAGTTCCGAAAAATATCGCTGATCGACATCAACTTCTTTGGAGCGCTCGTTCAGCTCCAAGGGGCGATATTATAGAATTATATCAATTGGATAGAACGAAATCCTAGTTGGTTGCGAATTGCGGATGCGGCCGCGTCCAGCATCGGATTTGGTTGTCATGCGCCAAAATGGTGCAGTGCCAGAAAAGGTGAACGGAACATTAATCGACAGCGGCGGTTCCAGCCCCAGCTCCGCAACGAGCTCAGTTCAGTAAGGGGTACAGCGTAATGAAGAAGATCGTCCTGTCCGCGGCCATCGCGGCGTCCGCACTCGCGTTCGCACCGGCCGCCAGCGCCGCCACCTACATCTTCACCAATCCGGGCGCGAACGGCTTCGCAACCTACACGTTCGGGAACAATGACGTCGGCACGGCCGCGACCTTCGACGACACCATCGTCTTCACGACGCCGTCGTCGGGCTTCCTGTCGCTGTCGCTGAGCGAAGTCGCAGCGAACGCGATCAACAACGTCGAGTTCACGACCGTCACGCTGAACGGCACTGCCGTGACGCTGTTCAGCGGCCCGGGCGGCGAGCCCGACTTCGGTTCGCTGATGGGCCTGTTCAACGCCGGCACCAGCAACACGCTGCGCGTCATCGGAACCAACGGCGGCAACGGCGTGTACAGCGGCACGATCGCCTTCGCACCGGGCGCCGTGCCCGAGCCGGCGACGTGGGGCCTGATGATGCTCGGCTTCGGTGGCATGGGCTTCGCCATGCGTCGCCGCCGCAAGGTCGAGACGCGGATCCGGTTCGCCTGATCCAGCCAGTTTAGTACTGCGTACCGAAAGCCGTCGGCCCGAAAGGGTCGGCGGCTTTTGCTTGTGCGTCACAGGTGGGAAAGTGCGGACCCCTCAACCGTTCGGGCTGCGCTTGTCGAAGCCCTGCCCTTTCTTCTCAGGCACGCGCGCTCGGAACGAAGAAGGACAGCCTTCGCGAGCTCAGGGCGAACGGGGGACGAGTCAGCAGAAACGGGTGGGGGTTACTCCGCAGCCACCAGCCGTTCCGCATCGCCCAGATCGACCGACACCAGCCGACTCACCCCCTTCTCGATCATCGTGACACCGAACAGGCGGTGCATCCGACTCATCGTCGCGGCGTTGTGCGTGACGATCAGATAGCGGGTATCGGTTTCGGCCACCATGCGGTCGAGCAGGTCGCAGAAGCGGTCGATGTTGGCGTCGTCGAGCGGCGCATCGACCTCGTCCAGCACGCAGATCGGCGCAGGGTTGGTCAGGAACAGCGCGAAGATCAGCGCGACCGCGGTCAGCGCCTGTTCGCCACCCGACAGCAACGTGAGCGACTGCAGCCGCTTGCCCGGCGGCTGGGCCATGATCTCCAGCCCCGCCTCCAGCGGATCGTCGGAGTCGATCAGCGCAAGATGCGCCTGCCCGCCGTCGAAGAGCGTCGTGAACAGGCGGCGGAAATGCCCGTCGACCGCCTCGAACGCGGCACGCAGGCGCTCGCGCCCCTCGCGGTTCAACGTCCCGATCGATCCGCGCAGGCGGTGGATGGCCTGGGTCAGCTCGTCGCGCTCGGCGGCGCTGGTCTGCGCCGAGCCCTCCAGTTCGGCCAGTTCGGCCTCGGCGACCAGATTCACCGGCCCGATGCGCTCGCGCTCGGCAGTCTGGCGCTCATGCGTCGCCGATTCTTCGGATGGGGAGCCGACGTCGCTCGCCTCGAAGCCGGCGCGCTCGGGCAGCAGCGGCGGGGGGCATTCGAAGCGCTCGCCCGACAGTCGCCCCATTTCAACGCGGCGGAGCTCCTGGTTCTCGGCCCGGGCGGCGGCGCCCGCGCGGGCTTCGCGCGCCGCCGACAGCGCCTCGGCGGCGGCATGCGCACCGGTTTCGACCTCGCGCAGCCGCGCCTCGGCGGCGCGCTCTGCGTCGGCGTGGGCGTCGGCATCGGCGCGGGCAGTCGCCGCTTCGGTGTCGAGCGCGGCGATGCGTCCGGCCAGGCGTGCCGGCTGCTCGGCCAGCCATGCGCGCTCGGCGGTCAGCTTCGTCTCGTGCGTCGCGGTGTCGGCGATGCGGCGCGCGGCGTCGCCAGCGCGATCCTTCCACCCGCGCGCCTCGACCGCCGCCGCCGCCGCACGCTCGCGCGCCGCCGCGATCTCGCGGTCCAGCGCGGCGCGGTCGGCCCGCCCGCGCGCCACCGCTGCGCGGGCGCGCTCCGCCGCCGTACCAAGCGCCGCAATCTGCGCGCGCGTTTCTGCCCCATCGGGCAGGGCTGCGAGCGCTGCCTCGGCCGTGGCCAAGTCGGCCGTCGTCTCCTCCACTTCGTGCGACAGCCGGGTCGCGCGCAGGTCGAGGTCGTGGCGCTGCGCCGCGAGTCGCTCGATCGCGGCGGCGACGCGGTCTTCGGTGCGCACCGCGTCGCGACCGGCGGCCTCGGCGGCATCGAGCATCCGGCGCTGGGCGGCGGCTTGCGCGCGCGCGTCCGCGATCGTCGCGTCGATCGCGTCGACTGCGGCTTCGGCCATAGTCACCGCCTCGACGGCGGCGGGGCGGGCGGCGTGCAGGGCGCGGAGGCGGTTGATTCGTTCGAGCCGTTCGGCCGCCGCCGCACCGTTGCCGCGCGCGACATAGCCGTCCCAGCGGCGCAGCACGCCGTCGCGCGTGACCAGCCGCTGACCCACTGCCAGCGGCGCGCCTTCGTCGACATCGACGACGAACACCTGCGCCAGTCGCCGCGCGAGCACTGCGGGCGCCGCGACCCGTTCGGCAAGCGGCGTGGCCCCCGCCGGCGCGGCGGGATCATCGCCGCGCGGTTCGGCGCCGGCCCAGTGGCGCTCGGCGACAGCGTCCAGCCCCGCGTCGAGATCGTCGCCCAGCGCCGCGGCGAGCGCGCGTTCGAAACCCGGCGCGGGCTCGATCCGGTCGAGCAGCCGGTCGCGCGGCGAGGGTTGCACCGTCTTTGCGAGCGCGCGCTGCTCACTGTCGATCGCGGCGAGTTCGGCATGCGCCGCCGCGCGCGCCGATTGCGCGGCATCGCGGCCATCCTGCGCCTCGCGCTCGGCTGCCGTCGCGGCATCGAGCGCGGCGCGGGCGCGGGTCGCCGTTGCGGCGGCGGTGTCGCGCGTGGTGCGGGCCTGCGTGCGCTGATGCTCGAAGTCGGTCAGGTCGGTCAGCACCGCTCGTTCGCGCGTGACGACATCGACATCGCGCTGGACACGCTCGTACCGGATGCGGGCAGCGTCCCGCGCCGCGGCGGCGACGCGTGCTTCGGCGGCCTCGCTCGCCTGTGCAGCCAGCGCCTGCGCCAAGGCTACCTCGGCATCGCGCGCGGTTCGCTCGGCCTCGGCCAGCAGCGTGTCGAGCGCAGGCGAGCGCGCGGTCGCTTCGGCGGTACGGGCCTGCAGCGCCTTTGCTTCCGTGGCGAGGCGCGCGAGCGCGGCGGCGGCGTCGTTGGCAAGCGTGCCTTCACGCGTGCGATCCTCGGTCAGGCGGCGGAGCTGGTCGTCGAGTTCGGCCAGGCGTTGTTCGGCCACCTTGTGCTGCGTCCGCGCCTCCGCCAGCGCGTGGCCCGTCTCGCTCGCCCGGTCGCGCGCGGCGAGCGCCGCCTGCCGCGCATCGCCAAGCTCGCGTACCGCCGCCGCCTGCGCCTGGCCGGCGGCCGCGGTCGCGTCGGAACACTCGGCGACGAGACGCTCTGCCGCCGCCGCCTCCGCCTTGGCCGCATCGGCCGCGGCGGCGGCATCGCGCCAGCGCGCGAAGATCATCCGCCCCTCCGCCACGCGAATCTGCGCCGACAGCAGGCGATAGCGCTCCGCCTGTCGCGCCTGACGCCGCAGTTGCGACGCGCGCGCCTCCTGATCGGAGATGACCTCGGCCAGCCGCGTCAGGTTCGCCTCAGTCGCGCGCAGCCGCGTCTCGGCATCCTTGCGGCGGACGTGCAACCCGGCGATGCCGGCGGCTTCCTCCAGCATGGCGCGGCGCTCGGCCGGGCGTGCGGCGATGATCGCGCCGATGCGGTTCTGGCTGACGAGCGCGGGCGAATGCGCACCGGTCGCGGCATCGGCGAAGGCGAGCGCCACGTCCTTCGCGCGTACGTCGCGGCCGTTGATGCGATACGCGCTGCCGGCGCCGCGTTCGATCCGGCGGACCACCTCCATCTCGGTTGGCGCGCCGGTAGCGATGTCGGCGACGTCGTCGGCCAGGATCGAGACTTCGGCGAAGTCGCGCGCCGGGCGGGACTGCGTGCCCGCGAAGATCACGTCCTCCATCCCCGCGCCGCGCATCGACCGCGCGCTGGTCTCCCCCATCACCCAGCGCAGCGCCTCGAGCAGGTTCGACTTGCCGCAGCCGTTGGGGCCGACGACGCCGGTCAGCCCGGGTTCGATGACGAGATCGGCCGGGTCGACGAAACTCTTGAACCCGGTGAGGCGCAGGCGACGGATTTTCATCGGCGCAGGCCTGCGGCTATCGTTCGCGTCCCCACCGTACGTGCTGAGCGAAGTCGAAGCATCGCCGCACACGCTGGACATGCGGCACGCAGTGCTTCGACTTCGCTCAGCACGAACGGAATAGGGGGCAGCACGACATGACCACCCCCCAACCGTCCTTACGCCCCTGCGGCCTTCAGCGCGGTCTCGACCTGCTGCCAGTTGACCGTATTCTCCAGCATCTTGCCGTTCAACAGGAACGTCGGCGTGCCGGGGATCGGATAATCCTTGTTGGCCTTCTCGTTCATCTTGGTCAGCAGTTCGGCCTGCTTGGTGTCGGCGAGGCAGGCGCGGGCCTGTGCCTCCGGAATGCCGCGCTGCTTGACGAAGTCGAGATAGCCGGTCGCCTCGGCGAACTTCGTCGCCTGCTGCGGCAGCGGCAGCGCGCCCAATTGCTGGTAATAGCTCTCGGGCAGCTTCTGCAGCACGTCGAGCACGCGCGGCTGGTCGGCGTACATCTGGTTCAGGATCGGGAAGAACGGCCCCGGCCCGCCGCATCCGCCGACCAACGCCGCCGCGACGTCGGCGCCGTTGCGCAGGAAGTCGCGGAATTCATACGAAACCTTGCCAGTCGCGACGTAATTCTTGGTCAGCGGCTCGAACGCCTTCTCGTCGAATTCGCGGCAGACGTGGCAGGTGCGGCTGCCGAACTCGACCAGCTTGATCGGCGCGTCCGGGTTGCCCATCAACCAGCCGCCCTCGGGCGTGCGGACGACCGTCTCGACCCAGTTGGTGCCGGCGGGCGCCGCCTTCGCCGCGACCGGCGCGGCGGTGACGGTGTTGTCGACCTTGGTCGTGTTGCCGCCGTCGCCGCAGGCGGTGAGCGCGGTCGCGGCGGCGAGGATGAGCAGGATACGCATCGTAATAGGGCTCCGTAATTACTTGGCGCCGGCGGCGCGCAACTTGGGTTCGAGGCTGGCCCAGTCGAAGCCTTCGACGAGCTTGCCGTTCACTTCGAAGCCCGGCGTACCGGGGATCTTCGCGAACGCCGCCTTGGTAGAGGCGAGCAGCTGGTTGAGCTGGACGTCGCTGGCGAGGCACGCGGTCAGCGCGGCGGGGGTGACCCCGGCCTTCGCGCCAATCGCGGTAAGGCCAGAATTGTCGGCGACGGCACGGATCTGCGCGCGCTGCGGCATCGCCTGCACCTTGGCGAGGTTCGCCTGCGCCCAGGTGCCGCCCTTTTCCATCCACGCCTCCTGCTGCGCGAAGATCGCGGTGGATAGCGCGGTGAAGCGGCGCGGACCGCCGCAGCGCGCGATCGACCAGGCGGCGAGGTCATAGGGATCGCGCACCGCGGCGCGCGTCTCGACCTGCACGCTGCCGTCGCGGACCATCGTGTCGTGCAGCGTCGCCTTCGACTGTTCGACGAAATGGCCGCAGTGCGGGCAGGTGAAGCTGAGATATTCGACCAGCTTTACCTTCGCCGCCGGATTGCCGACCGCGAAGCTGCCCGCCGGCGTCGTCGTCGCGACGGTGCGATAGTCGGGGGCGGGCGCGGCGGCGGTCGCGGCAAATGCGACGAGGACGGCGAGCAGCTTCATCACGAGATCTTTCCGACGACGGGAATGTCGCGCACCGCCTCGACCCCGGCGGCGAGCGACGACAGCACCGCCTTCAGTTCCGGATCGGCGATGGTGCGGAGCGATTCGCCCAGTTCGAAACTGACCGGGCGGAGCGAGGGCGGTGCGGTGCGGGCCGGCGCGCGCTTCACGTCGCCCTGGCGGATGACGAGCTTCGCGACCGCGCCATAGCCGAAGAAACGGTTCACCCGCTCGATGATCTCGGGCGCGATATGCTGCATCATCGTGGCATGCGCACCGGCGACCGTCAGCGTCAGCGTGCCCTGCGCCCGCTCGCCCATCGGGAAGCGGATCGATTCGGGGACGGAGACGCGGGCATATTTCGCGCCGACGATATCCTCCCACCGCGACACCACCGACGATTGCACGAAGCCGAAGCGGCGAAAGGCGGCGCGGCCGACGTCGGGCAGCAGTTCGCTGACCGCGCGCGCGCGATTCGAGCGCACCGGCTCGGCCTTCGCGGGTCGCGCGGTCGTCGGTCGTGGGGCGGGGGGCTTCGGCATCCGCCATCCCCATGCCATAGCGGGGGCGTGTCCGCCAAGATGCCTGCCCAGATTCCCCCGATCGCCGATCGCCTGCTGCGCTGGTACGACGCCAACGCCCGCACGCTGCCGTGGCGTGCGCCGCCGGGCGCCAATACGACCGATCCGTACCGCGTCTGGCTGTCGGAGGTGATGCTGCAGCAGACCACGGTCGCGGCGGTGCGTCCGCGGTTCGAGGCATGGGTGGCGCGCTGGCCCGATTTCGTAAGCCTCGCTGCCGCCGACGAGGCCGATGTCATGGCCGCCTGGGCGGGGCTCGGATACTACGCCCGCGCCCGCAACCTCGTGAAATGCGCGCGCGTCGTCGTGGCGGAGCATGGCGGGCGCTTTCCGGAGGACGAGGCCGCGCTGCGCCGGCTGCCGGGGCTTGGCGATTATACCGCCGCCGCGATCAGCGCGATCGCGTTCGGGCGCCGCGCGGTGGTGGTCGATGCCAATGTGAAGCGCGTGGTGGCGCGACTGTTCGCCGACGACGGATCGAACGTCCGCGCGCTCGCCGACGGCATCACCCCCGACGCGCGGGCGGGCGACTTCGCGCAGGCGATGATGGATCTGGGCAGCGGCATCTGCACGGTGCGCTCGCCCAGATGCCTGTTGTGCCCGTTGCGCGAGGATTGCGCGGGGCATGCGAGCGGCGATCCCACCGCCTTCCCGGCGCGCAAGGCGAAGGCGGCAAAGCCGGTGCGGCACGGCACGATCTTCTGGGCGGAGGCGGACGGATCGGTGTTACTGGTGCGGCGGCCCGATCGCGGTCTGCTGGGCGGTATGCGCGCACTGCCGACGGGGCCGTGGACTGATGGGCCGCCCGGTCTCGCCGATGCGCCGGTCGCCGCGGACTGGCGGATGCTGGAAACCGCGGTCAGCCACAGCTTTACCCATTTCGATCTGGTGCTTCGCCTTGCGACCGCCCGAATCCCGCGTCAGGACCTGGACGGTGAGTGGTGGCCGGTCGACGCGCTCGAGTCGGCGGGGCTACCGACCGTGTTCGCCAAGGCGGCGGATGTGTTGAGGAGAGAGACATGCGGACGAGACTGATCGTGGCGGCCCTGCTGGCCGCCGGCAGCGCGGTGACGGCGCATGCCTGGCAGGCGCAGCCGGTCCAGCGGCAGGCGGCACCGGCCCAATCACCGGCGATGCGCTCAGTCCCCTCGACCTATCCCTCCATCCAGACGCTGTTCGACGGCTATGTCGCGCAAAAGAAGATGCCCGGCATCGTCGCCGCGATCGGACAGGGGGAGGCGCCCACCAGCTTCATTTCGGCCGGCACGATCGCCGAGGAAGCCGGCGCGGCGAAGGCCGGGCCGGACACGCTCTGGCGCGTCTATTCGATGACCAAGCCGGTCACCGCGATGGCGGCGATGATCCTGGTCGAGGAGGGCAAGCTGAAGCTCGACCAGCCGGTCAGCGATTTCTTCCCCGGCTTCGCGAAGATGCGCGTGCTGACCAGCCCCGACACCTCGCTCGACAGCGTGCCGGCGAAGACGCCGATCACCGTGCGCATGCTGCTGACCCACACTGCCGGGCTCGGCTACAACATCTCCGCCAAGGGGCCGCTGCTGAAGGAATATGAGCGGCTGGGCATCCTGCCCGGCGCGGTCAACGCCGCGGTCGAAGTGCAGGCGCGCCTGGCCCGGCCGAAGACGCTCGCCGAATTCGCCACCCGCGCGGCGACGCTGCCGCTGATCGCCGAGCCCGGCACGAAATGGAGTTATTCCATCGGCCTCGACGTCGCGGCGGCGGTGGTCGAGAAGGCGAGCGGCATGGGCTTCGAACGCTTCGTGCAAACGCGGCTGTTCGATCCGCTGAAGATGCGCTCCAGCTACTGGCAGGTGCCGGCATCCGAAGTCGGCCGTTTCGCCGACAACTACGCCTTTGCAGGTAGCGCGATGCTCCCGGTCGATCCGGCGGCCTCGTCGGTCTATCTCTCGGCCCCGAGCTTCCCCTATGGCGGCGCAGGCCTCGTCATGTCGGCGCGCGACTACGACCGGTTCCTGCACATGCTGCAGGACGAAGGCACGCTGGACGGCGTGCGCGTGATGAAGCCGGCGACGGTGCGTCTCGCCATGTCGAACCTGCTGCCCGCGGGCGTCACCTTCCAGGGCGTGAACGCATCGACCGGCGGTCAGGCGAACGGCCCGGCGATGGGCTATGGCGCGGGCGGATCGGTGTATCTGGCCGACGTGCCCGGCGGCGCGAGCAAGGGCACCTACGGCTGGGGTGGTGCGGCCGGTACGATCGCGTGGGTCGATCCGGTCCGCAAGGTGCGCGGCACGGTGATGGTGAACTACTTCCCGGCGGACAAATGGCCGATCCGCAGCGACGTGGTGAAGGCGCTGTATGGGGACGCGGTGAGGCGCTGACCAAACTAATCCGTTCGTCCTGAGCTTGTCGAAGGACCGTTCTTCGTGCCGATGGGACATCGCTTGAAGATCGAAGAACGGTGCTTCGACAAGCTCAGCACGAACGGATTTGCGATGACGATAGGCTTCACCGGCGCCCGCCTCGACCGCGCCGATCACATGCGCGGCGACGAGGCCGCACTCGCCGCCGCACAGGCCGATCCCCGCGCGCGGTTGATGCGCCTGAACGCCGGCGATCCCGAGATCGACGCCGAGGGCTGCATCGTCTGGCGCCCCTTCGCCGACCGAGCAGCCGACGGCACGCCGATCTTCCTCGGCTTCGACCCCGACCGTCGCCCCTGCTTCGCCGAGAGCCGCCCCGACGACCTCGCCGGCCCCGCCCGCTCGCGCGCCCTCTACGTCATGCTCGATGCGATGCCGGCGGACGAGGCCGCGATCTTCGGCACGGTGCGCAGCCTGACCGGCTGGCACGCGCGCCACCGCTTCTGCGCGAATTGCGGACACGGCACCGCGATGATCCGTGCCGGCTGGGCCCGCAAATGTGGAGGCTGCGGCACCGAGCATTTCCCGCGCACCGACCCGGTCGTCATCATGCTCGCGGAATACGAAGGCCGCGCGCTGGTCGGCCGCGGCCGCGGCTTCCCGCCGGGCCGCTACTCCGCGCTCGCCGGCTTCGTCGAACCCGGCGAGTCGGTCGAGGAAGCCGTCGCCCGCGAGGTATGCGAGGAAACCGGCGTGCGCGTGCGGGACGTCCGCTACGTCGCCAGCCAGCCCTGGCCCTTCCCCGGCCAGCTGATGATCGGCGCTTTCGCCACCGCGGAAGGCGACACGCTGACGATCGACGCAGCGGAGATCGAGGACGCGATGTGGGTCACCCGCGACGAAGTCCGGGCCGCGCTGACGGGCGAAGCGGACGCCCGCTTTATCGCGCCGCCGCCCTATGCGATCGCGCGGACGTTGCTGGAGACGTGGGTGGGGCGAGCGACGAATTCGAAGATGGCTGTCGACCGGTAACGATCGTCGACAGCGTCACGACAGCAGCAGCGTCATGCCAAAGCCGCCGACTTTTGATACCGGTGCGTGTAAACGCAACGCCCCCGTGCTGATTGCGTGGTACATCGAAGGCGTGCGAAAGGATGCGCCGACGTCGTCAGTGCTGAACGACTAGCTAGCCTTGAACGCCAGCGCGTCGCGTATCGCGCCACGCTTGGTGTAGACCGCGTTAAGACGCCCCGCCGCGTCGCAGCGATCGAACACCGGCGAGAGCCGCGACCGTACCAACGAACGCTCCCGCGATGCTTCGTTTTCGACGTATGCGCGAGCATTAACCGGAGCAGCAGCTAAGACGCATAAATCCCATTTCAAACGCTCGAACGAAGTATTCGATCGTGTTGATGCCGAATTGGGATCTCCGGCGCGATTTATGCTCGCAAAGTTCGCCGCGATATCGCCAGTCTGCCGGGTTTCAATCTGCAACTGCTGCAATTGCGGCGTGGCGCCTTGCTGTGCCGACGCCGGTGCCGATATCAGGAGCCCAAGGATAGCGATGCCGCGCATGGCATTTCTTCAAAAGTGTATCGAAGAATAGGCATTAGGAACAGGCGATGCAAATCGTCTTTAGCTAACCCCGCGCCCGCGCTTGTCGGTACGTCCCCAGCAGCCGCACCCACTTGCTGTGATACCCCAGCTCGTCCAGCGCCCGGTCGAACGCCGCATCGCCGGGGCGCCCGACCACGTCGGCGAAGAACTCTGTCGCGGCGAAGCTGGCGCCGCGCTGGTAGCTTTCGAGCTTGGTCATATTGACGCCGTTCGTCGCGAAGCCGCCCATCGCCTTGTAGAGCGCGGCGGGGACGTTCTTCACCTCGAAGATCAGCGTCGTCATGAACGGGCCGTCGCCCGCCAACGGGCGGCTGCCGCGCGCCAGCGTGACGAAGCGGGTGACGTTGTGCGCGGCGTCGGACACGTCCTCGGCCAGCATCTGCAAGCCGTACAGCCCGGCGGCGGCAGGCGGGGCAAGGGCGGCGAAGGCGGGGTCGGCGCGTTCGGCGGCGAGCGCGGCGGCACCGGCGGTGTCGGGGTAGGCGACCGGCGTGATCCCGTTGGCGCGCAGCCAGTGGCGGCACTGGCCCAGCGCCTGCGGGTGGCTCGCCACCTCGCGCACCGCGTCGCGCGGGCCGACGCTGAGCAGCGCGTGGCGGATCTGAAGGAAATGTTCGCCGGTGATGACGAGGCCGGATTCGGGCAGCAGGAAATGGATGTCGGCGACGCGGCCGTGCAGCGAATTCTCGATCGGGATGATCGCGCAATCGGCCGCGCCCGTCTGCACCGCCTCGATCGCGTCGGCGAAGTCGAAGCAGGGAAGCGGCAGGCCGGCGGGAAACGCCTCCATCGCCGCGACGTGGCTGTTGGCGCCGGGCGCGCCCTGAAAGGCGACGGCGCGGTCGGGATCGGCCTCGGCAGCCGCGGTCATGCGGGCGACGATCGGGCGGGCGGGGGCGGCGTAGCTCTCCATCAGGGCTGCGCGGTTAAGCGGCGGCTTGCGATGGCGCAAGCTGCACCCTAAAGGGTCACGACTTTCCACATCTTTTTCAAACGGCGGGCAATGGACAATCGGGGCAACACGATCGCAGGCTGGGTGCTGGCGGGATGCGTCGCGGCGCTGGGACTGTCGATCGCCAGCAGCATGGCTTTCAAGGCCGAGCGGCCGGAGAAGATGGGCTATCCGATCGAGGGCGTCGAGGAAGGCGCCGGTGGCGCCGCTGCCGAGGCACCGATCGCGGTGCGTTTGGCAACCGCCGACGTCGCCAAGGGTCAGGCCAGCTTCGCCAAGTGCGCGGCTTGCCACACCATCGCACAGGGCGGGCCGAACGGCATCGGCCCAAACCTGTACGCCACGATGGGCGAGGCGATCGCGCAGGGCAAGGGCGGCTTCGCCTTTTCCGCGGCGCTGAAGGCCAAGGGTGGCACCTGGACGTTCGACACGATGGATGCGTGGCTGAAGAGCCCGCGGAAGTACGCCGACGGCACCAAGATGACCTTCGCCGGTCTTGGTAACGCCGAAGAGCGTGCCAACGTCATCGCCTATCTGAACAGCGAAGGCTCGAACCTGCCGCTGCCGGCCGCACCCGCGGCGGGCGAAGCGGCACCAGGGGCTGGCGAGGGCTCGAACGCGGCGGCGGCGGTAGCGGCCAACGCCACCACGGGCGCGACCGCCAACGTCCAGGACGCCGCGACGATCGCACCGGGGGCGCCGAGCGTCGATCCGGCAGCGAAGGCGCGGGCCCCGAAGTAAGGCGCGGGCGCCCTGCGATTGCGATAGCAAGCGCAGGAGACGCCACGGCGGGCAGCGGTGTGAGCGAAGCTCGCTCCTTCTGACGGCGTGGCGGAAGGTCTGTTGTCCCGCTCACGCGCCACGCTGTCCTACCAACGATAACCATGCCAGACGGACCGCGAGATAGCGGGAGTCTGCACACAATGCATGGAACGATCCGACCCATCGCGGCGGCGCTTGTGCTGCTTGCCGCGCCCCTGGCGGCAGGCGCCGCAACCCGCCGGGCGTCGAGGCCTTCGTTCGGGATCAGCGGCTGACCCGCTACAGCGTCGCGTTGTCGGACCTGAACGGCGACGGTCGACCGGAGGCGCTGGTCTATGCGATGGCATCGGTCGACGGTAACGGCACCGCCAATCTTTGCGGCAGTGGCGGGTGCAACCTGCACGTGCTCGCGCTGACCGCAAAAGGCTATCGCCCGATCGGCCGTATCTTGATCACCCGCCTTCCTATCCGCGTGCTTGTCAGCCGGACGCGCGGTTGGCGCGATCTCGCTGTTCGGGTTGCCGGCGGTGGAATTACCCGTAGCTACGAATCACGGCTACGCTTCGACGGGCGGGCTACCCGTCTAATCCGACCGTGCCGCCCGCCGGCCGGTCGAATGGCGCGGTTGGGCGGACCCTTATCGGGACGATGCCGCCGGAGCGGTGAGGGGACCGACAGCCCCCATCCTCACAACGTCGCGTCATGCTCCGCATAATGCGCCTTCACGACGTCCCAGCCCTCCTGCGCGGTTTCGCAATAGGTGAAGAGCGACAGATCCTTCTCCGAGATCACGCCTTCCTCGACCAGCGCGGGGAAGTTGACGACCCGCTCCCAGAATTTGCGGCCGTAAAGCAGAATGGGGATCGGCTTGATCTTGCCGGTCTGGATCAGGGTCAGCAGCTCGAACAGCTCGTCGAACGTCCCGAAACCGCCGGGGAAGGCGGCGAGCGCGCGGGCGTGGAGCAGGAAGTGCATCTTGCGCAGCGCGAAATAGTGGAACTGCATGCTGAGCGACGGCGTGACGTAAGGGTTCGGCGCCTGCTCGTGCGGCAGGACGATGTTGAGCGCGATCGATTCGGCGCCGACGTCCAGCGCGCCACGGTTCGCCGCCTCCATGATCGAGGGGCCACCGCCCGATGTGACGACGAAGTGGCGCATGCCGGCTTCGTCCAGCGGGAAGTTGCTGACCTTCTGCGCCAGTTCGCGCGCGACGTCGTAATAACGCGACTTCTCGACCAGATTCTCGGCGATCACCCGCGCGGGGCCATCGGCGGGTGCGGCGTCGAGCAGCGCCTTCGCCTTCTCAGGCTCGGGAATGCGCGCGGAGCCGTAGAAGACGAAGGTCGACGCGATCTTCGCCTCCGCCAGAATCAGGTCGGGCTTCAGCAGCTCGAGCTGGAAACGCACCGGACGCAGGTCCTCGCGCAGCAGGAAATCCATGTCCTGGAACGCTAGGCGGTACGCGGGGTGGGTGGTCTGGGGGGTGGAGACGCCGTGCGCGGCGGTCTCGGCATCCTGCTTGGCGCGCGGGAAGACGCGGGCCGGTACTTTCGTATCTGTCATTTGCGCCGGATTACGCGCGATTCGTCAGCGGCACAATCCGCCGCGCCCGAGGTCGAGATGCAGGTGGTTGTAGTGCGCCGCGTTGTAATCGGGCGACAACACGGTGCCGAAGCGTTTGCAGGCGGAGCGGCGCACGGTCTGGAGGAAGTCCTGCACCGCCGGGTCGGGGTTGCGCCAGTCGCGTTCGATCGTGATGCGGCGCCCGTCGGCCAGCACGAAGGCGGAGACGTCGACGGCATTCGCAGTGCCATGTTCGGACAGGCGGTTGGTGCTCCGCGTACCGACGACGTTGCGACAGGCGTAGGTGCCCATGCTCTCAACCTTCACCACCGGGCTGCCGAGGATCTCGCGCCCGGCCGGCACCGCGCCGTTGCGGACCCATGCGACGAAGGTGCGTGCGAGTGGACACGCCATCGCGCGCAGGTTCGTGGTCGGCACGCCGTAATCGATCAGCTGCACCGTCCCCATCAGGATGCAGCCGCCGCCGAAGTCGCGATCGGGCAGCGGGGAGTAGCGCACGTCCGCCCCCGACAGGTCGGCGAAGCACTGGCGCGTGGCTGGCGCGGGCGGCTGGTTGAGCACGATCGGCGGTGAATTGCGCGGGCGCGCCGGCGCCTCGCTACGTTCGGGTACGCTGCCGCAGGCGGCGAGCAGCGCGAGTATGGGCAAAAGGAAGACGAAACGGGCCACCGGCGCGATACTTGCGCCAGGTGGCCCGTCCTTGTCATCCGGCTTCGTCGCAGTTGCGGCTCAGTCCGGCTCCGCTTCGCCCGGGACATGCTCCAGCAGGTCGCCCGGCTGGCAGTCGAGCGCGGCGCACAGCGCGTCGAGCGTGGAGAAGCGCACGGCCCGCGCCTTGCCGGTCTTGAGGATCGAGAGGTTGGCGAGCGTCATGTCGACGGTGCCGGCGAGCTCGGTCAGCGACATGCGCTTGTCGAACAGGATGCGGTCGAGGTTGACCCGGATCGCCATCAGATCGTCCCCTCATTCTCTTCGCGCAGGCGCACGCCCTCGCGGAACACCTCGGCCAGCACGAGCACGACCAGCGCGCCGAGCAGCAGGCCGAAGTCGGCATCGCCGCCGATGACGTAGCGATTGTCCGAGATACCGACGATGAGTCCCACCACGAGTTGGAAGACGAACAAGGCGCCCATCGTCTTTGCTACATAGCGCAGGCGGCCGACATTCTCCGGGATGAAGGGCGTACCGTATTCCACTGTCCGCATCATCGCCCGCAGCTTGCCCATCAGCAGGATGGCGGCGATCAGGAAGGCATTGGCGAACAGGATCAGCGTGCCGGCAAGGATCGGATGATCGGCGGTCACCGGCACGCCAGCGACGGTCAGCTTGCTGTCAGCGGGCACCGATCCCGGTGCGAACCAGGCGAAGAGCATGGCCGGGATCAGCACCACCAGCGCGACGATGCATAGGATGCGCAGGATCTGGAAAATGCGCGAGAGCGCACGGGCGAGGCGGATAGGTCGGCTCGTCATTCTTTGTCGCCTTTCGGTAATCACTTCCCGATAATCAATACGAAGATATCGATAATCGGTCAATAGAATTATTGAAAAGCAATATTCTTTGGCGTTGGAATGTCCGTGCCGCTCGCTTGACACCGGCTTTCGCGCCGCTAGGGCCGTCGACGGGCCACGCGGTCCCAACGCCGCGCGTGCTCTCTGCAAGGAGAGACTACATGACTGATCTATCCGCGCTTCCGGCGCACAAGCCTGCACGTCCCTATTTTTCCAGCGGACCGTGCGCCAAGCCTCCGGGCTGGACCCCTGCATCCCTCGCCACCGAATCGCTCGGCCGGTCGCACCGGTCGAAGATCGGCAAGACGCGCCTGCAGCTGTGCATCGACCTGATGCGCGAATTGCTCAAGCTGCCCGACACGCACCGCATCGGCATCGTGCCCGGATCGGACACGGGCGCGTTCGAAATGGCGATGTGGACGATGCTGGGCGCGCGTCCCGTCACGACTTTGGCGTGGGAAAGCTTCGGTGAGGGTTGGGTCACCGACGCGGTCAAGCAGCTGAAGCTCGAACCCCACGTCATTCGTGCCGACTATGGCCTGCTGCCCGATCTAGGCGCGGTCGACTGGTCGAGCGACGTGCTGTTCACCTGGAACGGCACCACAAGCGGCGTGCGCGTCCCCGATGCGAACTGGATCCCGGCGGACCGCGAGGGGCTGAGCTTCGCCGACGCGACCTCGGCCGTCTTCGCCTACGACATCGACTGGGCGAAGATCGATGTCGCGACCTTCAGCTGGCAGAAGGTTCTGGGCGGCGAGGGCGGGCACGGCGTGCTTATCCTCGGCCCCCGCGCGGTCGAACGGCTGGAAAGCTACACCCCCGCCTGGCCGCTGCCGAAGGTCTTCCGCCTCGTCTCCAAGGGCAAGCTGACCGAGGGCGTGTTCAAGGGCGAGACGATCAACACGCCGTCGATGCTGGCGGTCGAGGACTGTATCGCCGCGCTCGAATGGGCGAAGACGGTGGGCGGTGCCGACGGCCTGATCGCACGGTCGAACGCCAACGCCGCCGCGCTCGACAAGATCGTCGCCGATCGCGACTGGCTCGGCCATCTCGCCGAGGATGAGGCGACGCGGTCGAAGACCAGCGTGTGCCTGACCGTCGCGGGGGCGGATGAGGCGTTCATCAAGGCGATGGCCGGCGCGCTCGAAAAGGCGGGTGCCGCCTATGACGTCGCCGGATACCGCGACGCCCCGCCGGGCCTCCGCATCTGGTGCGGGGCGACCGTCGACGTCGCCGACATCGAGGCGCTCGGGCCATGGCTCGACTGGGCCTACGCGACGGCGAAGGCCGGCTGATCTCCCACCGTTCGCCCTGAGCTTGTCGAAGGGCTGCACTTCTCCTCAACCGTCGAAAGAAAGGGCAAGGCTTCGACAAGCTCAGCCCGAACGGTGAGAGGATATCTTCAAGGATTATCCCATGCCAAAAGTCCTCATCAGCGACAAAATGGATCCCAAGGCCGCCGAGATCTTCCGCCAGCGCGGGGTCGAGGTGGACGAGATCACCGGCAAGACGCCCGAAGAGGTGATCGCGATCATCGGCGACTATGACGGCCTCGCCATCCGCAGCTCGACCCGGGTGACGAAGGCGATCCTCGACGCCGCGACCAACCTGAAGGTGGTCGGCCGCGCCGGCATCGGCGTCGACAACGTCGATATCCCCGCCGCGTCGGCGAAGGGCGTCGTCGTCATGAACACGCCGTTCGGCAACAGCATCACCACCGCCGAACACGCCATCGCGCTGATGTTCGCGCTTGCACGCCAGCTGCCCGAGGCCGATGCCTCGACCCAGGCGGGCAAGTGGGAGAAGAACCGCTTCATGGGCGTCGAGCTGACGTCGAAGACGCTGGGCCTGATCGGCGCGGGCAACATCGGCTCGATCGTCGCCGACCGGGCGCTGGGCCTGCGCATGAAGGTGATCGCGTTCGATCCGTTCCTGTCGCCCGACCGCGCGGTGGAGCTGGGCGTCGAGAAGGTCGAGCTGGAGGAGCTGCTGGCGCGCGCCGACTTCATCACGCTGCACACGCCGCTGACCGACCAGACCCGCAACATCCTGTCGGCGGAGAACCTGGCGAAGACGAAGAAGGGCGTGCGCATCATCAACTGCGCACGTGGCGGCCTGATCGACGAGGCGGCGCTGAAGGCGGGCCTCGATTCGGGCCACATCGGCGGTGCGGCGCTCGACGTGTTCGTCGAGGAACCGGCGAAGGCATCGCCGCTGTTCGGCACGCCCAATTTCGTCTCGACCCCCCATCTGGGCGCCTCGACCAGCGAGGCGCAGGTCAACGTCGCCATCCAGGTCGCCGAGCAGATGGCCGACTTCCTCGTCTCGGGCGGTGTCACCAACGCGCTCAACATGCCGAGCCTGTCGGCCGAGGAAGCCCCGCGCCTCAAGCCCTACATGATGCTGGCCGAGGAACTGGGCAGCCTGATCGGCCAGCTGTCGACCGGTTCCACCCCGCGCATCTCGATCCATACCGAGGGTGCGGCGACAGAGCTCAACCAGAAGCCGATCGTGTCGGCGGTACTGGCCGGGTTCCTGCGTACGCAGACCGCGACGGTGAACATGGTCAACGCGCCGTTCCTCGCCAAGGAGCGCGGGATCGAGGTGCGGGAGGTGAAGACCGAGCGCGAGGGCGATTACCACACGCTGGTGCGCGTATCGGTGAAGACCGATGGCGGCGAGCGGTCGGTCGCCGGCACGCTGTTCGGCAACCGCTTCCCGCGGCTGGTCGAGCTGTTCGGGATCAAGGTCGAAGCCGATCTGGCCGGTCACATGCTCTACGTCGTCAATGACGACGCCCCCGGCTTCATCGGCCGCATCGGCACGACGTTGGGCGAGGCGGGCGTCAACATCGGCACCTTCCACCTCGGCCGGCGAGAGGCGGGCGGCGAGGCGGTGCTGCTGCTGAGCGTCGACGAGGCGGTGACGCAGGACCTGCTGGCGAAGGTGCAGGCGCTGCCGGGCGTGCGGACGGCGAGGGCGTTGTCGTTCTGATCGAACGGGCGGAAGGAATACTTTCGCCCGTTTGAACACCACCGTTCGGGCTGAGCTTGTCGAAGCCCTGCCCTTCTTCTAGCCGACGGTGCAAAGGAAGGGCAGGGCTTCGACAGGCTCAGCCCGAACGGGATTATTAGAATGTCAGGCCTCCTCCCCGAAGGATTCCACGATCGCCTGCCGCCGTTTGCCGATGCGGCGGCGCGGTTGGAGCGGGGCGTGCTCGATACCGCGCGGCTCTATGGCTATGAGCAGGTCGATCCGCCGCTCGCCGAGTTCGAGGACGAGCTGTCGCGGCGGCTGAAGGCGGGCGGCGCGCATGATGCCGTGCGGTTCGTCGATCCAGTGTCGCAGCGGACGCTGGCGATCCGGCCGGACATCACCGCGCAGGTCGGGCGGATCGCGGCGACGCGGATGGGGCATCATCCGCGCCCCGTGCGCCTCTCCTACGCCGGGCCGGTGCTGAAGCTGCGCGCGTCGGACCTGCGCCCGGCGCGGGCGATGCGGCAAATTGGCGTCGAACTGATCGGCCTCGACAGCATCGCCGCGGCGCGTGAGGTTGTCAGCGTCGCGGTGGAGGCGTTGCAGGCGGCGGGCGTGACCGGCATCTCGGTCGACTTCACCCTGCCCGACCTCGTCGCGACGCTGGGCGGAGACGATGCGCTGGCCGCCGCGCTGGATGCGAAAGATGCCGGCGCGGTCGCCGCGCTCGATCCGTCCTACCTCCCGCTGATCGCCGCGGCGGGGCCGTTCGAGGGCGCGGTGGCGAAGCTGCGCGGCCATGCTGCGCTGGCCAGCCGGCTCGACGGGCTGGAGGCGATCGCCGCCGCGCTGCCCGCCGGCATCGGGCTGACGCTCGACCCGACCGAGCGGCACGGATTCGAATATCAGAGCTGGCTCGGTTTCTCCATCTTCGCGGGCGGCGTGCTGGGCGAGATCGGGCGCGGCGGTACGTACCGCGTGATGCACGATCCGATCGGTGCTGTGGATTCGCATGAGGAGGCGGCTGTCGGGGTGTCGCTGTACGTCGATCCGATCCTCGAATCGGCGGGTCGCGCGGTCGAGCGGCGACGGTTGTTTCTCCCCTATGGCACCGATGCGGCCGAGGGTGCGCGGCTGCGTGGGCAGGGCTGGGTGACGGTCGCGGCGCTGGAGGCGACCGACACGCCCGCCGCGCAGCTGTGTACCCATGTCCTGCTGAAAGGCGAGGTCAACGAGGCTTGAACGGGTTGCGCGTCCGGTGCTTCTGTGGTCGGACGGGCGCGAGCAGGCGTTAGGGGCGACGTGGCGAGCATAGCGCAGGCAAGCGGAAGTCCGGACGCGGCCACCCTCGCGGAGCAATGGTTCCGCGACTATTGCGGCGAGCGGCCGCACGCCGACGTGATGTGCACCGCGCAAGGCTCCGCGCGCGATGCATGGCAGGTCGTGCTGGAGGAGCTCGCGGCGGTCGGCAGCGAGGGACTGGGCGAGACCCGCGACCGGGCGCAGCGTCACGCCAGCGACATCGGCACCGGCTACCGCGTGGCGGGCGAGGGGGCGGAGCGGCCGTGGCCGTTGTCGCCCGTGCCGCTGATGATCGGCGCGGACGAATGGGCCAAGATCGCCGCCGGCGTCGCGCAGCGTGCCGCCCTGCTGGAGACGGTGGTCGCCGACATCTACGGCCCCGGCCGGCTGGTCGCGAACGGCTACCTCCCCGCCGCACTGGTCACCGGCAGCGCGCAGTTCCTGCGGCCGATGGTCGGGCTGGCGCCGCCGGGGGGCTATCACCTGCATTTCTACGCCGCCGACCTGTGCCGCGGGCCGGGCGGCGAATGGCGCGTGCTGGCGGACGGCGTGCGCGCTCCGGTCGGCGCGGGCTATGCGCTGGAGAACCGGCTGTCGATCGCGCGGACGTTGGGAGGCCTGCAGTCGCGGCTGAATATCGAGCGGCACGCGCCGTTCTTCGCCGCATTCCGCGACGGTCTGGCGGCGGTGTGTCGGCGGGCGGAGCCGCGCATCGGGTTGCTGACGCCGGGGCGGTGGAACGCCAGCTATGCCGAACAGGCGCATCTGGCACGCTATCTCGGCTTCCTGCTGGTCGAGGGCGCCGACCTGACCGCGCTGGAGGACAAGCTCTACGTCCGGACGATCGCCGGGCTGAAGCGGATCGATGCGCTGTGGCGGCGGGTCGATCCGCGCTTCCTCGATCCCCTGGCGTTCGACGCCACCTCGCGGATCGGGGTGCCGGGACTGATCGACACGATGGCGGCGGACAATGTCGTGCTGTCGTCGTCGCCGGGTGCCGGCGTGGTCGAGAGCGCGGCGATGCAGGCGTTCCTGCCGCAGCTCGCGACGCGGCTGACCGGTGATTCGCTGAAGCTGCCCAACGTCGCGACCTGGTGGTGCGGCGGGCGGCGGCAGCATGATTACGTCCGCGACAATCTCGACCGCATGGTCATCGCCCCGGCGTTCGACGATGCGCCGATCGGCCTGCCGGACGGTGTGCCGGTGCTGGGCGGATCGCTGAGCCGGGAGCAGACCGAGCGGCTGGTCGTCGATATGGCGCGCCGTCCGCAGGATTATGTGGGGCAGGAGATCGTGCGCCTGTCGACGATGCCGGTCGTTGCCGACGACATGCTGGCGCCGCGCCCCTTCACGGTGCGCGTGTTCGCGGCGCGCGATCCATCGGGTGCGTGGACGGTGCTGCCCGGCGGCTTCGCCCGGATCGGTGAGAGTGCGGACGTGCGCGCGGCGGTGATGGGGGCGGGCATGTGGTCCGCCGACGTGTGCGTCCACGGCGCGGATCCAGTCGCGGCGGTATCGCTGCTGCCGCCCGGCGACAGCGTCCACCTGCGCCGCAATCCGGGGACGCTTCCCAGCCGCGTCGCGGACAATCTGTTCTGGCTGGGCCGCTATCTGGAGCGCGGCGAGGCGATGTTGGGCGCGGTGCGCGTGCTGCTCGGCCATTCGATCGGCGCGGACACCGGTTCGGCGCTGCCGCCCGAGACGCTGTGGCGGCTGATCGGCCTGCTCGTCGCCGGCGGCGCCGCGCCCGCGCCGGCATCGACACGTCGTGCCGACCTGATCGCCTTCGCCCGCACTGCGCTGGAGGGGGAGGACGGGCAGAGCGTGCGCGTACTCAACGACCGCGCGCGCGACATCGGCGCGGTGTCGCGCGACCGGCTGTCGGCGGACATGATAAAGTTGCTCGACGCGCCTTTCCCGAAAAGCGGCCATCTGCTGGACCGCGCCGGCTCGCTCCAGCGCCGCTATGCCGCGCTCGCCGGCCTGTCGGCCGAACATATGGGCCGCACCGATGGCTGGCGTTTTCACGACCTCGGTCGCCGGGTCGAGCGGGCGATCGCGGTGGCCGCCGCCCTGCGCGCGCTGGGCAACGAGAACGCCAGTGCCGACGATCTGTCCGCGCTGCTCGACCTCGCCAACAGCCAGATCAGCTATCGCCAGCGCTATCTGACCGGCATCGCGCGCGTGCCCGTGATCGACCTCGTCGCGCTCGACCCCGGCAACCCGCGCAGCTTCGCCTATCAGGTCGCGGCGATCGGCGAACATCTGGCCGCGCTGCCCGTATTGGACAGCGACGGCATCGCCGAGGACCAGCAGGCGCAGGCGACCGCGCTCGCCGCCGTCGTCGCCACGACCCGCGCGGTGGAGATCGACGACGACGTGCTGCGCGATGTCGAAGCGCGGCTGGGCGCGGTGTCGAACGCGGTCGCCCGCCGCTACTTCCTGCAAGGCGCCGAGCCGTTGCGGGCGGCCGGGATGACGCTCGCCTGATGCGCTACAACATCCGCCATATCACGACGTTCGACTATGCCAGTCCGGTGCGCTTCGCGCGCTGCAACCTGCGGCTGAAGCCGATCATCTGGTCCGGTCAGACGCTCGACGACTATACGCTGACCGTCGAGCCCGGCGGGCATACCTGGCCGGCGCGCGCGCAGGCGGGGCTGGCGAACGTCACGCGGCTGGTGCTCGACCGGCCGGCGAAGAAGCTCGTCATCACCAGCAGCGCGCGGGTGACGGTCGATCGCGCCATCCCGATGCCCGCCGCCGACGATCCGACGCTGGGCGAGATCGCCGCCGCCGCGCGGATCAGCCGCGACATGGGGCCGGCCAGCCCCGCATCCTATCTCTTCCCCTCGCCGCGCATCGCGCTCGACGGCGGCATCGCCGACTGGTGCGCGCAGGAGCTGGACCCGCAGCGCGGATGCCTCGACGCCGCCATCGGTCTGGCGCAGCGCATCCAGCGCGACTTCGAATTCGATCCCAAGGCGACGCTGGTCGACACCCCCCCGAACGAGGCATTCGCGGCGCGGCGCGGGGTGTGCCAGGATTTCGCGCAGATCATGATCGCCGGCCTGCGCGCCGCCGGCCTGCCCGCCGCCTATGCCTCGGGCTATCTCCGCACGTTGCCCCCGCCGGGCCAGCCGCGCCTCGTTGGGGCGGACGCGACTCACGCCTGGGTGCTGCTGTGGTGCGGGGAGACGCTGGGCTGGGTCGGGGTCGATCCGACCAACGGCATCTGGATGGCGCGCGATCATATCGTGATGGCGATCGGCCGCGACTATGCCGACATCGCGCCGATCGACGGCGTCGTGCTGGGGCCGGGATCGCAGGCGATGAGCGTGTCGGTGGACGTCGAGCCGCTGGGCGACTGATTGCGTCGGAGGGGCGGGGGCGGTAACCGATGTCATTCCTGTCGAAAGGCTGACCCTTGCGCCCGTTGACCCTGCAACCCGACCGCCTGTTCCCCGCCGATCCGACGACGCGCGACATCGCCCGCGGCCTCTATGCCGGCGTGGCGTCGCTGCCGATCGTCAGCCCGCACGGCCATGTCGACCCGTCGTGGTTCGCCACCGACGCCAACTGGTCGAACGCGACCGAGCTGCTGCTGTCGCCCGACCACTATCTCTATCGCATGCTGCATTCGCAGGGCGTGTCGCTCGATGCGCTGTGCGTGCCGTCGAAGGCGGGCATGCCCGCGACCGATCCGCGCGCGGCGTGGCGGACTTTCGCCGAACATTACCACCTGTTCCGTGGGACGCCGTCGCGCATGTGGCTGGACCATGTCTTCGCCGAAGTGTTCGGGTTCGAGGTCGCGCTGGAGGCGGCGAGCGCCGATCGCTATTTCGACACGATCAACGAGAAGCTGGCTACCGACGCCTATCGCCCGCGCGCGCTGTTCGACCGGTTCGGCATCGATTTCCTGGCGACGACCGAGGGCGCGCAGGACAGCCTCGATCACCACCACGCCATCCGTGCGTCGGGCTGGCAGGGTCGGGTCGTGACGACCTATCGCCCCGACGGCGTGATCGATGTCGAGCATGAGCAGTTCCGCCCCGCGATGGCGCGCTTCGCCGAGCTGACCGGCGAGGATGTGTGGAGCTGGTCGGGCTATATCGAGGCGCATCGCAAGCGCCGCGCCGATTTCCGCGCGGCCGGCGCCACCGCGACCGACCACGGCCACCCGACCGCCCGCACCGCCAATCTGTCGGCGGCGGAGGCCGAGGCGCTGTTCCGCAAGGTCACCGGCGACGACTGGACGCCGGCCGATGCCGAGCTGTTCCGCGCGCAGATGCTGACCGAGATGGCGGCGCTGAGCGTCGAGGACGGCATGGTGATGCAGATCCACCCCGGCAGCTTCCGCAACCACAATGGCGGCCTGTTCGCCAGCCACGGCCGCGACAAGGGCGCCGACATCCCGACCCGCACCGATTATGTCGCGGCGCTGAAACCCCTGCTCGACCGGTTCGGCACCTCGACCGAATTGTCGGTGATTCTCTTCACGCTCGACGAATCGACCTATGCGCGCGAACTCGCGCCGCTGGCGGGGCATTATCCGTGCCTGAAGCTGGGGCCGGCGTGGTGGTTTCACGATTCGCCGGAGGGCATGCGCCGCTTCCGCGAGAACACGACCGAGACGGCGGGATTCTACAACACGGTCGGGTTCAACGACGACACGCGCGCATTCCTGTCGATTCCCGCGCGCCACGACGTTGCGCGGCGCATCGACTGCGGCTTCCTCGCCCGCCTCGTCGCCGAGCATCGCATAGAGGACTGGGAAGCGGCGGAGCTGGCGCAGGAACTGACCAGCGGGCTGGTGCGCCGGGCGTACCGGATCGACTAGGCTTCTCCGTTCGTGCTGAGCGAAGTCGAAGCACTTGGCTTGGTGCTTCGACTTCGCTCAGCACGAACGGATTGGGTAGGTCATCGCCCGATCACCCCCGCCAGCCAGCGCGCCGCCTCTTCGGGCGTCTGTTTCGCATCGGGCCGGTCCACCCGGTAGTTCGCCTGCCGCATCGCCGCCACCGGGATGGCATTCACCAGCGGCGTGATCGCCGCGACGAACCGCGCGTCGTCCGCCCGCCCTGGCGCGACCAGCAGGATCGCGTCATAGCGCGGGATCGCTCCCTTCGGATCGGGCAGCGTCACAAGGCCGTCCGCGGCGATCCGCCCGTCCGAGGAGAAGGCGGAGATCACGTCCGACGCCCCACTGCCGAGCGAATCATACATGAAGCTCGGCGCATAGGATCGCGTCGCGGCGAAGCGGAACGGATAGGCGCGCCGCACCGCCGCCCATTCGGGCCGTTCGAGGAATTCCAGATCGGCGCCCAGCGTCAATTGCGGCGACCGCGCGGCCAGCGCCGTCAGGTCGGTGATGCCCGCCCGCGCGGCCGCCTCACGCTTCATCGCGAAGGCATAGGCGTTCTCGAACCCCAGCGGCCCGACCAGCCGCACGCCGCCGCCGGCACCGCGCGTCCATGCGGCGATGGCGGGCAGCATCCGGGCGGGCGGGGGCGTGTCGGTGCGCTTCATCTCCGCCGTCCAGATCGTGCCGGCATAGTCGACATAGACGTCGATCGCCCCGGTGCGCAGCGCGCCATAGGCGACCGCCGAGCCGAGCCCTTCGCGATAGGCGACGTCATAGCCCGCCGCTTCCAGCCGCCGCCCGATCAGCCGGGCGAGGATGAACTGCTCGGAGAAATTCTTGGCACCGACCGTCACCGTCTCGCGCCCGCCGGCGGCGCGGGGCACGAGCGCGACCGTCAGCGCCACCGCCAGTATCGCGAGGCTGCCGCCCCACAGCCAGCGCCGCCCGCTCGCCAGCCCGCGCTCCGCCAGCGCCAGCAGCGCATCGACAGCCAGCGCCAGCCCCGCCGAGGCGATGCACCCGGCCAGCACCAGCGGCCACGCCTGCGTCTGCAACCCCGCGAAGATCAGGTCGCCCAGGCTCGGCTGCCCCACCGTCGTCGCCAGCGTCGCCGCGCCGATCGTCCACACCGCCGCCGTGCGGATGCCCGCCATCAGCATCGGCAGGACCAGCGGTGCCTCGACCAGCCACAGCTTTTGCGAGCCCGTCATGCCGACGCCGTCCGCCGCCTCGACGATCGCCGGATCCAGCCCGGCGAGGCCGGTCACCCCGTTCCGGAGGATCGGCAGCAACGCATAGAGCGACAGCGCCAGCAGCGCGGGCAGGAAGCCGAGCGGCGGCAGGCCGAGCCAGAACAGGATCGGGAAGAACAGCGCGAGCAGCGCCAGCGCCGGGATCGTCTGGACGAGGCTGGCGAACCCCAATGCGATGCGCGCCACCGCCGCATTGCGATGTGCGGCGACGATCAGTGGCAGCGCGATCGCGAGGCCGAGCAGCAACGCGGCGAAGGACAGCGCCAGATGCTGCGCCAGCAGGTCCGGCACGCGCGCCCAGGCGGCGCTCACCGCGTCATGTCCGAAAGCGCGCGCATCTGGTCGCGCGGCACCGCCACCAGCGCCTGCGCGACCTCGCCGCCCGCACCGTTCAGCAGCGCGGCCGGCGTCTCGTCTGCGACGATCCGCCCGGCCTGCATCACCAGCACGCGATCGGCGAGCAGCAGCGCCTCGGCCATGTCGTGCGTCACCATCACGCTGGTCAGCGCGAGGTCGTCGTGCAGTGCACGCACCCGCCGGCCGAGCGTGTCGCGGGTGACGGGGTCGAGCGCGCCGAACGGCTCGTCCATCAGCAGCAATTTCGCGCCAGCCGCCAATGCGCGCGCGACGCCGACCCGCTGGCGCTGCCCGCCCGACAGCGCGTCGGGGCGGCGCGCGGCGAGTTCGCGCGGCAGGTCGACGAGGTCGAGCAAATCGCCCACGCGCGCATCGTCGCGCGTGCCGGCCAGCCGCAGCGGCACGGCGATATTCTCGCCCACCGTCATATGCGGGAACAGGCCGATGCCCTGGAAAACATAGCCGATACGCCGTCGCAGCCGGTGGGGCGGCTCGTCGGCCACGTCCGCGCCGTCGATCGTCACGCGACCGGCGGTGGGCGCGACCAGCCGGTTGATCGTCTTGAGCAGCGTCGACTTGCCCGATCCCGACTGACCGACCAGCGCGACGAAGCTGCCCGGTGCGATCGTCAGCGTGACACCGGCGACCGCCGCCGCGCCGCCGGCATAGGTCACGCCGACATCGTGCAGGGCGAGAGCGGGGCTTTCCATCGCGCCGACTGTGGGCGAGGGTGCGGCCGACGTCAAAAGGAGAGGCTAAGGATGCGGGCGATCTTCATCACCGGCGGAGGATCGGGCATCGGCCGCGCCATCGCCGCGCGGTTCGCGCGCGAAGGCTGGCGGATCGGGCTTGCGGATATCGATGCGGCGGGGCTTGCCGTGACCGCCGCTGCCCTCCCGGCGGGGGCGGACACTTATAAGATGGATGTGCGCGATCGGGCGGCCTGGGTGGCGGCGCTCGACGATTTCACGGGGATGGCGGGGCGGCTCGACGTGCTGGCGAACAATGCCGGCATCCCGATGGGCGGTCCGCTCGCCGACGCACCGTTCGACCTGATTGATCGCACCGTCGCGATCAACCTGACCGGCGCGATCAACGGCGCGCGGATCGGCCATGCCTATCTGAAGACGACGCCCGACTCGTGCCTGCTCAATACCGCCTCGGCGTCGGCGATCTACGGGTCGGCGGGGCTGGCCGTCTATTCCGCGACGAAGTTCGGCGTACGCGCGCTGACCGAGGCGCTGGACGGCGAATGGCACCGCGACGGCATCCGCGTGCGTGCCATCGTTCCGGCCTTCATCGATACGCCGCTGCTGGCGCACGGCATCCCGGGTTCGAACCGCACGATCCGCGAGACGGTGACCGGCGCGGGTCTGGAGCTGTCGAGCGCGGAGGATGTCGCAGATGCGGCATGGCGCGCGGTCCATGGCGACGCGCTGTTCACCTATATCGGCCGCACCGCCGGCCGCATGCGCTTCGCGGCGCGCTGGCTGCCGGGGCGGCTGCGCGCGATGATGCGGCGTCAGGGCGGGTAGGCGATGAAGCCGCTGTCCTACATCGCGGCGATCTGCTTCATCCGGTCGGCTGGCTTCGGCGGGACACCGACAAAGTTGACAACAGGGGACGAATTCAGCGCGTTTCCGTAACTTCAGGCGCTTTTCGATCAGTCGACCAGCACGTCGATCTTGTTGGCCAGATCGACATCGCGCGACGACAGGCCACCGGCGTCGTGGGTGGTCAGGACGATATCGACACGGTTGTACACGTTCGACCATTCGGGGTGATGGTCGGCCTTCTCGGCAAGCAGCGCGACCTGCGTCATGAAGGCGAAGGCTTCGCTGAAATTCTCGAAGGTGAAGCTGCGGCCGATCGCGTCGCGTGCGTCGTCGTAATCCCAGTCGGCCAGCGCATCCAGCGCGTCGGCGCGCTCCGCCTCGTTCAACGCCTCGATCATCGCTTGCCCTTCTTGCCGCCGTGGTGCGGCCATGCCTATGTCGGCGCGGATGACCGGGCAAGACCGCACAGCGCCGACCGCGGCACAGATCGAGGCGCTGGCCCAGGCTGCGCTGGCGCGGATCCCGGCACCGTTCGCCGACCACCTCGCCGACGTCGTGCTGATCGTCGAGGAGTGGGCCGACGACGAGACGCTGGATGCGCTCGGGATCGACGATCCCTACGACCTGACCGGCCTCTACGCCGGGCGGCCGGTGGGGGAAAAATCCTCCTTCGACACCGGCGCCTTGCCCGACCGCATCCACCTCTATCGCCGCGCCATCATCGACGAATGGGCGGCGAACGGCGACGATCTCTCAACATTGGTCCACCACATCGTCGTCCACGAGGTCGGCCATCACTTCGGCCTGTCCGACGACGACATGCATGCGCTGGAGGATCAGGCGGGGTGAGCGCCGTGCTGGCGCTGGCCGATGTCGCCTGCCTGCGCGGCGGGCGGATCGTGTTCGAAGGCGTGTCGCTGACCCTGAAAGCGGGCGAGGCGGCGCTGGTGACCGGCCCGAACGGCATCGGCAAGTCGAGCCTGCTCCGCATCGCCGCCGGCCTGCTCCCCCCCGCCGCCGGCCGGGTCGAGCGGACGGGCGAAATAGCGCTGTTGAACGAGGCGACCGCGCTGGACGGCGAACTGCCGCTGGCGCGCGCGCTCGGCTGGTGGGCGCGGATCGACGGGCGAAAGGATGCGATCGCGGGCGCGCTGGCGGCCGTGCAGCTATCGGACGCGGCGGATGTGCCGGTGCGGTGGCTGTCGACCGGGCAGCGCAAGCGCGCCGGGCTGGCGCGGGTCGTTGCCGGCGGGGCGCCGATGTGGCTGCTAGACGAGCCGGCCAATGGTTTGGACGCGGCGTCGGTGGACATGCTCGCCGGGCTGGTGGCGCGGCACCGGGCGCAGGGGGGCATCGCACTGATCGCCACGCATCTGCCGATCGAGGTGCCGGGCGCGCGGGTGCTGGCGCTGTGATCTTCGCGGCGATCGCCTGGCGGGAGGTGCGGCGTGCGTGGTCGGGCGGGGGCATGTTGCTGCCGGTCGCGTTCTTCCTGCTGGTGGCGATCCTGTTTCCGTTTGCGATCGGGCCGGACGCCGCATTGCTGGGACGGGTCGGGGGCGGGGTGATCTGGGCGGCGGCGCTGCTCGCCGCGCTGCTGCCGGTCGAGCGGTTGGTGGTGCCGGATGTCGAGGGGGGCGTGCTCGACCAACTGGCGGTGCGGGGGGTGCCGATGGCGTTGGTCGCGGCGGCGAAGATCGTTGGGCACTGGCTGGGCTTCGCGCCGGTGTTGATGCTGGCGGCGGTGCCGGCGGCGGGTCTCCTCGGATTGTCGGGCTCGGTGTTGGTGCGGGTCGAGGTGGGGCTGCTGATCGGAACGCCGGGCCTCGCCGCGCTGGGGGTGGCGACGGCGGCGCTGGTCGCGGGTCTGCGGGGCGCGGGGGCGGTCGCGGGGTTGGTGATGTTGCCGCTGGCGGTGCCGCTGCTGATCTTCGGCGCGGGGTCGATCGGGGGCGGGGTTGGGGCGCTGAAGCTGCTGGGGGCGGTCAGCCTGCTTCTGGTGGCGGGGGCGCCATTCGTCGCGGGGGCGGCGATCCGGATGGCGCGGGACTAGCGGCTCCACCGTGCGAAGATGGCGGTGGGGAGGATGAGACCACGCGCTTCCTCGCGCACGCCCAGCTCGCCGCATTCGACGGTGCCGGGGAGGTCGGCGAACGCCTGACGCACCAACTCGCCGATCGCGAGCGCCGACAGGCGGACGGCGTAGACGGTCAGGAACAGGAAGCGCGAATCGGCATCGATCAGCCGGCGGCAGTCGGCGACCAGGCCGGGCAGCCCCTCCTCCAGCTTCCACACCTCGCCGTTCGGCCCGCGGCCCCATTTGGGCGGATCGAGGATGATGCCGTCGTAGCGCCGCTCGCGCCGCACCTCGCGCGCGACGAACTTGCCGGCATCTTCGACCAGCCAGCGGATCGGGCGGTCGTCCATGCCGGACAGCGCGGCATTGGCGCGGGCGGCATCGACCGACTTCTTCGACGCATCGACATGCACCATGCGCGCGCCGGCCGCCGATAGCGCCAGCGTGCCGACGCCGGTGTAGCCGAACAGGTTGAGGCACTCCGGATCAGATGCTCCCTCAATCCGGCCGCGCATCCAGTCCCACACCGGGGCCATGTCGGGGAAGAAGCCGAGGTGGCGGAACGGCGTGTTGCTGGCGGTGAAGCGCGCCTCCCGCCACGCCAGCGGCCAGCCGCCCGGCACGTCGCGCGACAGATCCCAGCGACCGCCGCCATCCTCGTCCGCGCCTGGGATGAACTCGCCGTCCGCCTGCCAGTCGTCGCTGGCGGGCGCCCACATCGCCTGCGGCTCCGGGCGGATGAAGCGGAAGCGGCCGTAGCGCTCCAGCTTCCTGCCATAGCCCGAATCGATCAGGCCATAATCGGCCCAGGGCTCGCCGATGAGCGTCGTCGGCGTCACGCGCGCGCGACCGCCCGTTCGGCGATATAGGCGGTGACCGCATCGAAGCTGCCGTCGAGCGTCGCGTAGCGCTCCTCGCGATCGAACAGGTCGCCGACGCGCGCCGGGAGCGAGGGGCGGACGCCGGTCGCACGCTCCACCGCATCGCGGAACTTCGCCGGGTGGGCGGTCGCAAGCGTGACGACCGGCACATCGGCGGGCAGGTCGGCGCGGCGAGCGGCGGCGAGGCCGATCGCGGTGTGGGGGTCGAGCACCTGCCCGGCCTCCGCGCACGCCCATTGCAGCGCGTGCGCCATGTCGGCGGGATCGATCCGGTCGCTGGCGAAGAGCGCGGCGGCGCCTTCGGATTGCGCGTTGGTCAGACGCATCGCCCGCGTCTTCTCGAAAGTGCGCATCTGTTCGGCGAGCGCCGCGCCGTCGCGGCCGTTCAGGTCGAACAACAGGCGTTCGAAGTTCGAGCTGACCTGGATATCCATGCTGGGCGCGGCGGTCGGCGTGACGGTGCCGGCGGAATAGTCGCCCGACGACAGCGCGCGGTGCAGGATGTCGTTGATGTTCGTCGCGACGATCAGCTTCGCGACGGGCAGGCCCATGCGCGACGCGGCGTAGCCGGCGAAGACGTCACCGAAATTGCCGGTCGGCACGGAAAAGGCGATCGCGCGATCGGGCGCGCCGAGGCGGACGGCGGCGTAGAAATAATAGACCACCTGCGCCATCAGCCGCGCCCAGTTGATCGAGTTCACCGCGCTCAGCTGGAAGCGCGATGAGAAGGCGGCGTCGTTGAACATCGCCTTCACCAGCGCCTGGGCCTGGTCGAAGTCGCCATCGATGGCGATGTTGTGAACGTTCGGACTGAGCACCGTCGTCATCTGGCGGCGCTGCACGTCCGAGACGCGATCCTGCGGGTGGAGCATGAAGATGTCGACGCCGGCGCGACCGGCCAGCGCATCGATCGCCGCCGAGCCGGTATCGCCGCTGGTCGCGCCGACGATGGTCAGGTGCTGGCCGGAGCCGTCGAGGAAGCGTTCGAACAGCAACCCGAGAAACTGGAGCGCGACGTCCTTGAACGCCAATGTTGGCCCGTGGAAAAGTTCGAGCAGGAAGTGACGCGCGTCGAGCTGCACCAGCGGGGTGACGGCGGCGTGGCTGAAGCGGCCATAGGCGGCCTCGCACATCGTGCGCAGTTCCGCTTCGCTCAGCGCGTCGCCGACGAACGGCGTCATGATGCGGACCGCGGTTTCGGCGTAGGAGAGACCGGCGAGCCCGGCGATCTCTTCGCGGCTCAGCGTCGGCCACGTCTCCGGAACGTAGAGGCCGCCATCGGAAGCGAGACCGGCGAGGGTCGCGTCGCGGAAGTCGAGCGGCTCGGCGCCGCCGCGGGTGCTGATGTAGCGCATGGCCCCGCCGCCTAGCGGGCGACCGCGCGGGCGGCAAGAAAGCTTAGGTTGGCGGGGCATTGAGGGCGGTCCGCCAAGCTAAAGTTTACGGAAACGCGCTGCATTCGTCCCCTCTTGTCACTTTTGCCGCTTTTGGGCGCGGTGGCGTGTCCGTCGGCAGAGGTGAAGCAGATCGGGGCGATGTAGGACAGGGGGTTGCGGGCGGGTCGAGCTTTTGTGTTCCCGCGGAGGCGGGAACCCAGGGCCAAGCAATACAACGTGTGGGCTCGCCCGAAACCCTGGGCTCCCGCCTGCGCGGGAGCACGGCTTGGACTAAGGATGTCACGCGCTCGAAACACATCCACATCCAGCGTGGATCAACACCGACCCGCCGCATGTATCGCCCGGTTCTAACCGGCCCGGTGCCCGCGGCGACGCAGCGCAAGCCCGTAGATCACCGCGGCGATGGCGGCGAACAGGAACCACTGGACGGCGTAGGCGAGGTGGTTGTTCGGCACGGCCGACAGGTCCGGGCCGGGATTGGCGGCGAGGCCCGGTGCGGGCGTGGCGGCGATCAGCATCAGGCGCTTCGCGCTGTGATCGAACAGGCCGGCGATGATCGGGCGCGAATCGGGGGCGTGGCTGATGTAGCCGGCAATCCGGCCAGCTGCCTGCGGCGGCGTGCCCTGCGGCTCGGCGGCGACGCCGAGTTGGACCGGGACCGGGCCGGCGGGGGTGCGGCAGGTGGCGACGACCCGCCAGCCGGGGCGGCCCTCGGCGGTGCGCCCGCTCTGGCGGGAGACGCCGTCGATGCTCCGGCAGTCGATCGTCGCCCGGCGAAACAGGAAGCTGTCGCCGGTGCCGGCGGCGGGGAAAGCGATCGGCGCGCGCGCGATATTGGTCGCGAGGGTAGCGAGCGCGACCGCCTTTTCCTGACGGCGTTCGAGCTGCCACACGCCGAGCGCGATCATCGTCGCGACCGCGAGCGCCACGATCAACGTGGGAAGAATCGGCAGGCGCCTCATTCGGGATCGCTCAGCCGGCCTTCGCGGGCCGAGTTGCGATACTCCGCCGCCATCAGCGCGCCCTTGGCGAAGCGAAGCCCGCCGACGACTGCGGCCAGCGTCACTATCGGCCAGATGATGAGGTGCAGCCAGATCGGCGGCGTGAACACCGCGTCGGTGACCAGTGCCAGCACCGTGACGAGCGTGCCGACGCCCAATGTCAGGAACGCGGCGGGACCGTCGCCGACGTTGAAGGCAGTGTAATCCAGCCCGCATGCCCCGCAGCGTTCGGCGAAGCGTGCGACGCCCGCAAAAAGGGTCTGCGCCCCGCAACGGGGACACAGACCCTTCACACCCGCCTCGACGATGGAGGGCGGCGCGCCCTTCGGTTGGGCAGCCGCCGCCGGATCGGTGGGATGCTCGTCCACGTCAGCCGTGGACCGGGGCACCCCAGCCGCCCCAGACATAGACGGTGACGAACAGGAACAGCCACACGACGTCGACGAAGTGCCAGTACCAGGCGGCGGCTTCGAAACCGAAGTGCTGGCGCGGCGTGAAGTCGCCCTTGTACGCGCGCACCAGACAGACGGCGAGGAAGATGGTGCCGATCAGCACGTGCACGCCGTGGAAGCCGGTCGCCATGAAGAAGGCGGCGCCGTAGTTCAGCCCCTTGAAGGGGAACGGCGCGTGGATGTACTCATACGCCTGGATGCTGCTGAATAGCGCGCCCAGCAGGATGGTGCACCACAGGCCCTTCTTCAGTCCGTCGCGGTCGCCGTGGATCAGCGCGTGATGCGCCCAGGTCACCGTCGTACCCGAGAGCAGCAGGATGAAGGTGTTGAGCAGCGGCAGTTCGAAGGCGTTGATGACTTCGAGGCCCTTGGGCGGCCACTGCGCGACGCCTTCGGTCAGCAGTTCGACCGAGCCCGCCTCGCCATGCGCGCCCGGCGTGTACCCGACCATCGCCGGGAAGAGCGAGAAATCGAAGAACGCCCAGAACCAGCCGACGAAGAACATGACTTCGGAAGCGATGAACAGGATCATGCCGTAGCGCAGGTGGAGCGCCACGACCGGCGTGTGATCGCCGGCATGCGCCTCCTTGATGACGTCGGCCCACCAGAAATACATGGTGGCGAGGACGCCGGCCATGCCGAGCGCGAAGACCCACGGACCGAACGGCTGTTCCTTCATCCACAACAGGCCGCCCACCGCCAGCAGGCCGGCGGTCAGCGATCCCATCAGCGGCCAGGGGCTGGGGGGAAGGATATGATAGTCGTGGTTCTTGGCACCGGCCATGATGGCGTCCCTGTTCGCGAGTTTGCCAGCCGCTCTAAGCACCGCCGCCAGCGAGGGCAAGCGGGTGGGTGCGTGGTCAGGCCGGCTTCTTGACCGGATAGAAGGTGTAGCTGAGCGTCACCTTGTCGATGTCGCGCGCATCCGGATCGTTCGCGATCTTCGGATCGATAAAGAAGATGACCGGCATCCGCACCGTCTCGCCAGGCTTCAGCGTCTGTTCGGTGAAGCAGAAACACTCGATCTTGGTGAAATACTTGCCCGCCTGCGCCGGCATGACGTTGAACGTCGCGGTACCGGTGACGGGGGTGGCGGCGCGGTTGGTGGCGGTGAAGAACGCCATGTCGCGCGCGCCGATGTCGATCGTTTCCGATTCGCGCTCGGGCCTGAACGCCCAGTTCAGCCCTTTGCCGACATTGCTGTCGAAGGCGACGGTGATCCGTCGGCCGGTGCTGCCCGGTGCCGCATTGCCGCGGTTGGTGGTGCCATCGAGGCCGGTCGCCTCGCAGAACATGCGGTACAGCGGCACGCTGGCGAAACCGAGACCGGTCATGCCGCAGACGCCGATCGCGGCGAGCAGGGCGGTGCGGTGCGTGCGCTTCATGTCACATCGCCATCCCGGCGCGGATTTTCGAGATCGTGATGAAGAACATCAGCAGGCAAAAGGCGCCGAGCAGCAGCGCCATCACGCGGGCGCGGCTGCGCTGGCGTGCGCGCAGGTCGTTCTGGTCCTTGGGCGTCATGCGGTCCACCTGTCGGCCACCACGGCCGCGAATATGAGGGCGAGATAGAAAAGCGAGAATTTGAACAACCGCTTCTCGGGCTGCATCGTGTCGCCGGTCTGCGTCGTGCGGGTCGCGACATTGGCGGCGAGCACGGCGAAGATCGCGTTCAGCACGACCGCCGACCAGCCATAGACCGCGCCGGTCAGCCCGAGCGGCCAGGGCGCGACCGCGGCGATCGCCATCGGGATGGTGTAGAGGCCGATCTGCGTTCGGGTCATGCGCTCGCCCGCGACGACCGGCAGCATCGGCACGCCCGCGTTGGCGTAATCGGTCTTCACGAACAGCGCGAGCGCCCAGAAATGCGGCGGCGTCCACAGGAAGACGATGAGGAAGAGGAGGAACGGCAGCAGCGCGACCTGACCCGTCGCCGCCGCCCAGCCGATCAGCGGCGGAAAGGCGCCGGCCGCACCGCCGATGACGATGTTCTGCGGCGTGCGGCGCTTCAGCCAGACGGTGTAGATCAGGACGTAGAACAGGATCGAGATCAGCAGGATGCCGGCCGCGGCATAGTTGACCGCGAGACCCATCAGGATGACCGAGAAGGCGGACAGGCCGACGCCGAAGTGCAGCGCCGCCTGGCGATCCATGCGGCCGGCGGGCAGGGGGCGGCCCTGCGTGCGCTTCATGATCGCGTCGATGTCGGACTCATACCACTGGTTGAGCGCCCCCGCTGCCCCTGCGCCCAGCGCGATGCAGAGGATGGCGGTGAAGCCGATGACGAAATCGACATGGCCGGGGGCGGCCAGCAGGCCGCACAGGCCGGTGAAGACCACCAGGGTCATCACGCGCGGTTTGGTGAGGGCGAGGAAGTCGCGCCACTCCGCGGGGAGGGTGATCGGGGTGTCGGCGGCGCTCATGATGTGAGGGCGCCTATAAGCCGTTGTGCCGCGCTGTAAAAGGTGGCGCGGATCACCGGTTGGTCACGGGCTTCGGGATGCGGTGGCGATTGCGCCGCCGCATCCCTGCCCGCAGGCGATCACCGTGCGGCGATTTCCACCGAGGTCGTCACCTGCTTCGGTACGTCGAACGCGATGCCGCGCTGGCGCCAGGCGGCGACGTCGTGGCAGTCGCCCTGACGGACGAGACGGTTCGAGGTGTTCGTTGCGTGGCCCCAGCCGGTGCGGATGCAGGCCTTGCCGGTCTTCGGCTGGTAGCTGGCGGTGATCGGATCGAAGGCGCGCGGCTTGGGTGTGTTGGCCGTCGCGGCGGTGCCGACGAGGATGCCAGCGGTGGCGGCGATGATGGCGAAAGCCCGGTGCATGTGATGTCTCCCTTTAGCGACCGATGCGCTCGATTGCGCACCGTTCACTAAGCAGGACGTGTGCCAGTGTTATAATACACTGCAATTACAAAGGGCTTGCGGTTTGGCGACAGCAGTGTCGCCAATCTGTCTTAGGAAATCTCACTAATCATCGGCGATATTTGGTGGCGGATCACGCCATTACATATCGAGATCGGCCTCGCTGACGATTACGGGATCCTGGTCGCCGTCGCGCGACAGGGCGGACAGCGCGGCGTCGCGGACCACGTCGATCAGGCGGTTGAAGCTCTCGACGGCGTCGTCGTCGGGGGCCGACCCGGTCAGGGCCTCGAACACGCCATACTGAACGGCGAAGCTATAGGGCTCGCCATCGACCTCTCCGTCGAACTCGACCTGATGCTCGTCGACGTTGTCGAAGAGCGAGGACATGTCGATGTCGAGCTGGTCGGCGGGCATGGAAGTCTCCTGAGGGAATGGGTCGGGCTCGCTTAACCGGCACGGAGGGCGGCCTGTTCCGCCTTAGACGCAAAAACGCCCCGGTATCGCTACCGGGGCGTTTTTGGTTGTGGGCTCGGGCGAGGGGAGTGAATCCCATAGCCGGACGGGCGCTTGCGGCCTTGCCGCACCGGTGCGTAGCTTTCGCTACGCACCTATCGCCCTAGTCGATCGTCGGCAGCGTTTCGAACTGATGGTGCGGCGGCGGGGAGGACAGAGTCCATTCCAGCGTGGTGGCACCGTCGCCCCAGGGGTTGTCGCCCGCCGGCTTGCCCGCGAACAGCGAGTAGAACAGGTTGACGAAGAAGATCACCATACCCGCCGCCATGATCATGTAGCCGATCGTGGCGACGTTGTTGAAGTGCGCATAGGCGTCCGGATAGTCCGGGTAGCGGCGCGGCATGCCCTGCAGCCCGAGGAAGTGCATCGGGAAGAACAGGATGTTCACGCCGACGAAGAACACCCAGAAGTGCAGCTGGCCCAGCACCTCATTCATCATTCGGCCCGTCATCTTCGGGAACCAGTAGGTGAAGCCAGCGAAAAGCGCGAACACCGCACCCAGCGACAGCACGTAGTGGAAGTGGGCAACGACGTAATAGGTGTCCTGCATGTAATCGTCCACGCCGCCATTGGCGAGGACGACGCCGGTGACGCCACCGACGGTGAACATGAAGATGAAGCCGATCGCCCAGACCATCGGCGTCGGGAACCGCAGCGAGCCGCCCCACATCGTCGCGATCCACGAGAAGATCTTGATGCCGGTCGGCACCGCGATGACCATCGTCGCGGCGGTGAAGTACATCTTCGTATTCACGCTGAGGCCGGTCGTGAACATGTGATGCGCCCACACCACGAAGCCGACGACGCCAATCGCGACCATGGCATAGGCCATGCCGAGATAGCCGAAGACGGGCTTGCGGCTGAACGTGGCGATGATCTGGCTGACGATGCCGAAGCCCGGCAGGATCATGATGTACACTTCGGGATGGCCGAAGAACCAGAACAGATGCTGATACAGCACCGGATTACCGCCACCGGCCGGATCGAAGAACGTCGTGCCGAAGTTGCGGTCGGTCAGCAGCATGGTGATCGCAGCGGCGAGCACCGGCAGCGCCAGCAGCAGCAGGAAGGCGGTGACCAGCACCGACCACACGAACAGCGGCATCTTGTGCAGCGTCATGCCGGGGGCACGCATGTTGAAGATGGTGGTGATGAAGTTGATCGCGCCAAGGATCGACGAGGCGCCCGCGAGATGGAGCGACAGGATCGCCATGTCGGTCGACGGCCCCGGCTCGCCATAGGTCGACAGCGGTGCGTAGAGCGTCCAGCCGTTGCCGGCGCCGCCGAAGAACGGCGAAGCGAGCAGCAGCGCGAACGACGGCACCAGCAACCAGAACGAGATGTTGTTCATGCGCGGGAAGGCCATGTCCGGCGCACCGATCATGATCGGCACGAACCAGTTGCCGAACCCGCCGATCATCGCCGGCATCACCATGAAGAACACCATGATGAGGCCGTGCGCGGTGATGAGCACGTTCCAGAAGTGCAGCGCCTCATCGAACGACGTCTCGCCGCCGTGCAGCATCGCCGACCAGCCCTGGAGGTACTGGATGCCGGGATGCATCAGCTCGGCGCGCATGAGCCCCGAGATCCCGCCGCCGATGATGCCCGCGATGATCGCGAAGATCAGGTAGAGGGTGCCGATGTCCTTGTGGTTCGTCGACAGGAACCAGCGGGCGAAGAAGCCGGGCTTGTGGTCGGCGTCATGATGCGCATGCCCGTCGGCATGGCCGTGATGACCGTGCGCGTCGAACGCCTGGGGGTTGAGTGCGGTATCGGTCATGGCTCAGCGTCCGAGGTTGCCGCCGGCACCGCTGTTCGCGGTCGCGGCCTGATTGGAAGTTGCAGGGGCGTCGGTCGTGTTGACCAGCGCGCCGCTGCTGTTGCCGGGCACGACGGCCGCGGCGGGAGTCGCGGTGTCGTCGGTCGCATCGGCGCCAGACGCAGCCGGCGCGCCGGCGCCGGGCATCGTGCCGCCCTTCGCCGCGATCCATGCCGCGAACTGCTGCGGGGTCACGACCTCGACGGCGATCGGCATATAGGCGTGACGTGCGCCGCACAGCTCCGAGCACTGGCCGAAGTAAAGGCCGGGCTTGTCGATGGTGAAGCTCGTCTCGTTGATGCGGCCGGGGATCGCGTCGAGCTTGATCCAGAAGGCGGGGACCGCCCAGCTGTGGATCACGTCGGCGGCGGTGGTGATGAGGCGGATCGGTACGCCCGCGGGCAGAACGATGCGATTGTCGGCGGCCAGCAGGCGCGGGCCGTCGGCGTCGGTGCGATAGCGGGTGCCGGCCGGCACCTCCGACTTTTCCTTCAGCATGTTGGCTGTGATCTGCACGCCGCCATGATCGGGATATTCGTAGGTCCAGTACCACTGGTTGCCGGTCGCCTTCAGCGTGATCGCGCCGGCGGGGGCGGGCTTGAACTGCGCCGCGAGCAGGCGGATCGAGGGAATCGCGATCGCCACCAGGATCAGGACCGGCGCCAGCGTCCAGATGACCTCAATCAGCGTGTTGTGGCTGGTCTTCGACGGGTTCGGGTTCGCCTTCGCGCGGAAGCGCCACATCGCGTAGATCAGCAGGCCGAGCACCAGCAGCGAGATGACCGTGATGAGCGGCACCAGGATCGCGTTGTGGAAATGCTTGGCGTACTCGCCGTTCTTGGTGACCTGCGTCTGGATGTCGAACGCGCCGTCGGTCGGCTGGCCGACATGCGGCACCGGCTTCACCAGCTGCGTACCGTCGGCCGCGAGAGTCGGGTCGGCTGGCTTCGCCGTCGTCGGCGCCGCGATGGTGCCAGGTGCGGGCACGGTCGCCGGCGTCGGCTGCGCGGCGGGAGCCGCGGTCTGGGGCTGCGCGGCAGGCGCGGCCACCGGAGCGGCGATGTTCGCCGGCGCCGCGGCGAAGGCGGCGGTGCTGGCCAGCGCCAGCCCGGCGGCGGCGATGATCGATTTCAAACCCGTCGTGCGCATCGTGTCGAGCAAGTCCCTGTTCCCTGAGCGGCGACACCATAGACGCGCCGCGCGGGCCTTTTGCGAAAAGGCTGTTGCTGCCGGCCTATACGCGGGCGATGCCTGCGCCTCAAGCGCCGTGGCGCACCCTTTTTAAGCGCACCTTGTTGTGCGCGCCGATGCGCGATCCTATGGCGGGCATCCTGATGACTGACGACGACATCCTGGACGAGTTCCGCGCCGCCGACGCCCTGCTCGAAGGGCACTTCATCTTGTCCTCTGGCTTGCGCTCCCCACGCTATCTTCAGTGTGCGCGCGTCTTGATGGACGCCCACCGTGCCGCGCGGCTGGCGGGGGCGCTAGCGGCGCGCATCCCCGCTGATCTCGGGATCGAAGCAGTGGTGGCGCCGGCGATGGGCGGCGTGATCGCGGGGCACGAGATGGGCCGGGCGCTGGGCGTGCCGGCGATGTTCGTCGAACGGCCGACCGGCACCTTCGAACTGCGCCGCGGATTCGCGCTGACGCCCGGCACCCGCGTGCTGATGATGGAGGACGTCGTGACGACCGGCCTGTCGTCGCGCGAGGCGATCGCCGCGATAGAAGCGGCGGGCGGTAAGGTGGTGGCAGCAGCGGCGCTGGTCGACCGGTCGAACGGCAAGGCGGCGTTCGACGTGCCGTTCTTCCCGCTGATCCGCCTCGACGTGCCGAGCTATGAGGCGCACGCGTTGCCGCCCGAACTGGCGGCGGTTCCGGCGGTGAAGCCGGGGAGCCGGGCGGCGTGACAGCGTTCGGCCGCCTCGTCGCGGCGACGCTTGCGCTGACGCCGTTGTCGGTCGGGGCGCAATCCGCCCGGCCCACGACGGCGGTGCCGGCGGAGACGCCCGATCAGGTCGCGCGGCGTTACAATCTCGCCGGCGAGATGCTGGTCGCACGGGGCGAGCGGATCCTGCTTGATCGTGGCTATGGCACGGTCGCGCCGGCCGGCGGTGCGGCGCACAGGGCGGGCGAGCGCTGGCGCCTGGCGTCCATTTCCAAGCAAGTGACCGCGGCGTTGCTGGTGCAGCAGTTCGCGGGCAGGCTCGACCAGCCGGTTGCGCCGATGCTGGATTACATGTTGCCCGCCGGTTTTGAAGAGCTGACGCTGCGCCAACTGCTTACCCATCACAGCGGTCTTGCCAATCCCGATGATTCGCCTGCCACCGCTGCTGGGGTGCCGGCATTCTACAGCGCGGTCGAGCCGGACATGTCATACTGCCTGCGCGCGAAATCGCAGCCCGGCGGTGCGTTCTCGTACAACAACTGCGACTATCTCGTCGCGGAATCGATTCACGCGTTCGTGAACGGCCGTGCAGTCGACCGGCCGTGGCCCAGGGGCATGGCGATGGCGGTGCGCGGCGAACTGGGCGTGCCGGGGTTCGTGGGCGGCAAGGCGGAGCCGGCGTTTCAGCTGGCGAGCTATGGTGCGGCGGGTGGCCTGATGGGTACGGCACGGGCGGTGTTCGATTTCGATCGTTCGTTGATGACCGGCAAGCTGCTGTCGCCGACGGCGCTTGCCGAGCTGTGGACGCCCGAGGGGAACGGCAGCTATCAGGCGGTGGGCCAGTGGGTGTTTCCGGGACGGTTGAAAGGCTGCGCAGCGCCCAAGCGGATCGTTCAGCGCGATGGCGAGATCGGTGGCGTTCAGGCCCGCAACTATATCCTTCCCGACGACGACCTGATCGTGATCGTCTTCTCCAACCGCTCGTCGGACGACTTTCCGCTGGGCGAGGTTTGGGAAGGGCGCGGCTTCGTCCACGACCTGCTCAGCGCGGCGGCCTGCCCATGACCCGTCACCTGCGCCTGGGTGTGAACATCGATCACGTCGCGACCGTGCGCAATGCTCGCGGGAGCGGCTATCCCGATCCGGTGCGGGCGGCCTTGATCGCGGCCACGGCTGGGGCGGACGGTATCACCGCGCACTTGCGCGAGGACAGGCGGCACATAACCGACGACGATATCGCGCGGCTGTCCGATGGGTTGCCGATCCCGCTGAACCTGGAGATGGCGGCGACCGACGAGATGCTGGCCATCGCGCTGCGCCATCGTCCGCATGCCGCCTGCATCGTGCCCGAGCGGCGCGAGGAGCGGACGACCGAGGGCGGGCTGGATGCCGCGCGCCAGCATAATCATCTGGCGCCGATGGTGCGTGCGCTCTCCGAAGCGCGCATCCGTGTGTCGCTGTTCATCGAGCCGTCGGCGGAGCAGGTCGATGCCGCAATCCGACTGGGCGCGCCGGTGGTGGAACTGCACACCGGTCGTTACGCCGAGCTGTCGGGCGAGGCGCAGGCCGAGGAGGTGCGCCGCATCGCCGATGCCGCGGCACTGGCCGCGAAGAACGGCATCGAGGTGCATGCCGGACATGGCCTGACGTTCGACAATGTCGCGCCGATCGCCGCGATCCCGCAGCTGGCCGAGCTGAACATCGGCCACTTCCTGATCGGGGAGGCGATCTTCGAGGGACTGGCCCCGGTGGTGCGAAGGATGCGCGACCTGATGGACGCGGCGCGCGGATGATTATCGGTCTCGGCTCCGACCTGTGCAACATCGAGCGGATCAAGGCGTCGATCGAGCGCTTCGGATCGCGATTTGAACAACGCGTCTTCACCGACGTCGAACTGGCGAAGGCGGAAGCGCGGCCGTTCACGAAGGCGGGGACGCTCGCCAAGCGCTTCGCCGCCAAGGAAGCTTTTTCGAAGGCTGTCGGGACCGGATTCAAGCGCGGGGTGTTCATTCGCGACATCGGCGTCGTCAACGCAGCCACCGGAGCGCCGACGCTGGCGCTGACCGGGGGCGCCAAGGCGAGGCTTGACGCTATCACCCCGGCGGGCCACGTCGCCCGGATACATCTGACGCTGACGGACGACCACCCCTGGGCCCAGGCCTTCGTCGTGATCGAGGCGATCGAGGAAATGCGATGACCGACGAGCGCGCGATCGACGCCCGCGACGATGCCGAGACGACCGCCCCCGCCCGCCGCACCGACTGGGCGGCGGAGGTGAAGGGCATCGTGTGGCTGGTGCTGGCGGTGCTCGGCTTCCACAGCCTGGTCGCCAAGCCGTTCTACATCCCGTCCGAATCGATGATGCCTGGCCTGCTGGTCGGCGACCGGCTGGTCGTGACGAAGTTTCCCTACGGTTATTCGTTCGTGACGCCGACGTTCCACCTGCTGCCGCCGATCAAGGGGCGGCTGCTGGGATCGATGCCCGAGCGGGGCGACGTGGTGATCGTGACGCCGCCGGGCACCAAGGTCGACTGGATCAAGCGCGTCGTCGGCCTGCCGGGCGACCGTATCCAGGTGCAGGGCGGCGTGCTGTACCTGAACGGCCGCGCGGTACCGCGCCGGGCGATGGGCGACCGGCTGATTCCGGTCGACGCCAACACCAAATGCACCGGCGATCGCGACGTGCAGGTGACGGGCAGCGACGGTCGCGCCTATTGCCGGGTCGCGATCTTCCGCGAGACGCTGCCGGGCGGGCGATCCTACGACACGATCGACATGGGGTGGTCGCCGGGCGACGATTACGGCCCCTCCGTCGTGCCCGCCGACCATGTCTTCCTGATGGGCGACAACCGCGACAATTCCGCCGACAGCCGCTTCTCGGCCGCCGAAGAGGGGCTGGGCGGCGCGGTGCCGTGGGAGAATATCGGCGGGCGGGCGGAGTTCATCACCTTCTCGCTCGACGGATCGGCGACGCTCAATCCGCTGACATGGCCCGGATCGTTCCGGTCGGGCCGCGCCGGGACATCGCTCCACCCGCAGAAAGACGCGCCGTGACCGCATCGACCGGCGCCGACGCCGCAAAGCCGGACGATACCGACACCGTCGTGCGCGACGGCAAACGGCACGTCCCGGTCGTCGACGGCGCGAGCCCGAACGAAATCCGCGATCCGCAGGTGCGCATCGAGATCCGGCGCGCGGCGGTGTGGCTGGGAATGGCATCGGCGCTGGCGCTGGTGGTGCTGCTGATCCAGCCGTTGCTGGTAATCCTGGCGGGGCTGGTATTCGCGTCGATGCTGGACGGCGGCGTTCGGCTGCTGGGTCGCATATTGCCGATCGGGCGGGGCTGGCGGCTGCTGATCGTCTGCCTGCTGACGGTCGCGTTCATCGTCGGCACCTTCTACCTGACCGGCGTGCAGGTGACCGAACAGGTCACGCAGCTGCGATCGACGCTGGAGGGACAGGCGATGCGGCTGACCGGCTGGCTGACGCAGCAGGGGCTGATGCCCGGCGCGTCCGACATCAGCGGCATTGCGCGGCAGGCGATGAGTTCGGTCGGGCGGCTGACGTCGTGGGTGGGCAGTGCGGTCGGCGCCCTGACGACGATGTTCATGATTATGGTCATAGGCCTGTTCGTGGCGATGGACCCGCGCATCTATGAGCGCGGACTGCAATGGCTGGTCCCGCAGGCGCACCGCGAGGAATTCGCGGTCACCGTGCGGCGGATGGGCCATACGCTGCGCCGCCTGCTGGCCGGGCGCCTGCTGGGCATGGTGGCCGAGGGTATCCTGACCTGGTTCGCGCTGATGCTGGGCGGCGTGCCGATGGCGATGATCCTGGGCGTGCTGACCGGCCTTCTCGCCTTCATCCCCAACATCGGTGCCTTCATCTCGGGCGTGCTGATGGTGGCGGTGGGCTTCTCGGCCGGGTCCGACACGGGGATGTGGGCGATCCTGACCTATATCGTGGTGCAGACGTTCGACGGCTATGTCCTGCTGCCGCTGGTGGCGAAGAAGACGGTTGACATGCCGCCGGCGCTGACGCTGGGGACGCAAATCCTGGCGAGCGCGCTGCTCGGTATCCTCGGGTTGGCGCTGGCCGACCCGATCACGGCGATGACGAAGGCGGCGCTGGAGCGACGGTCCGAGCGGACGGCTCAGGACGACGAGGACGACGACGCAAGCGAGTCGAACAGCGACAGATAGTCGCCGGCCGGATCGCCGCCGCCGGACTGCGGGGCGGGGCGGGGGCGTCCGGCCAGCCATGCGTCGATCGCCGCGACCAGCGCGGGCGTGGCGTCGACCGGCACTACGGTGCCGCGCGCGGGATCGTCGACGATCTCCCGCACCGCTACGCTCGAATCGGTGCTGACGACGGGCGTGCCGAGCGCCAGCGCCTCGCGCAGCACACCGGGCACGCCTTCGTAGTCCGACGACAGTACGACCAGCGCGGCGCGCTCGATCAGCGGCAGCGGATCGGCGATATGGCCGAGCAGGTGGAGCCGGTGAGCGACGCCCAGCCGCTGCGCCTGTTCGAGCAACGAGTCGCGCAACGGCCCGTCGCCGGCGATGACGAGCGGAATGTTTTGATCGTCGAGCGCCGCCAGCGCCGCGAGCGCGCGATCCCAGCGCTTCTGCGGGGCGAGGCGACCCACCCCGGCGATGTAGCGTGACGGCAGCGGCGGCAGCGTCGCACCGGGCCGGGGCAGCGCCGGTGGATTAGGGATGACATGCACTCGGTCGGCCGCGATATCCATCGCCGCGACCGCTTCGCGCGCCATGCCGGGTGTCATCGCCACGACGGCGTCGAGAAAACGCGGGTGGAGGCGCAGCCAGGCGCGGTACCCGGGTGCGATCCATCCCATGTCGGTGCGGACGAGCGCGTTCGACACCTTGGCGACGATCGGCGGGCAGCGCCGCCCGAGCCGCAGGCGCAGCCACGCGGCATCGACCGTGTAGTGGTTGCCGGGGCAGAAGATCGCGTCGGGCCGCGCCTGCGCGACGATGCCGGGAAGGGCTTTGCGCAGCGCGGCATGGCGCGCGTCGTCGAGCACGATCGGCTGCGCGCCCTCGGGCAGTTCGGCGGCGAGCGGGCCATCGGTGAATCCGATCACGATCGTGACGCGGCGCCCGGCGGCGATCCAGTGTCCCGCCAGCCGCAACATGGCACGCTCCACCCCGCCGCCGGCAAGCGTCTGCGCGAAGGTCAGGATATGGCTGGCGGGGGCTGATGCGGACATGGCTTGTTTCCTGCCATGCTACAGCCCAATTCTGCCGCCTATAAGGCCGTATTCGGTTGCACATCGGAAATAATCCGGTGCGGAATCGGGTCCATGACGAATACCCGGGTCCATCCTCCAGCCGGTAGCGGGCGATTACGGAAAGCCATTTCTTGAACCTGCCCGACCACCAGATCGCCGCGCAGCCCGGCGCCGGCGTTGCCGACACGAGTGCACCCGTTCCGCCCCCCGGCGAGATTGCCGCGCTGGAGCCGATCGCCCGCATCCGCCGCCGCTGGCCCGCGGTGCTGGCGGGCGGGCTGACGCTGCTGATGGTCGCGTTCCTGGGCAAGGAATTGCTGGGCGAGGGGCTGGGCGCGCTTTCGGCCACCGTGCCGGAGCGGCCGGCGTTCTACATCGCCTTCCTGCTGCTCTACATGTCGCCGCCGACGTTCGATTGGATCATCTTTCGCAAGCTGTGGAAGATTCCGCCCGAGGGGCTGATCGCGCTGATGAAGAAGCGCGTCGCGAACGAAGTGGTGTTCGGATACACCGGCGAGGCGTATTTCTACGCTTGGGCGCGCGAGCGGATGAAGATGGTCGCCGCGCCGTTCGGGGCGGTGAAGGACAATTCGATCCTGTCCGCGATCGCGGGCAACGGCATCACGCTGGCCATGATCGCGGTCGCGCTGCCGTTCGCGAAGGACCTGCTGACCACCGATCAGTTCCACACCGTGGCCGGATCGGCGGCGATCATGTTCGCCATGTCGCTGCCGTTCCTGATCTTCTCGCGCCGCGTCTTCTCGTTGCCGCGCGGCGTGCTGTGGTGGGTGTTCTGGGTGCATTGCATCCGCCTGATTTTCGGATCGACGATGATCGCGCTTGCCTGGCATTTCGCGATGCCGGAGGTGTCGGTCGGCATGTGGCTGTTCCTGGCCGCCGGGCGCCTGCTCGTCTCGCGATTGCCGCTGGTGCCGAACAAAGACCTGCTTTTCGCCAACATTGCGATCCTGTTGATCGGCGAAGGTGAGGCCCTGTCGGAACTGATCGCCTTCACCGCCGCGCTGACGCTGTTGACGCATGTGGTGAGCGTGGCCGGGTTCGGCCTGTACGGCTTGATGACGAGGAAAAAAGCATGACCCGCCCGTCCGCGACGCTGATCGCCCTGACGCTGGCCCCGGTGCTTGCGCTATCCGGCGTCGCCACCCCCGCGACCGCGCGCGCGCAGGCGATCGGCGACGATGCCGCCGCCTGCAACAGCGGCAGCGGCCCCGCCATTCGCGTCGCGGTGACCGGGCTGAAGGACCGGATCGGCCGGCTGAAGCTGGAGCTCTATCCCGCGGTCGAGGCGGATTTCCTGAAGGACGATCGCGACCTGATCCGCGAGGGCAAGACGTTCCGCCGCGTGTGGGCGCAGCCGCCGCAATCGGGCGACGTGACCTTGTGCATCCGCGTGCCGGCGCCGGGGCGCTATGCCCTGCTGTTCACGCACGACCGCGACGGCAAGAACAAGTTTAACTTCTGGCGCGACGGCGCGGGCTTCGTCGCGGCGGGCAATCTGGGGCGCAGCCGGCCCAAGGTGGAACAAGCGGTGCTGAACGTCGGATCGGGGGTGACGAGCGTCACGATCCGTGCGCAGTATCTGCGTGGCCTGTCGGGTTTCGCCCCTTATAACGGCTGACACCTTCGGGGCCGGCCTATGCGCATCGTCGACGTCAACGATTATTACTCGCCGACCGGTGGTGGCGTGCGGACGTATCTCGATCGCAAGATGGGGATTCTCGCCGATCTGGGCCACGAGCTGATCGTCGTCGCGCCGGGCTATGACGATCGCATCGAGGAGCGTCCCGGCGGCGGGCGTATTCATTGGGTGCGCGCGCCGCGCCTGCCGTTCGATCGCAGCTATGGCCTGTTTTGGCAGCGCGAACCGATCGTGCGGCTGCTCGACCAGCTCGATCCCGATGTCGTCGAGGTCTCGTCGCCGTGGCGGCCGGCGTGGACGGTGGGCGACTGGCAGGGCCGGGCGCTGAAGATCTTCTTCGCGCACAACGACAACATGGGCGCCTATCCCGGTCGCTGGCTGGAGGGCGTGGCCGACATGGCGACGGTCGAGCGGTGGTTTGCCTGGTACACCAGCTACATGGGGCGGTTCCTGACGCAGTTCGACGCGTTCGTCACCAACGGCGCTGATCTGGCGCGGCGGCACGAGCGGCGAGGGCTGCATGTCGATGCCGCGATGCCGCTGGGGATCGAGCGCAGCCATTTCTCTCCAGCCCTGCGCGACGAGACGCTGCGGGCGGCGCTGCTGGCGCAGTGCGGCCTACCGGCGGAGGGCAAGTTGCTGCTCGGGGTCGGGCGGCATCATCCCGAGAAGCGCTGGCCGACGATCATCGATGCGGTCGAGCGGGCGGGGGAGACGATGCCGGTCGCGCTGATGCTGCTCGGGTACGGCGTCGACCATCAGAAGTTGGCCAAGCGGGTAGAGGGTAGCCCGCATATCCGGCTGTTTCGCCCGGTGTACGAGCGCGAGCGCTTCGCGCGGATCATGGCGAGCGCGGATGCGCTGATCCACGGGTCCGATGCCGAGCCGTTCGGGCTGGTCGCGCTGGAGGCGGTGGCGTCGGGCCTGCCGCTGATCGTGCCCGACCAGGGCGGCGCGTTCGAGATCGCCGAGCCGCAGTTCGCCGAGACGTATCGCGCGAAGGACGCTCGCTCCGCCGCCGCGGCGATCCGGCGGATGTTCGCGCGGGACCAGCAGGCGTTGCGCGCGGCGAGTGTCGAGGCGGCGGGCAAGGTGCTGAGCGATCGCGACCATGCGATCGCGCTGGTCGACTATTATCGCGGGCTGATCGAGCGCAAGGCGGCGGGCGGGGCGTAGAGCCGCAGTCGGCGCGCGGTCGGGATGCGAACCCAGCCGTTCGCCTGCGCCCAGCGTTCCAGTTGGGCGTCGAGCGCGTCCTCTCCGCTGGTCCAGCGGCCCTCTCCGCCGACCAGGATGAAGTCGGGCGGGTCGCTCGCCAGCGTGTCGAGCCGGGCGTGCGAGACGAGCTGCAGGCGCGCTTCGTCGGCGGCGGGGACGAGATCGCAGCTGCGGAAATAGAAGGGGCCGGTGGCGAAGCGGGGGTCCGGGGTGAGACCGGCGGGCAGGAACTGCGGCGAGAGCGTCGCGACGCGGCCTTGCGCCGAGGTGGCGGCGAGGGCTCGGCTTTCGCGCCGTGCGGTGTCCATGCCCGCGCTGGTCAGCGATGCGACGACCGAGGGGATGAGGCCGGCGACCGCGAAGACCGCGAAGGCGGCTTGCCACCCGCGACTTGGCGCCAGCGCCTGCCAGCGCATCGCGAGCAGCAGGAACAACGGCGGTAGCGCGGGCAGCAGATACTGGCGCCACGTCGGCGACGGCAGGACGGCGGAGATGAGGCCGGCGGCAAACAGCAGCCCGGCGAGCGAGGGCCGCCGACCACGCCGGATCGTGATCGCGACGATCGCCAGCAACGCGGGACCGAGGGCGAGGAACTTCAGCAGATCGACCGCCTTTGCCGCCGCCGACAGCTTCCACGCGCGGCCGGTCGCGACGTAATATTCGGCCGGTGCCTCGGTCGGGAAGGTCAGCGTGCCGAACACGAAGCCGCCCGGTGCCTCCCACGCCAGCCAGCCGGTGAAGGCGACGACGGGGAGCGCGCCGATCGCGACCCACAGCGGACGGTGTCGTCGGACGGCGATCGCGTAGATGCCATAGGTCGCGGCGGGCAGGGCGTAGGACACCTTGGCCGCCGCCGCCGCCGCCAGCAGTAGCCCGGCGAGCATTGCCGCGCGTGGTGTCGTCTCGCCGGTTTCGGCACGCAGCATGGCGGGCAGGGCGAGCGCGAACAATGCGGCGGGCAGCGCGTCGTTGCGCGCGGTGCCGGCGGAGAAGAGCAAGATGTCGGTTGCCGCGAACAAGGCGGCGCAGATCGTCGCCGTCCGCTGCGACACGCTCGCCACGCGCATCGCCCGCCACGTCGCCGTGACTGCGATCGCGGCGCAGAGCGCGTTGGCGACGCGCAGTCCCGGCCATGTCCAGCCGGGCAAGTCGAGCACCCATGCCACTGGCGCGAACAGGAACGGCTGGAGCGGCGTCTGCAGATAGGCATAGTCGCGGTAGGGCAAGAGGCCGTTCGCGGTCAGCCGCGCGGCGGTGACATACTGGCTCTCGTCATGATCGATCCCGCGCGTCCAGGCGAGCGCGACGAGGATCGCGACGAGGATGGCGAGCGCGGTCGCGGGGCGGGGGATGCGCAGCGGAGTCATCGCTTCCGCGCGTTCGGGGTGGAATGGGCAAGGCGCAAGCGGGTCATAGCAAGGCGTTCAAGCATGATCGGCGACTGCGGGACAGCGGGGTTCGGGTCTGCGCTTCACCAAAGGTTACCGGAACGCGCTGCATTCGTCTCCTGTCGTCTCTTTTGTCGCTTTTGCGTCGGCGGATGCGCAATCCCACGGGTGAAGCAGATTGCGGCGATGTAGGACATGGGTTTCGTGGAGACCGACTGGCAAAGCGACCGCCGTCGCCGGGGACAGGACCTTGTAGGCCCTGTCTCCCGCAATGCGCTTCGACCTCGCTCCGCATGAGCGGGGCGGGCCCCCTTACCCGTCCAGACTCTTCGATGCCTGTTCGAACACGTCCTTCGACAGGCCGGGTGTGGCGAGGATGCGTTCGAGTTCGCCGCGCATCAGGGCGGCGCGGCGGACGTCGAAGCGGCGCCATCGGCCGAGCGGCGGGATGAGCTTCGCCGCGGTCTGTGGGTTGAGGCGGTCGAGCGCGATCAGTTGGTCGGCGAGGAAGCGGTAGCCGCGGCCGGAGATGTCGTGGAAAGCGCGCTGGTTCACCCCGAACGCGCCGACCAGCGCGCGGGCGCGGTTGGGGTTGGCGAGGGTGAAGTCGCGGTGTCCGGCGAGTTCCTCGACCGCTTCGGCGGCATCGTCGCGCGACGACAGCGCCTGCACCTGGAACCATTTGTCGAGGACGAGCGGATTGTCGCGGTAGCGGTTGTAGAAGATGTCGAGCGCGGCGATGCGTTCGTCCGACGCGCCATTGACGAGCGTGACCAGCGCCGACTGGCGATCGGTCATGTTGTCGGCCGCCTCGAACTGGCGGAAGGCGAGGGTGGCGGCGTCGGCGGCATCGGTCGCGGCGATATAGCCGAGCGCCACCGCGCGCAGGCGGCGGTCGCCCTTCGCCGATGGGGAGTAGACGAAGCGATCGGCCTGCGTCGCATGATAGGCCGCGCGCCATTCGCGGGCGAGCGCGGTGCCCAGATCGCGGCGCAGCGCTTCGCGCGCATGGAAGATGGCATCGGGATCGACGGTGGCCATCTGGTCGCCGATGAAGCTTTCGGACGGCAGCAGCACGGCTTCGGCAATGAAAGCATGGTCGAGCGCGGCGTCGGTCAGCGTGTTGCGCACGGCGTCGATGACGGCGTGATGATCGCCACGACCGGTGGTGACCGCGCGGGCCAGCGTGTCGAGCATCAACTGCTGCATCGCCTCGTACCGCGCGAACGGATCGTCGTCGTGTGCCGAGAGGAAGGCGAGGTCGGCGGCGCTACGGTCCGCCTCGACCACCACGGGTGCGGAGAAGCCGCGGTTGATGGAGAGGACGGGGCGCTCGGCGATCGATTCGAAGACGATCTCCGCACTGGCATCGGTCAGTACGACGAGCTGTTCGGCGCCGAGCGGCTTGGCCGTCTCGCTGCCGAACAGACGGATGCGCAGGGGCAGGACCATCGGCGCCTTGTCCGGCTGGCCGGGCGTGGGCGGCACGGTCTGCGCCAGCGACAGGGTGGCGCGACCGGCGCCCTGTTCGTGTGTCAGGCGCGCGGTGACGCGCGGCGTGCCAGCCTGCGAATACCAGCGGCGAAACTGGGCGAGGTCGATGTCGCCGGCATCTTCCATCGACGCGACGAAATCCTCACAGGTCGCGGCCGTGCCGTCGAAGCGATCGAAATACAGGTCGGTGCCGGCGCGGAACCGTTCCTTGCCGAGCAGCGTCGCCATCATGCGGATGACCTCCGCCCCCTTGTTGTAGATGGTGGCGGTGTAGAAGTTGCTGATCTCGATATAGCTGTCCGGCCGGATCGGATGGGCGAGCGGTCCCGCATCCTCGGGGAACTGCGCGGCGCGCAGCGCACGGACATCCTCAATCCGCTTGACCGCGGCCGAGCCCTGATCGGCGGAGAAGCCCTGGTCGCGATAGACGGTGAAGCCTTCCTTGAGGGAAAGCTGGAACCAGTCGCGGCAGGTGACGCGGTTGCCCGACCAGTTGTGGAAATATTCGTGTGCGACGACCGCGGCGATGCCGTCATAGTCGAAGTCGGTGGCGGTATCGGGGTCGGCGAGGATGTAGCGGCTGTTAAAGATGTTCAGCCCCTTGTTCTCCATCGCGCCGAAGTTGAAATCATCGACCGCGACGATGTTGAACACGTCGAGATCATATTCGCGGCCATAGACCTGCTCGTCCCAGCGCATCGAGGTTTCGAGCGCGGCGAGCGCGTGGTCGGTCTTGGGCAGATCGGCGGCGCGCACCCATATGCCGAGCTGGACCGAGCGGCCCCAGCGGGTGACGAAGGTGGCGCGGTTGGCGACGAGATCGCCTGCGACGATCGCGAAGAGGTAGCTGGGCTTCGGGAAAGGATCGTTCCAGTCGGCAAAATGGCGGCCGCCGTCCAGATCGCCAGCGCCGACCGGATCGCCGTTCGCCAGCAGCACGGGGAAGCGCGCCTTGTCCGCGATCAGCCGCACCGAATAGCGCGCGAGCACGTCGGGTCGGTCGGGGAAGAAGGTGATGCGGCGAAAGCCCTGCGCCTCGCACTGGGTGCAGAGCAGCCCGCTCGAGGCGTAGAGGCCCATCAACTGGGTGTTGGTTTCCGGTGCCAGTTCGACCTCGGTCGCGACTTCATGCTTTTCGCCCGACAGCGTGACGACCAGCGCGTCGCCATCGCGATGCCAGTCGCCGGCTCCGCCATCGACCGCGACCGAGACGAGCGTCAGCGCATCGCCGTCGAGGTGCAGCGGCCGGTCGTGCGTACCGTTGCGGGCGACCGACAGGGTGGCGCGGACGATCGTCTTCGCCGGGTCGAGATCGAATTCCAGCGCGATATGCTCGACCAGCCAATCGGGCGGCAGGTAATCGGCGCGGTGGATGACGCGGGGGGCGGGCGAAGCGGTGGAGATGACGTCCATAGGCCGCTCGTATATCCTGCGGTGCGCTTCGGCGGCTAGTGAATTGCTTGAGGGCGCAAAGCATTGCTACGTCGTGGACATCCTATCCCCACGAAAGTCCGCGACCTTGATCCATCTTCGCCATGCCGTATCCGCTCTCGCCCTGATCGCCTCCTCGGCGAACGCGCAGGACAAGGCGCAGACGTCGCCCGCCCCGGCGGTGCAGACCATAACGCCTGCCGACCTCGCCAAGCGCAACGCGGTGCTGAACGCCCCGCTGTCGCCCGCCGAGGCGGCGATGAAGGCGCACGTCATGTTCCTGGCGAGCGATGCGATGCGCGGGCGCGATGCGGGCAGCCCGGAATATGACATCGCCGCGCAATATGTCGCCGCGCAATTCTATGCGGCCGGGCTGCGTCCGGGCGGCGACGACGGCAGCTATCTGCAGGCGGTGCCGCTGATCCAGGTGAAGGTCGCCGACAAGGGCGAGTTCGTGGTGACGCCGAAGGGCGGCGCGGCGATGCCGCTGTCGTTCGGTGAGGATTATATTCCGGCGAGCAACGCCGCCGCCGCGACGACGAGCGTCAACGCGCCGCTGGCTTTCGTCGGATACGGCATCGTCTCGGCGGGGCGCGACGATTATGCGGGCGTCGACGTGCGCGGCAAGATCGTGATGCTGTTCGGGGGCGCGCCCGAGAGCCTGAACACCGAGGAGCGCGCGCACTTCGGCGGGACTGCGACCAAGGCGGCGATCGCGCAATCGAAGGGCGCGGTCGGCGTGATCGTGATCGAAAATCCGAAGACCGCCGCCACCCGCCCGCTGGCGATGCAGGCGCCTGGCTATGACCGGGTGCGCGTGACCTGGGCGCGCAAGGACGGCACCGGCTACAACATCGCGCCCAAGGCTCCGGTGCTCGGCACGATCAGCGCGGGGGCGGCGGGCAGGCTGTTCGGCGCCGACTGGGCGGAGATCGCCGCGGGTGCGGGATCGAGCGAGACGAAGTTCCGGGCGCGGGTGCTGCCCGCCACGCTGAAGGCGACGATCCGCACGACGACCACGCCGTTGCCCAGCAGCAACGTCGTTGGCATCCTGCCGGGGGGCGATGCGAAGCTCCGGCAAGAATATGTCGTGCTGTCGGCGCACCTCGACCATGTCGGCGTCGGGCGGCCGAACGCGAAGGGCGACACGATCTACAACGGGGCGGAGGACAATGCGGTCGGCATCGCCTCGCTGATCGAGGAAGCCAAGAAGTTCAAGGCGAGCGGGACGCCGCCCAAGCGCTCGATCATCTTTCTCGCCGTCACCGCCGAGGAGAAGGGGCTGGTCGGCGCGGAGTATTTCGCGAACAACCCGACCGTGCCGGCCAAGGCGCTGGTGGCGGACGTCAACCTCGACATGCCGATCATCACCTACAAGTTCGAGGACGTGATTGCCTTCGGTGCGGAGCGTTCGACGCTGGGGCCGATCGTGAAGCGCGCGGCGGCGTCGATCGGAGTGGGCTTCTCGCCCGATCCGATGCCGGAACAGGGTCTGTTCGTCCGCTCCGATCATTATCGCTTCGTGCAGCAGGGCATCCCGAGCGTCTTCCTGTGGCCGGGGCAGAAGGGACCGGGCAAGGCGGCAGTCGATGACTTCTTCAAGAACCATTATCACCAGCCGTCCGACGAGCCGTGGCAGGGCCCGGCGCTCGACTGGTCGCAGGGCGTGCGCTTCGTCGACGTCAACTACGCCATCGCGCGCGAAATCGCCGACGGCGCGGAGCGGCCAAGGTGGAACAAGGGCGATTTCTTCGGACTGCTGTATGGGGGTTATGGGGCGAAGTGATTTTATGGCCCTCTCCCCTTTGGGGAGAGGGTTGGGAGAGGGGCAGGCGTCTCACCGAGATTGGGCCTACTGCCCCTCTCCCGACCTCGCTGCGCTCGGCCACCCTCTCCCCCTCGGGGAGAGGGCTTAGTGCGTCTCCTGATCTTCGGCCTTGGCTATACCGCCGCGCGTATCGCCGATGCGGTGAAGGCAGCGGGCGTCGTCATGGCGACCGGGCGCTCCGGCGATCTCGCGTTCGACGATGATGCGGGCGTGCGCGCCGCCATCGCCGCGTCGACGCATATCCTGTCCTCGGTGCCGCCGGGGGACGGGGATGAGCCGGTGCTGTCGCGCTATGGCGATGCTTTGGACGGGCGGTGGCTCGGGTATCTGTCGTCGACCGGCGTTTATGGCGATGCAGGTGGCGGCTGGGTGGATGAGAGCGCGCCGGTCGCGGGGCGGCGGGCGAACCGGAACGCGGCGGATACGGCGTGGCTGGCGCGGGGTTCGCGGGTGTTCCGCCTGCCCGGCATCTACGGCCCCGGCCGCTCGGCGCTCGACCGGGTGGCGGAGGGCAAGGCGCATCTGACGCGGCTGCCCGACCAGATCTTCAGCCGGGTCCATGTCGACGATATCGCCAGCGGCGTCGTCGCGGCGTTCGATGCGCCGGCAGGGGCGTACAACCTTTCCGACGATCTGCCCGCCAACCAGGACGATGTCGCATTGTACGCCGCGCGGCTGCTGGGGCTGCCCGATCCGCCGGTGGTGGCGCTGGCCGACCTCAGCCCGATGGCGCGCGGCTTCTATGCCGAGAACCGGCGGGTTTCGAACCTGAAGGCGAAGCGCGTGCTGGACTGGCGCCCGCGCTATCCCGACTATCGATTGGGCCTGCGCGCGGTCAGCGCGATGACGAGGCCGACGACGACCACGACGGCACCGGCGGCGGCGAGCGGCGACCAGCGATAGCCCTCGAACACCGTCGACAGCAGCATGGCGATGACCGGCACGATCGCGCCCGAATAGGCCGCCTTCGCCGGGCCGATCACGCGGATCACCCCGAAGTAGAGCGGGAAGGCGATGGCCGAGGCGAACACGCCGAGATAGGCGACGCCCGCCCAGTATAGCGGGTCGGCCGGGAACACCGGCGCACCGACCGTGGCGAAGGCGTAGGCCGCGTCGACGCCTGCGCCGATCAGCATGGCGATGCCGAGCATGCCGCTCATCGGATAGCGCTTCGCCGCCTGCGTGCCCTGCATGATGTTGGCGCTGGAGGCGGAGATGACCGCGGCCAGCGTGAAGCCGATGCCGGCGAACAGCGCGGTCCGGCCGCCGGGATCGCTCGCGACCTCATGCACGAACAGCAAGGCGACGCCCGAAATGGCGACGAGTGAACCAAGGATCAGCTGCCGCCCCATGCGCTGGCCGAGGAAGATGCGCGCCAGCGTGGCGTTGGGCACCAGCATCAGCGCGAACACCACCGCGACGAGGCCTGAGGTGATGAAATGCTCAGCGCGGTAGACGAAGTTGAAGTTGAGCACGAACTGCAGCGTGCCGAGCGCGGCGGCAAAGCCCCAACCGCGCGCATCGAGCCGCGCCAGTTCCCCGCGATACGCCGCCCAGCCGAGCATCGCGACGCCGGCGACGATGAAGCGGTAGCTGACCGACCAGCTCGGCGGCACCTGGCCCAGCTGGCCGGCGATGACGATCCACGTCGATCCCCAGATCAGCGTGACGATCGCGAAGGGGATCAGGACCGCGAGGCGCGTCGATTGCGGGGGCGGGGCGGCGCTCATGCGCGCGCCTTAGCGAGCGCGGGGGGCGAGCGCGACTCTTTCGGGGGTGAGGTTCCGCCATCCTCGCCGGGGTACGATGAAGGTGCGCTCGGTGCGTTACCCCAGCGCCGCGATTGCCTCCGCCAGCGGGGCGATCTCCGCTTCGGTCTGGTTCCACGACGTCACCAGCCGGATCTCGCCATCGGCCCAGTCGTAGAAATCGAAGCCCAACGCGCGCAGGCTGGCCGCTTCTTCAGGCGTGGCGCGCAGGAAGATCTCATTGGCCTCGACCGGGTGGACCAGTCGATGCGGTGCACCCTTTGCCAGCAACGTAGCGGCGGCGTTGGCCGCCCGGGCGTTGGTCAGCCACAGCTCGCCGTCGAGCATCGCCAGTAGCTGCGCGGCGAGATACCGGCCCTTCGAACTCAGCAGGCCGGCGCGCTTGCGGCGGCGCTTCGCCATGGCGGCGAGGCCGGGGCGGAAGAAGACGAGCGCTTCGGCATTCATCGCGCCATTCTTGATGAAGCCGAACGACAGCGCGTCGACCCCGGCGCGCCACGTCACGTCGGCGGGCGTGCAGCCCACGTGTGCGACCGCATTGGCGAAGCGCGCGCCGTCCATGTGCAGCGCGAGGCCGCGGGCGCGGGCAACCGCGCCGATCGCGGCGACTTCGGCGGGTGTGTAGGCGAGGCCATATTCGGTGGCGTTGCTGATCGAAACAACGTGGGGCTGCACCTGATGCACATCGGCGCGGATGCGCGATGCGACCGCTTCGATGGCATCAGGCGTCAGCTTCGCGCCGTCGCCATCGGCGAGCAGCAGCTTCGCGCCATGGGTGTAGAATTCGGGTGCGCCGCCCTCGTCCACATTGATGTGCGCGTCGCGGTGGCAGATCACGCCGCCGTCGGGCGGACAGAGCGTGGCGAGCGCGAGGCAGTTGGCGGCGGTGCCGGTCGGCACCAACAAAACCTCGACCGCGGTTTCGAAAACTTGCGAAAAGCGCGCGTCGAGCGACTGCGACAATGCATCGCCGTCATAGGCGGTGTCGAGCGTGTTCGCGGCGGCCAGCGCGTCGAGCACAGCTTGTGGGACAGGAGCGGCGTTGTCGGAGAAGAAGCGCATGGCCCATGCTGTCGCGGTGAAATCCCGGGCGGTCAATCACCTAAGCGCCGGTCCCGTGCGGCGTTGGTCGCACCGATACTCGTCCCGGCGGGCGGGGTATCGACAAATCGATCCGCACGCGTTTATGCGTACCCGATGATCGAGATTACGCGTGAGACGGTCGCCTATGCGATCATCGCCATCGTGATTGTTGTCTTAAGCGTAGCCGTGCCGCTGTACCTGCGTCGGCGGCACCGGCGACGTCTCCGCCAGCGCGGGATCAAACGCTACGGGCATTGAGATTAGCGGGCGGCGGCGATTATCGCTGCGCCGATGCATCCATTGCCGTGCTCCCGCGAAAGCGGGAGCCTAGTGCCGCAAGTGCCAACGTCCGTAACCCTGGGCTCCCGCCTCCGCGGGAGCACGGGCGCGGGGGTCTCGGCACCCTGTTAGCTTACCGTAACCGGGCTACGGCCTTCGCCGCGGCGTGCGGTGCTCCGACTTCGCTCAGCACGAACGGGTGAGGGGCATGCGACCTCTTCTTAGAGCATATCGACATTCAGCCCAGACGGGCCTGCAAAGCGCGGTTCTGCTGCGCGTCGGTGCTCACGTACCGGAAGTACGCTGCGCTCCGATGCTCGCAGAACCACCCTTTTCGGCTCCGCCTGAACTGAATGTCGATACGCCCTAGTTTGCGCTTGCGGCGCGAAGAACGGTCCTTCGACAAGCTCAGGACGAACGGGAGGCGTATCGTGACGGAGCGTTGGTAAGCCCTTACCCCGTCGGTTCGGCCTCTTCCTCCCGGACGGGGCGGCGGTCGTCGCGGTCCTGGATCGGCGGCGGATCGCGGCGGCGGTCGGCGGGGGCGACGTCGAAGCTGCCGTCGCGGCCCAGGCGGACGTTGACGCCGAGGCCCTCGATCTCGCCCTCCAGACCCTCGGGCAGGAAGCCTTCAGGTTCGACGGCATTGTCGGTCTCCTCGACTCCGCCGACATCCTCCTCGACCACCGGCGCCTGCGGCGGAGCGACGCCCAGCGCCTCGACCATGAAGTCGCGCCAGATGCGCGCGGGGATGCCGCCGCCCGACAAGCCGGGGTTGGGCGAATTGTCGTCATTGCCGACCCAGACGCCCGCGACCAGATCCTGCGCATAGCCGACGAAGATCGCGTCGCGACTGTTCTGCGTCGTGCCGGTCTTGCCGTACGCGGGTACGGACAGCGCGGCGGCGCGGCTGGTGCCGCGATCGACCGAGCGGGCGAGCATCATGCGGATGCCGTCGCGCTCGTTCTCGCCCATCACGGTGGTGCGGCCGCGCAGCCGCTCCAGCCAGCTGCCGCTCTCGTCCGTCGCCGACAGGCCGTGCGCGCGCACCGGATAGCTGCCGTTGGCGACCGCGGCATAGGCGCTGGTCAGTTCCAGCAGCGACATGGTCTGCGTGCCGAGCGCGATCGACGCTTCGTCGGCGAGCGGGCTGGTGACGCCCAGATCGCGCGCGACGCGCACGACGTTCTGCACGCCGACCTGCTTGATAAGGCGCGCGGCGGCGACGTTCGACGATTTGGCGAAGGCGCGCGCCAGCGTGATCTCACCCGCATAGCTGCCGCCGTCGTTCTTAGGGCTCCAGTCGCCGATCGTGACGGGTTCGTCGAGCACGGTCGAGTCGGGCGTCATGCCGGAGCGGAGCGCGGCGAGATAGACGAACAGCTTGAAGGTCGAGCCCGGCTGGCGCTGCGCCTGCACCGCGCGGTTGAACGGCGAGGTCTTGTAGTCCTTGCCGCCGATCATCGCGACGACGGTGCCGTCCGGGCGCATCGCGACCAGCGCCACCTGCGCCTGGCGCAGGCCGGCGCGGCGGACGGCGCGCTCCGCCGCCTTCTGGATACGGGTGTCGAGCGTCGTCGTGACGGTGATCTCGTTGGCGATCTCGCCCGACCGGTCGCGCGCCTCGGGCAGCACCCAGTCGGCGAAATAGGTGCCGGTCGGGAGGGTGCGGACCTTCTCCACGTTCAGTCGCGCCGGGCCGACGTGGGCGGCCTGCGCCTTCGTGATGACGCCCGTTTCGACCATCGCGCCGACGACCAGCTTCTGCCGCGCGCGGGCGCCGGACAGGTTGACGGTGGGGGCGAGGCGCGAGGGCGCTTTCACGAGGCCGGCGAGCAGCGCGGCCTGCGCAATGCTCAGATCCTCGGGCTTGCGGCTGAAGTAGTGCTGCGACGCCGCCGACAGGCCGTAGACGTTGTCGCCGAAATAGACGTTGGAGAGATAGCGGCTGAGGATCTCGTCCTTCGACAGCCACGCCTCCAGCCAGAAGGAGATGAGCAGCTCGCGCGCCTTGCGGCCGAAGGTGCGGTCGGAGGAGAGGAAGGCGTTCTTTGCCAGCTGCTGCGTGATGGTCGAGCCACCCTCGCGCATGCCGCCGGCGCGGGCGTTGTTCCACATCGCGCGGGCGATGCCGCGCGGGGAGACGCCCCAATGGCCGTAGAAGCGCCGGTCCTCGATCGCGATGAAGGCGCCGGGCACGTGTTTCGGCAGCTTGGTCACGTCGACCGGGTCGCCGATGATCGCGCCGCGCCGGGCGATCGGCGTCTTGCCGTCGGAGGCGAGCAGCGTGATGCTGGGCGGCGTCGGCGGTTTCAGCGAGCGCGACAGCGGCGCGGTGACCGCGAGCCAGGCGATCGCGATCACCAGCAGCACGACGAGGGCGGCGAGACCGCGCACGATCCACTTGCCCCAGGCGATGTGGCGGCGGGGGTTATCAGACGAGGACGGCGGGCCGGGCGGGGGTGGCGGCGACGTGGCGTCGCGGCCAAGGTTCAGACGTGCGCGGTCGAAGGCGGCGAAAGGGTCGTCCCCCGACGTCGCGGCGCGACGATCGGACGGATCGGACGGCGAACCCAGATTCATGTTACTGTATTATCAACCTAATACGCGCGCTGCAAGCGGGTGCTACCTTCGCCGTACCGGCACGAACGCCAGATGCTGGAAATCATAGCTGAAGTCGGCGAGGGGCGAGAGCGGTTTCATCGTGACGCCGGTCACGCGACCATCCTGCACCGCGAATGTCACGACCGCATCCTCGCCCGCGTCCTTCGGAAAGCGGGTGCGGAACGCATCCTTGCCCCATGTCTCCAGCGGCCCCTTGAACACCGGCGTGGGCACGAAATCGATCGACAGGCGACCGCGGCGTTCGGCGACGACGATGTCCCCGTACCACGGATCGCGATAACGGCCGGCATAGGCGGCGAGCGGCAGGCTGGGGCCGCCAGCGGGCGCGGTATCGACACCGCCCGCGACGGTAGCCAGCGCATCGGCATCGCCCTTCGCCTTGCGCGCGCCATAAGCGGTCACCCAGTCATAGGCGGGTGCGCCGATCAGCCGGTCGAGAATGGCGTTACGCATCGCGCTCGACGTTCCGTCCTCGACATTGGTGAAGACCGCGACGCCGATGCCGCGCGACGGGATCATCGCGGTCTGGGTGATCTGTCCGGTCAGCCCGCCCGAATGCGCGACCATGCGGTGGCCGCGATAGTCGGACACGAACCACCCGAGCGCGTAGCTCGACTGGACGGGGCGGGCGGGATTTTCAGGCGTGGCGCCGTCGCTGGACGAGACGATGACCTGCGGCGTCCACATCTCCCGCGCCTGCGCGGCACTCCACAGGCGCTTGCCGTCGGGCAGCACGCCGCCAGCGAGCTGGAGCGAGAGCCATTTGGCGATATCGGCGGCGCTGGCGTTGATCCCGCCGGCCGCGTCGATGGCAGGCGTCTCGTCGGGTTTGACGATCTGCATCGGGCCGATCCCGCGCACCGGCGGGCCGAGGCGCGCGTGGCGGCCCGCGACATCGTCGCTGCGCAACAGGCCGAGCGAAGGCACCGCGTCCGCCATGCCGATCGGCGCCAGCAGCCGCGTCGCGACGAACTGGCGCCACGACTGGCCGGACACGCGCGCGATCAGCTCGCCCGCGACGATGTAGAGAATGTTGTCATAGGCATAGCCGGCGTGGAACCCCTTCTCCGCCTTCAGATATTGCAGCGCGCGCACCGCGTCCGCCGCCGTGCGGGCGGAGGCCGGGAAGTACATCAGGTCGCCCGCACCGAGCGGCAGGCCGCTGCGATGGACCAGCAGATCGCGCACCGTCATCATCGCCGTCACGGCGGGATCGGCCATGCGGAAGTCGGGGAGGTAGCGGGTGACGGGTTCGTCCCAGCCGACCTTGCCCTCGTCAACGAGGATCGCGATCGCGGCGGCGGTGAACGCCTTGCTGTTCGAGGCGATGCCGAAGCGGGTGTTCGCACCTACCGGGCCGGGCTTGCCGAGCGTGCGGACGCCGTAGCCGCGCAGCACCGGCGGCGCGTCCTTGCGCACGATCGCCACAGCGGCGCCGGGCACGTCGAAGCGGGTCATGAAGCTCTGGACGAGCGGATCGAGCCACGCATCGCCGCCGTCCTGCGCTATCGCCCAGCCGGGCAGCGCCAGCGCCGCGCCGCCGCCCAGCCCGACCGCCAGCGCCCGCCGCCGATCCATCGTCAGTCCCGCCATGTGTTTTGTTCCCCAACCGTCCCGGCCGGATCATGCGCCGCCGCCGAGCGCGCCGCAACCGGGCGCGCCGCAACCGGGGTGTGGGACTGCACCCGTTCGTCCTGAGTAGCCACTGAGCTTGTCGAAGGGGCGTATCGAAGGACATGCCACCTGTGCTTCGATAAGTGTCAGGTGAAACATGCCCCGCATGTTTCAGGATGGTCCAGGGGCGATCCGACCTGACACTCCTCGACTTCGCTCAGCCGCTACTCAGCACGAACGGGTTGGGGGATGATCGATCGACCTCAGGCATCCAGCTCGACGTCCCAGTAGAGCCAGTCGCGCCATGTATCGTGAAGGTAGTTGGGCGGGAAGCGGCGGCCGTGTTCCTGCAGCTGCCAGTTGGTCGGGCGGATCGGCTGGACGTAGAGCGGCATCTTCGCCTCCGCCGGCGTGCGGCCGCCCTTGCGCAGGTTGCACGGCGCGCAGGCGGTGGCGACGTTTTCCCACGTCGTGCGACCACCATAGGCGCGCGGGATGACGTGGTCGAAGGTCAGGTCGCGGTGCGTCCCGCAATATTGGCAGGCGAAGCGATCGCGCAGGAACAGGTTGAAGCGGGTGAAGGCGGGGAACGCCGATGGCCGGACATATTGCTTGAGCGCGATGACGGACGGCAGCTTCAGCGACGCGGTCGGGCTGCGCACCTCGCGTTCATAGTGCGAGACGATGTCGACACGGTCGAGGAACACCGCCTTCACCGCCGTCTGCCACGGCCAGATCGACAGCGGATAATAGCTGAGCGGCGTATAGTCGGCGTTGAGCACCAGCGCCGGACAGGCGTCGGGATGTCTGAGCAGGTCGGGATGAAACAAGTTGCTCCCCTTCGCTGTGCCGCCGGCGCAGCCATCGCTGCGAAGGATGACGTGGGTATGACAGCACGGGCGCTGACGCGGGGTCAAGAGGCGTGTTAACGCGGTGCCGATGAGCGACGTCGTCACCCGCTTCGCGCCCAGCCCGACCGGGCGGCTGCATATCGGCCATGCCGTGTCCGCGATCCGCGCGCACGACTTTGCGCGGGACAGGGGCGGACGCTTCCTGCTGCGGATCGAGGATATCGACGGGGCGCGCAGCCGGGAGGAGCATGTTGCGGGGATCGTCGAGGATCTGGCGTGGCTTGGGCTGGACTGGGACGGGCCGGTGGTGCGGCAGTCGGTGCGGCTGGCGCTGTACGATGCGGCGCTCGACCGGTTGCGGGGGATGGGGCTGCTGTACCGCTGCGTCTGCACGCGCGCCGACATCGCGGCGAGCCTGTCCGCGCCGCATGAGGCGGGCGCGGTATATCCGGGGACGTGCCGGGGGCGGGACGTGGGGTGTGACCGTCCTTACGCGTGGCGGCTGAATGTGGCGAAGGCGCTGTCGATCCTCCCCGGCACGGGGAGGGGGACCGCCGGCGCAGCCGGTGGTGGAGGGGGCTATCCGCGAGCGGCACGTGTGCGGCCGGCCCCCTCCACCAGCTTCGCTGGTCCCCCTCCCCGTGCCGGGGAGGATTTATGGTGGCACGACGGCACCGCGGGATGGATCTCCGCTAACCCCGCGTCACACGGCGATGTCGTGCTGGCGCGCAAGGATGCGCCGGCGAGCTATCATCTGGCGGCGACGGTGGACGATGCGGCCCAGGGCGTAACAGACGTGGTGCGGGGACTAGACCTGTTCGACAGCACGCATGTCCACCGGCTGTTGCAGGCGCTGCTCGGTCTGCCGACGCCGCGCTATCACCACCATCCGTTGCTGGCCGGGCCTGACGGGCGGCGGCTCGCCAAGCGTGCGGGGGCACCCGCGCTGGCCGAACTGCGCGAGGGCGGGATGGATGGTCAGGCGCTGGCGGCGATGCTGCGCGCGGGCGATCTTCCCATTGGATTTGGAGCGCGGAAGGATTAGATAGCGACCATGCAGATTTTCCTCGCCATCCTGCTGCTCGCAGCGATGATCGCCACCGTGGTCGCGCTGGTGCGCGGGATCGTCGTCTTCCTCAAGACGACCGAGGAGGAGCTGAAGAACGGCACCGGGCCGAGCGCCTCAGCGCTGAAATCGAACAAGATGATGCAGTATCGCATCTTCTTTCAGGCGCTGGCGGTGCTGATCGTCGTGGTGATTCTGTTCGCAGCGGGACGGACGTAAACTCAAAACCGTTCGTCCTGAGCGAAGTCGACGGGCTTGGCGTGGAACGGTGCTTAGACAGCGCTCAGCACGATCGGGTGGCGGGGCTTACCCCCGCGCCTTCATCGCCTCGATGATCGCCTTCACGTCCTGACTGCGGCCCTTCGGTAAAATAAGGATGTCGTTGCCCGAGGCGACGACGATCAGGTCGCTGACCCCGACCAATGCGACGCGCGCGCCGTCCGAGCGCACGAAGCAGTTCGACGTGTCGACCGCGATCACTTCGCCGGCATGAGTATTGCCGCCTTCGTCCGAGGCGCTGATCGCGTCGAGCGCGTCCCAGCTGCCGAGATCGCTCCAGCCCATCGTGACCGGAACGACGGCGACGCGCGCAGCCTTTTCCATCACGGCATAATCGATCGAATCTGCCGGGCTGGCCGCGAAGGCGTCGGCATCGGGGTATAGCCGTGTGCCCTCCCGCCGCCCGGCGTCGATCGCGGCGTGCGCGGCGGCGACCATGTCGGGCGCCTCGCGGCCCAGCACTTCGAGATAGCGGTCGGCGCGGAACAGGAAGATGCCGCCGTTCCACGCGTGCCCGCCCGCCGCGAGCATCGCCTGTGCGGCGTCGAGCGGCGGCTTTTCGATGAAGCGATCGACGCGGTGGACACCGTCGGCAATGCGGTCCCCGACCTTGATCCAGCCATACCCCGTCTCGGGCGCGTCGGGCGCGATGCCGAAGGTGACGAGCCAGCCGTCCGCGACGAGCGGCAGCGCGGCGGCGATGGCGGCGTGGAAGGCGGCGACGTCGGCGATGACGTGATCCGAGGGCATGACCAGCAGGGGCGCGTCACCGCCGCCCGCCGCGATGGCCGCGAGCGCGATGGCGGGCGCGGTGTTGCGACCGACCGGTTCGAGAATCAACGTTTCCGGCGCCAGCCCGACCGCGGCGAGTTGCTCCTCCACCGCATCGGCGTGGGCGGTGTTGGCGACGACGATCGGCGCGGCGAACGCTTCACCATGCGGGGTGCGCAACGCGGTCAGCTGCAGCATCGTCTCGTCCGCCGTCAGCGCCAGTAATTGCTTGGGTCGTTCGGGGCGCGACATCGGCCACAGCCGCGTACCGGACCCGCCGGAAAGAATGACAGGCACGATCGGCGGCGCGGTGGTCATGGTCGGAATTTTCCCCCTGGAACGGCGGCGACGGTCGTCACGCCGGGCGCTTGAACGCACGAAGTGCCACCCGGCTCCATTAGGCACGTCGGCCACGCCGTCTTCAACATTTATTCGCCAATCTGCGCGATGGGTGGCGGGTGTCGGATGCTTTTACACTCGCGGTCGCCGCATGACCGACGCGCTGGTCCTGTGGAGCCATGCGCTGTCGGCGCTGCTGTTCGCGCTGCTGGCCGTCCTCGCCGCGCGACGTGTAGCCGCCGATCTGCCGCGCTGGCCGCTGGTGGCGATGCTGGGGCTGACCGCGCTGTGGGCGCTGGCGGTGGCGGGGATCGGCGGGGCGGACATCGCCACGCGGCTGGTCGACGGCGCGCGCAATCTGGCGATGCTGGGCGTGATGGTCGCGCTGTCGCGCGATCGTGCGCGCACGGCGCCGATCTATGGCGTGGTGGCGATGGTGGTGGTCTTCGCCAGCGCCGGCCAGATACTGGGCCTGACGTTGCGCGGGACGGCGGCGGGCAACGAGATCACTATGCTGGCGACGCTGCTGCGGATGATGATCGACGTAGCCGCGCTGGTGCTCGTTCACAATCTGGGTGGGGCCGAGCGGCGGGGCGATGTCGCGCTGCTGGCGTGCGCGCTTGCCTGCATCTGGGCGTCCGACCTCGCGCTGGCGACGACGGCGTATCTGACCGGTGGGTGGCATCCGCTGCCGCAGGTCGCGCGCGGGCTGTCGATGGCGCTGGCCGGCGGGCTGGTCGCGGTGGCGCTGCACCGCGACGATCGCCGTCCGGTCGCGGTGTCGCGCGCGGTCGCCTATCGCTCGCTCTCGCTGGTCGCGATCGGCGGCTATTTCGTGCTGCTGGCGATCGTCACCAGCGCGCTGTCGACGGTCGGCGGCAGCAACGCGCGGCTGTTCCAGACCGCCTTCGTGTTCGGATCCGCCACGGCGGTCGCGACGCTGGCCGCGTCGCCGTGGCTGCGCGCCTGGGCGAAGGTGAAGATCGCCAAGCACCTTTATCGCCATCGCTATGACTATCGCACCGAATGGCTGCGCTTCACCGCGACGCTGGCCGCGGCGGGCACCGGCGTGCCGCTGGCGACGCGTGTCGTGAAGGCGGTGGCCGACCTGACGGAATCGCCCGCCGGCTTGCTGCTGGTGCGCGACGGCGCGGGGCTGGGCATCGGCGCGGGGTGGAACTGGGCGGAGGCGCCGCGCGAGGGGGCGGGGGCTGCGCTGGTCGACCATCTGACGACCAGCGAGCGCATCGTCGAGCTGGACCCGTTGCGCGCCGGGCGCGGTGACGACGACGAACGGGTGGTGGTGCCGGACTGGATGATGGCCGACGCGATCGGATGGGCGCTGGTGCCGCTTATCCACGGGCGCGATCTGGTCGGCGCACTCCTGCTCGCCCGACCGCCGCTCGACCGCGCGCTGGACTGGGAGGATTTCGACCTGTTGAAGGTCGCCGGGCGCCAGGTCGCCAGCTATCTGGCCGAGGCGCAGGCGCAGGAGGCGCTGGCGGAAGGGGCGAGGTTCGACGAGTTCAACCGTCGCTTCGCGTTCATCGTCCACGACATCAAGAATCTGGTGAGCGGTATCAGCCTGGTCGCGCGCAATGCCGAGCGGCATGCGGAGAACCCCGATTTTCGAGCGGACATGATCGCCACGCTGCAGGATTCGGCGGCGAAGATGAACGCGCTGCTGGCGCGCCTGTCGCCCGCCAGTCGGCCGCGGGCCGAGGCGAGCGTCGCGGTCCCCTTGCGCGCTCTGGCCGAGCGGATCGCGGCGGCGCGGCGGGCGACGCATTCGATCATCGTCGAGGGCGATGGCGACGTGCAGGCGGTGGCGGACCCGGTTCGGCTGGAGCAGATCATGGGGCATTTGTTGTTGAACGCCGTGGAGGCGAGCGCGCCGGGTGCGGCGGTCACGATCCGCGTCGCGGCATCGGGCGACGCGGCGATGGTCGCGATCGTCGACAGCGGCTGCGGCATGAGCGCGGCGTTCGTGCGCGATCACCTGTTTCGCCCGTTCGTGTCGTCGAAGCCCGCCGGCTTCGGCATCGGCGCGTTCGAGGCGAAGCAGCTGGCCGAAAGCATGGGCGGCCGAATCGAGGTGGACAGCCGCGAGGGCGAGGGATCGGAATTTCGCATCCTGCTGCCCCTGGCGCGCGCGGACGAACTGGGGGTTGCGGCATGAGCGAGCGGACGTTGCTGATCGTCGAAGACGATGCAGCGCTCCAGCGGCAGCTGCGCTGGGCCTATGATGGCTACCGCGTGATCGTCGCCTCCGACCGGGCTGAGGCGATCGCCGCATTGCGCGCCGAAGAGCCGGCGGTCGTCACGCTCGACCTGGGCCTGCCGCCCGATCCCGACGGCGTGACGGAGGGGTTCGCGACGCTGGCCGAGATCCTGTCGCTGAAGCCCGATACGAAGGTGATCGTCGCGTCGGGCCATGGCGAGCGGGCGAGCGCACTGCGGGCGATCGGCGAGGGCGCGTTCGATTTCTATGCCAAGCCGATCGACATCGACACGCTGGGACTGATCGTCGCGCGCGCCTTCCACGTCCACGATCTGGAGGCGGAGAATGCGCGGCTGGCGCGGACGGCGACGCCGGCGAATGCGCTGGGCGGGCTGGTGACGGCGGCGCCCGAGATGCTGAGCGTCGCGCGCACGATCGAACGGGTCGCGTCGGCCGATGTTTCGGTAATGCTGCTCGGCGCATCGGGCACCGGCAAGGAGGTGCTGGCGCGCGGGGTGCACGAGCGCAGCGGGCGGAAGGGCGCGTTCGTCGCGATCAACTGCGCGGCGATTCCGGAGACGCTGCTGGAAAGCGAGCTGTTCGGGCATGAGAAGGGCGCGTTCACCGGCGCGATCCGCACGACCGAGGGCAAGATCGAGCTGGCGCAGGGCGGCACGCTGTTTTTGGACGAGATCGGCGACGTGCCGCTGCCGCTGCAGGTCAAGCTGCTGCGCTTTCTGCAGGAACGCGTGATCGAGCGGCTTGGCGGGCGCAAGGCGATTGCCGTCGACACGCGCATTGTGTGCGCGACGCACCGCGATATCGACGCGATGGTGGCGGACGGCAGCTTTCGCGAGGACCTCTACTACCGGCTGGCCGAGATCGTCGTGCGCATTCCATCGCTCGCCGAGCGGCCGGGGGACGCCGGGCTGCTGGCGCGGCATTTCCTCGCGCACCATGCGCGGTTGCGCAAGGCCGCCGTGAAGGGCTTCGCGCCCGATGCGCTGGCGGCGATCGACGCGCATCCGTGGCCGGGCAACGTGCGCGAGCTGGAGAACCGCGTGAAGCGCGCGGTCATCATGGCCGATGGCGCGCGGGTGACGGCGGCCGACCTCGACCTGGGGGGGGCGGAGGACGCCGGCCTGCCGATCAACCTGCGCGCCGCGCGCGAGCGGGCCGACCGGGGGGCGATCCGCCATGCGCTGGCGCGGGCGGACGGGAATATCTCGAGCACCGCGCGGTTGCTCGGGATCAGCCGGCCGACGCTGTACGATCTGCTGAAGGCGTACGACATGCAGGGGTGAGGGGGCGTGCGATTACCTCCCATCCCGTTCGTGCTGAGCTTGTCGAAGCACTGCACTTTCTTCGGACCGCGTATCCCTTGGCACGAAGAAGGGCAGCCCTTCGACAGGCTCAGGGCGAACGGTAAGAGAGTGGCGTTTCAGTTTTGACACGTGATGTTTTAATGCGCGCGCCATGACCGACACCGACCCCATCCTCGCCCGCATCGCCGCCGCGCTGGAACGCCTCGCACCGGTGCCGCCCGAACCGGCCGACCTGACGCGGCACGCCGCTTATATCTGGGACGGGTCGGGTGTGACCGTCGCGCGCGGGTTCGCGCCGGTGCCGCTCGACCTGTTGACGGGGATGGACGCGCAGAAGACGACGTTGCTCGCCAATCTGGAGCGGCATGCGGCCGGCCTGCCGGCGCACGACGCGCTGCTGTGGGGTGCGCGCGGCACGGGCAAGTCCGCGCTGGTGGCGAGTGCCGCCGCGCAGGCCGGCGTCGCGCTGGTTGAGGTGGCGGCGGCGAGCCTCGACCGGTTGCCGGCGCTGTTCGCGCTGCTGGAGGGGGCGGGGCGGCCGTTCGCGGTGTTCGTCGACGATCTCGGCTTCGCGTCGCCGGCGGAAGGGCGCGCGCTGCGCTCGCTGCTGGAGGGCGGCGCGGCGGCGCGGCCCGCGAACGTGCGGCTGCTCGTCACCTCGAACCGCCGCCATCTGGTGCCGCGCGATATCGAGGAGCAGTCGAGCGCGATCAACCCGCGCGATACGGTGGACGACGCACTGGCGCTGGCCGACCGCTTCGGGCTGAGCATCGGGTTCCACGTGATCGATCAGGACACCTATGTCGCGATCGTCGCACGCTATTTGGCGGCGCACGGCCTGACGCTGGATGCGCAGGACGCGGTTCGATGGGCGACGGTGCGGGGGAGTCGGTCGGGGCGGGTCGCGTGGCAATATGTGGTGGAGCTGGCCGGGCGTGAGGGGAAGCGGTTGGCGTGAGGGGCAACCGCACCTTCGCTCAGCACGAACGGACTATTGTAACCCCTCCACCATTTCCGCCAGTTCCAGCCAGCGCAGTTCCGCCGCGTCCTTCTCCGCGCGCGCCTTCACCACCGCGGCCATCAGCATGTCGAAGCGTTTCGGATCGCGGACGTAGAGGTCGCCTTGCCCCATCGTCGCCTCGTCGCGGGCGATGGCGGCGTCCAGTTCCTCGATGCGTTTGGGCAGCAGGTCGTAGTCGCGCTGGTCCTTGTAGGTGAGCTTCACCGATTTTGGCTTGGGCGCTTCGGCGACGACGGCGGGTTTCTGCACCGATTTGGCGGCGTTGCGGCCCTTGCGCTTCGATTCCCAGTCGGCATAGCCGCCCGCGACCACGTCGACGCTGCCCGATCCGTCGAGGCCGAGCGTCACGGTGACGGTGCGGTCGAGGAAGTCGCGATCGTGGCTGACGATCATGACCGTGCCGGCGTAATCGGCGATCACTTCCTGCAACAGGTCGAGTGTTTCGAGGTCGAGATCGTTGGTCGGCTCGTCGAGCACCAGCAGGTTCGATGGCCGCGCGAACTCCCGGGCCAGCAGCAGCCGCGAACGCTCGCCGCCCGACAGCGTGCCGACCTTCGCATCGACGAGGCCGGGTTCGAACAGGAATTCCTTCAGATAGCCGATGATGTGCTTCTTCACGCCCAGCACGTCGATCCACTCGCCACCCTCGGCCAGCACCTCGCGCACCGTCTTGTCGGGAGCCATCAGCTTGCGCTGCTGGTCGATGACGATGCCGTCGAGCGTTTTGGCGAGGCGGATGGTGCCTTCGTCGGGGGCGAGTTCACCGGTCAGCAGGCGCAGCAGGGTCGTCTTGCCTGCGCCGTTCGCGCCGACGATGCCGATGCGGTCGCCGCGCGTCACGCGCAGGGTGAGATCGCGGATGATGGCGCGCTGTTGGTCTCCGGCGCCGAAGCGCTTCGTCACGCCCTTCGCGTCGATGACGACCTTCGTCTTCGAATCGTCCGATCCGACCTGGATCGCGGCGGCACCTTGCGGCCCGGTCATCGCGGCGCGTTCGGCGCGCATGTCCTTCAGCTTGGCAAGACGCCCCTGATTGCGGCGGCGACGGCCGGTGACGCCGCGTTGCAGCCAGTGCTCCTCGATCTTCAGTTTCGCGTCGAGGCGGGCGGCGTTGCGCTCCTCCTCGGCATAGACCGTCTCGGTCCACGCCTCGAACCCCCCGAAGCCGACGTCCGCGCGCCGGATCTTGCCGCGGTCGAGCCACAATGTCTGGCGGGTGAGGCGGGTCAGGAAGGTGCGGTCGTGGCTGATGACGACGAACGCGCCGCGGAAGCGCGACAGCCAGTCCTCCAGCCATTCGATCGCATGGATGTCGAGGTGGTTGGTCGGCTCGTCGAGCAGCAGGATGTCGGGATCCTGCGCCAGCGCGCGGGCGATGGCGGCGCGCCTGCGTTCGCCGCCCGACGCCGTGGCAGCTTCGCGCATCAGGTCGATGCCGAGCTGGTCGGCGATCGCCTCCACCTCGTGCGCGGCGGGGGCGTCGTCGCCGGCCAGCGCGAAATCGCGCAGCGTCGCGAAGCCGGCGACCTTCGGATCCTGTTCGAGGATGACGAATCGCGTGCCGGGCACGATCGTGCGCCGCCCCTCGTCGCTGTCGATCTGTCCGGCGATCAGACGCAGCAGCGTCGTCTTGCCCGCGCCGTTGCGGCCGATGAGCGCAAGGCGATCACGTTCGCCGATGAAGAGATCGAGATCGCGGAAGAGCCAGCCGGAACCCTGATTGAGTCCGAGGCCTTCGTAGGCGAGAATTGGTGCGGCCATAGGCGAGCGCGCCTAGCGGTTTAGCGACGCTAAATCGAGGCATAAGCGCCGGGTTTAAATCCTCCCCTCCCTTGTCAGGGAGGGGAGTGCTGCCTTTCCATGCGGGCAGGACCGACACGGAAGTGAATGCCGTGTCGTCGGATGGGCTTTGCCCGCCGGCCCACCTTGCGCGAGTCAGCAAGTCTGCTGCCGCGCTTCGGTACATTGCGACAGGCTTTCCGACCTATTCACAGGCTGTTCAATCCGCCGCCTCTATGCAAAGCCGGCATGAAGATGTTGACCGCCATCGCCTTTACCGGCCTGCTCGCCGCGATGCCCGTCGTGGGCGCGACGACCGATGCCGGGAGCGAATCCGGGCAGAACCGTCGTGGTGACGCCGGGGCGGCGGCCACCGCGCACAAGCAGGGCCGCATGCTGTCGCTGGCCGAGATCGAGAAGAAGATCGTGCCGTCGATGCGCGGCGCGCAGTACATCGGCTTCGTCTTCGATTCGGACAGCGCCGTTTACACACTGAAGTTCCTGCGCGATGGGAACGTCATCTGGATACTGGTCGACGGCCGGTCGGGCGCGGTGCTGGGCCGCGCCGGCGGTTGATCGATACATTCACACAGGGAAGGAGAGGCCTATGCGCGTCCTGATCGTCGAGGACGAGCCCAATCTGGGCCAGCAGCTGCGCTCGACGCTGGAGGGGGCGGGCTATGCCGTCGACCTCGCGACCGACGGGGAGGAGGGGCATTTTCTCGGCTCCACCGAACAGTATGACGCGATCATCCTCGACCTCGGCCTGCCCGAGGTGGACGGGCTGACCGTGCTCGATCGCTGGCGCAAGGAGGGGCGCAGCGCCCCCGTGCTGGTGCTGACCGCACGCGACAGCTGGTCCGACAAGGTCGCCGGGCTGGACGCGGGCGCCGACGACTATGTCGCCAAGCCGTTCCAGACCGAGGAACTGATCGCCCGCCTGCGCGCGCTGATCCGCCGCGCCTCGGGCAACGCCTCGGCCGAGCTGACCGCGGGCGACATCCGGCTCGACACGCGCTCGGGCAAGGTGACCAAGGCCGGCGAGCCGGTGAAGCTGACCGCGCAGGAATACAAGCTGCTGAGCTACCTGCTGCATCACAAGGGCAAGGTCGTCAGCCGCACCGAATTGATCGAGCATATCTACGACCAGGATTTCGATCGCGATTCGAACACGATCGAAGTGTTCGTGACGCGCATCCGCAAGAAGCTGGGGCAGGACGTGCTGACGACGATCCGGGGGCTCGGCTACAGCCTCGACGAGCCGGACGAGCGCCGGCCGACCGAGTGACCGCGCACGCGGCGGTGACGGGGCGACGCGATGCGGCGTGAGAGCGAGATCGCGCTCATGGTCGTGGGCGTCGTCTGCGGCCTGACCGGCGGGTTCATCCTTTACGATTCGGTGGCGTGGGCGGGCAGGGCGCTGTTCATCGTCGGCACCTTCGCCGCCGCGCGGCTGGGGTGGATATTGTTCTCGGGCGAGGACGACCCCGTGCCCGAGCCGGCGGCGGCAGCGCCCGCCATGCCGGGCGAACCCGCCCCGCGACCCTATGTGCGCGTCACGGGATCGCTGTCGCGGCGCATGATCCTGATCGCGGCGGCGTGGATCATGGTGTTGCTGACCGGCGGCGGCTTCGCGCTCGACCGGGTGCTGTCGTCGTCGATCGAGGCGAATTTCGACAACCAGCTCGACTTCCTGCTGAACACCATGCTGGTGTCCGCAGAGATCGGGCCGGAGGGCGAGGTGCGCTTCAGCCGCGAGCTGGCCGACCACCGCTTCCTCGAACCCGGATCGGGGCTCTACTATCAGGTCAGCGGCGCGGGGTTCGAGACGTTTCCCTCGCAATCGCTGTGGGATCGCACGCTGCGCGTCACCGCCGCGCGCGCCGACAACCAGGTCCATACCTACGACAGCAAGCAATTCGGCGACGAGAAACTGCGCGTGATGGAGCGCGACGTGACGCTGCCCGGATCGCCGGTGCGCTGGAAATTCCAGGTGGCGCAGAGCCGCATCGCGCTCGACGAACAGATCGAGGCGTTGCGCCGCGTGCTGATCCGCAGCTTCCTGCTGCTCGGCGCGGGGCTCATCATCATGGTGGCGTTGCAGACGGGCTACGGCCTGCTCCCCTTGCGCGAGGTGCGGCTGGAGATTCAGCGGATGCGCGCGGGCAAGTCGACGCGGGTCGAGGGCGCGATGCCCGCCGAAGTCGCGCCGATGGTTGAGGAACTGAATGCGCTGGTCGCGCACAACGATCGGCAGGCCGAGGAGGCGCGGCGGCATGCCGGCAATCTGGCGCATGCGCTGAAGACGCCGCTGACCGTCATCATGAACGCCGCCGCGGCGGGGCAGGCCGACCTTGCCGAAACCGTGGTGCGCGAGGCGCGGACGATGCGGCGGCAGGTCGATCACCACCTGGCCCGCGCGCGCGCGGTCGGGCGGCGCGGCTCCGCGCATAGCCGTGCGGAGGTGTGGCCGAGCATTCAGGCGGTCGAGCGTGCGGTCGCGCGGCTCTATCCCAACGTCCGCATCGACGTGGACGGGGTGAAGGATCTGGTCGCGCATATCGAGCGGCAGGATCTGGATGAAATTCTCGGCAATCTGGTCGAGAATGCCGCGAAATACGGCGGCGGCAGCGTGTTCGTGACGGTGGGCGCGCAGGCCGGCTTCGTCGAGATGCTGGTCGAGGACGACGGCGTCGGCATCCCCGAAGCCGACCGCATCCGCATCTTCGATCGCGGGGTGCGGCTCGATTCGGGGAAGCCGGGGACGGGCCTCGGGCTCGCCATCGTGCGCGATGTGGCGGAGATCTACGAGGGTACGGTGAGTCTGGAGGAGAGCGATGATCTGGGCGGGCTGCTGGTGCGGTTGCGCCTGCCGGCGGCTTGAAGGGGCTCATTCCCTTTTCCGTTCGTCCGGAGCGAAGTCGAAGGACCGTCCTTCGTGCCCAAGGGGTATCGTGTGTGGATCGAAGAACGGTGCTTCGACAGGCTCAGCACGAACGGCAGGGGGTTTACCCATCCTCCAGCGTCAGCACCTCTACATGCGCCAAGACATCGCCGCCCGAACGCTCGATCGTGGTGACCGCGACATCCGCGACCAGATGACCCCGCACCGACAGTTCGGCCTCCTCCAGTTCGCCGATCCAGCTGTCCGTATCGAGCGACCGCGCTGCCCGCAGCGTCAGCGTGTGGCGCGCGCCCGAGAAGGTGGCGCTCGCCCAGGCGCGCGAGCCGAGTGATTCGATCGTGAGGCTGACCGCCGAGCGCGCCGCCGATTCGATCAGCGCGCGTTCCAGCAGCGCGCCGGCATCCGGGCGGCGGCTCATGCGCGCTTGCCCGAGTTTGCGGCGATATACGCCTCGATCCGGGCGCACATGCCCGGTCCCGGTTCGCGCCCCCGCTCCAGATCGCCGACCAGGCGCGGGTCGTTGGCGACGTGGCGACCGAACAGCGTCGGCGGCATCCCCGAATCGCGCAGGTAGCGGTTGATGACGACAAGGACAGACATGGCTTCAGACCTCCGATTCGAATCATTTGTTCCTTGTCTGTTCTCTTTTCCGATTTCCAACTTGTCTAGGGAATTTCCTACGGTTATGCTTTCGCTATGGAACCGGACGCCCAGCGCGCCGCGCTGTCGGCGCTGATCGACCGCAGCGGTGCCAGCCTCGCCACGTTGTCGCGCGTAGCCGGGCGCAACGCGGCGTGGATGCAGCAGTATTTGCGCCGCGGATCGCCGCGGCTGTTGCCCGAGCGCGAGCGCGGCCTGCTCGCGCGGTTCTTAGGGGCGGATGAAGCGGTGCTGGGCGGCGTGGCGGCGGGCGGGGGCGATATCGTGCGGGTGCCGCAGCTGGCGGTGACCGTATCGGCCGGACCGGGCCGCTTCGCCACCGACGAGGCGGCGGTGGCGAGCGCGGGCTATGCGCGCGCCGATCTCGATCGGCTGGGCATCGCCGCGGGATCGGCGGCGGTGCTGACCGTCGCTGGCGATTCGATGTTCCCGACCATCCATGACGGCGATCGCATCCTGGTCGACCGGGCGCAGCGTGTGGCAGGACGGAATGGCGCGATCTGGGTGATCCGCATCGACGACGCGCTGCACGTCAAGCGGCTGGTCGACGATGGCGACGACTGGCGGATCGTCAGCGACAATGCGGACGATATCGTGCGGGCGAAGCGCGACGTGGAGGTGCTGGGGCGGGTGGCGCTGCTGTCGCGGGCGATGTGAAGTTTTCCGCACTTCCGGGAAGGCGGGAGCCCAGGGTTATCAGCGACAGTTTTTGTGGCTCTGGGCTCCCAACCGCGAGAGAGCACCGTTAGGTCACCGCCGGTTGTCGCGCATCCACAGCAGCGTGGCGATGACGATCCCACTGACCACGCCGACAAGAAATCCTACCGTCGGCTGGCCCAGCAGAAAGCCGATCACGAGGCCGGCGACGATCGCCAGCATGATCGGGCCGCCGGCGCCGGTGGGTTCGGGAGTCGGGGTCGGGGCGGGATCGTCGGTGGTCATGGTCGGCGACGCCTTGCCATGTCCCGATGCGAGACGCCACCGTCCCGTATCGGCACGCCCGGGACGGTCGGCAGGGCAGGGCGCCGGGGCCGTTTACCTTCGTGTCGCGCGCTGTCCGGCATCGGCGACGTTCTGGCACGCGGCTTGAGTGTAGGGGCTTCGATGATCGAACGCCTCCCCCCGCCTGCCGCCCCCTGCCTGACCGACCGCAGCGAAGTCGATACCGCCGCCACGCTGATCGCGGGCTTTGGCAGCGACGCCGGTTTCGAGGCCGCCAACCGCGCCGAACGCAGCCGCGACCTCGGCAATGCGGTCGGCTTCGCGCGGTGGCGGTCGGTCGAACGGCTCATCATGTTCCTGGCGAGCGACGAAGCGCAGGGCACGCGGCATTAAATCATTGTCGTAGCAGCGGGCTGCGCGCTAGGTCGGGCCATGTTCGGCCCCGCTCGCCGGCCCTGCGCGATCGCCGCTGCGTGGCTCGCGTTCGCGCCGTTCACCGCCCATGCGCAGGACGCACCGGCCACGCCGCCGCCCGCGCCGGCGGACGGTGGCGGGCTGGACCCGGCGTCGCCGATGGCGCCCTTGCCCGGCATCGGCGTGGACTGGCCCGATCTGACGAGCGCACCCGCCGATCAGGATGCGGTATCGACCGAGCGCGCGCAGATCGCGCCGGAAACGCGCTATTCGTACAAGCTCATCGGGATCGACGGCGTCGCCAGCGCCCTGTTGCGTCAGCGCTTCGACGCCGAATCCTCGCTGCGCGCCAATCGCGACGACAAGGCGCTGTCGGCACAGGTCGATCGCCGCGCGCGCGAGGATGCCGGGCTGCTCGAGACGCTGCTGCGCGCCGAGGGCTATTACGACGCGCGGGTGACGACGCGGGTCGAGCCGCAGGCGGGTGCGCTGGTGGTGACGCTGGAGGCGGAGCCGGGCGCGCTGTACCGCTTCGCCGACGTCGAGCTGGCAGGTGTGCAGGCGGCGGGGGCGAAGGCCGACACGCTGCGCGACGCCTTCGGCATCGCCCGCGATGCGCCGGTGAACAGCGACACCATCGCCGCCGCCGAGGACCGGCTGCGCACCGCGGTGGGCGAGGAGGGCTTCGCTTTTGCACGCGTCGGCGAACCGGCGATCGTCGTCGATCGCGCGACCCGCACCGCGACGCTGTCGATGAGCGTGACGCCGGGCACCGAGCGCCGCTTCGGCCGCATCCGCATGGATGACACGCGCATCTTCGGCCCCGGCCATGTGCAGGACATCGCCCGGTTCAAACCCGGTCAGGAATACGACGCGTCTGCGCTGATCGACCTGCGCCGCGCGCTCGTCCAGACCGGGCTCGTCTCCTCCGTCCGCGTCGATCCGGTCGAGACCGGCGATCCCGCGACCGTCGATATCGCCGTGGCGCTGGAGCCCGCGCCGCCGCGCACGATCGCGGGTGAGCTGGGATACGGCACCGGCGAAGGTGCGCGCGCGGAGGTCAGCTGGACGCATCGCAACTTCTTTCCGCCCGAGGGCGCGGTGACGCTGCGCGGGGTGCTCGGCACGCGCGAGCAGCTCGGCTCGATCGTCTTCCGCCGCAACAATTTCCACGGCCGCGACCGCGTGCTGACGCTGCAGCTGTCCGCCGCACATACCGAGCGCGACGCCTATGAGGCCGATACCGTACAGCTGGCCGGTACGCTGGAGCGGCAGACCAACATCTTCTTCCAGAAGGCGTGGACGTGGTCGCTGGGCGCGGAGCTGGTCGCGACCGACGAGCGCGACGTCATCCTGTCGACGGGCGCGCCGCGGCGGCGGACGTATTTCATCGGCGCGTTGCCGACCAGCCTGATCTACGACGGGTCGGACGATTTGCTGAACCCGACGCGCGGCTTTCGTCTCGGCGGGCGGTTCAGTCCTGAACTGTCCCTGGTCGGCAGCGCGTTCGGCTATGCGCGGATGCAGCTGGATGCGAGCTATTACCGCCCGGTCACGTCGCGCGTCGTCGCGGCGGGTCGCATCCGCCTCGGCACGATCGCTGGCGCGCCGCGTGATGCCATCGCCCCGTCGCGGCGGTTCTACGCCGGCGGCGGCGCATCGGTGCGTGGTTACGGCTATCAGTCGATCGGGCCGCGCGACCTGAACAACGACCCCATCGGCGGGCGCAGCATCACCGAATTCTCGATCGAGGCGCGGGTGAAGGCGTTCGGCAATTTCGGGATCGTGCCGTTCATCGACGGCGGCAACATCTACACCACACCGCTGCCGAAATTCGCCGGCTTCCGCTACGGCGCGGGGCTGGGCGTCCGCTATTATTCGAACTTCGGGCCGATCCGCATCGACGTCGGCACCCCGCTCAATCCACAGCGGGGCGATCCGAAGATCGGCGTCTACGTCTCACTGGGGCAGGCGTTTTGAGCCAAACCGCGGAGACTCTGCCGCCACCGGCGCCACGGCGGCGGCGCTGGCTCGCGTGGGTCGGAATTGCGCTGCTGCTGGCCGTGGCGCTGCTGGTCGCGGCGGCGGGGCTGCTGGATACGCAGATAGGACACCGCTTCGTCGCCGACCGCATCGGCGCGCTGCGCCCCGCCAACGGCCTGCGCTATTCGGTCGGGAGGATCGACGGGTCGCTCTATGGCAAGGCGGTGCTGATCGACGTGCGCGTGCGCGACGCCGATGGCTTGGTGTTCCAGGCACCGCGCGCGCTGCTCGACTGGCGACCGTTCGACTGGCTCAACAACCGGTTACGTATCGAGAGCCTCGATGTGTCACAGGCGACGTTGCTGAAGCGCGTTCGTCTGCTGCCGACCGGCAAACGCGGGCCGATCCTGCCCGGATTCGACATCCGGATCGGACGGTTGCGGATCGACCGCCTGACGCTGCTGCCCCCAGTGTCGGGTCAGCGGCGCGTCGCCACCATCGCCGCGCGCGCCGACATCCGCGCGGGAAGGGCGATGATCGACCTCGCCGTCGCCGTTGCCGGGACCGACCGGCTGCGGCTGCGGCTGGATGCGGAGCCCGACCGCGACCGGTTCGACGTGGACGTGACCGCGCGCGGGGCGGCGGAGGGCGTGCTGGCGGCGCTGACCGGCATCCGCCGGCCGCTGGCGCTGGAACTGGACGGCGACGGACGCTGGGCCGCGTGGCGCGGCAGCCTGCGCGCCGATGCGGGGGCGGCGCGGATCGTCGACCTGCGCCTCACCAACGATGCCGGTCGCTACGGCCTGTCCGGGGTGGTCGCGCCCTCGGCGATCGTGACCGGCAAGTTGCAGCGGCTGTCGGCCCCGCGCGTGCTGGTGAACGGCGCGGCGACCTATGCCGCGCGCCGCATCGACGGGTCGCTGTCGCTGCGGTCGAGCGCGCTGGCGATCGACACCACGGGCGAGCTCGATCTGGCGAAGAGCGTCTATCGCAACGTCCGCGTCGCCGCGCGCCTGCTCCGCCCGAGCGCGCTGTTCCCCAATATGACGGGTCGCAACGTCGCGTTGCGCGCGATCCTCGACGGGCCGTTCGCCACCGCCGCGTTCGACTATCGCCTGACCGCCGATCGCTTCGCCTTCGATAACACCGGGTTCGAGGGCGTGCGCGCCGCCGGTCAGGGGCGGCTCTCGCCGGCGCCCGTCACGCTGCCGGTCGCCTTCACCGCGCGGCGCGTGACCGGGGTGGGCGAGGTCGCGGGCGGGATCCTCGGCAATCTGTCGGTGGCGGGCAAGCTGCGCGTGACGGCGACCGAGATCACCGGAGACGACCTGCGGCTTCTGTCGGACAAGCTGAACGGCAGCATCGGGCTGTTCCTCGACCTGCGTACCGGGCGGTACGAGGTCTCGCTGACGGGTGGCCTCCGGCGCTATCTAATTCCTGGCCTCGGGGTCGTCGACGTCACTTCGCGGCTGTCGGTGGTGCCCGGCGCGAACGGGCGCGGCACGCGCGTCGTCGGGCGCGGTGCGGCGCAGATGGTGCGGCTGGACAACGGCTCTTTCCAATCGCTCACCAACGGCCTGCCGCGCATCGTCACCGGGCTGGAGCGTGGCAATGACGGAGTCCTGTACTTCCGCGGGCTCCAGCTGGTGTCGCCCGGCCTGCGGCTGACCGGCAACGGTTATCGCCGCCGCGACGGCAGTTTCCATTTCGAGGGCGCGGGCACGCAGGTACGCTACGGCCCGCTGACCATCCGGCTCGACGGGCGGATCGAGCGACCGACACTCGACCTGACGTTCCAGCGCCCCGCGGACGCGCTGGGCCTGCGCGGCGTCACCGCGCACCTCGACCCGACGCCGCAGGGCTTCGCTTTCACCGCCGCCGGCGGATCGACGCTGGGGCGGTTCGATGCGGCGGGCGCGATCCTGCTGCCGCGCGGGGGGGAGGCGCGGGTGCAGGTCGATCGACTGGATGTTGCGGGTACGCGGGCGAGCGGCGCGATCGATATCGTCGACGACGGCTTTGCGGGCAGGCTCGACGTATCGGGTGGCGGTCTGTCGGGCGCGATCCAGTTCGCGCCGCGCGGGGGCGTGCAGGGCATCGGTATCTCGCTCGACGCGCGCGCGGCGCGGCTGGCCGATGCGCTGACCGTCCGGCGCGGGCATGTCGAGGCCGATGTGCTGCTCGACCCCGCCGGCACGACGATCGAGGCCACGCTGACCGCGCAGGGGCTGCGGCGCGGTGCGCTGTCGCTCGCGCGGCTGGCGGCGAACGTGAAGCTGGTCGACGGGGTGGGCGAGGCGCGCGCCTCTATCGCCGGCAGCCGCGGGCGGGCGTTCGCGATCCAGTCGGTGATCGGGATCAGCCCGGACCGCTACGTCGTGCAGGCACAGGGCACGGTCGACCGCCGGCCGATCGCACTGTCGCAGCCCGCGACGATCGTCCGCGACGGCGACGGCTGGCGGTTGCAGGACGCGCGGCTGAGCTTCGCGGGCGGCGAGGCGCAGCTGTCGGGGCGCACCTCGGCGGCGCAGACCGAGGTCGATGCACGCCTCGCGCGGATGCCGCTGTCGGTGCTCGACATCGGCTATCCGGGCATGGGGCTGGGCGGCAGTGCGACCGGCACGCTGCGCTATGTCGCGACCGCCGGTGGCGCGCCGACCGGGCGGATCGACATGACGGTGCGTGGCCTGACGCGATCGGGCCTGATCCTGTCGTCCAAGCCCATCGATGTCGGCGTGGCCGGCGTGCTGGATGCGTCGAAGGCGGGGTTCCGCGCGGTGATGGCGTCGGGCGGACAGACGATCGGGCGCGCGCAGATGCTGCTGACGCCGCTCGGGTCGGGCGGGCTGGCGGAGCGTCTCGCCGCCGCGCCGCTGGTCGCGCAGATCCGCTATGGCGGGCCGGCGGACACGCTGTGGCGGCTGACGGGGGTCGAGCTGTTCGACCTGTCGGGTCCGGTGGCGATCGGCGCGGACGTGTCGGGGACGCTGGCCTCGCCACGCATCCAGGGGTCGCTTCGGACGCAGAACGCGCGGATCGAGAGCGCGACGACCGGCACCGTGCTGCGCAACGTCGCCGCCACCGGACGGTTCGGCGGGTCGCGGCTCGTCATCGACAGCTTCACGGCGCAGGACGCCGGCACCGGTCGCGTGTCGGGCAGCGGCGCGTTCGAGTTCGCCGCCTCGCACGGCATCGGCATCGACCTGTCGGTGCAGGCGCAGGCCGCGAAGCTGATCGGCCGCGATGACATTGCCGCCACCGTGACGGGTCCGTTGCGCTTTCGCTCGGACGGGTCGGGCGGCGTCATCTCGGGGCAGGTCACGGTCGGCAGCGGACGCTATCGGCTGGGGCAGGCGGCGCAGGCCGCCCCCGTCCCCCGGCTCAACATCCGCGAGGTGAACGTGCCCGGCGGCGACGAGGACGATGCGCCGCGCGCGCCCTGGCGGCTCGATCTGGATGCGCGCATCGGCGAGGGCTTCGTGGTGCGCGGCCTCGGCCTCGACAGCGTCTGGGCCGGCAATCTGAAGATCGGCGGCGAGCCGACCAATCCGCGCATCACCGGACGGCTCGACCTGGTCCGCGGCGATTACGAATTCGCCGGCCGGGAGTTCGAGATCGAGCGCGGCATCATCCGCTTCGACGGGTCGGTGCCGGCAAACCCGGTGCTCGACATCGCCGCGCGGGCCGATGCGCAGGGGCTGAACGCCACCATCCGCGTGACCGGTACGGCGGAGCGGCCGGAAATAGGTTTCAGCAGCATTCCTGCGCTGCCGGAAGACGAGCTGCTCTCGCGCCTGTTGTTCGGCACGTCGATCACCAGCCTGTCCGCGCCGGAGGCGTTGCAGCTGGCGGCCGCCGTCTCCGCGCTGCGCGACGGCGGCGGCGGGCTGAATCCGATCAATGCGGTGCGGCGTGCCGCAAGACTCGACCGGCTGCGCATCCTGCCAGCCGATCCGCAGACCGGCGCGGGGACCTCCATCGCCGCCGGCAAGTATCTGACGCGGCGCGTGTATGCGGAGATCATCTCGGACGGGCAGGGCTATTCGGCGACGCGCGTCGAGTTCCAGGTTACGCGCTGGCTGTCGCTGCTGTCGTCGATCAGCACGATCGGGCGGCAGAGCGCGAACGTGCGCGTGTCGAAGGATTATTGAGGGAGACGGCGACGTGAAGGCACGGACAGCGCGGATCGAGCGAACCGGTGGGCCAGAGGTGATCGAGTGGGTCGATGTCGACCTGCCGCCGCCGGGGCCGGGCGAGGTGCTGCTGCGCACTACCGCAGTCGGACTGAACTACATCGACACCTATTTCCGCAGCGGGCTCTACCCGAGCGCGATGCCCGCCGGACTGGGGTCGGAAAGCGTCGGCGTGGTCGAAGCGGTGGGCACGGGCGTCGAGCTGGCTGTCGGCGCGCGGGTCGGCACCTTCGGCCCGACCCGCGGCGCCTATGCGACCGCGCGGATCGTGCCGGTCGATGAACTGATCGCGCTCCCCGACGACATCGACGATCACACCGCGGCGGCGATCCTGCTGAAGGGCGGGACGACCGAATTTCTCGTCGATCGCTGTGCGGAGGTAACGGCGGGGCAGAGCGCACTGGTGTGGGCAGCGGCCGGGGGCGTCGGACATCTGCTGGTCGGTTGGCTGAAAGCGCGCGATGCCGTCGTGATCGGTATCGCCGGTGGGGCGGAAAAGGGCGCAGCCGTCCGCGCGGCGGGCGCCGACCACGTGCTCGACCATCGCAGCGACGATATCGCCGCGCGCGTGCGCGAGCTGACGGGTGGCGAAGGGGTCGACGTGGTGTTCGACGGCGTCGGCAAGGCGAGCTGGGCGGCGTCGCTGGCGGCGACGCGGCGGCGGGGGCTGATCGTCAGCTTCGGCAATGCATCGGGCGCGGTCGATGGCATCGGCCTAGGGGCGCTGGCGAGCCACGGCTCGCTGTTCGTCACGCGCCCGACGATGTTCGATTATTATCGCAGCGTCGAGGAGCGGCGCGCCGGCTTCGACTCGGTGTTCGCGATGTTGCGCTCGGGCGCGATCCGGCCCGAGATCGGCCAGACCTTTGCGCTGGAGGATGCCGCCGACGCGCACCGCGCGCTGGAAGCGGGCGAAACGCGGGGCAGCACGTTGCTGCTCCCCTAAGGTCCACAAACGACGACGGCGGAGGTTGCCCCCCCGCCGTCGCGTTTTCGACGATGTCGGCGGAGCGATGCCCCGCCGTTACCGATCAGGCGAAGCGCACCGTGGTGGTGCGACGCTTCGAGCGCATCGCGAAGCCGACCGCGCCGAAGCCCAGGATCATCATCATCCAGGTCGACGGCTCAGGCACCACCGGCGTCGCCTGTGCGGCGAACTGGCGGTAGGCCTCGGCAGTCGTGTAGCGATAGCCCTGGTTCAGGTTCGCATCGAACGACGTGCGCCAGCCGATCGCATCGAACGCCGCGATGTCGAGCGCGGTGATTTCCTGCATCTGGCCATAGCCCGAGGTCGGATCCATCACGCCGATCTGCGGCACGTTGGCGGCGCTGTCGTAGAAGTGCGACGCCTGACGGCCACGGCCACCGTTCAGACGGCCCATTTCCATGCGAGAATCGCCGTACAGCTGGCTGACGCCGCCGTCGATCGAGAAATACGCCTGGCCTTGCGTCGTCCAGTCGAGCAGACCCGCCTCACCGTAGCGGAACAGGTCGAGCTGGGTCATGATGGTCTGACCTTCCAGCGCGGGCTGAAGCGCCGTGCCCGCGAACCGTGCGGTGCCGCCCGGCGAGGTGTAAGAATCGACGACATCGACACCGCTGCGGAAGCCGAGTGCGTGACCGATTTCATGGATCGCGACGCCGATGAAATCGAATTTGTCGCTGTCGATGCCGTCGGTCGGATCGAAATCGAACGCGAAGCCGGTGCTGAACTGAACGCTACCATCGACGGCGGTCAGGGGGTTCCCGAACACATCGGACGTGAAGCCCATCGCCTTGCCCAGCGACGAGTTCATCGAGATGGTCGAGCTGTTCTGCGATCCGTCGCTGTCGATACGGGTTGCGGTATCCAGATAGCCGTTGTTCGTCGCATTCAGCGCGTTCGTGCGTGCGGTCACCGCGCTGGTGTCACCGAAAATATCGGTCGTCAGCGGCCGCAAGGTCGCCACCGCCGATGCATCGACCGTCGACGACGCGTTGGCCGCCAGCGCGCTGTAATAGTCCTGATTGATCTGGATGTTCGTGCCGCTGCTCGTCGAACCGAGAATGCCGGTGCCCAGCGCGGAGAAGCCGATGTTCAGCGTGACGGTCGAGTTGTTGGTAAGGACCGACGACCAATAGGCGGCGGCGATCTCGAAGCCCTTGCGGGCGTTCGTTCCGGCGGCGGTGCCGGCATTGAGGCTATTCAGAACGAAAGTCACGGCCTGCGCCTGCGGCGCGGCGGCTGAAAGCGCGGCAACCGCGACTGTGGCGCACGCGAAAAGCTTGAACGTCTTCATAGTCCCCCCTCGATGAATATATGCCCCGTCTTCGGCGCCACCCCCAGGTTGGTGAATGACGTCTCCGAATTCGTTAACCTTTGCTTAAGGAGAGGGTTAACCCTGTCAAGCTACCCATCCGCGTGGAGGCCAATTTCTGTCTCGGATTGAAACGGTTAGCGTCGGTTTAGACAGGATTGTGACATTTGGGTCATCATCTCGTCATCGCGGTCGGGGCTCGCTGCCGGGGTCCACGTCGTCCGTATGAATTACGTCAGAAGTTGTGTCCGTGGGCGACGGGATGAAGGCCGAAGCCATACCTTCGCACAGCGCGAAATCGGGTGTTCGGACAGCGAAAAGGGGCGCCGGACCGAGTCCAGCGCCCCCTCTTCAGTCAGCGCCGCGGCGTAGCCGTGCGGCAGGGTCAACCGCTGTAGTACATGTCGTACTCGACCGGGCTCGGCGTCATTTCCCAGCGCGCCACGTCCGCCCGCTTGATCTCGACATAGGCCGCGATCTGGTCGGCGGTGAAGACGTCGCCCTTCAGCAGGAAGTCCTGATCGGCCTCCAGGCTGTCGAGCGCCTCGCGCAGCGAACCGGCGACGGTCGGCACCTCGGCCAGCTCGGCCGGGGGCAGGTCGTACAGGTTCTTGTCCATCGCCTCGCCCGGATGGATCTTGTTCTGGATGCCGTCCAGGCCCGCCATCAGCAGCGCGGCATAGGCGAGGTAGGGGTTCGCCAGCGCGTCGGGGAAGCGCACTTCGACGCGCTTTGCCTTGGCGCCCGTGCCGTACGGGATGCGGCACGATGCCGAACGGTTGCGGCTCGAATAGGCGAGCAGCACCGGCGCTTCGTAGCCCGGCACCAGCCGCTTGTAGCTGTTGGTCGTCGGGTTGGTGAAGGCGTTGACCGCCTTCGCATGCTTGATGATGCCGCCGATGAAATAGAGGCACATGTCGCTGAGGCCGGCATAGCCGTTGCCGGCGAACAGCGGCGTCTTGCCTTCCCAGATCGAGAAGTGGGTGTGCATGCCCGAGCCGTTATCTTCCTTGATCGGCTTGGGCATGAACGTCGCCGACTTGCCATAGGCGTGCGCGACCTGATGGACGACGTACTTGTAGATCTGCATGCGATCCGCGGTCGTCGTCAGCGTGCCGAAGGTCAGGCCCAGCTCGTGCTGTGCGGCCGCGACCTCGTGGTGATGCTTGTCGCAGGGCAGGCCCATCTCGAGCATGGTCGACACCATCTCGCCGCGAATGTCGACGGCCGAGTCGACCGGCGCGACGGGGAAATAGCCGCCCTTCGCACGGGGACGATGCCCCATGTTGCCGCCCTCATATTCGCGGCCCGAATTGCCCGGCAGCTCGATGTCGTCGATTTTGTAGTAGCTGGTCGAGTAGCTGTTCTCGAACCGCACGTCGTCGAACATGAAGAACTCGGCTTCCGGACCGACATAGACGGTGTCGCCGATGCCCAGCGTCTTGACGTACGCCTCTGCGCGCTTGGCGGTCGTGCGCGGATCGCGGCTGTAGCCTTCGCCGGTTTCGGGCTCGAGGATGTCGCAGAACACGATCAGCATCGGCGTTGCGGAGAACGGGTCGGTGTAGACCGCGTCCAGATCCGGCTTCAGCGTCATGTCGGATTCGTTGATCGCCTTCCAGCCCTCGATCGAGCTTCCGTCGAACATCAGACCGTCGGTAAACTCGTCTTCGCCCAGCAGCGAGGCGACCATGGTCAGGTGCTGCCACTTGCCCTTGGGATCGGTGAAGCGGAGGTCGACCCATTCGATCTCCTCGTCCTTGATCTTCTTCAGGATGTCGCCGGCTGTCGTCGCCATTTCAAATCGCCCTTCGTCTTTAGGAAGCCGCCCCCCGGGGCGACAGAATCATGTTGCGCCGCAGCGCGGTCATTTCACCGAAAGTTGCGCCCCGTCAAATCTTCAGGGTCAAATCGCATCGTCGTCGCGTTCGCCGGTGCGGATGCGCAGCGCGGTCTCGACCGGGATCACGAAGATCTTGCCGTCGCCGATGCGGCCCGTCTGCGCCGCGCCCGCGATCGCCTCGACCACCCGGTCGGCCAGCGCGTCCTCGACGACGACCTCCAGCTTCACCTTGGGCAGGAAATCGACGACGTACTCGGCACCGCGATACAGTTCGGTATGCCCCTTCTGCCGGCCGAAGCCCTTCGCCTCCGTCACCGTGATCCCGCTCACGCCGACTTCGTGCAGCGCCTCCTTCACCTCATCCAGCTTGAACGGCTTGATGATCGCCTCGATCTTTTTCACTTCACCCGCCCCTGTGGTCACCGACGAAGACCCTTGTCGATGATCGCGCCGTATGCGGCAAGTGTTGCAGCAAGCGTGCCAGTCGAAACGTGCGCGCCGTCGAAGGGGGCGGGGCCGTCGCGTTAGGAAAGTCTGCCCGTTAATGCGGCAGAGGGCGCCCAAGTGCCTGTAATAGCGGCACCGAAATTCCCATCCTCGACATACGCCGTTAACCTTTCCGGCCGTATCGTCGCGCGCGAACACGGGCGAGGGAATCGAACATGGCAACGGGTATGCGCAGGCTGGCGCTCGGTACGGGGCTCGCGCTGCTGCTGGGCGGATGCGGCGGCGGCAGTGTGGGCGGGACGTCGGGCGGCGGAACGGTCACCGTGCCAGCGCCCACCCCGACGCCCAGCGCATCGCCGACCGCAACTCCTGCGCCGACCCCGTCGCCGTCGCCCAGCCCGACCGCGGGCATCGGCCCGCTGGCGATGTATTCTGTCGTCCCCGACATCGCCTCCTGCCGGGCGGGCACGATCACGCAGGCGACGCGCGACAGCGTGCTGGCGTCGGTCAACACGATCCGCGCGCTGCACCGCCTGCCCCCCGTCACCTACGCCGTCGCGGACGAGCAGCAGGCGGCCGAAGCCGCGTTGATGATGGCGGCGAACAACGCCCTGAACCATACGCCGCCGGCGACCTGGACCTGCTACACCGCCACCGGTTACACGGGTGCCAGCAGCAGCAACCTGTATCTGGGATCGGGCGGCGGCACGAATTACGCCAGCAACGAAGCGATCATGGGCGGCTGGCTGGACGAGGTGAACAACATCGTCGCCAACAACGTCGGTCACCGGCGCTGGATGCTCGATCCGTTCGCGACGCGCATTTCCTACGGCCGGACGATCCAGGCGACCGGGAACCGCTATGTCGATGCTTCGTCGCTGAAGGTGTTCGGGTTCTCGACACGCGACGCGACGCCGAGCCCGCTGCCGAGCTTCGTTGCCTATCCCTACGGTGATTATCCGATCCGCTTCTTCGACACGCGCGCCCTGCTGTCGTTCACCGCATTGCCGAGTGCGACGTCGTCGAGCGCCAATGCCGACGTGAATTATGCGAACGCGCGCGTGACCGTGACGGCGGGGACGACCGCGATGACGGTATCGAACATCAGCTACGACAATGTCGGCTACGGCGTTCCGAACAACATCCAGTTCGCGGTGACGGGTCTGCAGCAGAACGTCAGCTATACGGTGACGATCGCGAACGTGATCGTGCGCGGGTCGGCCACGAACTACACGTATAATTTCAGGATCGTGCCGTAGGGCGAAAGACCAACGCTGACGGGGAAGGGGGGCGTGTCCGACCCCTCTGCTCTCAATACGGCGGTCGGTCGAACCCGCCGGGGGACAGCGTGAAGATCTCGCAGCCGTCCTCGGTGATGCCGATCGAGTGTTCGAACTGCGCCGACAGCGACCGGTCGCGCGTCACCGCCGTCCAGCCGTCGTCGAGCAGCTTCACGTCCGGACGGCCGATGTTTATCATCGGCTCGATCGTGAAGAACATGCCGGGCTTCAGCTCGGGGCCGGTGCCGGGGCGGCCGACGTGGACGACCTCGGGCGCGTCGTGGAACAGCTGGCCCAGACCATGCCCGCAGAAATCGCGGACCACGCCGTAGCGATGCTTCTCGGCATGTTGCTGGATGGCATGCGCGACGTCGCCCATGTGATTGCCCGGCCGTGCCTGCTCGATGCCGAGCATCATGCAGTCGTATGTGATGTCGACCAGCCGCCGCGCCTTGATGCCGACATCGCCGACCAGATACATGCGGCTGTTGTCGCCGTGCCAGCCATCAAGGATCGCGGTCACGTCGATGTTGACGATGTCGCCGTCCTTCAGCGTGCGATCCGACGGGATGCCGTGGCAGACGACATGGTTGATCGAGATGCAGCTGCTGTACCCATAGCCGCGATACCCTAGCGTCGCCGGCACGCCGCCGCCTGCCGTGATCGTCTGGTATGCGATCGCGTCCAGCTCGGCGGTGGTCACGCCCGGCTTCACATGCGGCACCAGCGCGTCGAGCGCTTCGGCGCCCAGCCGCCCGGCGCGGCGCATCCCTTCGAAACCCTGTGGCCCGTGCAGGCGGATGGCGCCCGTGCGGGTCAGCGGCGCGTCGGCGGAAACATAGTCGGTCATGGCGTGCGATATAGATGATCGGACGCGCCTTCGCTATGCCTGCGCGCATGACCGAACGCATCTGGACCGCCGCTCTCCTCGTCATCGGCGACGAAATCCTGTCGGGGCGCACGCAGGATCGCAACGTGGCGCAGCTGGCGACGTGGCTGAACGTGCAGGGCATCCGCCTGGCCGAGGTGCGGATCGTGCCGGATGTCGAGGATGCGATCGTCGCGGCGCTGCGCGAACTGGATGCGCGCAACGACTATCTGTTCACCACCGGCGGGATCGGGCCGACGCACGACGACATCACCGTCGATGCGGTGGCGAAGGCGCTGGGCGTGGCGGTGACGATCCACCCGGACGCCCGCGCCATCCTGGAACGTTATTACCAAACGCGCGGCGGCCTGACCGAGGCGCGGCTGCGCATGGCGCGGGTGCCGGACGGCGCGACGCTGATCGAGAACCGCGTGTCGGGGGCGCCCGGCATTCGCTGCGGCACCTGGTTCGTGATGGCGGGCGTGCCGCACATCACCGCGGGCATGCTCGACACGCTGACCGGTACGCTGGAGGGTGGGCGCCCGGTGGTATCTGAAACGATCGGCTGCTGGGTGGCGGAAAGCGAGGTCGCCGATCTGCTGCGCCGGGTGGAGAAGGGGACGGAGGGCGTGTCGATCGGCAGCTATCCGTTCTTCCGCGACGGACGCGTCGGCGCCAATTTCGTGGTGCGCGCGACCGATGCGGGGATCGCGCAGGCGTGTATCGCCGCGCTGACCGCGGAGTTGGAAGCCGCGGGGCACACGGTGACCATCGGCGGAATCTGACGCGAACGGGCGGTCAGCGCGGCCAGTCGCACGGCACGGCGGATCGCCAGTCGGGCGCGACCCGCGGCGTGGCGACGGGCGGCACGATGGAGACGGCGCCCGCGCCACGGTTGCAGCGCACCGTGATCGTTGCGGACAGGTCATGCCCCGTGATGGCGATCCCGCTCGGCGCCCCGACATCGTTGCCGGCGACCACTGCCGTATCGACGCCCGCCAGCCGCAGCGACGGCGTGCCCGCGCGCTCGATTCGGTTGTCGGTGATCTCGACTGCCGGGCCGAAGCCATCGCCGCCGACCCGCGCGACATCGGCGACGCGGCCAACCCGAACGAACCGCGTGTCATCAATTCGCACCAGCGCCGCGCGATAGCCCGGCTCGGTCGCCGCCGCTGCGACGATCGCGCCGCTGACGTTCGTGAAGCGCGATCCGCGAATGTCGATGCGCGTCGCGAAGCTCCCCGGCGTCGTCGCGATCACGTCGAAGGCCGGGGCGGTCAGGCCGCCGACCGTGACATTATCCAGCATCACGGCATAGTTGGTGCCGCCGTCGCTTACGGGCGAACGCACGATCGCGTTGCCCGGCTGTCGCGGCGCACCGATACCGTTGATCGTCAGGCTATCGAGCTTCAGGCTGCCGCCTGCGACGATCTGGAACAGCGTGGCCGTGTTGGTCTCGATCCGCGCCGGGCCGGTGATCGTCAGCGGGCGATCGACGACGATCGACGCGCTCGCCCGGTAGGTCGCGTCCGCCAGATGCAGCGTATCCCCCGCCGCCGCAGCCTTCACCGCCGCGCCGAGATCGCCGCCGCGCGGCACCTCCACGAGTTGCCCGCTGCCGAACCCGCGCGGCCGTGGCGCGAGACTATGCCAGCGCGGGCCGACCGTCGCCCGGTCGAGCGGGGCCAGATCGACGGCGGTGCCCGCGTCGCCATCGGGCAAACGCAGCAGTCCGGTCGGGCTCGCGACGAAATCCCGCGTATCGCGTACCACTCCGCCGTCCACCGCGGCGGGCGGATCGAAGCTCGACCGGTTGCCGGTATAGACGACGCGCCCGCCAGCGCCGGCTAAGCGGAACGGGTCCAGCGTCGTGCGGATCAGATTGTCGGCAAAGCGCACCGCGCCGTCTCCGGCAACCGCGATCCGCGCGGAATCGATGACCGAATTATGGGCGATCTCGCCCGCGCCGCCGGCTGTGACCGCGATCGCGGGTGCCGCCAGCCGCTCCAGATAATTGTCGCGCACGATTCCGCCGGCGCCCGACAACACGATGCCGCCGCTGTGCGCTTCGCCAGAGCCGCGCACCACATTGCGCTCGACCCGCGCGCCGCTTCCCGTCACGACGATCGCTCCCTGCGATCGCAGCACCAGATTGCCGCGCACCACCGCGCCATCGCCGGCGATCAGCATCGTTGCCGGGCCGCCATCGCAGTCCTCGATCAGGTTGCGGTCGATGACGGCACCGCGCGCCGAGGGCGCAACCCGGATCGTCTCGCCGCCCGCCATGCCCAGCATCGGGCGCCCCGCGAAGTGATTTCCCACGATCCGCGCATCCTGCCCGGTCACCGAAATCGTCGCGCCACTATTGGCCTTGCCGACGAAGCGGCTCGCCTCCACCGCACTGCCGCGACCGCCCAGCGCCAGCCACACGTCGCCGTCGCGTCGGTCGGGCCGCGATGCGCGCTCCACGACGATCTCGCGCAGCACGATGCCGGTGGTGTCGTCGCCCACCGCGACCAGCGCCGGTCCCGCCGATCGCGCGTCGCGAAAGACGATGCCGCTGACGACGCTATGACTGCCGCCGATCGTCAGCCCGGTCCGCCCCGAAAGCACGACCCCGCCCGGCGTCTCCGCCATGACCGTCACCGGCCGCCCCGCCGCCCCCTGCACCGCGACGACCAAAGGCTGGTCGCGCCACACTCCGTTCGCTAATACGATCGTGTCGCCCGGCGCCGCCCGCACCGCCGCCTGCGCCAGCGCCGCGGCATCGGCCACCCGCACCGTCTCTGCACCGGCGGGGATGGCAGTGCACAGCGCGACGGCGATAGCGAAGAGCCTCATGATTCCAGCCTTACCCGATCCTCCACGCGCCTCAAATGCCGTTGACCCGTGAAACCAGAAGTGCCACCTGTGCCGCCGCCTCGCGCGGGTGTAGCTCAATGGTAGAGCAGAAGCTTCCCAAGCTTACGACGAGGGTTCGATTCCCTTCACCCGCTCCACGTATTTCCGCCGTTTTTACCTGCGAGCGCTAGATTGTTTTGCTTCGTGTTTTGCTCGCATCCGTTCGGCGAGCGAAATCACGACGGCGGCAGAGTCGACGTAAGTGTTGCGAATTTTCGCGACGCGCCCCGGCGACCAGGCCATTATTCGCGCCGCATCCTCATCCGTCAGTTCGCACTCCGTCAGTAGGAGCGTACAGAACGTACCACGCACGTCGTGAAGGTGCTTCCGCCGCTCCATCGGCAGTCCGTCGTCCCCTTCCTCGATATGTACGATGTTGGCGGCGTCCCGGACCTTACCAAAGCTACCGCTGCCGCCGAACCCGGCTGCCGTCCATGACGCGCCGCGTTCGTTCACTAGCACCGTATTGACACCTTCCTTGCGCTTCCGAGTGCGTAGTTCCGCCAGCAGTTTCTCCAGCGCATCTGTCACCGGTACGATTGCCTTGCGGCGTTTGCCCCGGCTCTTTTTAAGCGCCGTCTTGACGATGGCGACCTCCCCCAGATGTTCCCATGTGAGGGACACTAGATCGGACAAGCGTAAGCCGGTAAAAGCGGCGAGCCGTAGCCCGTCGTAAAGGGCGGGTCGCCTCGCTTCGGTAGCGGCGAGCCGGAATGCCTCCATATCCTCTGAAGTCCAGATAATGTCCGCGCGGTCGCCGCCTTTGTAAAGGTGCGGGATACCTTCGGCGACATTGACCCGTACGCGGCCCCGAAGCCGTCCGAATTTAAGCAGTTCCCGCAGGACAGTTATGCCCATATCCGCGGAGCGAGGCGTCGCCGCGCGTTCGTCCCGCCACTTCATCACCTTGGCGACCATCCGATGATCATCCCAAACAGAGATTGGCTTTGTTCCCCAGCGCGCCTCAATCAGATCCAGATGACCGCCCCAGACGCGCCGTGTACCGTCAGCAAGGGCTTTCCACTCTGGCGAAGCTCGCCAGCCATGAATGAGAGAGTGCAGCGTTGAAGGGTCAGGGCTGTTTGCGGCTTTGAACGCTCCTGCGATTTTGATGTGAGCGTCGGGGGAAAGCGTAGGCTTCTTTGGTTGGACAGCCCTCATGACAAGGGGACCACCCTTAAAGGCATAGACATACCAGACGATTGGTTTGCCCGGGCGCGCACGCTTTATGTACTGCACTGCCAACGTCAGAGCTCCGCTTCGTGCCGATCAAAATCGTTCTGAGAACTTCGTGACGGGCCGGCCTCTATCACCCTTAGCGTACCGTCCGGCGTGACCTCCACGCCCGTCACGTTTAGTCCGGCAGCACGCACGGCTTCTACCAACCTCCCCACGTCGGTTTTTTTGAAGAGGACAGGAGCGCGGGCCACTGTCAGTGGAAGTTTTGACAAAACTGAGTAAGCGCATTGGCGCGCAATATATGATTGTACTGATGATGAGTCCTGCAGTTGTTTTTTTGCTGACGGTGCGTACACCGCAAAATATAAGTCATAGCGCCTTCTCCAGTAAAGACGCTTATAATAAGTCCACGGTCTTTTTTACGCTATAAGCAGAAAGTGAACGTTACGATAACATTATCGGAATATCGACATTACACCTATATCTATGACTGATGCATTACGTTCTGACCGCAGCTCTTAAGTTGTTTTCCGGAATTTTTCGCAAATTTTTACATCATAAGATTTAACCGACCCTCTATAAGTGAGACGATTTTTTAGGGACGTTACATATATCGGTGCTTAGCATTGCCCCGCTGCACTATCAGTAACGGTTTTGATATCAGGGCTTCGCTAGAACAAGGTACTGATTTTTATATCATTTTTCACGCGTCTCGCTGCGCTAATGGATCGAGCCTGTATTAGCTAATGCGGCGGCAATGTTATTACCGCAGGGCCAACCTGTCGCCATCTCGGATATCGGCGCCGATCGCTGCGACCGCAGCCCAGTCGCCTGCATCTTTCCGATAACGTTATCGGAAGTGCCAAATGGTAATGGAGGCGGAGTTGGGCCGTTGGCTCGGTCCGCCCTTGGCGACCGATGCTCACTCCTCTTGATATATGTAATCGGTCTCGGCAACCGACCAGATCGTATAAGCCGCTCCACCACGTAGGTCAGGGCGAAGCCATTCTGGGATGATACGGTAGACGGTTCGCGATCCAAGCTCCTGTCTCTCTATCGCGCCCATCTCACGTAGAACTGTGATCGCTCGGATGACTTGGTCGGTAGGCAGCGCTGTCCCGTGGACGATCACATGTCGCCTGCCCTCACGCCGCCGGACGACGCCGACAACAAATTCCCTAACCGAGATCGCCTCCCAGGCTTTTTGCCAGCCAACGGTGCGTTGGAGGACGAAGAGGAGCACACTTCGCTCCGCGTGGGGTAGCGAGAAACTGCTGGCAACCACTCGATTATACATCTTGAGCTGGCCGCGTTTGGTATATGTTACTTCAAAATATAGCACATAACATCCAACCAAATGATATCTTCTTACTGCTGAGGGCAAAAACTATAGCGTTGCCGTTTGCGAAAACGGTCAGCGTCTTGCGTAATTATGTTTCTCATACATAATAGCTGAGTCGTCGAGCTTGTATTCAGTGTGTTTCACACTGGTCTGATAGATTACGATACTGGCACTGTGGAGGTGCCGGACAGTAAAAATCTATTATGAAATATTGATCGTTTGTGCGCAAGAAGCTCGACGGCACCCATCTAAGAAGAAAAAATGACCTATCAAATACTTGAACAAATACTTGACTTGTCTCCTGGATCGATCGCGCCGATTATGGCGCTCAGCTCCACTGAACGGTACGACGTAGTGTGGGTTCGACCGAGTAACGTGGGGGTTCGTAGGAAGCGCAACGCTTCTAAGGTGCGCCAAGTGTTTGCACCTTGCGAAGGCCTTAAAAAAATTCAGCTGGCAATAAGTCGGGTGATTGCAGACAGCTTCTATCCTCACCCGATTGCCCATGCATATACTCGGCACAGGAGCATCATTACGAACGCGCAGACCCATCTGGGTGCAAAGACGCTCCTCCACGTCGATCTTGTAGCGTTCTTCGCCTCCATCAAGCAGCCAATGGTTGTTAATGCGCTTCGCGGCGTGCTCGGCGGTCTTTCATCCGAGATTGTCGCCGTTATCGCCGACCTTTGTTGCCGAGACGGTAGTCTCCCTCAAGGTTCTCCTGCATCTCCGGTAATATCTAACTTGGTATGCCATCCGCTGGATGCGCAGCTTACAGATCTGGTACGGTGTGCGGGATGCTCGGTGGGTAGGTACTCGGACGATATTGGGATATCCACCACCGCCGCCGCCTTTCCTCAAGAGATTGCCAAAATTTGTAACGGCAAGGTTGAGCTTGGTCAGCGGCTCGTCTCGATAGTTGAGGAGCGTGGCTTCAACGTTAACTGGGAGAAGGTAAGATTTCAGACTAGGCAGACTGGTCTGCGAGCTACTGGCTTGGTTGTCGGGGATCGGGTGAGCGTTCCACAAAAGTTCCGAGACAACGTCCGTGCCGCTCTTCACCGCTGGTCCAGAGACGGGATTGGCGATGCTGCCGATAGATGCCATCCGGGGAAGTCTGAGGAGGCATTCGTTCAATGGCTTAGAGGCAGCATCGATTTTGTCGGGCAGGTTCATGGCAGGGATAGCACCGGCTACCAATGCCTCTCCGACGTCTTTCGCGGTCTTATCGCATGCGACCCGCCGAAGCTTGTGCGAAGAGGGACACCTCAGCCTACCAGGAACCCTATCCGATAACGTTGCCACTCGCTTTCGAAGGCCTTGGGCGATGCTGGGCACTTTTCGGCACTATCGCGCAGATACGATAGGGCTCTTGGGCTCGACGGCTGACAAGCGACCGTTCCTCTCCTGGCGCTTACCTGACGCTACTGCGCGCCTCAGTTCATCCGAAAAGCGGATAGGCCGATTACGACCAATTTCACTCTTTTAGCGCCGCTTCGCCTATATCCTAATTCGGACTCTCGTTCATCTTTGCGGGCTTGCTTCAAGTGCGCGGCTAACCCAACATCGCGAACGGCGGATGAGGCTTTCAATGATGACTCGCGATGAACGAATTCAGGCGCTGTTAGCGCGCGGCTACTTTCCGAAAGAGCTGCCCCCACCGTTCACAACATCGGCATTTGCTGGCGGGATTGCGAACGTGGTCCCAGCATGGGGGGCTCATGAAGGCGGTCTGCCTGAGCGCCAACGTCGAACCTATCCGCCGCCTAGCAGCTATGCACGATTCGACATGGCGCGAAAGGGTCACTCTCGCCGGATGCTCGGCGTCCCGAACCCGGTGAACCAGTATTATCTGACAAGCGCGATTGCAGACCACCAGGATGCTTTCGAGACGATCTCCGCGCGCTCTCCAATCAGCCTAACATCAGCGGCTATCAGCGAGACAGGACAACGCGCGGTGCCGATGACAAAACTGTCGGTTCTGGGCGAGGCACGAATTAAAGCTTACGCGACTGCTCGCGCCATTCTTCAGACAGATGTCCTGAGCTTCTATCATGCCATCTATACCCATTCGGTTCCCTGGGCCCTACACGGTAAGAAGCTTGCTAAGCGCAACCGGAACCAAGCCGATCCAGCATTCTATGGAAACCAAATTGATGCACTTCTGCGCGGCTGCCAAGACGGGCAAACAATAGGCATTCCGGTCGGTCCTGATACCTCGCGAATTGTTTCGGAGCTGATCTTGTGTGCGATAGAGGAGCAGGTTGGCGAGACACACTTTGGACGACTCACCGGCGGTTACCGTTATATGGACGATTTCTTCCTGTGCTTCGCGTCACATGTCGATGCGGAGGGTTTTCTCGCCGCGCTACGTGAGGCTGTATTAGGGTTTGACCTTCAGCTAAACGCTGCAAAAACTCACATTATTGATGCACTGAGCTTTAATGAAGAACGGTGGCCAGGGGAGATCGCGCAACTACGGCTCAGTCATGACGGCGATGATCAGCGCCGTGAAATTATGCGCTTTTTCACCGAAGTTATTGAGCTGTCGAAATCACTTCCAGATGAAAGCATCGCTTCGTTCGCAGTACGAAAATCTTCCAGAACTCTTGTTCATCGGGAAAATTGGGATATTTACGAATCGTTTTTGCTGCGTATGGCGCGCGAAAACTCGAATTGCCTAGATTCTGTTGTCAAAATAATTTGCACTTATGCTGCTGCAGGTTACCCAATCAGCTCCAGCGTGAATGACTTTGCTGAGCGGATGCTGGAGGATCACGCTCCGTATAATCATCACTACGAAGTGGTCTGGACGCTCTGGCTCTGCCGATCCCTTTTGATCCGCCTTAGCCAGCGCGCAACGCAACTCGTGGCGCAGATTGAAAACAGCCTTTGCGGCTGTCTTGTTTATATGCTTCGCAGCCGGACCCTGCTCACCGGCCGTGGAGCAGTCTCAGACTGGATCGGCACTGTCTCCGCAGACGATCTGCGCGGCGAGCATTGGATGCTTGTATATGAGGCTGGGTTTCGTCGGAGTTGGGCCTTGCCAGGCGCAGAAGCAGCCATAGATGCTGACCCCCATTTTCGCGTACTCCGCGACCTCGGCATCTCGTTTTTCGACAATGCCGCGACAAATATAGCGCTTGAACTACCGACGATTGACAACCTGATGGAGGCGAGTCTCGCCGGGCGTCGCTCAGCGGTGTTGCGAGGCGCCATCTTCATCGAAGCACGAACGCCACAGCGCCCCCGACGTTATCAAAAACTTGGTGAGAATTACGGAAATGAAGAGTCAATTTGGTCGCTTTTTGGCAGCCATGACCTCGGCGGATTTGACGACGACGACGACGACGACGATCCGTTTTGACGAAAAATTCGCGCCGGCCACGGTGGGATGGCCTAGTTAGAAGCGGTAGGGGCCTGCCTTTCTCAACATCGTGAACGATCGGCTGATTGCCGTGAACATGGTGGAAAAAGCGGCCGTTCAGGTTTCCATTAATTTCGGTCGTTTAGCGACCGGTGAGCGGGGCCGCAAACGGCGTACTGAGGGCGCTTAAATCGCTTTCCCGATAACGTTGTCGGACCGCATTTTCGATGAGTCTGCGTACCGTCGCCGCGTGCCAACGGCCGCCACGCGCTGTAGCAACTCCACGTGCATTTAGTGCATCCGCGATCGCCGCGAGTGATTGCACGCCTGCGGCGCGCACGCTCTCGATGATCGGCAACACATTGCTAGCGAATTGGTAGGCTTGATCACGATTAGCGGCAGCGCCTAATTGCGCGGCAAGTTTTTGCTCGTGGGTGCGAGAAGGAATTGACCAGCCAAGCAATGTGCCGCGGGCCTTTGCCGCTGCCAGAGCAACCTTCGTGCGCTCGCTTATTTTCAGGGCTTCACGTTCGGCAATGGCGGAGTAGATCTGAAGCATGGTGCTGTCTGCCTCGGGCATGTCACAGCATACAAACTTGATTCTGCCCTCGAGCAAAGTCGCGACAAACGCGACGTTACGGGCGAGCCGATCCAGCTTAGCGATCACCAGTGTCGCCTTCTTTCGCCGGCACATATAAAGGGCAGCTCGTAATTGTGGTCGATCCTTCCTACGACCACTTTCTATTTCAACGAACTCGTCCAGCAAGTCGCAGTTGCTGCCGCTGAGATAGTCTGCCACCGCTCGCTTCTGCGCTTCCAACCCAAGCCCGGACTGTCCCTGTTTCTGTGTGGATACACGATAGTAGGAAATGAACCTGCTGGAAATCATGTTGCTTTCTTTCGTAACAACCCGCTACGACCGTAGGGAGATGTTACGGAGTAGATAGTAACAAAAAGCTCTTCACTGCAATTCTATTACATCAAAGTAAGTCTTACAGGCCTTCTCCGCTTACTATTATGTAGGTGATTTCGATCGCGCCCTGACCGAAAAGCCCGAGATACGTCAGAGTAATTCGTAGACCGCGACGACCTCGCCAAGCCGCTTGACAATCTTCCGCACCATTGCGGTTCGTGCATTCCCACTGGTTTACCGGTTGGCCGTATTTGCTAGAAAGCGCTGTAATAAGTTCACGGCTGGTCCAGCGCTCAGGTCTGAGGGTCACCATCATTGCCCTTCCGTCGGATATCTTGATTTCAGGACGGTAGACAGTGCCGTCAACAGCGATTTGCGGAAGAAATACTTTTCCGTCTTTGATGATCGCACCGGGGTGTTCTGCGACGATCTGCGCTACGGACATTCCTTTTGTGATGCCGTTCCACAGCGTCGGGGACGTCGGCGAACCCTTTTGAGGGGTGGCGGCGACCGTAAATATCGTAACCAATATCAGATAGAAAAGACGCATTTTCGCCTCGCATTCATCGCGCCCGGCTGGCGCCGGGACGGTTGACTTGCGCGAACGAGAGCACGCGCCCCCACGTATTCCCCGTGAGGGTGTTATATTCCGTGAGCCGCCCGACATAGCGGGTGCTCTCGTTTCGACGCATAGCTTGCGTTGCCCGTAGGAAGTCACGCCTCGAACGCTGTGTTTCTAATCCGCAAACCTGCGACTGTCCACTCAACGCTGTCGACGGGACCAAACCTGCGACTCGCACCGCCTTCCAAACGCCAGCTTCGAGAAAAATGCGGACCGTCGGTACGCTTTTGGACTATTTTCGGTTGAACGGTATAGAAATCAAAGGTTTACGACGAAAAACGCTTTTGGAGAAAACGATAGACTGCTATCCCAAGCCCACCCGCGCGACCGCGGACGAGGTCCAGTTGGCGATCGGCAAGCTGGCCAAGACCGTCAAGGAAGCGCCGAAGCGCTTCGCGACGCTGCACGCCGGTGGATCGCCAAAGGCGGCGAAGACGGTGTCGGCGGAGCCGTTCGTCTGGAACGGCAAGTTCGTCGCGATCGGCGCCGACGTCGGCAGCACCAAGCCGCTGTTCGACCTGCTCGAGCGCTGGCCCGCCGACGGCCCGCCGGTGATCGTCATCCAGCATCTGCGCCCCGAACTGGCCGACGGCATGATCGCCAAGCTGTCGGCGGCGATCGCGCCCAAGGTGGTGGAGGCGACCGACGGCATGAAGATGGAACAGGGCATGGTCGTGTTCGCGCGGCCGGGCAGCCACCACATCTATGTCGATCAATGGCCGGGCGGTTCGATCCGCCTGCTCGACAAGCCGCCGTTCGCCGGGGAGCGCCCGTCGATCTCGCTGCTGATGGCGACCGCCGCCAAGACCGCGGCGGATCAGACGATCGGCGTACAGCTGGCCGGGGGCGAGGACGGCGGGCAGGGCGTCGCCGCGCTGCGGTCCGCGCGCGGCTATGCGATCGCGCCGGCCGAGGACGGTTCGGGACAACTCGAGATGGGGCGCGGCATGGCGACCCAGCCGGTCAAGCCGGGCGACGTCGCCACGACCGTGCTGGGCCTGTGCCGTGGTTGAGGGGGCGCGCGACGATCTCGGCGAAAGGCTCGCCACCGAACTCGATTACGCCGGCGGCCTGCTGGAGGATCTGGGCGTCACGCTCTGCCTCGACAGCGTCGTGTTCGACCGGCATGCGGAGGCGCTCCAGCGGTTCGATCTGGTGACGCAGATGGTCCGAGAGGTCGCCCGCGCGCTCCGAACCTGCCGGGACGGCACCGATCTGGCGGCCGTCGTGCGCCTCGATCACATGATCGCGCGCATGACGGCTGCGGCCGCGGGCGCAGGAGCGTGACGGACGCGCGCAACGCCGCTCATGTTCTCCAAACAACCGCCGGCTGCCCGTCCGATGACAGCGACCGTCGGCAGTTCCGGACGACCACCGTCTTCCGCGAGGCGGCGCTGACGGTCGGCGGTCGATCCGGCCTGTGCGTCGTCAAGAACCTGTCCGCCGGCGGCGCGATGATCCACACGCGGATGGAATTGCATATCGATTCGCCGGTCACGCTGACGATGTCGTCGAGCCGCGCCGTCGCCGGCCATATCCGATGGGTGCAGGACGGATTCGGCGGAATCACTTTCGACACGGAGACATCGGTGTCGTGGTTGCTGGACCGGGTGGTCGCGCCGGAGGGCATCGCCAACCGCCGCCTGCCGCGCGTCATCGTCACCGCGCCTGCGACGATCACCGACGAGCAGGGCATGATCGACGGGTTCACCGCCGACATATCGACGCACGGTGTCCGGCTGATCGTCGGCCGCGACCTCGTCCTCGGGCCGGCTTCGGTCGACCTGTCCGGCCTCGGCCCCGTCGCCGGCAAGATCCTGTGGAGCACCAGCGGCCAGTCGGGCTGCGTGTTCGCCCGGCCGTTCTCGGTGGAGGACATCACCATCTGGCTCCGCACGCTGGAGTAGCGCCGCCGCATCACCCGCTGATTGACCCGAGGCGCGATCCCGCGCGTTGGCGCGCGCATGATCCGACTCTTTCACGTCAGCGACGTCCACTTCGGCCGGGAGGACAAGGCCGCCGTCGCCTGGTTCGACGCGCTCGTCCACGCCGAGCAGCCCGATGCCATCATCATGACCGGCGACCTGACGATGCGCGCGAAGAAGGAGGAGTTCGCCGCCGCCAGCGCGTGGCTGGAAGGGCTGGGGCGGCCGGTGACGGTCGAGGTCGGCAATCACGACCTCCCGCTGTTCAACATCTTCGCGCGACTGTTCCGCCCCTACCGCCGCTTCCTGAAGCTGGAGGGCATGATCGAGCGGCCGCTGGAGATCGGCGGCCTGAGCGTGATCCCGATGAAGACGACCACGCGGTTCCAGTTGCGCAACTGGTCCAAGGGGAGCGTCAGTGACGGCTCGCTCGCCCGTGCCGTGGCGGGGGTGTCGGGCGCCGACCCCGCCGGGCTGACGCTGGTCGCGTGCCATCACCCGCTGATCGAGGCGGGGACGCAGGCATCGGCGCGCACGCACAACGGGCGCGGTGCGCTGGAAGCGCTGGTCGCGGCCGGGGCGGATGCGGTGCTGTCGGGTCATGTCCACGATCCGTTCGACCTGACGCGCGAGATCGGCGGGCGTACGGTGCGGCTGATCGGGGCGGGCACGCTGTCGACCCGCACGCGCGAGACGCGGCCGTCGTTCAACGAACTGCGGATAGAGGGTCGTGCGCTGGAGGTCGTCCACCGCGTGATGGATTGAGCTGGAGCCGCCTCAGTCGACGAAGGCGATCTCGAAATTGCCCCAGCGCCGGCCGACGAAGCGCAGCGGCACGAACACGCTCTTGACCGCGCGATAGCGACCCTGGCCCAGATCCTGGCGATAGGTCACCAGCATGAAATCGCCGTCGAACGCCACCGCGGCCCTGGTCGCGTCGTCGAAGAAGTTGCGGCGGTTACGGCAGTTCTCTGCGTTCCAGGCGGGGTCGCCGGCGCGCTGCGGCAGCGACTTCCACGACAAATGGGTGGGCAGATAGCCGTTGATGTCGGTCACCGCCGACCCCAGGATATGATCGGGCAGCGCGCGCGCGGTGCGGTCGAGGATCGGCTGGATATGCGCGTCGGCGAAGGCGTTGAAGCGCGTGGTCCACTGCACCGGATCGGTGCCGGGCATGACGATATAGTCGGTGTCGAAGACGTCGTGCTCGGTGATGCGACCGTCGCGGATGGCGGCGTCGACGATGGCCTGCACGTCGGACATGCCGGTCGTCGCCAGATCGACGAAGCGGCTGTCGTCGAGGCGGACGCCCGAATGGGCGAGGCTGTCGAGCATCGAATTCGACAGCGTTTCTAGCCGCCGCATGCGTTCGTGCGCATTCTCCAGGCCCGAGCCGCCCTTGCGCGCCTGCGTCCCGAACAACGTCAGCGTATCGCGCACGCGTGCGACGCTGCCGGTGGTCACCTCGGTCGATCGTTCGATGTCGTCGGTGATCGCATCGACCCGCGCGACGATGCCGGCGACCTCGCCTACCGTCTGGCTGATCTGCTCGACGCCGCGCTGGGCGGACACGCTCTTGCCGACGCCTTCGTCGATCTCGCGGATGACCGTGCCCGCCTCGCGCGTGAAGCTCTCCATTGTCCGCGTGATCTCGTCGGTCGCCTGGCGCGTGTCGGACGCGAGCTTCTTCACCTCGGCCGCGACGACGGCGAAGGTGCGTCCGGCCTCGCCCGCGCGCTGCGCCTCGATCGTGGCGTTCAGCGCGAGCAAATTGGTCTTGCGCGCGATGTCGTCGATCGCGGACGAGACGCGCTGCACCTGCTCCATCGCCGCGGCGAAGTCGGTCATGCGCGTGCCGAGACGCGTGATGAGCGCGGTCAGCAGTGCGAAGTCGCCGATCGACGTCGCGATCTGCGCGGATTCGCGCGCCAGCGTCGCGCGGGCCTGTTCGGACAGCCGACGCGCCTCGCTGGTGGAGACAGCGACGGCATGCTGATCGGCGACCAGCGCGGAGGTGACGCCCTCCAGATCGCCGAGCGCGCTCAGCTGCGCGGCGATGTCGGTTGACACGTCGGCGACATAGCCGGCCGCGTCGCTGCAGCCGACCGCCAGCCGGCCGCAGTTGCGGGCGACGGCGCGGATCGCTTCATCGTCCCGGACGGTCGGCATCAGGTTGGCGTGTGGCAGCATCGGCAGCGCGCGTGTTCCCTCGTTGATCTCCGACGCTACGGGGCACAGGGTAAAGGGCGAGTTAACCAGCGCGACCGGCGATGGTAGATCGTCACATTTGTTACGACAGCCCTTCCCAAAGCCGCCGCGACGCGCTTTGATCGCCGCCATAGCGAATTGGGAGCGAGCGATGGCTGAGGGGATTTTCCGGCGCAAGACGATCGTGCCGCCGTCCGAAATGGCGGCGGAGCATCAGCTGGCGCGGACCCTGTCGTGGCCGCACCTCATGGCGCTGGGTGTCGGCGCGATCGTCGGCACCGGCATCCTGACGCTGATCGGCGTCGGCGCGGACCGTGCCGGCCCCGCGGTCATCGTCTCTTTCGCCATCGCCGGGCTGATCTGCGCCTGCGCCGCGCTCGCCTATGCCGAGATGTCGACGATGATGCCGGTATCGGGCAGCGCCTATACCTACAGCTATGCCGTGTTGGGGGAGGTGTTCGCCTGGGTCGTCGGGTGGAGCCTGCTCGCCGAATATACCTTGGTGGTGGCGACGGTCGCGGTCGGCTGGTCGGGCTATGCCACCGGCTTCCTCGCCGGTGTCGGCATCACGCTGCCCGATGCGCTGACGCACGGGCCGACGATCGTCAACGGCACAGTGGCGAACTGGGGCATCAACGTGCCGGCGCTGTTCATCGTCGCGGTCGTCTCCGCGCTGCTGATGCTCGGCACCAAGGAGAGCGCGACGCTGAACGCGGTGCTGGTGGTGGTGAAGATCGTCGCGCTGATCGTCTTCGTCGCGTTCACGCTCCCGTATTTCGATGCGGCGCGGATGCAGCCCTTCTCACCGTTCGGCTTCGCCAAGCACATGTCGGCAGACGGCGTGGAGCGCGGCGTGATGGCGGCGGCGGCGATCATCTTCTTCGCCTTCTACGGCTTCGACGCGATCTCCACCGCGGCGGAGGAGACGAAGAACCCGGGCCGCGACCTGGCGATCGGCATCGTCGGGTCGATGGTGGCCTGCATCGTCATCTACATGGTCGTCGCGGTCGCCGCGGTCGGCGCGCTCAGCTACACGCGCTTCGCCGATAGCCCGGAACCGCTGGCGCTGATCCTGCGCGAGATCGGGCAGGGCGGGGCGGCGGCCTTCCTCGCCGCATCGGCGGTGATCGCGCTACCGACCGTCATTCTCGCCTTCCTCTATGGGCAGAGCCGCATCTTCTTCGTGATGGCGCGCGACCGGCTGCTCCCGGAGGGGTTGGCGAAGGTGTCGTCGCGCGGAACGCCGGTGCGCATCACGCTGTTCACCGCTGCCGTCGTGATGCTGTTCGCAGGCGTGTTGCCGATCGACGCCATCGCCGCGCTGGCGAACGCGGGGACGCTGACCGCTTTCGCCGCGGTCGCGCTGTGCATGCTCGTCATGCGGCGCCGCGCCCCCGACATGGCGCGCCCGTTCCGCACGCCGGCGGCTTGGCTGGTCGGCATCGGCGCGATCGTCGGCTGCTTCTACCTGTTCGCCAGCCTGCCGGGCACGACGCAGCTGTGGTTCCTGGGATGGAACGTGATCGGGCTGGTGATCTACTTCGTCTTCATCGCGCGCCGGACGGCGGCGGCGGGGTAAGGGGGGGATCAAACCAGCGCGACGACACCGAACATAACCGTTCGTGCTGAGTAGCCATTGAGCCTGTCGAAATGGCGTATCGAAGGACCGCCGCGGGTGCTTCGATACGGGGCCTCGACCAGCTCAGCCCCTACTCAGCACGAACGGGTTAGGGTTGTTGGGGACGACGATCACCGCAACGCGATGATCGCATCCACCTCCACCGCCACGCCGCGCGGCAGGGCGGCGACACCCACGGCGGCGCGGGCGTGCTTGCCGGCATCGCCGAACAGCGCGACCATCAGGTCCGACGCGCCGTTGGCGACCAGCGGCTGGTCGGTGAAATCGCCCGCCGAGTTCACGAACACGCCCAGCTTCACGATACGCTCGACGCGCTCCAGCCCGCCAAGAGCCGCCTTCGCCTGCGCGACGACCATCAGCGCGCAACGCTTCGCGGCTTCCTGCCCATAGGTCAGGTCGCAATCGCCTTCGCCGACGCGACCGAGCATCAGCGCGCCGTCGGCGTCGAACGGGATCTGCCCCGACACGTGCAGCAGCCCGCCGGCTTCCACCGTGGGGACGTAGGAGGCGACCGGGGCGGCGGCCTCCGGCAAGGTCAGGCCGAGCTCTTCCAGCTTGCGATCGATATGCGTGGTCATGCGGTTGCTCCAGTGTCTCGGGCGGCGGGGCGCCCCTCTGCGAAAATCGTCTCGATCCACATCACCGCATCGCGCCAGTCGTCGATGCGGACATGGGCGTGCGGCGCCTTGGGGACGTTGGGTGCGAGTGCCGGCTCCGACACCATGTGCAGCCGGTGGACGTAGGGCGCGTGCTTCGCGACCGATTCGTGATGCACCGCCAGATCGTCGACGAAGACGGTGACGGGGTTGCCATATTCCGCGACCAGCCGTGCGACCGGCGCACCCTTGCCGCCCTGATTACATTCGACGCGGTGGGCGATGCCGTGTTCGGCCAGCTGGGCGATACGCGGGTCGCGGCAATGGTCGTGAAGGTTGGTCAGGATCACGATGTTGGCGGCACGGGCGATGTCCTCCAACGCCTCGCGCGCATGCGGCACCAGCGTCTGGCGCCCCATCTCGGCGGGGAAGAAGCCATCGAGCAGCGCCCACATATCCGCGTGCGCAACGGTCGATCCGTCCGACCGGCGCGTCATCGACGTGGCGAAATCGCCGCCCTCCAGCGCGAAATCGATCGCATGCGCATCGCCCAGCCACACGCCGAAGTGCCGCACCATGTGCAGCAGCACCTCGTCGCAGTCGCAAATCAGCAGCGGCTTCATGCGCGTTCCAGCCGTTCGCGCAACGTCACCAACGCGGCGGGCGTCGTTCCGACCCCTTCCGCGGCGGCGATCAGATCGGGCTCGTGCGCCTCGAGGAACGTCAGCACGGCGACCAGGATCGCCGGGTCGGCGGCACGCGCGCGCAGGTCGTCCGGGTCGAGCCCGGTGGTGTCGATCAGGCGGCCGGCGCGCGCTTCGTCGGACAGCGTCCAGGCCAGCGCGTGCAACGCCATCGTTTCGTCGTTTGTATCGCGGGCCGGCATGGCTTACTCCTGCACCCATCGACAGCGATCGGGTCAGACGCGCGTGGCAAAAAGGGTGCTCGTTGTCGAGGACAACGAACTCAATCTCAAGCTCTTCTGCGACCTGCTGAGGGCGCACGACTTCGACGTGGAGCCGGTGCGCGACGGGCGCGAGGCGGTGGCGCGGGCGAAGGCCTTCGCGCCGGACCTGGTGGTGATGGACATCCAGCTGCCCCATGTCAGCGGCTTCGAGCTGATCGGCCAGATGAAGCGTGATCCCCGCCTGCGCAGCGTGCCGATCATGGCGGTTACCGCCTATGCCGGCCGCGACGACGAGGACCGCATCCGCGGCGCGGGCGCGAACGCCTATGTTTCCAAGCCGATCTCGGTGATGCGGTTCGTCGAGGAAGTGCGTGGGCTGGTGCCGGACGTGGTGGTTTAGGAGGGGGCGCGTTCCCATCCCAACGGTCATTTCCGCGGCGCAGGAATCACGACGCGCTGCAATCGGAGGGACGCTGTCGCAATCGACTCGCACGACACGCAAAAAAGCCGCCGGCGAATCGCCCGCGGCTTTCGGCCCAGCTCGCCACCGGGCTCACGCGAATCCGAGGCGCCGGAGCGCCCCGCGGATTACTTGATCTTGGCTTCCTTGAACTCGACGTGCTTGCGCACGACCGGGTCGTACTTGCGGAACGAGAACTTCTCGGTCTGCGTACGCGGGTTCTTCTTGGTGACGTAGAAGAAGCCCGTGTCGGCGGTGCTGACGAGCTTGATCTTGACGGTGGTTGGCTTGGCCATGGCCCGAAACTTCCAGTCTGTCGAAAACGATATAAGGCGGCAGGCCCGGACGAAGGGCCGCCGCCGTCAGGGTGGGGCGCATGCCGCCTGACGCGGGCTTTGTCAACCGCCGGACCGTCGTTGACGCCCCCTTAACCGCTGGAAGCGCAGCCTGCCGCCAACGATAACAAGGTTCTGGAGCGGATGCGATGACGACGGCGTGGCGGGAAGCCGGGGCGGTGGTGCTGGACGATCTGGTCGCGCGAATCGATGCGGTGGACCGCCGCTGCGACGCACTGCGCGCGGGTGAGGTCGCGGCAGAGCTGGAGGCGATCCGCCGCATTGCCGCGCGGCACGGCATGATGCCGGCCGTCACCGTCGTGCATGCGCTCGACGGCGCGCTGTCGCGGGGCGAGCGGGGGCCACTGGTCCATACCTGGCTCGATATCCTGCGCGACGCGGTCGGCTGCGGCCCCGGCGATGCGCGGACGTGCGACACCTTTGCCGCGGCTTGCACGGTGCGGCTGAACGGCTGACGCGGTCGATCACCGTTATCGATGATGGTGCGGGAGCCAATCCCCATGCCGGTCGTTTCTCACACGAAACCACCTAGTATGACGGACCCATCGACATGGCCAATCCCGCGCCGCTCGCGACCCCGACCGATCTCAACCGCAACGATACGAAGACGGTGGGCGATGCGCTGAACAGCTCGCTCGCCGACTGCTATGCGCTGTACCTGAAGACCAAGAACTTCCACTGGCACGTCTCCGGCCCGCATTTCCGCGACTATCATCTGCTGCTCGACGATCAGGCCGCACAGATCCTGGGCGTGACCGACGCCATCGCCGAACGCGTGCGCAAGACCGGCAATCTGACGCTGCGCTCGATCGGCGACATCGCCCGGCGCCAGACGCTGAAGGACAACGACGCCGAGTTCGTCAGCGCCGCCGACATGCTGGCCGAGCTGCGCGAGGACAATTTGAAGCTCGTCGAGAGCTTCCGCGTCGTGAAGGACGCGGCGGACGAAGCGAAGGATAATGCTACCTCCGGCATCGTCGACGAATGGACCGATCAGGCCGAGGAGCGCGCCTGGTTCCTGTTCGAGGCCAGCCGCAAGGGCTGACCCGCCCGCCCGACCCGATATTCCTGTGGAGTGACTGCCATGCTCAAGACCGCCTTCCTCTTCCTCATCGCCGGCCTCGTCCTCGGGGCGCTGGGCTTCGGCGGCATCGGTGGCGCCTTCGTCGGCATCGCCAAGATCCTGTTCTTTGTCGCGATCGGGATCTTCGTGATCCTGCTGGTGCTCGGCCTGATGGCGGGCAAGAAGGCCCTCTAGCCGCGCAGGGTCAGCAGCCAGACGTCGGGCGGGGCATTGAGCCGCAGCGGCACCACGCTGGTGCCGAGACCTGCGGTGACGACGACGGCCCGCCCACCCTCGCGGATCAAGCCGCAGCGATAGCGCGGCGCATAGGGTTGCGACCCGACTGCGTGGCCGAAGATCACACCCTGGCCGCAGTGGGTGTGGCCCGCGAGTACCAGCCGCATGTCGCGCGGCAGATCCGGAACGAGGTCGGGGCCATGCGTCAGTACGACGCGGGCGCCGCCCAGCGACCGCATCGCCGCCAGCGTCGGCGCGATGCGGTCGTGACCGGTGAAACGGTCGCCGATCCCGCCGACGCTCAGCGGCCCGCGGCGCACCGCGGCATTTTCCAGCACCGTCACCCCCGCCCGGCGCAGTGCGGCCAGCACCGCAGTCGCGCCGGTCCAGTGATCGTGATTGCCGAGCACCGCGATCGTGCCGAGCGGCGCGCGCAGGCGTGACAGCGGCGCGGTCAGTTCCGGTGCCACCCGCGCCGCGGCATGGGGGTCGTGCCCGGCGATGAAGTCGCCCGCGATCACCACCATGTCGGGATGCAGCGCGTTCAGTCGCGCGACGATCCGCGCCAGCCGCGCGGCGTCCATCGCCGGGCTGCCGATATGGATGTCGCTGACCAGCGCCAGCGTCACCGGATGCGTATCGTCCGGCCAGCCGGGCAGGGTGATATCCGCGCGCCGTACGACCGGATCGGCGCGCGCGTTGGCGAACATCGCCGCGCCTGCGAGCACGACGAGGGCGATCACAAGAAGGACGAGCAGGGCGAGGCGACGCAGAAGCATCATACGACCTTAGCCAGTCATTTCAGCGGGATCGACTGCCGGCGACATGAATCACCGTGCTCCCGCTCAGGCGGGAGCCCAGAGCCAAGCGCCGCACGGTCGATCATCCTTGGGCTCCCGCCTACGTGGGAGCACGTGCTTCTATCGACGTCGCAACCTCCACGACGGAACCGCCGCCCGTCATCCCGGTTGCGCATGGATGCGCGCTTTCGCCGATCTGCTGGATGCCCTGATCTACACGCGGTCGCGCAATGCGAAGCTGCGGCTGATCGCGGACTATCTGCGCGCCACGCCCGACCCGGACCGCGGCTGGGCGATGGCGGCGCTGACCGGCGATCTCGATCTGAACGCGGTGAAGCCCGCCGTCATCCGCGCGATGGTGGAGGCGCGGGTCGATCCCGTACTCTACCGCATGAGCCGCGACTTCGTGGGCGATTCGGCGGAGACGATCGCGCTGATGTGGCCGGAGCCCGACGTACCGCCCTTGCCATCGGACGGGGAGGACGATTTGCGGCTCGGCAAGGTCGTCGACCGCCTCTCCAGCTTGACCCGCACCGAGACGCCGCTTGTGCTCGCCGCAATGCTCGACCGGCTGGAGGCGGACGAGCGCTATGCCCTGCTGAAGCTCGCCAGCGGGGCGCTGCGCGTCGGCGTCTCCGCCCGGCTCGCCAAGACCGCGCTGGCGCAGGCGTTCGCGGTGGATGTCGATGCGGTGGAAGAAGTGTGGCACGGCCTGTCGCCGCCCTACACCGAGCTGTTCGACTGGGTCGAGGGCCGCGCGCCCCAGCCGACCGCCGCCGATATCCCGACGTTCCGCACCTTCATGCTCGCCCACCCGCTGGAGGACGGCGTCGTCGACCTCGCCGATTATGCCGCGGAGTGGAAGTGGGACGGCATCCGCGTGCAGCTGGTCCACGTCGCCACTGCCGACGGTGGCCAGACCCGCCTCTACAGCCGCGCCGGCGACGACATCACTGCCAGCTTTCCCGAAGTCGCCGCCGCCTTCACGGTGCCGGGCGCGCTCGACGGCGAACTGCTGGTGCGCGGGGAAACGCAGGGGGCGGGGCGCGACGACGCCACCGCCAGCTTCAACGCGCTGCAGCAGCGGCTGGGGCGCAAGCAGGTGTCGGCGAAGATGCTGGCCGATTATCCCGCCTTCGTCCGTCTTTACGACATATTGTTCGACGGGACAGAGGATCTGCGGCCGCTGCCGTGGATCGAGCGTCGCGCCCGACTCGAAGCGTTCGTCCCGCGACTGTCTGCCGACAGCTTCGACCTGTCGACGCTGATCGACGCGACGGATTTCGAGGCGCTGGGCGAAATCCGCGCCGCCAGCCGCGATGCCGCGATCGAGGGCGTGATGCTGAAACGCCGCGACTCGGCCTATATCCCCGGCCGCCGCGCCGGGCTGTGGTACAAATGGAAGCGCGATCCGCTGACCGCCGACTGCGTGATGATGTATGCGCAGCGCGGCAGCGGCAAGCGATCGTCCTTCTATTCCGACTATACCTTCGGCTGCTGGACCGAGGACGGCCAGTTGCTCCCCGTGGGGAAGGCCTATTCGGGCTTCACCGACGAGGAACTGAAGGGCCTCGACCGCTTCGTGCGCAACCACACCGTCGCCCGCTTCGGCCCGGTGCGCGAAGTCGAGAAGACGCTGGTTCTGGAGGTCGCGTTCGATTCGATCCACGCGTCGAAACGCCACAAATCGGGCGTCGCCATGCGCTTCCCCCGCATCGCCCGCATCCGCACCGACAAGCCGGCGAGCGAGGCCGACACGATCGCGGGGCTGGAGCGGTTGATGACGTGAGAGGGTTCGTTCAGCCGGCCTTGCCCAGGGCGATGAGACTGCCAGCCGTCACCAGCATGATGGCGGACGGGTAGAAGGTGAGTGCGAAACCGAAGGCGCGACCGTGCGCGCCGCGCCCATAGCCGGCCCAGAACGACAGGCGTCCCACCGAGAACAGGCACGTGAGGGCCACGAGAATCGGCTGCGGATGACCGAACGTCGTCGCGACAATCATGTGGGTGACGACCGCCAGCACGACCTGTTCGAGCGTGTTTTGAAGGATGGCCGCGGCGTTGCGGACGCGCGTGGTGCCGCCGCCCGCGCCGCTGCCAGCGATGTCGTCTTCGGAGAAGAAACGGAGGCGTGCCACATTGGCGATCGCGGCGAGCAGCCAGCCGACGACCAAGGTGTCGGTGCGCAGCGCGAACTGCAATCGATCGGCCAGCGGAATGGCCGGCTGGCTGCTCCCGACGATGAAGGCGGCGACCAACACGACGATCGTCAAGACAAGCGCGCTGCCCATACGCCAGGCGACGCGTCGCTGCTCGTTTCGAAAGTCGATCGTTGTCATCGCGGCTCGACCGATCTCGAATCAGCCGGCGACCCGCCGATGCTTGACCGTGCCGTACGGACTCGATTGAGATTCAGCGCCTTGCGCATGCGGATAAGCGGGACGATCACGCCGTCTACGCTCGCGTCGCAATCCTCGACTGCGCGATAGCCGCAGCGCAGATAGAGCGGCCGGCCGCTCAACGTGCTCATCAGCTCGGCAGTGCGAAATCCCGCGTCGGCCGCCGCGCCTTCGCAGCGACCCAGGATCATCCGCCCGATACCGCGGCGCGCGTGATCGGGGTGCGTGTACATCGCGCGGATCCGCGCAGGATCGGTTGCCGGATCGAGCAGGGCCGGATCGCGCAGATCGGTGCTGTGATCGCCGCCGTACAGCGTCGCGCGGCGGCTCCACCCGCCGCAGCCGACCGCGGCGCCATCCTCTTCGATCACCAGATAGGTGCCGTCGCGGATCAACTGGCTGTCGAGGCCCATCACCTGACGGCTGGCGACGACCTGTGCCGGCGACAGGAATCCGTCCTGCAGCCGGTCGATGGCGGCCGCCATCAGCGTCGTCAGTACGGGAATGTCGCGCTCGGTCGCCCATCGCGCCGTCAGCCGGCCATCGCGCGCGTCGCGCTCCATCACCCCGCGACCGGCACCAGCCGCACCTCGAACACGGCCGGCCACAGCTTACCGGTCAGGTACAGCTTCTTCGCCGCGGCGTCCCAGGCGATGCCGTTCAGCACCGCGTCGGGGTCGGTCACGGTGACCTGGCGGGCGAGCGCGGAGGCGTCGATGATCTTGGTGACGTGCCCGTCGGCGGGGTCGATCGCGACGATGTAATCGGTCTGCCAGACGTTCGCGAAGACTTCGCCGTCGACCATCTCCAGCTCGTTCAGCTGGTCGATCGGGCGACCGCGCAGCGAGACGGCGATGCGGCGGCGCTCGGCGAAGGTTTCGGGATCAAGGAAGCGCAGGTTCGGCGTGCCGTCCGACAACACCAGCATACTGCCCGCGGTCGTCAGCCCCCAGCCTTCGCCGGTGTAGCGCCGCGTGCCCTTCGCCTTCAGCGTCGTGCGGTCCCAGCGGTGCGCGATGCCGTCCTTCCACGTCAGGCTGGTCAGAATGTCGCCGTGCAGCGCCAGCCCCTCGCCGAACTCGGCACTGGGGATCGCGCGGCGCGCCTCGACCCGCCCGTCGGCGATCGTCACGCGGCGCACCTCCGACTGCCCCTCGCGGCCCGTGCTTTCGTAGAAGCGCCCGTCGTGCGCCAGCAGCCCCTGCGTGAACGCCCGCGCGTCGTGCGGATGCCGCGCGACCACCTCGACCGTATAGCGCGCGACCGGCGCGGCGGGTGTCGCCGCCTGCGGCGCCGGCGCCGCCTGGGGGAGAGGAGCGGCGCCGAGCAGGGCGAGCGCGACGAGGGGGGTGAGACGACGCATCGGGTGAGTTTAGCGCATCGGGTGACGAGAATCACGGGGGCGTCGTGCGACGGTTGCGACCTCCATTGAGGGCGGAGCGGTTGCAACCCGAACCGTGCTCCCGCTCAGGCGGGAGCCCAGGGCGTCAAGCGATACAGCTGTGGGTCCGCGTAACGCTGGGTTCCCGCCTGCGCGAGAACACGGCGGAGGCTAATTCACACCGCCTTTCCCGCATCATCACGGGTTCCCCGGCGAAGGCCGGGGCCCAGCTGCAAGCGATGTCCGTACCCTTGCAAGCCTCCCGCAACTAAACCCCGGCCTCCGCCGAGGAAAGCTGAGCTCTCAACAGCGCTCGACCCTGGGCAGCAGGCGGCCACCCGGACGGCGCCCTCACAAAAAACGAAAACGGGCGGCGCCGCGTGCGGCACCGCCCGTATCCGGTTCGTGTCACCCGGCGGACCGGGCGGACGATCTTACTGGTTCGGCGCCAGGTTCACCGCGGCATGCTTGCCGCGACGATCGACTTCCAGTTCGAACGACAGGCGGTCGCCCTCGTTCAGCGTCGGCATGCCGGCGCGCTCGACGGCCGAGATGTGGACGAACGCATCGGGCTGTCCGTCGTCGCGCTGGATGAAGCCGAAGCCCTTCATCGCGTTGAAGAACTTGACCGTGCCGGTCGCCTTCTCGCCGGTCAGCTGGCGCTGGGGTGCACCACCGCCCGCGCCGCCGCCGAAGCCGCCGCGATCACCACCGCGGTCGCCGCGATCCTCGCGCGGAGGCGCGCGATCGGTCACCGGCATCGGCTCGCCTTCGATCTTCAGGTCGGTCGCCGAGATGCGGCCGCCGCGATCGACGAGGGTGAAGCCGAGCGGCTGGCCCTCGGCCAGACCGCTCAGGCCGGCCTGCTCGACCGCGCTGATGTGAACGAACACGTCCTCGCCGCCGTCATCGCGCACGACGAAGCCGAAGCCCTTCTGCCCGTTGAAGAACTTGACCACGCCGGTGCCTTCGCCGACGACCTGCGGGGGCATGCCGCGGCCACCGCCGCCGCCACCACCACCGAAGCCGCCACCGCCGCCGCCGCCACGGAAACCGCCGCCGCCGCCGCCGAAGCCGCCACGATCGCCGCCGCCGAAGCCGCCGCCACCGAAGCCACCACCGCCGCCGCCGTAGTTGCCGCCGCCGCCAAAGCCGCCACCGCCGAAGCCGCCACGATCACCACCGCCGAAGCCGCCGCCGCCGAAGCCGCCGCCTTCATCGCCGCCGAAACCGTCACGCTTGTCGCGCCCACGCCCACCGCGCTCGCCGCGGCGTCCCTTGTCAAAACTCATAACCCTGTTCGTCTTCCCGGGCCGTCCATTGTCGTCTGAGACCGACGCGCCGGACGACTGGCGCAGGTCTTCGCACGCACGTATGCGTACTATGGACTCACAGGCTTACCTTAAAAACAACTGCGCGGCGAACGATTTCGACATAAATGTGGCACGGTTCGCACCGATCCTTGCGCCGCTGTGGCGCTTTCGGCACAGATCGGCGCCATGGACAGTATCGCCACCCTCGCCGCCGATCCTTCCGCCTGGGCCGCGCTCGTCACGCTGATCGTGATGGAGGTGGTGCTTGGCATCGACAATCTCATCTTCATCTCGATCCTGTCGAACAAGCTGCCGGCGGGGCAGCAGCAGAAGGCGCGGCGGATCGGCATCGGCCTGGCGCTCGTCATGCGCCTCGTGCTGCTGTCGATGATCGCGTGGATCGTCGGCCTGACCGCGCCGGTGTTCGACCTGGGGCTGAGCGCGCGTGATGCGTCCGGCAACGTCCTTTACGACACCGCCTTTTCGTGGCGCGACATCATCCTGATCGTCGGCGGCCTGTTCCTGATGTGGAAGGCGACGAAGGAAATCCACCATACGATCGACCACGACGACAGCGGCGACTTGCTCGACAAAGGTGAAGCGGGGGGCGAAGCGGGGAGCGATGCGGGCGGCGTCGCGGCGAAGGCCGGCATCACCTTCGGCGCGGCGATCGTGCAGATCCTGCTGCTCGACATGGTGTTCTCGATCGATTCGATCCTGACCGCGGTCGGCATGACGGAAGAGATCGTCATCATGTACATCGCCGTCATCGTCGCGGTGGTGACGATGCTGATCGCCGCCGATCCGCTCGCCAACTTCATCGGCCGCAACCCGACCGTGGTGATGCTTGCACTCGGCTTCCTGCTGATGATCGGCATGGTGCTGATCGCCGAGGGCTTCGGCGCGCATGTGCCCAAGGGGTATATCTACACCGCGATGGCGTTTTCGGCCGGAGTCGAGACGCTAAACATCTTCGCGCGGCGTCGTAAGGCGCGGAAGGTGGCTGCGTGACGATTTGATCGTCGTCGGACGCGCACAGGCGCCCCGGCCGGCCGGCGAGCGTGAAGCGGGTGGCGTAACATTTCGGCGCCGCGCGTTGTTGTCGGTTCAGCCGTCCCCGCCTATGTGCCGGGCCATGACCGTCCATCTGCACGAAGAAGACATCCCCGCCGGCCTGTTCGCGCCCGGCGCCGCGATCGCCGTCGATACCGAGACGATGGGCCTGCTCACCCCGCGCGACCGGCTGTGCGTGGTCCAACTGTCGGACGGCGGCCCAGACGAGCATCTCGTCCGCTTCGCCGCCGGCAGCGATTATGCCGCGCCCAATCTGAAGGCGCTGCTGGCCGATCCGGCCCGCACGAAGCTGTATCACTTCGGCCGTTTCGACATCGCCGCGCTGCAATACTACCTCGGCATCGTCGCCGCGCCGGTCTATTGCACGAAGATCGCCTCGCGCCTGATCCGCACCTACACCGACCGCCACGGGCTGAAGGAACTGGTGCGCGAACTGCTCGGGCAGGAGCTTTCGAAGGCGCAGCAGTCGTCCGACTGGGGCAGCCCCGAACTGTCCGACGCGCAGAAGGAATATGCGGCGTCCGACGTGCGCTATCTGCACCGGCTGCGCGCCGAACTCGACCGGCGGCTGGCGCGCGAGGGGCGGACCGAGCTGGCGCAGGCCTGCTTCGACTTCCTGCCGCATCGCGCCGCCCTCGACATCGCCGGCTGGCCCGAAACCGACATCTTCGCCCACGCCTGATGAGCGAGGAGGCGAACCTCGAGCGCACCCGCCGCCAGATCTGGGCGGCGCCGGGCAGCAGCCACGACCGGCTGATCGCGATCCTGCAGGTCGCGCTGCCCAGCGGCATCGGCGTGCTCGCCGCCTTCCTCGTCACCGCGCCGCTGTTTGCGGGGGGCGAGACCAGCTTCCTGCTCGACAAGAACAAGGTCGATGTCGCCGGCGAGCGGCTGAAGATCGAGTCGGCGCGCTATCAGGGTGCCGACGACCGCGGTCGCGCCTTCAGCCTGACTGCGGGCAGCGCGGTGCAGAAGAGCTCGGCCGAGCCGGTCGTGCGGATGAAGGATCTCGACGCGCAGCTCCAGATGCCCGACGGCCCGGCGGAGCTTCGCGCGAACAGCGGCCGTTACGACATGGCGGCGGACAAGGTCGCGATCGACGGCCCGATCCGCTTCACTGCGCCCAACGACTATGTGCTCGGCACCCGCGACGCCGTCGTCGACCTGAAGACGCGCACGCTTGCCAGCGGCGGGGCGGTATCGGGCACGACGCCGATGGGAACCTTCTCGGGCGACCGGCTGAACGCCGATCTGGAGCAGCGCACCGTGCGCCTCACCGGAAATGCCCGCTTGCGGATCGTGCCCGCCCGCGCGAAGAGAGCGCCGTGATCTGCCGCGCGATTCCTGTCCTGCTACCCATCGCGCTGCTGGCCGCGGTGCCCGCGGTCGCGCAGACGCGCCACAACACCAACGCGCCGATCGATTTCAGCGCCGGCTATATCGAACTGCAGGACAAGGCGAATCGCGCCGTCCTGTCGGGCAACGTCACCGTGCGGCAGGCGGAGATGACGCTGGCGGCGGCGCGCATGACCGTCGCCTATACCGGGCAGGTCGTCGACGGATCGCCGCAGGTCTCGCGCCTCGACGCGTCGGGCGGCGTCACCGTGACCCGGCCGGACCAGCGTGCGCGGTCGCAATATGCCGTCTACGACCTCAACCGCCGCATCATCACGATGCTGGGCGGCGTGTCACTGACGCAGGGGACGAACGTCGTGAACGGCGGACGGATGACGATCAATCTCGACACCGGCCGCGCGACGATCGACGGCTCGGCCGCCGGTGGCACGGTGGCGGCGCCGGACGGCAGCACGGTGACGCGCAGCGGCGGGCGGGTGACGGGGCGCTTCTCGGTGCCGAACCGGAACTGAGGCGGGCCCGTGCTTCCGCGCAGGCGGGAGCCCAGGGCCAAAAGCGTCGTCCCTCTGGAACTCTGGGGCTCCGCCTGCGCGGGAGCACGCGGCAGGTCCCATCCGGTCGCCGGAACGATCGCCAGTACGCAGACTGCCTGTCCTACATGGCTTCCGCCCGCTACCTCCGAAACAGCGCCAACAAAGCTCAACCGACCGGTTGAGCTTCAAGCCCGTTTTACGAGAGGAATCGCACGTGTTTTCGTCTCAACATTCACGCTCAACATATCGGTTGAGTATCGATGCCGGCACGGCGACTGACACCGTAAAAACCGGCCGTTCGCCGCTTTGCGGCTTGCGGCAACGCCGCTATCATGCATGAATCCTGCCAGATGCCGTTACGGTAACCATCCGGTAACCATGACGGGCGCAAGTGAAGGCCGCAGCATGACCGATACCGCCACCCTCGATCCCGCTCCGCTGGAGGCCGCACCCGTCGTGCCGGTCACCACCCGCGACGGGCTGGCCGTCGTTTCGATCGCGAAGGCCTATGACAAGCGCGTGGTCCTGTCCGATGTGTCGTTCACGATCGGGCATGGCGAGGTCGTCGGACTGCTCGGCCCCAATGGCGCGGGCAAGACGACCAGCTTCTATTCGGTGATGGGGCTGGTGAAGCCCGACGCCGGCCGGATCATGCTGGACGGCGAGGATATCACGTCGCTGCCGATGTACCGCCGCGCGATCCTGGGCCTCGGCTACCTTCCGCAGGAGACGTCGATCTTCCGCGGTCTGTCGGTCGAGAAGAATATCCTCGCCGTGCTCGAACTCGCCGAACCCGACAAGGCGGCGCGGACGGCGAAGCTCGACCGGCTGCTCGATGAATTCGGCCTGACGCGGCTGCGCGACGCGCCGGCGATGGCGCTGTCGGGCGGCGAGCGTCGCCGGGCCGAGATCGCCCGCGCGCTGGCCGCCGACCCCAAGATCATGCTGCTCGACGAGCCGTTCGCCGGCATCGATCCGCTGTCGATCGCCGACATCCGCGATCTGGTGAAGACATTGAAGACGCGCGGTATCGGCGTGCTCATCACCGACCACAATGTGCGCGAAACGCTCGACATCGTCGACCGCGCCTACATCATCTACGACGGCCGCGTGCTCTTCACCGGCAGCCCGGAGGCGCTGGTCGCCGACGAGAACGTCCGCCGCCTGTATCTGGGCGAGGGCTTCTCGCTCTAACCGCCATGAGCCTCGCGCCACGCCTCGACCTGCGCCAGTCGCAATCGCTGGTGATGACGCCGCAGTTGCAGCAGGCGATCAAGCTGCTGGCGCTGTCGAACCTGGAGATCGAGGGGTTCATCGCCGAGGAGATCGAGAAGAACCCGCTGCTGGAGGCCGGCGCCACCGACGTCGTCGATCGCCCCGAGCCGGTGACGGTCGAGCCCGCCGAGGCCGATACCGCGCAGGGCGACGGCGCGCTCGATATCGATGCGGGCGCGGCCTTCTCTGAGGATTCGCCGAGCGACGGCGGCGTGCTCGACGGCGGTCTCGGCATGGCGGGCACCGGCAGCGGTGGGGGTATCGGCGAGGACGCGCCCGATCTCGACGCCTTCGCCAATCCCGACATCAGCCTGGCCGACCATCTGCTCGCGCAGGCCGGGGAAGTGGTGGCCGCTGCCGACATGTTCGTCGCCGCCCACCTGATCGACCAGATCGACGAGGCCGGATACCTGACCGCATCGCTGCTCGACATCGCCAACCGGCTGGGTGTGCCGCTGGTACGGGTCGAATCGGTGCTGGCGATGGTGCAGACCTTCGATCCGACCGGCGTCGGCGCGCGCGATCTCGCCGAATGCCTCGCTATCCAGGCGAAGGAGGCCGATCGCTACGACCCGTGCATGGCATCGCTGATCGGGAACCTCGACCTGCTGGCGCGCGGCGAAATTGCCCGGTTGAAGCGGATTTGCCGCGTCGACGACGAGGACATGGCCGACATGATCCGCGAGTTGCGCGCCTACGACCCCAAACCCGGCTGCCGCTATGGCGGCGAGGCGGTGGCGTCTGTGGTGCCCGACCTGTTCGTCGCCGCGGTCGGTGCGGGCTGGGGGATCGAGATCAATGCCGCCACCCTGCCACGCGTGCTCGTCAACCGCCGCTACTATGCCGAGCTCTCAGGCGTGCAGGGCAAGGACAAGGCGTCACGCGCCTGGCTCAGCGACTGCCTCGCCAGCGCCAACTGGCTGGTGAAGGCGCTCGACCAGCGCCAGCGCACGATCATGAAGGTCGCGGCCGAGATCGTGAAGCAGCAGGACGGCTTCTTCCGCCACGGCGTCTCGCACCTGCGCCCGCTGACGCTGGCGCGCGTGGCGGGAGCGATCGAGATGCACGAATCCACCGTCAGCCGCGTCACCAGCAACAAATATCTCAGCTGCGCGCGCGGCGTGTTCGAGCTGAAATACTTCTTCACCAGCGCGATCCAGGCGGCCGATGGTGGCGAGGCGGTGTCGGCGCAGGCGGTCAAGAGCGCGATCCGCGCGCTGATCGCGGCCGAAACGCCCAAGGCGATCCTGTCCGACGACACGCTCGTCGACCTCTTGCAGGGCAAGGGCTTCGACATCGCGCGGCGCACGGTGGCCAAATATCGCGAGGCCATGGGAATCGGCAGCAGCGTCCAGCGCCGGCGGCAGAAGACGTTGGAGGGCGTCGGCTGAGGTCCGGCCGCACGGTCACGATTCCTCAACGATCTCGTTGCATTACCATCATCATGGCACCTGAATTTTCCATCGAGGTCGATGGTCTGCGCAGTCTGATCCGGATGAGCCTGTCGGGATTCTTCGACGCCTCGACGATCGATCGCTTTCTCGCGGCGCGCGCAGCGGCGCATGCGCAGCTGACGTGCCCACCCAACACGCACTGCACGATCACCGACGTACGTGGCATGGCCATCCAGACCCAGGATATGGTGCAGACGTTCCAGCAGATGCTGGCGGACCCGGGCTATCGCTCGCGGCGGCTAGCGTTCGTCACCGCACCGACGCTCGCGCGGCCGCAACTGCTCCGCGCGATCGGCAGCCGCGGCGCTCGCGTGTTCGACGATTATGCCAAGGCCGAGGCCTGGGTGCTGTCACCCGCGGATGACGTCGCGGCGGCATAACCGCTTCCTACAGCAGCAACTCCTGCGCCGACGCCCGCCCGATTTCGCCGCCGCCGCGACGCCGTGCCAGTTCGGTTTCGGCGGTGAAGCGGATGTCGACATCGCGGTCCGACAGGAAGCCGTGCAGCACCTCGTTGTCGATCTCGCGCCATTCCTTGCCGCGATCGGGGCCGTAGCGGACGCGCGGCAGCAGGCCCGGCGCCTTAGACCACTCGATCAACTGGGCGACGCTCGCCTCGTTCAGCTGGTCGCGCACATGGTGCGCGGTCACATAGGCGTCGGGGAAGGCGCGATGTGCCGGCAGGCCGCGCTCATGCACCATGCCTGCTGGCTTGCGCCAGTAACGCAGCATCTGGTTCGAGAAGCCCGGCGAATCCGGCCAGAGGCGAAGCGCGCACTTCCACGTGCAGATCCAGTCGTTGCCGTGCGTCAACGCCGGCGTGCAGAACTGCTCCTCGAAACTCGCGCGATGCGCCGCCAGTGCGACCCGCCGCGGCCACGGGTCGAGGATCGGCCGTGCGACATCGTGCCACCAGCGTGCATCGGCGACATCCTCGTCGCGGATATGGTGCACCGCCATCGTGACCGGAGGGATCGGGCGGCCTGGATTGACGAGCATATGCCCGCCTTCGCCCTCCAGCTCCCACCGCCCGTCCGCGCCCAGCGCTACGTCCTGCCAGCCGATCTCGACGACCGCATGGGTGGGCGGGGCGTTGCCGGTGGTTTCCAGGTCGATGACGCGGACGATGCTGGGGGTGGGGCGCATTGCTGCCATTATGGGGATGCGCGGGGCAAGAAGGAAGGAGGGCGCTGAGGCCGAAACCGCCTCAGCCGATCAAGAGACCCGCCAGCGCGGCCGACATCAGGTTCGCGAGGCTGCCGGCGACCAGCGCCTTGATACCCAGCTTCGCGATTACCGGGCGCTGGTTAGGCGCCAGGTTGCCGGTCACCGCCATCTGGATCGCGATCGACGAGAAATTGGCGAAGCCGCACAGCGAGAAGGTGACGATGGCGACCGTGGCCGGCGAAAGCCCGCCCTGCAGCTTGCTGAGTTCGATGAAGGCAACGAACTCGTTCAGCACGATCTTGCTGCCGAACAGCCCGCCGGCCACCCCGGCCTCGTTCCACGGCACGCCGAGCATGAACATCACCGGCTTGAAGACGACGCCCAGCAGCGCCTGGAAGCTCCAGTCGGTATAGCCGAACCAGCCGCCGATCCCGGCCAGCAGCCCGTTGGCGAGCGCGACCAGCGCAACGAAGGCCAGCACCATCGCGCCGACTGCGACCGCCAGCTTCACGCCGGTCTGCGCACCCTGTGCGGCCGCCATGATGATGTTGGCGGGCTTTTCCTCGTCGTGGCTGGCTTCCGCGATCGGTTCGTGACCGCCCTCCGGCAGCAGCGCGGCAGGGCCCTGCGCGCTTATCCGCGTTTCGGCCGGGTGGATCGCGGCGTCGCTGAGCGCGGTGTCGCCCAGCGGCAGCTCGCCCTGACGCTCGGGCACGTCGGGCATGATGATCTTCGACATCAGGATGCCGCCCGGCGCCGACATGAAGCTGGCGGCGAGCAGATAGGGGAGCAATTGCGCCCCGATCATGCTGGCATAGGCGCCCAGGATCGTGCCGGCGACGCCTGCCATGCCGACCGTCATCACCGTGAACAGCTGCGGCGGCGTAAGGCTCGCCAGATAGGGTCGGATGACCAGCGGGCTTTCCGACTGGCCGACGAAGATGTTCGCCGCCGACCCCAGCGATTCGACCTTGGTGATGCCCGTCACCAGCTGGATCGCGCCGCCCACCCACTTGATGATGAGCTGCATGACGCCGAGGTAGTAGAGGATCGAGATCAGCGAGGCGAAGAAGATGATGACCGGCAGCGCGGCGATCGCGAAGCTGTTCGCGCCCATCGTGGGCCCGGCGAGCGGCCCGAAGATGAAGTCGGTGCCCGCCTTCGCATAGCCGAGCAGGTTGGCGACGCCGTGGCTCATTGCCGCGATCAGGTTCTTGCCCCAGCTGGTCGCGAGCACCAGCACCGCGAAGCCGGCCTGAAGCGCGAACGCCGGCGCCACGACCCGCAGCCGGATCGCGCGGCGGTTCGACGACAGCGCGACCGCGAGCGCGAGGATGATGGCGATGCCGGCGAGACCGATCAGATTATGCTGCACGTGTAAAAAACCGTCCCCCGGGAACCCACAGCGCCTGAGCATGGCAGAGGTTCGCGCGCCGCGACAGGGGTTTGTGCGCGGCGGCGGACGGCGATCCCCCCCTTCCACCGCCGAAAATTTCGGCTAGCGTCGGCGCGATGGACACTGCACCCAACGCGATCCCGCGCTCGCTCTTCGCCTTTTCGATCTTTTACGGCGGCATGGTCTGCATCGCCGGCGTGCTCGGCAACAAGCAGGTGGCGCTGGGGCCGCTCGCGGTGGAGGCGGGCATCTTCGCCTTCCTGCTGCTGGTCGTGACGTCGAGCGCAGTGGCGGAAATCCAGGGGCGCGAGGTCGCCAACCGGCTGGTGCGGATCGGTTTCGTGCCGCTGATCGCGTCGATCGTGCTGTCGTGGATCGTCCACGCGCTGCCCGCTTCGCCCGAGATGCAGCCGGCGAATCGCGACGCGATCCAGCTGGTGCTGGGCGGCACGTGGCGGATCTGGCTAGGCGGGATCATCGCCTATGGCATCTCGCAGACGCTAAACGTCACGATCTTTTCCTGGCTGAAGGGGCGCGAGGGCGCGCGGCTGCTGTGGCTGCGCTCGGCGATCGCGGGCGTGCTCAGCCAGATCGTCGATACGTTGCTGTTCGTCACCATCGCCTTCTACGGCGTGTTCCCGATCGGCGAGCTGCTGCTGGGCCAGATGCTGGCGAAGGTCGTGCTGTCGGCGCTGCTGGTGCCGCCGCTGATCTACCTGTTCGTGGCAATGGGTCGCAAACTGGACGGCACGGTCGCGCGCGCGTAATCGCGCCGACGATGACAGACTTCCCCGATCACGCGCCCGATCCGGCCACCCTCGCCAAGGCGGAGACGCTGACGGAAGCGCTGCCGTATCTGCAGCGCTATGCCGGCAAGACCTTCGTCGTGAAATACGGCGGCCACGCGATGGGCGACGTCGAGCTGGCGCGCGACTTCGCCGAGGACGTCGTGCTGTTGAAGATGGTGGGCATCAACGTCGTCGTCGTCCACGGCGGGGGGCCGCAGATCGGCGCGATGCTGAAGCGGCTGGGCGTCGAGTCGCGCTTCCATGACGGCCTGCGCATCACCGATGCGGAAACCGCGAAGATCGCCGAGATGGTCCTGGCCGGATCGATCAACAAGGAAATCGTTAGCTGGATCGCGGCGGCTGGCGGCAAGGCGGTCGGCATTTCGGGCAAGGACGCCGGGCTGGTCCGCGCCGAGCGGGTGACGGGGCGCGAAGCCGATCCGCTGCAGGGGATCGAGCGGCACGTCGACCTGGGCTTCGTCGGCGAGCCGGCGGCGGTGCGCCCCGGCATCCTCGAGACGCTGTCGCGCGAGGGGTTCATCCCCGTCGTCGCGCCGATCGCGCTGGGCGACGACGGTCATACGTACAACGTCAACGCCGACACGATGGCCGGCGCGATCGCGGCGGCGACGGGCGCGTCGCGCTTCTTCCTGCTGACCGACGTGCCGGGCGTGCTCGACAAGCAGAAGAACCTGCTGAGCGACCTGACCCCGGCGGCGGTCGAGGCGCTGCGCGCCGACGGCACGATCACGGGCGGCATGATCCCGAAGCTGGAGACCTGCGTACAGGCGGTGCAGCGCGGCGTGGACGCTGCCGTCATTCTCGACGGGCGCATTCCGCACGGCATGCTGCTGGAGATCTTCACCGAACGCGGCATCGGTACGCTGGTACGGCGCTGACCACGCGCTATATAGACGCAACACACTCCCCCGAGGTCGAAGTCACGTGAACGCCATTCTCCAGATCATCCAGTTGCTGCTGACCGTCGTGTGGTGGATCATCGTCGTGCAGGCGATCCTGTCGTGGCTGATCGCCTTCAACGTCATCAACACGCAGAACGACCCCGTCCGCAACGTCTGGAACGCGCTCGGTCAGATGACGGAGCCGCTGTACCGCCCGATCCGCCGCATCATGCCCGACTTCGGCGCGCTCGACCTGTCGCCGATGGTCGTGCTGCTGATCCTTTACATCCTGATGAACATCGTCATCCCCTCGCTGATGCAGCCCGTTTATCCGGTGTAGGGTGGCGTATTGCCGCCTGCCCACCTAATGGCCCCCGACAAGCTCAGCACGAACGGGGTAGGTTGTGAGCGCGAAGATCATCGATGGTAAGGCCGCCGCCGCGCGGTTGCGTGAGCAGGTCGGCGAAATCGCCGCGGCCTTCGAAGCCACCGCCGGGCGCAAGGCGGGGCTAGCCGTCGTCCTGATCGGCGACGATCCCGCGTCCGCCGTCTATGTCGGGTCCAAGGGCAAGGCGACGCGCGCGGCGGGCATGGAGAGCTTCGAGCATCGCCTGCCCGCCGAGACGACCGAGGCCGAGTTGCTGGCGCTGGTCGATACGCTGAACGCCGACGATCGCGTCGACGGCATCCTCGTCCAGCTGCCGCTTCCGAAGCACATCCGCGAGGACGTCGTGCTGGTGCGGATCGATCCGGACAAGGATGTCGATGGCTTTCACCCGGTCAATGCGGGACGGCTGGCGACAGGGCTTGACGGGTTCGTACCCTGCACGCCGCTCGGCTGCCTGAAGCTGCTGACCGCCGAACTCGGCGACCTGTCGGGCAAGGAGGCGGTGGTGATTGGCCGGTCGAATATCGTCGGCAAGCCGATGGCGGCGCTGTTGACGAAGGCGTCGGCGACGGTGACGCTCGCGCATTCGCGGACGCGCGACCTAGCCGGGCATGTCGGGCGCGCCGACATCGTCGTCGCGGCGGTCGGCATCGCAGGTTTTGTAAAGGGCGAGTGGCTGAAGCCCGGTGCGACGGTCATCGACGTCGGCATTAACCGGACGGAGAGCGGGCTGGTCGGCGACGTCGATTTCGCCGGCGCCGTTTCGGTCGCTGGCGCGATCACGCCGGTGCCGGGCGGCGTCGGGCCGATGACCATCGCCTGCCTGCTGCGCAACACGGTCGTCGCCGCGCATCGCAACGCCGGCATCACCCTGTCGGCGGATGCGATCTGAGATGCTCGAACTGTATATCTCCGCGCTCATCACCTTCTTCGTGGTGATCGATCCACCCGGCTGCGCGCCCATCTATGCCGGGCTGACCGCGGGCGCGTCGGCGGCGCACACGCGGGCGATGGCGGTCCGCGCGGTCGGCGTCGCGACCGCGATCCTGCTGGTCTTCGCGCTGTTCGGCGAAGGTTTGCTGCACGCGCTCGGCATCGGGCTCGACGCCTTTCGGATCGCGGGCGGCATCATGCTCTTCGTCATCGCGATGGACATGGTGTTCGAACGCCGCACCCAACGCCGCGAGGAACGCGCCGAGAAGATCAAGGAAACGCCCGAAGTCGAGGACGTCTCGATCTTCCCGATGGCGATGCCGATGATCGCCGGTCCCGGATCGATCGCCAGCGTCATGCTGATGATGTCGCGCACCAGCGGCCTGTCGGCATCGCTCGTCGTGCTGGGCGCGATGCTGACCATCCTCGCGCTGACGCTACTGGCGCTGCTGGCGGCCGGGCCGATCATGCGGGTGCTGGGCGCGAAGATCGAGGCGGTCATCACCCGCCTGCTCGGCGTGCTGCTGGCGGCGCTGGCCGCGCAATTCGTGATCGACGGACTGAAGGCGAGTTTCACCTCCTGAGAATCGGAAGCTTGACGCAGGTCAATCGACCCCGCCACCCTCGCGCGTACACACAAGGCTTCCTAGCTAGGCAATCATGCAACTCGTCATCGTAGAATCGCCTGCCAAGGCCAAGACCATCGAAAAGTACCTGGGCGGGGACTATCATGTCCTGGCCTCCTACGGTCACGTCCGCGACCTGCCCGCGAAGGACGGCTCGGTCGATCCGGACGACGGGTTCGCGATGGAGTGGGAGAATTACGGCGACAAGGCGCGCCAGCTCAAGGCGATCACCGATGCGGCCAAGACCGCCGACCGCCTGATCCTCGCCACCGATCCCGACCGCGAGGGCGAGGCGATCAGCTGGCACGTGCAGGAGGTACTGCGGGGCCGCAAGGCGCTGCCCGCCGAGGTCGAGCGCGTCACCTTCAACGCGATCACCAAGCCCGCGATCCTCGCCGCGATGAAGGCGCCGCGGCAGCTCGATACAGACCTGATCGACGCCTATCGCGCCCGCCGGGCACTCGATTATCTGGTCGGCTTCACCCTGTCCCCCATCCTCTGGCGCAAGCTGCCCGGCGCCAAGTCGGCTGGCCGCGTGCAGTCGGTCGCGCTGCGGCTCGTGGTGGAACGCGAGCGCGAGATCGAAAGCTTCCGCGCGCAGGAATATTGGTCGGTCGAGGCGAGCTTCGAGCAGGACGGCACCCCCTTCACCGCGCGACTGACGCAGTGGGAGGGTAAGAAGCTCGACCGCCTGTCGATCGGCGACGAGGGCAGCGCGACCCGCGCCAAGGCCGATGTCGAGGCCGGGCGCTTCACTGTCAGCACCGTCGAGACGAAGCCGGCGACGCGCAACCCGCCGCCGCCCTTCACTACCTCGACCCTGCAGCAGGAGGCCGCGCGCAAGCTCGGCTTCTCGGCCAGCCACACGATGCGGATCGCGCAGGGACTCTACGAGGACGGCGCGATCACCTATATGCGAACCGACGGCGTGCAGATGGACGGCAGCGCCATCGATGCCGCGCGCAAGGCGGTGATCGAGCGCTACGACGGCGGCTACGTCCCCGACAAGCCGCGCCAGTACCAGACCAAGGCGAAGAACGCGCAGGAAGCGCACGAGGCGATCCGCCCGACCGATTTCGGCAAGGACCGTGTCGGCGGCGGCGACCATGCGCGACTGTACGACCTTATCTGGAAGCGCGCACTGGCCAGCCAGATGTCGGCGGCGCGGATGGAGCGGACCGCGATCACGCTGGAGGACGGCACCGGCAAGGCGGTGCTGCGCGCCACCGGCCAGGTCGTGATCTTCCCGGGCTATCTGGCGCTGTACGAGGAGGGCCGCGACGATCGCGGTGCCGCCGCTGGCACCGAGGACGACGATGATTCGCGCCGCCTGCCGCAGCTGAAATCGGGCGATTCGCCGGCGAAGACCGGGGTGAAGGCCGAACAGCATTTCACCCAGCCGCCGCCCCGCTTCTCCGACGCGTCGCTCATCAAGCGGCTCGAGGAACTGGGCATCGGGCGTCCGTCGACCTACGCCTCGATCATCGATGTGCTGAAGGACCGCGGCTACGTCCGGCTGGAGAAGAACCGCTTCCACGCCGAGGAGAGTGGGCGGCTGCTGACCGCCTTCCTCGAGCGCTTCTTCGAGAAATACGTCAGTTACGACTTTACTGCGGGGCTGGAAAACGAGCTCGATGAGGTCTCGGGCGGACGCGCCGAATGGCAGGCCGTGCTCGACGCGTTCTGGCGCGATTTCAAGCCGCGCACCGACGAGGTGAAGGAACGCCAGCCGAGCGAGGTCACCGCCGCGCTCGACGAATTCCTGTCCGACTATCTGTTCCCGCCGAAGGAAGACGGTAGCGATCCGCGGCTGTGCCCGAACTGCGGCGAGGGCCGGCTGTCCCTGCGCGGCGGGCGCTATGGGGCGTTCGTCGCCTGCTCCAACTACCCCGACTGCAAGTTCACGCGCCGCTTTGCCCAGCCGGGCGGCGGTGCGGACGGTGAGGATAGCGGCCCGGAGAAGCTCGGCGAGGATCCCGCTACCGGCCTGCCGGTCGAGCGCAAATCGGGACGCTTCGGCCCGTACATCCAGCTGGGCGAGGGCAAGGAGGCGAAGCGCGCGTCGATCCCGAAGGACATCGGCGAACTCGACCTCGACTGGGCGCTGAAGCTGCTGAGCCTGCCGCGCGAGATCGGCATGCATCCCGAGTCGGGCAAGCCGATCACCGCGTCGATCGGCCGCTACGGCCCCTATCTTGCGCACGACGGCAAATATGCGCGGCTGACCTCGACCGCCGACGTGTTCGAAACAGGCATGAACGCTGCCGTAGTGAAGCTGGCCGAAGCGGCGGCGGGCGGCGGGCGCCCGGCGCGCGGCGCAGCGCGTGAGCCGTTGAAGATACTCGGCAAGCATCCGCGCACCGAGGCCGAGATCAAGCTGATGGAGGGTCGTTACGGCGCCTATGTCACCGACGGCGAGACGAACGCGACGCTGCCGAAGTCGGTGGCGCAGGACGCGCTGACGCTGGAGGAAGCCGCGCTGCTGATCGACGCACGCGCGGCGGCGGCTCCGGCGAAAAAGGGTAAGAAGAAGGCGGCGCCGAAGAAGGCTGCGGCGAAGAAGGCGCCCGCGAAGAAGGCAGCGGTGAAGAAGGTGGCGGCGAAGAAGAAGGTGGCGGCGGAAGGCTGAACCTCACTCCGTTCGGGCTGAGCTTGTCGAAGCCCTGCCCTTCCTTTGTGCCGCGCTCGATCCGGTAGGAAGGAGGGCAGCACTTCGACAAGCTCAGTGCGAACGGTGTGTTCGTAAGGCCGCGCCCGCCGTCCGGTCGTCGACGTCCGCTACGCGGATCGGAGCCGTCGCTGCGCCGACGCTCCTCGCCTCGACTTACGCCGCCATCCGTCCGCTAGCCACCTGCAACCAAGCCCGTGCGGCCTTCTGCGCCTCGACGATCTCGCGGGCGGACATTTCGTCGGCGATCTCGGCGCGGCATTCCTGCGCGCGGGTGTTGCCGGCGATCGCGGCGAGGTTGAACCATTTGTGCGCCTCGATCAGGTCGACGTCGATGCCTTCGGCCCCCGACGAATAGACGATTCCGAGATCGTAATAGGCGTTCGGATTGCCGCACGCTGCGTCACGCATTCGGCTTTCCAGAAGAAACGTCGCGCTCTTGAGACTGCTTGCCATCGGGCCACCCCTGTTCGTGGTAGACTCACCATGGACGCGCAGGCGTATCGAAAGGGTTAACGCGGTTAACTCTATGCGTTAGCGATGTTTTCCACCGCGACATTGTCGATCAGGCGGGTGCCGGAAATCCGCGCGGCGGCGAGCAGGCGGCGGGGGCGCGACGGGCCCGGCGCGCCCAGGGTGAGGGCATCGACCAGCTCGACGTAATCGACCTCGAACCCCGCGCCGATCAGCGACTGGCGCGCGGTGTTCAGCGCTTCGGCGACATCGTTCCCCTTCGCGATGGCGGCGGCGGCGACGCCCAGCGCGCGCGGTAGGGCGACCGCTTTGTCGCGGTCGGCCGCGTCCAGATAGACGTTGCGCGACGAGCGGGCGAGGCCGTCATCCTCGCGCTGCGTGACCACGCCGCGGATGTCGATGTCGAAATCGAGATCGGCGACCATCCGCCGGATCACGGCGAGTTGCTGGAAATCCTTTTCGCCGAACAGCGCGACCTTCGGTGCGACCTGGTTGAACAGCTTGGCGACCACCGTCGCCACCCCGTCGAAGTGACCCGGCCGCGCTGCACCGTCCAGACCCTCGCTCACCCCGCCGACGGAGACGTTGGTCGCGAAACCCGCCGGATAGACCTCCTCCACCGGCGGCATCCACAGGATGTCGACGCCGGCGTCGGCCAGCATGCGCGCGTCGGCGGCCTCACGCCGCGGATAGCGCGACAGATCCTCGTTCGCGCCAAACTGTTTCGGGTTCACGAAGATCGAGACGACCACACGGCGGGCCGCGCGCCGCGCCTCTGCCACCAGCGCCATGTGCCCCGCGTGCAGCGCGCCCATCGTCGGCACCAGCGCGATATCGTCCCCCTCCGAACGGTAAGCCGCCAGCGCGGCGCGGAGATCGGAGAGACGACGGATGGTTTGCACGCGGAACAGCCCTTCGATACAGCGGACGGCAGCCTTTACGGGCCGGAATTTCAGCGATCAACATGGGGATCATCGCTGCCTTGTCAGACTCGGGACACAAGCTGCACGTCATCGTCTTCGCCAATGAAAAGGGCGGGACCGGCAAATCGACCACCGCGGTCCACGTCGCGATCGCTCTGGCGACGCGCGGCCATCGCGTGGCGGCGTTCGACCTCGACCATCGCCAGCGGACGATGGGGCGGTATCTCGACAACCGCGCCGCGACCGCCAAGCGCAGCGGACGCGGGCTGGTCACGCCGGTGCATGCGACGCACGACGGGGAAAGCGACGCCTTCTTTGCCGAGACGCTCGACCGGCTGGGGGCGGACGCCGACTATCTCATCATCGACACGCCGGGCCGCGACGACAAGTTCGCGCGGATCGCGGCGACCAATGCGGATACGCTGGTCACGCCGATGAACGACAGCTTCGTCGATTTCGACCTGATCGGACAGGTCGATCCCGACACGTTCAAGGTGACCCGCCCCAGCTTCTATTCCGAACTGATCTGGGATGCGCGCAAGACTCGCGCGCGGGCCGACGGCGCGACGATCGACTGGGTCGTGCTGCGCAACCGCCTGCAATATGTCGAGGCGAAGAACATGAAGCGCGTGTCGGAGGCGATCGACCAGTTGTCCAAGCGTGTCGGCTTCCGCGTCATCCCGGGCCTGTCAGAGCGTGTGATCTATCGCGAGCTGTTCCCCTCCGGCCTGACGATGCTCGATTCGAAGGAATTCGGCGGCATGGGCCTGAGCCACGTCGCCGCACGGCAGGAACTGCGCGAGATGATGGCGGGCTTGGCCCTGCCGGACGCTGCGCCGTCTCTGTTCAAGGGCGAGGCCGCCTGATGGCGAAGCTGGTCCTCGCGCTCGTTCTGATGGCCGCGATCTGGTGGATGGTGAAGCCGCGTCCGAAGACGCTGCCCGATGTCGCCAAGGCGCGCGATATCCTGGGGCTGGGCGCGGAGGCGACCGTCGAGGACGTGCGCGCCGCGCACCGCCACCTGCTGTCCGGCGTCCACCCCGATCGCGGCGGATCGGCCGAGCTGACCAAGCAGATCAACGCCGCGCGCGACGTGCTGCTGCGGCGGCTGGGGGGATAGGATTGCAACCAAGCGCGCGCCCGTGCTTTGGGCGTAACGATCACCACGACCGCCGTTCGCCCCGAGCTTGTCGAAGGGCCGTCTTTCTTCTTCGTCACACAGGTTGCGCGGAAGACGGGCAGGGGCTTGGCCCGAACGAGACTTACAGACCCTTCAGGAGGCCCAATGACCCATCGTTTCGACCCCACGTCCCTGCGCGAATACGACATCCGCGGTATCGTCGGTAAGACGCTCGGGCCCGACGATGCGCGCGCGATCGGGCGCGGTTTCGCGACGATGGTGCGCCGTGCGGGCGGCACTCGCGTCGCGGTCGGCCGCGACGGGCGCGTGTCGTCGGAGATGCTAGAGGCCGCGCTGGTCGAGGGGCTGAACGGCAGCGGCGTCGACGTGGTGCGCGTCGGGCTGGGGCCGACGCCGATGCTCTACTATGCCGAGGCGACGCTGGAAGTGGACGGCGGCATCCAGATCACCGGCAGCCACAATCCGGCCGACTACAACGGCTTCAAGATGGTGTTGCAGCACAAACCGTTCTTCGGCGAGCAGATCCAGGCGCTGGGCCAGATGGCCGCCGACGGCGACTGGGAAGAGGGCGAAGGCACCGTCACCGACGCCGACATCGAGGATAACTACGTCGGGCGTCTATTCGCGGGCTATGCGGGTGGCACGTTCCGCATCGGCTGGGATGCCGGCAATGGCGCGGCGGGCCGCGTCATCGAAAAGCTGGTGAAGCTGCTGCCGGGCGAGCACCACACGATCTTCACCGACATCGACGGCACCTTCCCCAACCATCATCCCGACCCCACCGAGGAAAAGAACCTCGCCGATCTGAAGGCGCTGGTTGCCGACGAGGGGCTCGACTTCGGCCTGGCGTTCGACGGCGATGGCGACCGCGTCGGCGCGATCGACGGCGAGGGTCGCGTGGTGTGGGGCGACCAGCTGCTGTCGATCTTGGCGGTGCCGGTGCTGAAGAAGGCGCCCGGCGCGACGATCATCGCCGACGTGAAGGCGTCGCAGATGCTGTACGACCGCATCGCCGAACTGGGCGGCGAGCCGCTGATGTGGAAGACCGGGCACAGCCTCATCAAGACCAAGATGAAGGAAACCGGCGCGCCGCTGGCCGGCGAGATGAGTGGGCACATCTTCTTCGCGCAGGACTATTACGGCTTCGACGACGCGCAGTACGCCGCAGTGCAGCTCATCAACGCGGTGCATGTCATCGGCCAGTCGATGACCGAGATCCGCGGCGCCATGCCGGCATTCGTCAACACGCCGGAAATGCGCTTCCAAGTCGACGAATCGCGCAAGTTCGCGGTCGTCGACGAAGTGCTCGACCGGCTGGAGGCCGAGGGCGCCGACGTGAACCGCACCGATGGCGCGCGGGTGAACACGCCCGACGGCTGGTGGCTGCTGCGCGCGTCGAACACGCAGGACGTGCTGGTCGCACGCGCCGAAGCGAAGGATCAGGCCGGGCTCGACCGGCTGATGTCGATGATCGACGCGCAGCTGGCGGCGAGCGGGCTGGAGCGTGGGCCGCAGGCGGGGCACTGATCGAGCGGCTACCTACCGTTCGTGCTGAGCGCAGTCGAAGGACCTGGGAAGAGGTGCCCTTCGACTATGCTCAGGGCGAACGGATTTGGGTGTAACCAAGCGGCTGGGGCGGGGCGGGCCAAAACACCCCGCACCCCAAAACGCCTATTCGTCCGTCCGCATCTTCACCTTGTTGGGCAGATCCCTGCCCTTCGTCCGGCGCGACGGCAGCTGCACCGGGTTCTTCTTTTTCCACGCGGCGTAGGTCATCGGCCCGTCCGGCGTCTGCACGATGGTGTCGTCGAGGCTCATGGCCGCATCAACGCGTGGGCACGGGCTCGGTGCCCGAATAGTCGTAGAAGCCGCGACCGGTCTTGCGGCCGTACCAGCCCGCCTCGACATACTTCATCAGCAGGGGTGCGGGGCGGAACTTGGGGTCGCCGGTGCCTTCGAACAGCACGCGGGTGATCTCCAGACACGTGTCGAGCCCGATGAAGTCGGCCAGCGTGAACGGCCCCATCGGGTGGTTGAGCCCGAGCGTGATCGCCGTGTCGACGTCGCGGATCGTCGCCACGCCTTCGCCCAGCGCGAAGCACGCTTCGTTCAGCATCGGCATCAGCACGCGGTTGACGATGAAGCCGGGGGCATCGTTCGCGTGCACGATCGCCTTGTTCAGCGTCTTGCCGTACGCCTCGACCGCCGCGACCGTCGCGTCGCTGGTGGCGAGGCCGCGGATCAGCTCGATCAGGCCCATCACCGGCACAGGGTTGAAGAAGTGGACGCCGACGAAGCGCGCCGGATCGGGCGACGCCTGCGCCAGGCGCGTGATGGGAATCGATGAGGTGTTGCTGGCGAGGATCGCGTGATCGCCCATCGCCTTGCCGACGCTTTCGAAGATGCGGCGCTTGATCTCCTCGCGCTCGGTCGCAGCCTCGATCACGAGGTCGCATTCGCCCATCGCGGCGACGTCGCCGACGGGTTCGATGTTGCCCAGCGTCGTGTCACGCGCGGCCGCGTCGATCTTCTCCTTCGCGACCAGCCGCTCGAGCTGTTTCGCGATGCCCGCCTTGCCCGCCTCGGCGCGCGACAGGTCGACGTCGGACAGCAGCACGCGGTACCCCGCCGCCGCCGACACCTGCGCGATCCCCGCGCCCATCTGACCCGCTCCGATGACGCCAACGACCTTCATACACCCAAATCCTATTTCGTGTTCGCGAACAGCTTCACCAGATCGAACAGATAGTCACGGGATGCGTAGAGCGAGGCCTTCAGGATGCGCTCGTTCAGGCCGTGGACGCCGCTGGTGTTCGGTTCGACGAAGGTTCCAGGCACGCCGTAGACGGGAATGCCGATCGCTTCCAGAAAGATGCCGTCGGTGGCACCCGTCGACATCGTCGGCAGCACCGGCACGCCGGGGAAGTGCTTCGCCGCCAACGCCTCGATCGGTTTCACGATCTTCGGGTTCAGCGGCACCGGCTGGCCGGTCGGGCGCACCGGCTGGTTCGTCGTCACCTTTATCTTCGGGCCGGTGAGTTGCTGCAACGTGGCAAGCGTCGCATCCACGCTTTCGCCGGGGAAGATGCGGCAATTGACGTTCGCGGTCGCACGCTGGGGCAGGGCGTTTTCGGCATGGCCGGCGGCCAGCAGCGTCGCGACGCAGGTGGTGCGCAGCGTCGAGTTCGCCGCCTTGTCGCGCGACACGATCGCCGCCGCCGCGGCGTCGGTCGGGTCGACCAGCAGGCGCCGGACCGCCGCCCCCTGCTCGGCGGGCAGCGTCGCCGCGAGCTTCGTGAAGAAGGCGCGCGTGGTGTCGTTGAACTTCACCGGGAAGCGGTGGTCGCGGACCTTGTCGACCGCGTCGAGCAGTTCGTAGATCGCGTTGTCGGGCACCGGCTGCGAACTGTGCCCGCCGGGATTGGTCGCGAGGAAGGTGTAGTTCTGCGCGGCCTTCTCACCGACCTGCAACGACAGCAGCTGGCGCTTCCCACTCTCGTCCAGCCGTCCGCCGCCGCCTTCGTTGAAGGCGAATTCGGCGGCGATCAGATCGGGCTTGTTCTTCGCCAGCCATTCGGCGCCGTTCCACGCGAAGGTCGTCTCCTCGCCGCAGGTCAGCGCGAGCTTGATCGTGCGCTTCGGCTTGAACCCCTGTTGTTTCAGGCGGTTGAGCGTGTCGACCCAGATCGCCGCCTGCGCCTTGTCGTCCACCGTCCCGCGGCCATAGTAATAGCCGTCCTCATCGATCAGCTTGAACGGATCGCGCACCCAGTCCTCGCGCTTCGCCGCGACGACGTCGAGATGGGCGAGCAGCAGCATCGGCTTGGTGGCGGGATCGCTGCCCTTCATGATCGCGACCAGCCCGCCGTCCTTCGGATGCTCGGGGACGGAGAAGGGGATCAGCTCGGCATCGGCGAAGCCCGCCGCCTTCATCCGCGTCGCGACCTGCGCCGCCGCCTGGGTGCAGCTGCCGACGTTCACAACGGTGTTGGTCTCGACCATCTCGCGATAGAGATCGAGGAACGGTTTCTGGTCGGGGCGGTCTTGCGCGGCCGCCGGTATCGTCGCCACCATCGCGGCGAGCGCCGCCCCCAAGAATTTCGACCGCATGACCCGTCCCCCGCTATAGTCTCTTCCACAAGCGTAGAGGGATTTTCACCCCGCGCAACGGCCGTTCACCATCGTCGGACAGCGGTGCGACAGCCGCTCGTCGCGCGGCATCAGGAAGCGGACCTCGCGGTTCGGGAAGTCGATCTGCACCCGGCGGAAATATTTGAGCGCGTTCATTCCGAGCAGCATCGCCGGCCGTTTCGACAAGCCGAACTTCGCGAACGGCGGCACGTCGGCGAAGGCGATCGGCATCTGCCGGAACTCGATGCCGCCCAGCCGCAGCTTGTCCGCCAGCGTATAGTCGGTCTGCACGATGCCGCCGGTCGCGCTCGTCATCGTCATCGGCGTGAAGCGCCCCGCATGGCGCGCCATCAGCCGGCGCAGTGCGGTGTTGCCGATGCTGACCGGCGATCCGGTGTCGAGCACGATGCGCACCTGCCGCCCCTCGACCTCCGCATCCGTCACGATCAACTGACCGAACAGGCTCTTCGCCCGCACGACGATCTCGCCGGGCGCGGCGCGCTCGGTGCGGCGGCGGCGGACGGACGGGGTGACGGCCATCGTGTTCGCGTCGAAATCGATCACGACCTTGTGATCGCGCAGCGTGTCGATGCCGAGCAGGCCCATCGCGCCCAGATGCACCGCGTCCAGCGCCGGCGCCTCGATCGCGCCGATGTCGGGCACGCTCGACAGGCGGAGCGAGGGGATGGTGACCGTGCCGACGCGCGACGATCCGCTCATCGCCACCACCGTCACCTCGCGCCCGGCGGGCAGGCCGAGCCGCGTGGCGAGCTGGCGCGAGATAACGGTGCGTTCGGCGCCGGTGTCGATCACGAAGCGGAACGGCTCCGACCCGGCGATGCGGACCGGCACCGTCATGCGGTCCTCGAACTGGGTCAGCATGACCTGCGTCGCGTCGGCCTGCTCGGCGTCGGGGGGTGGCACGTCCTGTGGTGCCGCGGCAGGGGTCTGGAGCAGCATCGCGAACAGGAACAGGCAAGACCCGTGCGACATGCCGCGAGCCTATGCCTGAGCCGACGTGCCGACAAGGCGCGTCAGTCCGGCTGCATCGCCTCCGCTGCCAGCGCCTCGGCCTCGGCTAGCAGCGTGTCGTCCGAGCCCGACTGCGCAACGCTCTCCCGCCCGATCAGCACCAGCACCGGGACGGCGAGCGGGCTGATGCGGTCAAGCCGGGCGTGGACCATCGTCTCCGCCGCGCGGTCGAGCAGGTGCGCGAGCCGCCCGACATCGGTCATCCGCGCGCGGGCGTCATCCCACGCGGCCTGCAGCAGCAAGTGCGAGGGTTCGTATTTGCGCAGCACGTCGTAGATCAGGTCGGTCGAGAAGGTGACCTGCTTGCCGGTCTTGCGCTTGCCCGGATGCTGCCGCTCGACGAGGCCGCCGATCACCGCGACCTCGCGGAACGCGCGCTTCAGCAGGGCCGAGCCCTGCACCCATTCGACGAACTCATGTTCGAGGATGTCTGGCGAGAACAGCGCGGCAGGGTCGTCGATCGGCTCCAGCCCGTAGCAGGCGAGCGCATAGTCGTTCGACACGAAGCCGATGGGCTTGAGCCCCAGCGCCTCCATCCGCCGCGTGATGAGCATGCCCAGCGACTGGTGTGCGTTCCACCCCTCGAAGCTGTAGGCGACCATATAATGCCGCCCCTCGCGCTCGAACGTCTCGACCAGCAGCTGGTCGGGCGCGGGGAGGACCGAGCGCCGGTCCTGCATCTCCAGCCATTCGCGCACGTCGTCGGGGAAGCGGTGCCACTCGCTGCGGTCGTGCAGGAAGCTGCGGACGCGGTGGGCGAGGTTGGTCGACAGCGCCATGCGTGTGCCGACATAGGTCGGGATGCGCGCCGGCCGCGTCGTCGCGCGGACGACGAGGTCGGCGATGTCGATCCGTTCGACCTCCAGGCTGAGGCCGGAGAAGAAGAAGGTGTCGCCGACCGTCAGCGTGGAGGCGAAATATTCCTCCACCGTGCCGAGTTTGCGCCCGTTCTTGAATCGCACGTCGAGCGTGACGGCGTCGACGATGATGCCGGCGTTCAGCCGGTGCTGCGTCACGAAGCGCGGATGGCTGACCCGCCACAGCCCGTCGTCATCCTTGGTCAGTCGCTTGAACCGGTCATAGGCGCGCAGCGCATAGCCGCCGTCGGCGATGAAGCTCAGCACGCGCTCGAACGTCTCCGCCTCCAGCGCCGAATAGGGCAACGCGCCGCGGATCTCGGCGAGCAGGTCGTCGGCCGCGAAGGGCGCGGAACAGGCGACCGCCATCACATGCTGCGCCAGCACGTCGAGGGCACCGGGGCGGAAGATGTCGGGATCGAGCTCGCCCGCCCGCACCGCGTCGAGCGCCGCCTGCGCTTCCAGATATTCGAAGCGGTTGCCCGGCACGAGCACCGCTTCCGACGCCTCGTCCAGCCGGTGGTTGGCGCGGCCGATACGCTGGAGCATGCGCGACGACCCCTTGGGCGCGCCCATCTGCACCACGCAGTCGACGTCGCCCCAGTCGACGCCCAGATCGAGGCTGGCGGTCGCGACCAGCGCGCGCAGCTTGCCGTCGGCCATCGCTTGCTCGACCTTGCGCCGCGCCTCCCGCGCCAGGCTGCCGTGGTGGATGCCGATGGGAAGGGCGAGGGCGTTCACCTTCCACAGGTCCTGGAAGATCAGCTCGGCGAGGCTGCGGGTGTTGCAGAAGACGAGCGTCGTGCGATGCGTCTCGATCTCCGCCATCACCTGCGGCGCGGCATAGCGGCCCGAATGGCCCGACCATGGCACGCGCCCCTCGGGCAGCAGGATGGCGATGTCGGGTTCCGCGCCCTTCTCCCCCTGTACCAGCCGGACGCGGTCGATGTCGCCCCATGGCGCCAGCCATGCGCGATAGCCGTCCGGATCGGCCACCGTCGCCGACAGCGCGACGCGCCGCAGTCCCGGCGCGATCCGCTGCAACCGCGCGAGGCACAGCGCCAGCAGGTCGCCGCGCTTGCCGGTGGCGAAGGCGTGGACCTCGTCGATCACGATGGTCTTGAGGCCGGCGAACAGCGTGTCGGCATCAGGATAGCTGACCAGCAGGCTGAGCGACTCGGGCGTGGTCAGCAGCATGTGGGGCGGTTTCGCGCGTTGCCGCGCCTTGCGGTCGGACGGCGTGTCGCCGCTGCGCGCCTCGACCGTGATGTCGAGGCCCATCTCGCCGATCGGCGTCATCAGGTTGCGCTGCACATCGACCGCCAGCGCCTTCAGCGGCGAGACGTAGAGCGAATGCAGCCCGTCGTGTGGATGCTCGATCAGATCGACCAAGGTCGGCAGGAACCCGGCCAGCGTCTTGCCGGCCCCGGTGGGCGCCACCAGCAGTGCATGATCCCCCGCCCGCGCGGCGGCGAGCATGTCGAGCTGGTGGCGGCGGGGCGCCCAGCCGCGCTTGGCGAACCAGTTCGCGAGGGGTGGGGGGAGGTGCTGCGGCTCGGTCAACGCGTCGGATATGGGGGTAGGCGACCGATCAATCCAGCGACGGCAAAGCTTTCGTACCTCCCTCAGGCGACGATCACGAAAAGTCGATTGACGATCAGCGCCAGCAGGCCCGTGATCTGCCACCACCGCCGACCGAGCGGGATCAGCGCCGTGAGAACGATCAGGGGAACGGGCTGGGCGAGAAGGTCATTCGCCATATCCGTCGTCAGAAACGTCGGATTGGCGATCAGGTTGAAGGCGAAGCTGATTGCCGGCGGAATCATCAGCACACCCAGCAGGATGCGACGATCCGCCAGATAATGGGCATCGCCGCTGACGACCGCATCATCCGCCGCGGGAAACATCACCTGAGCCACGAAGGTGTAAGGCAAGGCCATCGCAAGGCACATGAACAACGTGGCCGGCGTCATGGTGAGGGCGTCGCGAGCGGCGTAGAAATTCTGCCATTGGCGCGTCGCCGCCAGCAAGACGTATATGCCAAGCATAGGAGCGAGCCACCCGATCGGTCGATGCCGCCGCCGCCGCCATTGCTCGCCGAAACCGGTCGCTACTGCTGCAACTGCCAATCCAAGCAGCAACCCGTAGAATGCGAACAAGGCCTCGAACGCGCTCATAGATCCCCCTGTGTCGCGGATTAACAAACGCCACCGATGCTGGCCACTGCTACACGCGCCCCGACCGGTGGAACCTTCCCGCCGCCGACCCATATTATCCGCATGCCACGTCTCGGCGACTGGGTGGAGCCGCACCCGCACGGAATCTATCTGCCGGGCGCCGACGCGTGGATCGATCCATCGCAGCCGGTGCCGCGCGCGCTGGTGACGCATGGCCATGCCGATCACGCCTGCGGCGGGCATGGCGCGGTGTGGGCGACGCCCGAGACGCTCGCGATCATGGACGTGCGGTACGGCGCGCAGAACGGGCATCCGGTGGCCTATGGCCAGTCGCTGACGATGGGCGATGTCGAGGTCAGCTTCGTGCCCGCCGGCCATGTGCTGGGATCGGCGCAGATCGTGCTCGACCATCGCGGCGAGCGGATCGTCGTGTCGGGCGACTACAAACGGCGCGAGGACCCGACCTGCGCGCGGTTCGAGCCGGTGAAGTGTGACGTGTTCGTGACTGAGGCAACGTTCGGCCTGCCCGTCTTCCGCCATCCCGAGACGCATGACGAGATGGACAAGCTGCTGACCACGCTGCGCGCCAATCCCGATCGCTGCGTGCTGGTCGGTGCCTATGCGCTGGGCAAGGCGCAGCGGGTGATCCGCGAGTTGCGTGTGATGGGGTTCGACGATCCGATCTACATCCACGGCGCGTTGCAGCGATTGTGTGACCTGTACGTCGCGCACGGCGTCGACCTGGGCGAGCTGCGCCCCGCCACCGGCGTCGCGAAGGCGGAGATGGCGGGCCGCGTCGTCATCGCCCCGCCGGGTGCGCTCAATGACCGCTGGTCGCGGCGGCTGCCCGATCCGATCACCGCGGTCGCCAGCGGGTGGATGACGGTGCGCCAGCGCGCGCGGCAGAAGAACGTCGAACTGCCCCTGATCCTGTCCGACCACGCCGACTGGGACGAGCTGACCGCGACGATCCGCGAACTCGCCCCGCGCGAAGTGTGGGTGACGCATGGGCGCGAGGACGCGCTGGTCCACTGGTGCGCGATGCGCCAGATCAAGGCGCGCGCGCTCGATCTGGTGGGGTTCGAGGACGAGGACGACTGAGGCTGCAAGGCTGCGTCGTTGCATTGCCGGTCGTTTCACCTATGACACGTCCCGGTGCCGCGTAGCTTGGAAGTCATTCGCGACGACGATCGCGCGTTTCGCCGGCTGCTGCTGACGGCGATGGTGCTGGGATTCCTGGCGCTGCTGGGTGCCGCCTGGTCCGTCTGGTCCTCCACCGATCGCAATCGCCGTTATACAGAGCGGGTCGAACACAGCGTTGACGTGCGCCAGAAGATCGCGCGCTTCCAGGTCACGCTGGAGCAATCGGAAACCGCCCGGCGCGGTTACCTGCTGACGCCGCGACCGTTGTTCCTCGAACTCTACCGTTCGAACAGCGCCGCGCTGGAAGGCGAGCTGGCGGAATTGCGCACGCTGACGCTCGACAATCCGGATCAGACGCGGCGAATCGAGCGGGTGCGCGTGCTGCTGGACCGGGCTGCGTATGACCGTGATCGCTCGGTCGAGGCGGTGCGCAATGGCCTGACCGATTATGCCCGCGACGATTTCGCGCGCGGCACGACCGTCATCATGATGCGCGCGATCCGCATGCGGTTACGCGCGATGGACGCGGCCGAGGCGCTGCTGCTGACCGAGCGCGCAAACGAACAGGCTGCGGGGGTTCGCTCGTTTCTCGCGCTGCTGGGCGGGGCCGGCATCTTGCTGGTCGTCGTGGCGGCAGTGTCGTTCGTCACCATGCGCCGCTTCGCGAACGATCTCGGCCAATCGCACGAGAAGCTGCGTGCTTTGAACGAGACGCTGGAGGATCAGGTCGCCGACCGCACCGCCGATCTGGCGCGCGCCAACGACGAGATCCAGCGCTTCGCCTATATCGTCAGCCACGACCTGCGCTCCCCGCTGGTAAACGTCATGGGCTTCACCGCCGAGATGGAAGCGGGGACGAAGGCGATCGCGGCGATGGTCGACCGCGCCGAGGCCGAGGCGCCGGGTGTCGTCGACGAGGACGCGCGCCTTGCCGCGCGCGAGGATTTGCCCGAGGCGATCGGCTTCATCCGCACGTCGACCGCGAAGATGGACCGGCTCATCAACGCGATCCTGAAGCTGTCGCGCGAGGGTCGCCGCACGATCGCGCCCGAGCCGATCGCGATGGCGGCCGTCATCGACGGCGTCCGCGCCACGTTGCAGCACCGGCTGGACGAGGTGGGCGGCACGATCGCGATCGACGGAACGCTGCCCGACATCGTCAGCGATCGCCTGGCGATCGAGCAGGTATTCGGCAACGTCATCGAGAATGCCGTGAAGTATCGCGCGCCCGACCGGCCGCTGCGCATCGCGGTGTCGGGTCGCGTCGCGGCGGGGCGGGCGACCTTCGCCGTCGCCGACAACGGGCGCGGCATCGCCGCCACCGACCATGCCCGCGTGTTCGACCTGTTCCGCCGCTCGGGCACGCAGGATCAGCCGGGCGAGGGCATCGGGCTGGCGCATGTGCGTGCGCTGACGTACCGTCTGGGCGGCACCATCGACGTCACGTCCGCGCTGGGCGAGGGCGCGACGTTCGGCATCAATCTCCCGCTTCGGCTGGACGCATCGGGAACCACGCAATGAACGCGCATCAATCCGTCACCATTGTCATGATCGAGGATGACGAGGGCCATGCCCGCCTCATCGAGAAGAACATCCGGCGCGCCGGCATCATGAACGACATCCGCCACTTCACCGACGGCGGCACCGCGCTCGACTATCTGTTCAATGAAGGTGGCGGTCCGGCACTGATCCTGCTCGACCTGAACCTGCCGGACATGAGCGGCACCGACATCCTCGCCAAGGTGAAGGCGGAAGGATCGCCGGTGCGTCGTACGCCCGTCGTTGTGCTGACAACCACCGACGACAAGGTCGAAATCCAGCGCTGCTACGATCTCGGCTGCAACGTCTACATCACCAAGCCGGTGAATTACGAGAATTTCGCGCAGGCGATCCGCCAGCTCGGCCTGTTCCTGTCGGTCATCCAGGTACCGGACCAGGCCGACTGAATGACCGGCACGTCCGCCTCCATACTCTATATCGACGACGACGCGGGACTGCGGCGGCTGGCGCAGCGCGGGCTCGCGCGGCGGGGTTATTTGGTCGTGTTGGCCGAAGGCGGCGAAGAGGGGGTGGCGCTGGCGGCGGAGCAGCGGTTCGATCTGGTCACGGTCGATCATTATATGCCGGGGATGGACGGGCTGGAGACGCTGAGGCGGCTGCGGCTGCTGCCGGGTGCACCGCCGGTGGTCTATGTCTCGGGATCGGAAGAGGCGCGGATCGCGGTCGCGGCGATGCAGGCCGGCGCGGCGGACTATGTCGTGAAGACGGTCGGCGACGACTTCTTCGACCTGCTGTCCTCCACCATCGAGAACGTGCTGGCGAAGGTCGCGCTGCAACGCGCGAAGGAAGGCGCGGAGCAGGAGCTGCGCACTTCCAACGCTCGGCTGGAGACGTTGCTGCGTGAGGTGAACCACCGCGTCGCCAACTCGCTGCAACTCGTCAGCGCGTTCGTGCAGCTGCAATCGAACGCGATAAAGGACGAGGCCGCGCGCGCCGCGCTGCAGGACACGCAGAGCCGGATCGCCGCGATCGGCCAGGTCCACCGCCGCCTCTACACCTCCGACGATGTCGAGGGGGTGGAGATGGCGGAGTATCTGGAGGCGCTGGTCGACGAACTGGGCCAGACCTGGTCGATCTCGCCCGATCGCCGCATTCATGTGCGCAGCGACCAGATCCGCCTCGCCACCGACCGCGCGGTATCGGTCGGCGTGATCGTGACCGAACTGGTGAGCAACGCCTGCAAATACGCCTATGCCGATGCCTGCGGCGGGGAGATCCGCGTCGCGCTGACGCGGCAGGGCGACGATCGGTTCGAGCTGGCGGTCGAGGACGACGGCGTCGGCATGGCCGAGGGCGCGGCGCCGAAGGGCACGGGTCTGGGCACGAAGGTCGTCCGGTCGATGGCGCAGAGCCTGCAGTCGCGGGTCGATTACGACTCGAGCCGGGGCGGCCTGCGCGCCACGCTGGTCGCCGCGCTCGCCTGAACGCCGCCGCGGCGGGAACCGTTCGCTGCCGAAACGATTTTCCTGCCCATCGAATGGGGAGAATGTCGTGAACCGCCTGCACTGTCTTGCTGCCGCCGCCGCCATCGTCGCCGTGCCGATCGCCGCGCCCGCCCAGACGCGATCGATCTCGCAGACCGACCGGGCGCAGGGATCGCAGGCGAACCCGGAACTCGTCGCCCAATTCGGCGGACGCTACGACGGACCGCAGGCTGCGTTCGTCGAGCGGGTCGGCAAGCGCGTCGCGCTGCAATCGGGCCTTAGCAATTCGCAGAACGACTTCACCGTGCAGTTGCTGAACTCGCCGGTCGAGAACGCCTTCGCCATCCCCGGCGGCTATGTCTACGTCACCCGCCAGCTGCTCGCGCTGATGAACAGCGAGGACGAACTGGCGTTCGTGATGGGGCATGAGGTCGGCCATGTCGCCGCGCGCCATTCCGCGGGACGGCAGCGCACCTCGACGATCGGTAGCGTGCTGGCCGGCGTAGTCGGCGCGGTCGCCGGCAACTCGACGCTGGGCCAACTGGTCGGATCGGGTGCGCAGCAGGTGGCCGGGCTCTACACGCTGAAATACGGGCGCGATCAGGAGTATCAGGCCGATACGCTGGGCGTCCGCTACGTCGCAGGCGCGGGTTACAACCCCTTCGCCGCGCCGCTGATCCTCAACCAGCTCGGCGCCGAGACCGCGCTCGATGCCCGCGCGGCGGGGCGTGAGGCGGGCGGGACGCCGACATGGCTAAGCACCCACCCGTCGAACGCGCAGCGCGTCGCCCGCGCGCGACAACTCGCGCAGCAGACCGGGCGCGGCGCCCCGGCGGCGGCGCAGGACGTCGCCTTCCTGCGCATGCTCGATGGCCTGCGCTACGACGACGATCCCGCGCAGGGCGTGATCGACGGCCAGAACTTCCGCCATCCGGCAATGCGCTTCCGCTTCACTGCACCCACGGGCTATACGATCGCCAACGGCACCGATGCGGTGACCGTGCAGGGTCAGCGCGGACAGGCGCAACTGATGGCGGGCGGAACGGCGAGCGACCTGTCGGGCGTCGTCGCGCGGCGATTCCAGACGCTGGGCGGCCGGATCGACCCCGGCCAGATCCGCGACGTGACCATTGGCGGCCGCCGCGCCGCGGTCGCGTCGACGACGGCGGCGTCGGGCAACACCCGCGTCGATGCGACGGTGATCGCGATGGCGCTGGGCGACACCGCCTATAGCTGGACCGTGCTGACCCCGGCCGGCTCCGGCATCGGCCCGTTCGAGCCGATGCTCGCCAGCTTCGTGCCGCTGTCCGCGCAGGAGGCCGGCTCGATCCGCGGCAAGCGCATCCGCATCGTCACGGTGAAGTCGGGCGACACGATCGACAGCCTGTCGCGCCAGATGGCGTTCCAGACGCTGCAGCGCGACCGCTTCCTCACGCTCAACGCGCTGGAGGCCGGCGCCACCTTGCGCCCGGGTATGCTCGTGAAGATGGTGGTCACTGGATAGCGGCGGCGGATCGCGATAAGGCCGGGTGATGCACCGTCCGGCCCTATCCGTCGTCATCCCCTGCTATAACGAAGAAGGCTGCCTGGAGGCGCTGCACGCGCGCGTCTCCGCCGCCGCCCATGCCGCAGTCGGCGACGATCACGAGATCGTTCTGGTCAACGACGGCTCGCGCGACGGCAGCTGGGCGGTGATGCAGCGTCTCGCCGCCGCCGACCCGCGGCTGGTGGCGATCAACCTCTCGCGCAACCACGGCCACCAGCTGGCGCTGACGGCGGGCCTCGACCTGTGCGCGGGCGACCAGATCCTCATCATCGACGCCGATTTGCAGGATCCGCCCGAACTGCTGACCGAGATGCGCGCGACGCTGGTGCGCGAGGAGGCCGACGTCGTCTATGCCGTGCGCCGCAAGCGCGAGGGCGAGACGATCTTCAAGAAGATCACCGCCGCCGCCTTCTACCGCGTGCTCGACCGCGTCACCGACACGCCGATCCCGCTCGACACCGGCGACTTCCGCCTGATGACGCGGCGGGCATTGGACGCCTTCCTCAGCCTGCCCGAACAGGCGCGCTTCATCCGCGGGATGGTGGCGTGGGTCGGCTTCCGTCAGGTGCCCTTCGCCTATGACCGGCACGAACGGCTGGCGGGCGACAGCAAATATCCGCTGGCGAAGATGATCCGCTTCGCGCTCGACGCCGTCACCGGTTTCTCGACCGCACCCCTGCGCTTCGCCAGCCACGTCGGTTTGGCGCTCACCGGCGCGACGGTGCTGCTGTTCCTCTATGTGATGGGCAGCTTCGTGCTCGGGCGGACGGTGCAGGGCTGGACGTCGACGATGCTGGTCGTGCTGTTCCTCGGCAGCGTGCAGATGTTCGTGCTCGGCATGATCGGCGAGTATCTCGGGCGGCTGTACGTCGAATCGAAGCGCCGGCCGCTCTACCTCGTTGCCGACGTCGCCGGCCCGGTGCTGGGCCGCGCCTCGCTCGGCTACCGCGCCGGCGACGGCCCGCGCCCGGTGCGGCCGGAGCCGAACGAGGGGCTGATGGTGGCCTCGCCGGAGGCGGAGGGGTGAACGCTTAAAGCCCCTTCCTGGAAGGGAGGGGAGATCAGGGCTTCGACACCAGCGTGATGATCGATAACCCCGGCGTCAGCGGGACGCGCCCCAGAAGGTGCCGCTCCACGCGGAAGATCGCCTCGAACAGCGCGTTGAGCGGCTTGGGCGGCGGCGAATCGTCGCTGTCCTCCTTGCCGGTGATCTTTCCTGCAACGCGCGCCGCGACGGCGGCGGGGAACAGCAGCGAATTGAACCAGCGCAGGCCATTGTGGGTCAGCCCGGCGTCGCGGATCGCCTTGTCCAGCGTCGCTTTCGAATAGCGGCGCTTGTGGTGGTTCACCTCGTCGTGCGCGCTCCACATCCACTGGTGCGCGGGCACCGCGATCAGGATCTTGCCGCCGGGCTTCAGCGCCTCCGCCATCGCCTTCAGCGCCGCGACGTCGTCGTCGATATGCTCGATCACGTCGAGCACCGCGACCATGTCGTACGCACCGCGATCGACCCCGTCGAGCTCGGGCAGGGGAGCGGTGCCGACCGGCTTGCCCAGCCGCTGGCTGGCAATATCGCGCGCGGCCTCGTCGATCTCGATCGCGTCGACCTCGCCAAAACTGGCGAGCATCGGCAGGTTGTGGCCGGTGCCGCAGCCGATCTCCAGCACCCGCGCGTGCTCGGGCAGCCCGGCATAGCGCGTGACATAGTCGGCCAGGATGTCGCGGCGGGCGCGATACCACCAATGGGTGGAATCATGCGCGGCCATGCGGTCGTAGACGATGCGATCCATGCAGGGTCCAAACTCGATCATAGCGGGGATGGTGATCGCCCGCAGGAAGACGCTGGCAAGAAGCGCAGCGCAGTCGCGTAGCCGGGCTACGCGCAAGCAAGCGACGCTGTCCAGCGTCTTCCTGCGGGCGGCCGCTCCGCGGCGGACCGATTTCGGCGCCGGGCGGCGTCGCTCGTCGGTCACGATGCATATGCATCGCTCCGCTCCTCTCTCCTTGCCCAACACCAAAATCGGCTCCGTCACGACCCCGCTATGATCGAGTTTGGACCCTTCAGTTGAATACCCAGTTGCGGTTGATCGCGAACATCGCGAGCGGCGTGATGAAAAGCAGCGGCAGCACCGGCGTCCATTCCGGCCACCCAAGTCCCTGGATACACGCCCAGGTCCAGAACGCATTCATCGCATAGCTGATGAGGCTGGCGACGAAGAAGCGAAAGGTGGTGCGTCCGGGATTGTCGCGGTTCCCGTGCCCGCGAAAGCTCCAACGGCTGTGGATGACATAGCCGATCGCGACGCACACGACATAGGCGGCCGCCATCGCCGCCTGTGGATGGATCGGCGTGGTGAGAACCAGTCCGGTGTACAGCCCAGCCCCCACCAGCGTGACGCCGCCGCCCGTGATGGCATAGCGGATCAGCTGGCCCAGCATGCCGCCGGAATTCAGGTGGTGAAGCGCGCGGGCAAACACTGCGGGAATCCTTCTACCGTTCGTCCTGAGCTTGTCGAAGGACCGCACTTTCTTCTAACCGCGGTAAAAGAAGGAGTGCATAGGGCGGATTGCCCCCCGGGCAATCCTGAATCGTGCGGGGCACGATTCACCTATGCACTCCTTCGACAAGCTCAGGACGAACGGGGAGGGGTTCCCGCTCATTCCGGAAGGACCCGCCGATTTGAACGACCATCTACCCACCCGGATCGAAACCGAGCTCGACCGCAACTGGCTGCGCTGGACGTTGCTCGCGTGGGTCGCGGTCGCCGCGTTCTGGCTCTACACGCGCTGGGGCGCGATCCACTGGCTGGCGCTGGGCGATACCGATGACAACATGCGCCTGATGCAGGTGCGCGGGCTGCTGGCCGGGCAGGGCTGGTACGACCTGACCCAGTATCGGCTCAACCCGCCGGGCGGCTTCAACGTCCACTGGAGCCGGATCGTCGACCTGCCGATCGCCGGGCTGATCCTGTTCTTCAAACTGTTCACCACCACCGCGACGGCAGAGCGGCTGGCGTGCGGGATCGCGCCGATGCTGCCGCTGGGCGTCACGCTGGCGGCGCTCAGCTTCACGATCCGGCGGCTCGTCGGCGCGACCGCCTATCCGATCGGCATCGTCATCCTGCTGGGCGCTACCCCGGCGATGCTGATGTTCATGCCGTTGCGCATCGATCATCATAACTGGCAGCTGGCGTGCCTGGCGGTGACGGTCGCCGGTCTCGCCGATGCGCGGATGGTGCGCGGCGGGCTGCTCGTCGGACTGGCGAGCGCGATGTCGCTCAACATCGGGCTGGAGATGCTGCCCTATTGCGCGATGGCCGGCGCGATCATCACGTTGCGCTGGGTCTGGGACCGGGCTGAGGCGCCGCGGCTGACGGCGTATGCGCTGTCGCTCGGCGGGGCGAGCGCGGGCGGGTTCGCGGTGTTCGCGTCGAACGCCAACTACGCCATGCGCTGCGACGCGCTGACGCCGGTGTGGCTGAGCGTGCTGGTGCTGGCGGGCGCGAAGCTGTTCGTGATGGCGCGCGTCAGCCCGTCGCAGCGCGGCGTCCGCCTCGGCATGGCGGCGGTCGCGGGGGCGATCGTCGCCGTGGGGTTCGCACTCGTCTTCCCGCAGTGTCTCGGTCGGCCGGAGGGCGTGTCGCCCGAACTCCAGCGGACCTGGCTCGACCATGTGCGGGAGGCCAAGCCGATCTACGAAACCGCGCTGCGTACCGCCCTGCCGATCGCCGCCCTGCCGATCGCGGGACTGCTCGGTGCGATCTGGGCGACGTGGCGGGTGCGGCGCAGCGCGCTGTTCGCGGCGTGGCTGCCGGTCGCGCTGTTCACTGCCTTCGCCGTGCTGATGCTGTTGTGGCAGGTGCGCGCCGGCCCGGCGGCGCAGCTGCTGGCGGTGCCCGGCGCCACGGCGCTGGCGTGGATCCTCGTCCCGTGGTGCCTGGGGCATCGTTCGGTCGTCGTCCGCGTGCTCGGCTCGGTCACCGCGTTCGTGGTGGTCTCCGGCATGTTCGCGGGTCTTGCCATCCGCTGGCTGCCGATCGACCGGCCGGACAAGCGCACGCAGATCGTCAATCGCGCCAACGGCCGCTGCCCGACGATCCCGGCGATGCGTCCGCTGAACCGTCTGCGGCCGAGCGTGATCTTCACCCATGTCGATCTCGGGCCGCGGCTCATCACGCTGACGCACCACTATGCGATCGCGGGGCCGTATCACCGCAACGGCGGCGCGATCCTTGACGTCCACCACGCCTTTACCGGCAGCCCGGAGAATTTCCGCGCGATCGCGAAGGCGCATGGCGCACGGCTGCTGCTGATCTGCCCGAACATGGCGGAGACGACGGTGTACCGCGCGAAGGCGCGTGACGGCTTCTACGGCCAGCTGGCGAAGGGGAGGGTGCCCGGCTGGCTGGTGCCGGTGCCGATGCCGAAGGGCTCGCCGCTCCGGCTGTTCCGGATCGATTACGGGACAGCTGCGTCCGGCGGCTGAGCCCCAAGGGTATGGACAATATGTCCAATCGTCCCGTGGCGTGATCGCGCTACGTAGCGATCATGGAACACCGTCTGGACGTGTCGGAGATACAGGCCGGGAAGGGTCGCACCTTCCGATGGATCATGCGCTGCGGGTGGAAGGGGCTGTGCCCGCGCTGCGGCAAGGGGCGCATGTTCGCCTCCTGGCTGAAGATCGTCGATCGCTGCGAGACATGCGACCTGGATTACCGGTTCGCCGCGCCCGACGACGGGCCGGCGTTCTTCTCGCTGTGTATCATCGCGCTGCCGCTCATCGCCTTCGTCGTCTGGATCGAAGTCGCGTTCGACCCGCCCGGCTGGGTCCATCTGCTGACGTCGGTGCCGTTCATGACGATCGGTACGCTGCTGCCGCTCCGCCCGATCAAGGGCTGGCTCGTCGCGTCGCAGTTCGTGAACCGCGCGCAGGAGGCGGGGACGCAGCGGCTGTGGTCGGAGCTGCACGGCACCGCGCCGGACGGCAACGACTTCGATCAGTAAGGGCGGCTACAGGATCAGCGCGACCCTCCCACCCGCATGCCGCTCCAGCCGCCCGGCCAGTTCCAGTTCCAGCAGCACCATCTGCGCGGCTGAGGGTGAACACCCCGACTGGCGGATCAGTTCGTCGACGCCCACCGGCACCGGGCCGAGCAGCTGTGTGATCCGCGCGCGCTCGGCATCGCTGGCGTCGTCGGGCGGCGGGCCGTCGAAGCCCATCGTCTGGGCCCGTACTGCACGCGCGTCGATCGGGCGGATCGCTTCCAATATGTCGTCGGCGCTCTGCACCAGCGTCGCGCCGTCGCGGATCAGGCCATTGCACCCCTGCGCGCGCGGATCGAGCGGGCTGCCGGGCACCGCCATCACCTCGCGCCCCGCCTCGCCGGCCAGCCGCGCGGAGATGAGCGAGCCGGACTTGGGCGCCGCCTCGACCACGACGGTGCCGATCGCCAGCCCCGCGATGATGCGGTTGCGGTAGGGGAACTGGCGCGCGCGCGGCTCGCCGCCGGGCGGCTGCTCGGCGATCAGCAGGCCGCGGGTCGCGACCTCCTCCTGCAGGGCGGCGTTCTCGGGCGGGAAGGCGATGTCGATACCGCTGGCTATCACCCCAATCGTGCCGGTGGCGAGGCTGGCGACGTGCGCCTGCGTGTCGATACCGCGCGCAAGGCCCGAGACGACCGTGACCCCCGCGGCGCCGAGATCGCCCGCCAGCATCCGCGCGAAGCGGCAGGCGGCGGCGGACGCATTGCGCGCGCCGACGATCGCGACGACGTGGCGGTGCGCCAGCGCCGTATCGCCGCGCACGGTCATCACCGGCGGGGCGGTGTCGGTTTCGGCCAGTAGTGTGGGGTAGTCGGCATCGCCGAGGAACCAGTAGCGCGCGCCTAGCCGCTCGACCGCGGCGATCTCCTGCTCGATCCGCGCGACGTCGGGAATGCGCGGTGGCCCGCCGCCGCCCCGCCGGCTGAGCATCGGCAGGGCGTCGAGCGCGGCTGCGGCAGTGCCGAAGCGGGCGATCAGCTGGCGGTAGGTCACTGGGCCGACGCCCCCGGTGCGGATCAGGCGCAGCCGGGCGACCGTCGTGGCGTCAGCCACCCCGGGAGGCGGCACCGATGCGCGGTTCCGTCCCCGACAACAGCCGGTCGATGTTCGCCCGATGCTTCCAGATGACCAGCAGCGCGAGCGTGAGCAGCAACACGACCAGATCGAACCGGTCGAACACCGCCGCCGCCACCGGCGCGCCGATCGCCGCGCTGATCCCCGCCAGCGAAGACACGCGCGTCAACGCCAGCATCGACAGCCACACCGCGGCATAGACCAGCCCGACCGGCCAGTGCAGCGCCAGCGCGATGCCCATCAGCGTCGCCACGCCCTTGCCACCGCGGAAGCGCAGCCAGACCGGATAGCAATGGCCGATGAAGGCGGCCGCCGCGGCCAGCTGTTCCTGCCCCGGCAGCAGCCAGGCGACCAGCGCGACCGCCAGCCACCCCTTGAACCCGTCGAGGAACAGCGTCGCAGCAGCCAGCCCCTTGCGCCCGGTGCGCAGCACGTTGGTCGCGCCGATGTTGCCCGATCCGATCGTGCGCAGATCGCCGGCGCCGGCGGCGCGGGTCAGCAGGACGCCGAAGGGAATCGATCCGAGGAGATAGCCGGCAGCCAGTGCCGCGAATGGTGCCATCCACAGAATTTCGCTGGTTCGTTCCATCGTGCGCCACGCTAGTCGGTCGTCCGGAAGGAGGCAACCGCGACCGTTGCAGCAACGGACCGCAAGCTCATCGTAGCCCAAGATTTTCGGACGACTTTGATGGTTAATTCCGCACCGGTTCCGCAAATATATTGATCGAAATAAATCAATTCGTCGCCGATAGCTTGACGTGCAGTGTCCAGATGATAGCTGGAATGCGCCCCGAAGGAGTTATCCAAGATGAATGAAGATATCGCGACGTCGAATGTGGTCGAGCTTGCCACCGAACTGACGATCGCCTGGCTGTCCAACCCGAACACGCGCGCGTCGGCGGAGGAAGTTCCCTCGTTTCTCAAGGCGATGCATGAGGCTGTCGGCGCTCTTGGCAGCGACGGCGAAGTAGATGGCGCGGCCGAGCCTGCAGCGACGCACACGCCTGCCGTCTCGGTGCGCAAGTCGCTGGCGTCGAAGGATCACATCATCTCGATGATCGACGGCAAGCCGTACAAGACGCTGCGCCGCCACCTGTCGCGTCATGGCATGACGCCGGAACAGTATCGCGAGCGCTATGGCCTGAAGTCGGACTATCCGATGGTGTCCGAGACCTATTCGACCGCCCGCCGCGACATGGCGAAGAAGATCGGTCTGGGCCGCAAGCCCGGCATGAAGCGCCCCGCCGGCGCCGCGCCGAAGAAGCCGGCCCGCAAGGCCGAAGACGCCTGATCTCGATAGGACGGGTCCGCGACCGCACGGCGGTACGCGGACCCGTTACCGGCTGCGGCCCGTGTCGCTCGACATGCCGACAAGTCTTTGACGATCCGGCGGTTAGACCAAAGTCGATGCGTTGCTAGACAGTCTCCACGACTCCGTTTATCTTATGCGCTACGATCCAAGCCGTCACGAGGCCGACGCCCGCTGACGGGTCCCACGGGTCTGCCAGGGCGCGCGCCTCTGCGCGATACGCCAGCGGACGCCCGTTGGTGTCCGATGGCGCCAAAAGTTGGAAAGTAACGCGGCGCGACCAACGCCTGGTTTCAAGGCTTTATGCCGTAATCACTGCACGTTGATCCGGTCGTCCCATCGCCAGCAGGAACGCATCCTCCGCCTGCCGCCGCGCGAACGCCGCCTTGTCGGTCATCCCCAGCCAGCCCATCCCGACCAGCACCTGCCCGATCGCACCGCCCAGCTGATTGCCCGGGCCCAGCAGGATCAGCCGGTCGGGCGCGAATTCGCGGATCGCCACGCGCAGCGCGAGCGCGAAGTCGTAGGCGGCGAGGATCTGGTGGCCGAAGGTATAGCGCCACAGTTCATGCCGGTCGCTCGCCCAGCGCCGCCAGATGCGCCCGCGCCCGTCGATCATCGGCAGCGCCGCATCGCCGAACAGCGTCCCCGGCAACTGATCGAACGCCGCGGCGCTGCTGTCGGCCATCAGCGGCGTGTGGAACGGGCCGTTGCCGGCGAGGCGCGTCGTCTCGACAGGGCTGGCGGCGGCGAACGCCTTCAGCGCCGCATCCTCGCCCGCCAGCACCAGCGTGCCGCCGAGGTCGATCGAGATCGCGCAACCGGTATCGGCGGCGAGCGCCAGCAGCGCGTCGCGCCGGCCGGGCACGGGCCGCCAGTCTTCGCCCAGCGTGCCGACGATCAGCTGCCCGCCCGGACCATGCCGGCCGGAGTTGACCCCCATCGCATCGGCGATGCGGAAACCCTCTTGTCGGCTGACCGCGCCGGCGGCGGCGAGCGCGGTGTACCAGCCCATCGAATTGCCTGTGACCGCCACGACATCGAACCGGTCGCGGTCGATGCTTGCCATGTCGGCCATCGATCCGGCGTAGATCAGCGGCGCGGCATTGGGGCCGGCGAGGTGCACCGACGGGCTGAAGCGCTCGGCGCGGTCGAGCTCGGTCAGCGTCGGCTTGCCCGCAGCGGCGCGGATCGCGTCGTACGGGGCGAGATCGACGTGGCGGAGCGAGCCGAGCTCGGCCTTGCCATAGCTGCCGCGGCCCGGGCAGATGACGAGGGCGGTCTGGCGGGTCATTCCCTCCCTCTCCCCGCAGGAGAGAGGGCTAAAGCCGCCGCCACGATATCGTCCCGGCTTGGCAGCGTCAGCGTCGCGCCCTTGCCGAGCGGGATGAAGCTGTCCTCCGCCGCGATCCGCGCGACGTGCTTGTCCGGCGTCCGCTCCGTGAAGAACGCCATCAGCGCCTCGCTCTGCGACCCCGTGATGCGGCACTCATCGACGATCAGCACGCGCGCCGTGTCGCCCACTGCGGCCAGCAAGGCGTCGTCCGGCAGCGGCGCCAGCCAGCGCAGGTCGATCACCCGCGCCGCGACCCCCGCCGCCGCCAGCAGTGGCAGCGCCTGCCGCGACAGGAACGCGCCGTTGCCATAGGTCACGATCGCGATGTCGCCGCCGTTGCCATGCACGCCGACCTCTCCTAGACAGATCGGCGCGGTGTCGGCAGGCGCGGTGTAGGTGGCGGTCATCAGGCCGTCGCCTTCGGCATGGAGGTCGCGGGTCATGTACAGCGCGATCGGCTCGACGAACACGACGACTCGGCCTTCCTCATGCGCAAGCCTCACGCATTCGCGCAGCATCGCCACCCCATCCGCGCCGTTCGACGGGACCGCGAGCACGACGCCGGGAATGTCGCGGAAGACGGCGAGCGAATTATCATTATGGAAATGCCCGCCGAACCCCTTCTGGTACGGCAGACCGGCGATGCGGATCACCATCGGGTTGGTGTAGCGCCCGTTGGAGAAGAAGCTGAGCGTCGCCGCCTCGCCGCGGATCTGGTCCTCGGCATTGTGAACATAGGCGAGGAACTGAATTTCCGGGATCGGTAGCAGTCCGATCTGCGCCGCACCGATCGCGAGGCCGAGGATCGACTGTTCGTCGAGCAATGTGTTGACCACCCGCGCCGGGCCGAACCGCTCATGCAGCCGCGCGGTGACGTTGTAGACGCCGCCCTTCGGCCCGACATCTTCGCCCGCGACGATGGCGTTGGGATAGGTCAGCAACAGGTCCGCCAGCGTCCAACTGAGCAGCCGCGCCATATGCTGCGGCTTATCGAGCTGCCCGGCGTCTTTCGCGAACAGCGCGGTACGGGCGTCCGGCGTGGGGGCGGGCAGGGCGCCGATGTCCGCGCGGGGCGGCACGATGCTCGCCATCACGTCGGCGCTCGTCGCCAGCTTCGGCCGACCGATCGCCGCTTCGGCGACACGCGCTAGCGTCGCCTCCATGTCGTCGTAGTTCGCCAGCACCGCGTCCGTCGGCACCCCGTCCGCGATCAGCAGCGCGGCGGTGGTCAGCAGCGGATCGCGCGCCTCCTCCGCCTCGATCTCGGAACGCGGGCGGTATACGCCCTGCACGTCGCTGCCGGCATGGCCGTAGAGGCGCACGGTCGACATGTGGAGGAACACCGGGCGGCGGGTGCGGCGGGCATAGTCCACCGCTGCTTTGGCACCGCGATAGGCGTCGATCAGGTCGCTGCCGTCGCAGGCGATATAGTGCAGCCCGGCGCGGTGGCGGAACTGCGTCTCGATCCAGCCGCGCGGCGTCTTCGTCGAGATGCCGATGCCATTGTCTTCGCAACAGAACACGATCGGCATCGGCGCACCCTGATGCGCCGCCCAGCCCGCCGTGTTGAACGCGCCCTGTGCCGTCGAGTGATTGGCCGACGCATCGCCGAAGCTGGCGATGATGACCGAATCGAGCGGGATCTCGGTCGCGACCCCGTTGCGCCGCGCGAGGCCCAGCGCGAACGCCGCGCCGACCGCCTTGGGCAGGTGCGAGGCGATGGTCGAGGTCTGCGGCGGAATAGTGAGCCGCTTCGACCCGATGACCTTGTGGCGCCCGGCGGCGATCGGGTCTTCGCTTGAGGCGACGAAGCTCAGCAACATGTCCCATGCCGGTGTTTCGCCGTCCACCTGATGGCTGCGTTCGATCTGGAACGCGGCGGAGCGGTAATGGAGGAACGCCATGTCGGTGACACGCGCGGCGTGCGCCAGCGCGGCGTTGCCCTCATGCCCCGAACTGCCGATCGTATAGAAACCCTCGCCGCGTGCCTGCAGGCGGCGCGACAGGCGGTCGAGCTGGCGGCTCATGACCTGACTGTGGAAGAGTTGCGCGATCGCGGCGCGGGTCAGGCCGGCGCGATCGGTGCCGACCAAGGGGAGCGCGCCGGCGCGGACGGCGGCGACGAACTTGGCGTGGACGGCTTCGGCGGCGTCGATCATGCCTGCACATTCACCCCAACACCCGTTGGCCCTGAGCTTGTCGAAGGGCTGCCCTTCTTCGTGCAGCAAGCGCCAGCGCCGAAAGAAAGGCGGTGCTTCGACAAGCTCAGCACGAACGGATGGGTAGGGTTCATCACGCCCCCGCCATCTCCATCAATACCGCCCATTCGTCCGGCTCGACCTTGCTGCATGACAGGCGCGACAGGCGCAGCATCATCATGTCGGCCAGCCGCGGCTCGGCCTTGATCTCCGCCAGCGTGACCGGGCGGGCCAGGGGCTTCACCGGCTTCACCGCGACGCTCGCCCATTTGCCGTCGTCGCCGTCCGGCTGCCACGCGCGGGTGATCTCCATCACGCCGATGCACGCCTTTTGCGTGTTCGAATGGTAGAAGATCGCCTGGTCGCCGGGCTGCATCGCTTTCAGGTGGATGCGCGCCGTCGCGTTGCGCACGCCGTTCCACTCGGTCCCGCCATCGCGCACCAGATCGTCCCAGCTGTACGCATCGGGTTCCGACCGGAGCAACCAATAGGCCATGACCGCAACATCTCCCTGAATAGCCGCTAAACGCGCCGTTCCCGCGCAGTTCAGCCGCCTGCCCGTATCAAATGAAACAAGCACGGTCGAATCGGCGTTGTCTCTCCACCCGACCTTGCGAGTTTGAGGAGGCAAGTACATGCGTAACCTGTTGAAAAAGGCGACGCTTGGCGTCGCACTGGGTGCTTCGGCACTCGTCGCGTCGGCACCGGCCGAGGCACAGCGTTGGGGTCGTTACGACCGCTACGACCGCGGCCGCGACAATACCGGCACCGCAATCGTCGCCGGCATCGCCGGGCTGGCGATCGGTGCCGCGCTCACGTCGCGCGACCGCTATGACCGGCGCTACAGCTACGACTACAACTATTACGACCGTCGCGGCTATTTCCCGAACGACGGCTATTACGCCCGCAACTACTACAGCCGGAACCGCGGCTACGACGATTGCTACACGCGGCGGGTGTACGATCCATACATCGATCGCATGATGCGCGTGCGCTACTGCGACGGCTATTGAGTGCGAAGGGCGGCGTCGGCAACGGCGCCGCCTTTTCTTTTGACGCGCGCTGAGGCAGAGGCTCACGCCATGAGCGATACTCCCCCCGACCATCTGTCGATCAACCCGCGCAGCCCCCATTTCGACGAGGCCGCGCTGAGCCGAGGCATCGGCATCCGCTTCAAGGGCGTCGAGCGCCGTGATGTCGAGGAATATTCGGTGTCCGAAGGCTGGATCCGCGTCCAGCTCGGCAAGAAGGTCGACCGCCGCGGCCAGCCGCTGACCATCAAGCTGTCCGGCCCGGTCGAGGCGTGGTTCGAGCGTCCCGCCGAGGGTGACGACGCCGTCGAGGGCGACGCCGAATAACCGATCCTCCCCGGTACGGGGAGGTGGCATCGCGAAGCGATGACGGAGGGGGGGCATCCGCAAGCGATGCGCTAGCGGCCCGCCCCCTCCACCTCGTGCCCGTTAGGAACTACGCCGCTTCGCGCTCCAGCTTTTCGCTCGCCTCGATCCACCGCGCCTCGGCGTCGTCGATTTGCCTGGTCAGGTCGGCGCGGCGCTGCGACAGGTCGCCCATCGTCAGCTTGGCAAAGCGCGGCTCGGCGGCGCCCGCCGGATCGAACATCGCCCGATCGACGGCCGAGCGTTCCGCCTCCAGCTTCGCCATCTCGGCTTCCGCTTCCTTCGCATTCTGGCGCAGCGCCTTCTCGGCGTCGCGCGCGGCGGCGGAGGCCTTGCCCTTCTTCTTGCCCTTCTCGGCCTTGGGCGTGTCGCCGCCCGACAGCACCATCGCGATATAGTCGTCGAGGCTCCCGTCGAAATCGCGCGCCGCGCCCTGATCGACCAGCACCAGCCGGTCGGCGGTCAGCTCGACCATGTGCCGATCGTGGCTGACGAGGATGACCGCGCCCGAATAGGCGTTCAGCGCCTGCACCAGCGCCTCGCGCGCATCGACGTCCAGATGGTTGGTCGGCTCGTCGAGGATCAGCAGGTGCGGCGCGTCGCGCGTGATGATCGCCAGCGCCAGGCGCGCGCGTTCGCCGCCCGACAGCTTGCCGACCTTCGTCGTCGCCTTGTCGCCCGAAAAGCCGAACCGCCCCAGCTGTCCGCGCACCGCGGCGGGGCTGGCGCCCTTCATCGTACGAGTCATGTGTTCGAGCGGCGTATCGTCGGTGTCGAGTTCCTCGACCTGATACTGAGTGAAGTATCCGACGTTCATCTTGCCCGACGCGTTCATCGCGCCCGCCATCGGCGCGAGCTGCGCCGCCAGCAGCCGTGCCAGCGTCGTCTTGCCGTTGCCGTTGCGGCCGAGCAGCGCGATGCGGTCGTCGGGATCGATACGCAGATTGAGCCGCTTCAGGATCGGCGTGTCGCCATAGCCGACCTCGGCCATGTCCAGCGTGATAAGCGGCGGGCGCAGTTCGCTGGGATCGGGGAAGTCGAAGCTCAGCGTCGGATCGTTGGCCAGTTCGGCGATCGGCTGCATCTTCGCCAGCAGCTTCAGCCGGCTCTGCGCCTGCTTGGCGGTCGAGGCGCGGGCGGAATTGCGCGCGACATAGTCCCGCAGCTTGGCGCGCTGCGTATCCTGGTTGGCCTTGGCCGCGGCCAGTTGCGCCATGCGTTCGGCGCGCTGCTTTTCGAACGCATCGTAGCCGCCGGCATAGAGCGTGATCTTGCCGTTCTGCAGGTGCAGGATGTGATCGACGACGTTGTTGAGGAAGTCGCGCTCGTGGCTGACGACGACGATCGTCGCACGATAGTCACGCAGGAAGTCCTCCAGCCACATCACCGCTTCGAGATCGAGGTGGTTCGACGGCTCATCGAGCAGCAGCAGGTCCGGCTGCGAGAACAGCAGCGCGGCGAGCGCGACGCGCATCTTCCATCCGCCCGAGAAGCTGTCGAGCGGCTGGTTCTGCATCGCCTCGTCGAAGCCGAGGCCGAGCAGGATGCGGGCGGCGCGGGCGGGCGCGGTATAGGCGTCGATCGCGATCAGCCGTTCGTACGCATCGCCCAATATGTCGGGATCGAGGTCGGTCTCGACCAGCGCCATCAGCTTCGCGCGCTCGACATCGGCCTCCAGCACCGTGTCGAACGGCGTCTTCTCGCCCGACGGCGCCTCTTGCGCGATATAGCCGATGCGCGCGCCGCGCGGCATGTCGGCGGAGCCGCCGTCTGGCTCCAGCTGGCCCGCGATCACGCGTACCAGCGTCGACTTGCCGGCGCCGTTGCGCCCGATCAGCCCGACGCGGCTCCCGGGCGGCAGCGCCGCGGTCGCGCCGTCGAGGATCGTGCGCCCGCCAAGGCGCACGGTGATGCCGTTGAGGTTGAGCATGCGCGCGCCGTTAGCAGATGCAGCACGGTTTCGCTACCTGTCGCGTCGCCTCACCGCGTCGGCGTTACCAGCCACACGGTATCGCCGGCGTCGTCGACCACGAACACCGCGCCGTCGCGCGTGCGGGTCTGCACGCTGACCGGGCGACCATAGACCGTCTTCTTTCCCTCGTCCGCGACGAAGCCGGTCAGGAACGGCCTGGCCGCACCGCTCGGGCGACCGTTGGAGAACGGGATGGCCTGCACATCGTAACCGAGGAAGCTCGACCGGTTCCACGACCCGTGGCGCGCGACATAGGCGGTCGCCGCGCCGTTCTGTGCCGGCGAAAACGCGAGTCCCAGCGCGGCGGCATGCGGGCCGACGCCCATGTCGGGCATCAGCGTGGCCCCGAGCAGTTCACGCTTTTCGTTGGGCAGGCGCGGGTCCTGCTTCCCCCAATAGCTGTACGGCCAGCCGTAGAAGCCGCCTGGCTTCACGCCGACAATATAGTCGGGCGAGATATCGTCGCCCAGCTGGTCGCGCTCATTGACCGCGGTCCACAGTGTGGCGGTGGTGGGTTCGAAGTCCATGCCGACCGGGTTGCGCAGGCCGCTCGCGTGGACGCGTTCCGCGCCGGTCTGCGGATCGACGGCGAGAATGTTGGCGCGACGGACTTCCTCCGCCATGCCGAATTCGCCGACGTTGGAGGCAGACCCCACGGCGACGTAAAGCGTCCGCCCGTCGGCCGACGCCTTCAGGTTGCGCGTCCAGTGATTGTTGTACCCGCCCGCGGGCAGGTCGATCAGCTTGCGGCGGCTGCCGGTGACGCTGGTCTGGCCGGGCTTGAACGGCACGCTGATGACGCCGTCGGTTTCGCCGATGAATAGCCGGTCGCCGATGAGCGCCATGCCGAACGGCTGCGACAGTCCATCGATCAGCACGAAGCGCGTCTCCGCCACGCCATCGCCATCCGCGTCGCGCAGCAAGGTGATGCGGTTGGCGCTGTAGCCGGTGGTCTTCGACAGTGCCTGGCCGCGCTGCACCTCGGGCTCGGCGTCCAGCTTGGGCTTGGTCCGGGCCTCGGACACCAGCACGTCGCCATTATCGAGCAGCAGCGCCTGTCGCGGATAGTCGAGCCCGCCGGCGAATTTCGTCACGCGATACCCTGCCGGCGCGCGTGGCGCCTTGCCCTCAGGCCAGCCGATCGTCACCGGATGATTGACCACCGACGCGGTGGCGTAGGGCGCATCCTGTTTCGGCGTGGTCGCGCCGGTCTGAGCGACAGCGGGAAGGGCTATCAGCGCGACGGGCAGCAGGGCGAGGGTTCGCAAGACGGCAGCATCCTTGGGTTTGGCATGGAGTTGCCGTCCGAACCGAAGATATCGTCGTTGGTTCCGGTGGGCTCCGTAACGAACGGTGTCGTACCGCTTGCCCTCAGTCGAGCAGCGCAGCGCGGATAATATCCTTGGCGCGACCGAACGATCGCATGATGGCGGCCAACTCTGCGCGATCGGGAACGTACAGCGTCGCGGCACAGACACTTACCGCCTGCCGCGTCGCGGGCAGCACGCGATGCCACGCGCCGGCACTCAGCACCTCCAGCCCGCCCATCACTTCGATCGAGACACCGGGGGAGGGCAGTGTGCCATAGACAGATCGGAACCGCGACCGGTCGCTCTCGGTGTCGGGCCGACGACCGGCAGCGGCAAGGATCGAGTCGGCATCCCGCGCGCTGGTCAGCAGATCGATGTCGGCGACCGGCGTCTCCACGCCATGCAGTACGACCGCGGCGCTGCCGATGATCCACCACGGATCGACGGCTTCCGCGGCAAGGCTGGCCGCTTCGACCAACGCCTCGACGAGTGGTGACGGTAGCCAGTTCGCCGCTGCCATCTCAATGAACGAAGCGCGCCACCACGTCGCGGTAACTGCGCGACACTTTCACCTGCCCGCCCGAATCCAGCACCAGGAAGCATTCGCCGTTGGTGTGCGGCTTCACCTGCCGGACGAGGTCGAGGTTGACGATCGTCGAGCGATGCACCCGCTGGAAGCGGCGCGGGTCGAGGCGCTTTTCCAGATCCTTCATCGTCTGGCGCAAAATCAGCGTGTTGTCGCCGGTCTTGATGCACATGTAATCGCCGGCCGCCTCGACCACCTCGATCGTGTCGACGTCGACGCGGAAGATCTTGCCGCGGTCCTTGATGTTGATGAGCTTCTCGAATCGGTTGGAGGCGGGCTCGCTGCTGCCGCCGTCCGACAGCGCATCGACCGAATCCGGCGCGACCTCGGCCAGCACTTCCTTCAGCTTTTCGACCTCGTCCGCGCCGCGCTTCTCGGTCAGTCGCTGGCGCACGCGGTCCAGCGTGTCGGCCAGCCGCGCCTCGTCCACCGGCTTCATCAGATAGTCGACCGCCTGCGCCTCGAACGCCTTCAGCGCATGGTCGCCGTACGCGGTGACGAAGACGAACAGCGGCGGTTCCACCTCCATCAGCCCCTGGATCACTGAAAATCCGTCGAAGCCCGGCATCTGGATATCGAGGAAGACCAGGTCGGGCTTGTGCGTCTTGATCGCGCTGATCGCCTCGCGCCCGTTCTGGCACTTGTCGATGATCTCGACGTCGTCATGCCCCTGCAGGCGCAGTTCGAGACCCTGGATGGCCAGCGGTTCGTCGTCGACCAGGATGGTGCGGATGGTCATGATGTTCGTTCTTTCAAAGCGTCAAAATCCCGTCGCCCCCCTGAATTTCCGTCGCCCCCCCGGCCGATGCCGCGCTTCCCCGGCGCGCATCGGCGGCGACCTGTCACGCGATCTGTCGCGTCGCGTCGTCCAGTTGATATGGTATCTCTATCTCCACCGCAAAACCCGTGCCCGGCCGAGCGCGCGTCTCGAACCGGTGATCGGGGCCGTAAGCCTGCGCCAGACGTTCCCGGATATTGGCAAGCCCGACCCCGGTCGACAGCGTCGGTCGGGTCGACGCGCCGATCAACCCGGGGCCGGTGTCCGACACGGTGATCTGCACCCGCTCACCGATGAGCCGAGCGCTGACGGCGATGTCGGCGCCCTCTTCCTGCGGCGTCACCGCATATTTGATCGCATTCTCGACCAGGGGTTGCAGCAGCAGCGAGGGCAGGCGCGCCTTCTCGACGCGCGGATCGATCTCGAATTCGGTACGCAGCCGCTTCTCGAACCGCATCTTCTCGATCTCGAGATACAGCTTCAGCGTCTCCACCTCCTGCACCACGGTAACATGCGCGGTCGGCTCGTTGGCGAGCGTATAGCGCAGGAAGGCGGCAAGCCGGCTGAGCATCGCGTTCGCCCGCTCGGTCTGCTTCAGCAGCACCAGCGTCGAGATCGAGTTGAGCGTGTTGAACAGGAAATGCGGGTTGAGCTGATAGCGCAACATCGCCAGCTGCGCCGACGACGCCTCGCTTTCCAGCAGGCGCATCCGGTCGGTCTGGTCCTCGACGATCAGATACCAGTTGATTCCGAAATAGAGCGCCGTCCACCCGCCGAGCACGGTGAGCGGCAGGAACGAGAGGCCGATGACCAGCGCCCAGGTGATCGGCGTGTCGACCGGCCGGATGAAGCTGAGGTTGAACGCCTGGATGACCGCATAAATCAGTGTGCCGGCGACGAGTGTGCCGAGCGTCATCGCGATCGCGCTCCACCGCGGCAGGCGGCGGTAATAGCCGTAGAGCGTCGAGAGCAGCAGCGTGATGCAATAGCCGACGATCGATTCGATGATGACGGCCAGCACGCGCTCGACGCTGATGCCGTTCGACACGCCGACGACCATGCGCAGCAGCAGATACCCCGTCCATCCCGCCGCCTGGAGCATCCAGAAGGCGCGGCTCTTGTCCTCGAAGAAGGGGCGGGTGAAGATCGCTGGCGTCACGTGTGCGGTGTAGCGGCGCGATGCCCGGAGGGCAAAGGCGGCTGCGCCACAAGAAAAGGGCCGCCGTTCCGGGGAGGAACGACGGCCCTCTCAGGCGTCTCGGGTTCGAAGGCTTAGAAGCCGACGATCAGCGAACCGATGAACGTGCGCGGGTTGCCCAGCTGCGCGTTCGGCGCGTTGCCGACGGCGGTGATCGCGCCGGTGGTGCCGTTGATTGTCGGGCCTTGGTTCAGGTTGCCGGTGAAGCCGCCGACATAGCGCTCCTTCAGCACGTTGATGACGTTGAACTGGAAATAGGTATCCCGGTTCAGGCCTGCCCATTCCAGACCGATGCGCGCATTCGCATCGACCAGCGTGTAGGCCGGTGTCTTGTTGTCATAGATCTGGAAGCGCTGAACCGCACCGTTGACGGTCAGCAGCTGGAAGATCGCTTCGTTGGTGTCGTAGATGTAGCGCGGGCCGGTACGCTTGGCGGTGAAGCCCAGCTCGACCGGGCCGAGGATCGCGTTGGCGCCGCCACCAAAAGTATAGACCGGCGACCCGGCTTCACGCTTGCCGGCGGTATTGGCGAACACGGCCGTGTTGTTCGACAGGCGACCGATCACAACGTTCTGCTGGATCTCCGAGTCCAGGTACGAGCCATAGGCGAACACGCTGATCTCGCGGATCGGCTGATAGGCGATCGACCCGTCGACGCCGAACTTCTTCACCCGACCAAGGTTGCGATAGACCGTGCGATCCAGATCGGGGTCGTACGACTGGGCCAGACGATCACGATAGTCCGTGAACCAACCGGTCAGCTGCGCCTGAACCTTCGACGAGCGATAGCGCAGGCTGAGGTCGAAGTTGTCCGAGGTTTCCGGACGCGGACGCGCCTGCTCGGTCGTGGTCGGGAAGAAGAACGAGTTGTACAGATTGTCCGTGCTCGGAACCTGCAGACCCTTCGAGTAATTCACGGCGAGCGAAACCGCCGGCGTGAAGTTGTACGTGTAGCCGACGTTCGGCAGCACGCGGCTGTACTTGAAGATCCGCTGCTGCGGGCCCTGGGTCGGGGCCGAAACGGCGCTGGCGCCGACACCCGAGATCGTCACGGTCGGGTTGGTGGCGAGGTACGCCTGCAGCCCGGCGGTGTTGCTGCCGAAGCATTCCACGAAGCCGGCGGCGCTCGACGTGGCGCAGTAGTTGGTCAGGTTGCGCTTGAAGAACGGCGCGCGAACGCCAGCCGTCACGATCATGTTGCCGTCGAAGAATTCGCCGCGATACTCACCAGACACCTGGTGCAGGATGGCGTAGGACAGGCGGTCGCGCTTCTGGAGCACGGCGCCGGTGCCGTCCTTCACCTGATCGTTGATCGGGAAGACGTCGAACGGCACGCCGTTCGCCTGGAGGAACCCGACTTCGCCGGTCTGGCGATGGCGCGCGCTGTCCCAGGTGTAGTTGACGCGGATCGTGTTCTCGTCGTTCACGTCCCAGCGGATGCCGCTGATGACGCCGTAGCGCTTCGTGCCGGTCTGGCTGGGCGCGAGGACGCGGACGGTGTCGAGCAGATCGCCGTCGCCGTTCAGATCGCGACCGAAGTACGGCGTGCCGCCGATGTAGCCGATCTGGCAGCTGACGGTCGCACCGTTGGGAACGGTCGCGCAGTTCGAATTCACCGGATTGGTCGTCGACGACGGCAACGCCGGGTTCTGCAGCGCAGGATTGACGTCACGACGGCCTTCCTGACCGACAACGGTGCCGCCGCCGTTCGCCTTCACGAACTGATAGCTCGGGTCGAAGGTGAAGACGAGGCCATCGGCCAGCGTGAAGCGCGATGCGCCGCGGAAGTTGCCGGTGTTCGACGGGTTGTAGCGCTCGTCGAAGGTAGAGCCGCAGGTGTTGGCCGCATCGGCGACGCCGGCGCGCGCGACCTGGTTGGTGAGGCAGCGGCCATTGGTGTAGACCGCATCGCCCACGCCGACCGAATAGCGCGGATCCTCGTCGCCGATCAGGAAGCGGTTGGCGGTGCCCGAGCCGAGCACGCGCGGCGTCGTCGCGACCGTCTGGTTCGGCGACGTGCCGCTCACCGAGCGCTGGACCGTGTCGTAGCGCAGCGGCAGCGAACCCTGGAAGTTGTTGCGGTTGACGTTGTAGTTGCCCGACACCGACACGAAGTCGCCGTTCGAGCCCAGATCCTGCCAGATGCGCGCGTTGTACTGCTGCTTGCGGATCTTGCCGACGTTGTTGAACACGACGTTGTTGCGCGCCTGGCTGGCGGCGAAGAACATGCGCGGGCCGCCGGCGACGATCTCACCGGTGTGGATCACGCCGAAGGTGCGGAAATAGTCGAAGTCGCCGGCGCTGCCGACGACCTTCACCGAGAAGTCCTTGAGCGGCACGATCGTGCGATAGTTAACGGTCGAACCGGTGGCGCCTGCGGTCGGCGAATCGACGTCGGTCGAACCGAGGTTCACGTTGACCTGCTCGATCAGCTCGGGGTCGAGCTGCTGGTTCGAATAGATGGCGTAGTTGCCCGAGTCGTTCAGCGGAACGCCGTCGAACGTCTGGCTGATGCGCGACGAATCGAAACCGCGGATCGTCAGGGTGCCGCCGGCCGAACCGAACGGATCGTTGTTCTGGAAGCTGACGCCCGGCAGGTTGTTGATCGTGTCGTTGATCGTCTGGCCCGGCACCTGGCGGCTGATGAACTCCTGGTTCAGCACGGCCTTGGCCTTCGCCGTGTCGGGCACCGAGATGCCGCCCGCGTCGTTGCTGCGCGCGCCGGTGACGACGATCTCGCCCTCGTTCTCGAAATCGATCGAGCCGGTCGACTGCGCAAACGCGGCGCCCGGCAGCGTGAGCGCGGCGAAGGCGACGCCGGCAAACAGTTTCATACGCATTTCAATGATCCCCCAAGAGCATAGCGCTCGGAACACGGCACCCGCGCCGATCTGCGCTGCGCCCTGCCCCCGATTTGTGACCAATAAATGACGCGTGGCCGAGTCGTCGAGTCGGGGGATCAGATGGTCATGCTGCGTTGCAAAAAAGCATCACTCCGGCGCTGCTGAACCATTAGCCTGCGCGACGATTTCGGCCCAGCCGGCCTCGTCGGTCGTCTCGATGCCCAGCTCCGCCGCCTTCTTCAGTTTCGAGCCCGCTCCGGGTCCGGCCACCAGCAGGTCGGTCTTCGCCGACACCGATCCGGCGACGCGCGCGCCGAGCGCTTCGGCCTGCGCCTTCGCCTCGTCGCGGCTCATCGTCTCCAGCGTGCCGGTGAAGACCACCGTCTTGCCGTTGATGCGCGAGGCGCGGGTTTCGACGACGAAGGGCGGGGGCGTCACCTCCCGGAGCAGATCGTCCCACGCCGCCTTGTTGTGCTCCTCGTGGAAGAAGGCGCCGAGCGCAGCGACGACGGCGGGGCCGACGCCCTCGATCAGCGAGAAGCGGTGGAGCGAATCCGCATCGCCCGCCTGCGCGGCCTCTGCCGTGGTGCGCAATTCGGGCAGGGTGACGAACATCTTCATCAGGTCGCGCGCGGTGACGATGCCGACGTGACGGATGCCGAGGCCGAACAGCAGGCGCGCGGCATCGGGCTCGCGCTTCGCCGCGATCGCGGCGAGCAGCGCATCGACCGACTTTGCCTGCCAGCCCTCGCGTCCGATCAGTTCGTCGCGGTGGCGCGCCAGTCGGAAGATGTCGGCGGGCTCGGTGATCCAGCCGAGCCCCAGAAATTCGACCAGCGTCTTCTCGCCCAACCCGTCGATGTCGAGCGCGCCGCGCGACACGAAATGCTTCAGCCGCTCCAGCCGCTGCGCTGGGCAGATCAGCCCGCCGGTGCAGCGGATATCGACCTCGCCCTCCTCCGCCACCGCCTCGCTGCCGCATTCGGGGCAGTGGTCGGGGAAGGTATAGGCATCGCGATCGACGTCCGGGGTCAGGTTCTCGACGATTTGCGGGATGACGTCGCCGGCGCGCTGCAGGACGACGCGGTCGCCGGGCCGCACGCCCAGCCGCGCGATCTCATGTGCGTTGTGCAGTGTCGCGTTGCGCACCACGACCCCGCCGACCGTCACCGGCTCCAGCTTGGCGACCGGGGTCAGCTTGCCAGTTCGCCCGACCTGGATCTCGATCCGCTCCAGCGTCGTCTGCGCGCGCTCGGCGGGGAACTTGTGGGCTAGCGCCCAGCGTGGCGCGCGGCCGACGCTGCCCAGTCGCGCCTGCCAGTCGAGCCGGTCGACCTTGTAGACGACGCCATCGATATCGAACGGCAGGTCGGCGCGCTGCGCCTCGATCCCGGCATAGACGGCCAGCGCGGCATCGGTGTCCGGGCACAGCGCGAAACCTCGGGCCAGCGGAAAGCCCCAGCCGGCCAGCGCCGCGACGACCTCGGCCTGCGTCTCGCCGGGCAGCGCGCTCGTCTCGCCCCAACCGTGCATCAGGAAGCGCAACGGCCGGCTCGCCGTGACGGCGGCGTCCTTCTGCCGCAGCGATCCGGCCGCCGCGTTGCGCGGATTGGCGAACTGGCGCGCCTCCTTGCCCGTGCCCTCGGCCTCTGCCAGCAGGCGCGCGTTGAGCGCGAGGAAGTCGGCCTTTGCCATATAGACCTCGCCGCGCACCTCGAACACGTCCGGCGCGGCGGCGGGCAGCGTGCGAGGTATGTCGTCGATCGTCAGGACGTTGGCGGTCACGTCCTCGCCCACCGCGCCATCGCCGCGGGTCAGCGCGCGGACCAGCCGGCGGTCCTCGTAGCGCAGCGAACAGGACAGGCCGTCGATCTTGGGCTCGGCAGTCAGCGCGACGGGCTCGTCTTCGCCGAGCTTCAGGAATCGCCGCACCCGGCCGACGAAGTCGCGCACCTCCTCGTCCGAAAAGCCGTTGTCGAGGCTCATCATCGGCCGCGCATGTGCCACCTTGGCCAGATGCGCGGCGGGCGCCGCCCCGACCTGACGGCTCGGTGAATCGTCGCGGACCAGTTCGGGGTAGTGCGCCTCGATCGCCGCATTGCGCCGCACCAACGCATCATAGTCCGCGTCGCTGATCTCGGGCGCGTCGTCGGTGTGATAGCGGCCGTTGTGGTGGGCGATCGCTTCCGCGAGCGTCGCCAGTTCGGCGGCGGCGTTGTCTGGCGTGGCGGGCAGCGCGTCGGTCATGTCCGGTCGGTACGAAGCGCTGCGCGCCGGATCAAGCGGCGCGCTGTTTGCGAGACGTTCGCGCTTGGCGGCCACGCCCGCCGCGATTATCCGCGTGGCCCATGACCGTCATCATCAAGACCGCCGACCTGATCGACAGCGTGGCCGATGCCCTGCAGTTCATCAGCTATTACCACCCAATGGACTATATTCGTGCGCTGGGCACGGCGTATGAGGCCGAAGTCTCCCCCGCGGCGAAGGATGCGATCGCGCAGATCCTGACCAATTCGCGCATGTGTGCGGAAGGCCATCGGCCGATCTGCCAGGACACCGGCATCGTCAACGTCTTCGTCGAATGGGGCATGGACTGCGTGCTCGACGATACGTCACGCTCGATGCAGGACGTGGTCGATGAGGGTGTGCGCCGCGCTTACCTCCACCCGGAGAACAAGCTGCGCGCCTCGGTCCTCGCCGACCCCGCCTTCACCCGCCGCAACACGAAGGACAATACGCCCTGCGTCCTTCACGTGACGATGGTGCCGGGGTCGAAGGTGACGATCGATGTCGCGGCCAAGGGCGGCGGCTCCGAGAACAAGTCGAAGTTCAAGATGATGAACCCCAGCGATTCGATCGTCGACTGGGTGGTGGAGATGCTGCCGCAGATGGGCGCGGGCTGGTGCCCGCCGGGTATGCTCGGCATCGGCATTGGCGGCACGGCGGAACATTGCGTGCTGCTCGCCAAGCAGGCGCTGATGGAGCCTATCGACATGGGGCCGCTTAAACGCCGCGGGCCGCAGAACGATATCGAGGCGTTGCGGATCGAGATCTTCGATCGCGTCAACGCGCTCGGCATCGGCGCGCAGGGTCTGGGGGGGCTGTCGACCATCCTCGACGTGAAGATCAAGGACGCGCCCTGCCACGCCGCCGGCAAGCCGGTGGCGATGATCCCCAACTGCGCCGCCACCCGCCACGCGCATTTCACGCTGGACGGATCGGGCCCGGCGTATCTGGAGACGCCGAAGCTGGAGGAATGGCCAAAGGTCGACTGGCAACCCGATGCGGCGGCCAAGCGCGTCGATCTCGACACGCTGACGCCGGAAGTGGTGCAGGGGTGGAAGCACGGTGACCGCCTGCTGCTGAACGGGAAGATGCTCACCGGCCGCGACGCCGCGCACAAGCGCATCGCCGACATGCTGGCGAAGGGCGAGCCGCTGCCCGTCGAGTTCCGGGGCCGCGTGATCTACTATGTTGGTCCGGTCGATCCGGTGGGCGAGGAGGTCGTCGGCCCCGCCGGCCCGACCACCGCGACGCGCATGGACAAGTTCACGCGAATGATGCTCGACCAGGGCCTGCTGGCGATGGTCGGTAAGGCCGAACGCGGTCCAGACGCGACCGAGGCGATCCGAGAGTACAGGTCGGCCTATCTGATGGCGGTGGGTGGTGCCGCCTATCTCGTGGCCCGCGCGATCAAGGGGTCGAAGGTCGTCGGCTTCGAAGACCTGGGCATGGAGGCGATTTACGAGTTCGAGGTGGAGAACTTCCCCGTCACGGTCGCGGTGGATAGCGACGGCGCGAACGTCCACACGCTGGCCCCGCTGGTGTGGCGCGACCGAATCGCGAAGGAGCGGTTGCTACCGGCATGAAGCGGGTTCTAGCTGCTATCGCGATCGTCATCGGGGCGTCGCTCATCCTGATAACACGGGTCCCGGCGGCCCTCGCTTTTCCCTATCGGGCGTCGATCGGCGCCACGCAGATACTGTCGGACACGCCGATCAATCACGCGCTTGGCGCGCGTCTGGCGCGCGCCGACGCACTGGTTTCGGCGGCGGGATTGGAGGGGGCAGGGGTGTCCCGCACCTTGGTGCTGACCGACGGCGGCTGGCGCTGGCGACTGCTGTCGCTGCAATCCCATGATGCGTTCGGCCTGCGCCGTCCGTTTTCGGCCACCCTGGTTTTCAACTGCAGCGATGTCGCCGCCGACCGCATTTACAGCAACCGAGCGGTCGGCAACGTCCGCTCGCTTTCCGGCGTGGTCGCGCACGAGACGGCGCATCTGCTGGCCGCGCGACGGATCGGCGAGTTCGCAGCCATGGTGCAGCCCGGCTGGAAGTGGGAGGGCTTCGCCGACCACGTCGCACAGGAAAGTACGCTGAGCGCCGCACAGGCCGGGCAACTCCGCCGCACGGACCCGTCGAGCAAGGCGCTTTTCTACTTCGACGCGCGTCGCCGCGTCGCTGCGGAGTTACATCGCAATCCGTCCATCGACGCGCTCTTTCACTGATCTCGCGTCGCAGGACTCAGCGTCAGCGTCTCGAAATGCCACCGCAACTGCGCGGGCGTTGCGCCATCGACGTCGTTCACGCGCCGCAACACCGCTTCACCCCTGATGGTGCCAGCGCCGGGAGCATCACCCGTGATCGTCACCGGCGCGGTGTAGTAGCTCGATCCAGCCGCGCCCTCCATGGTTCCGGTCGGGACGGCGACGGTGACGGTGCCGAGGCCGTCGAACAGCGCGGCGAAGGCCGACCGGCTCCACCTCTGCTGGTCGGTTGCGCTGAGCAGGGCGCGGGCACCGTCGAAATCCTTGCGCTCGATCATCCGGGCGAAATCGAGCAGCAAATTGCGAGCGCCTTTGACGCCGCGCTCGGCCTCCGGTGTCAGCGTCGGAGGCGTTGGCGTCGCTATGGGTGCCGGGGGCGTTGAAGCCGGAGCAACCGGCGTCTCCACTCTATCGTCGGTCGCGATCGTCTCGGGCGCCACCGGCACCTCAGCCGGCGCGTTGCCGTCACCCGACGGACCACAGGCGGCGAGCATCAGCGACACCGCGATCGTAGCGCAAATCTTCGTATCCATGCCCGCAACAACGGCACGAGCGGGTCACGCGTTCCTAAGCTCCGTCCGGGTCCAGATCGAGGTGCAGGAACTGATTGAAGTCGCTGCGCACATAGTCGCCGAACGCCGGACCATCGATGAACCCCCGCCGCCGATACAGCGCCAGCGCCGGCTCGAACGCCGCACCGCTGCCAGTTTCGAGACTCAGGCGACGAACGCCCCGTTCCACGGCAGCGGCGATGATCGTTTCCAGCACGGCGCCGCCGGCACCTGTCCGCAGGAAACCGGGGTGGGTCCGCATCGACTTCACCTCGGCGGTTCCGTTCGGCAGCATCTTGAGCGCGCCGACCGCGGCGATGCGGTCGCCCGACCGTGCCGTCCAGACCGTGACGGCCGGATGCTGCAGACCCGAAAGATCGAGCGCGAAGACGCTTTCGGCGGGCGAGTTCGCCTGCATCCCCGCCAGATGCAGCGCCAGCAGGCTGCGGGTCTGTTCGCCGGAAAGATCGTCGATACGAACGTCGAACATGGGCGGCCCCTCGAAACTGACAAACCTTGATATCGTCTCAAGGTGCACCGCAGAATGCCAGCCGCACCGCATTGCCGCTGTCCTACACGGCATCATCTTTGGCACACTGCGTCGATGCGACGACGGCTCCAAACTCCGCATATCTACCCGAGGCAGGTCGCGCCCGCGACGTCTCAACATTCGCGGCGATCATGCTCAACCAACCTGTTGAGCATCGATACGAAACCGACGGATTTCCGCCATTTCTGCTACCCCGCGATGCGCCGCACGTCTCAACTTTCTCAACATTCACGCTCAACCGACCGGTTGAGCTTCGCGTGTCGCGCATGCGAAAACGGGCCGCCCTTTCGGACGACCCGTCAGTACGCTGCACAGGGCCGGGGGCAGAGGCCCCCGTGCCGATCAGAAGTGTGCGACCACGCCCAGCGTCGGGCGGAAGCTGTGGAAGTCGCCGAAGGTCGAGACTTCGCCGCGCAGGCGCAGGCCCGAATTGCCGGTGATGCCGCCCAGACCGATGTCCTTCGGGCCGACTTCGAAACCGGCGCCATAGGTGACGTCGTTATAGTCGCGGTTGGTGGGCACGCGCTTGGCGAAGTTGACCCACTGATAGCCGACCTTGCCGTAGATCAGGCCCGAGTCACCGGCGCGCAGGCCGAAGCGGCCGGCGGCGCCATACTGCCAGTCGATGTCGCCCGACACGCCCTTGGCGACGTTACCCTCGGCGCCGACGAACACCGGACCCAGCGGCACGTTGAAACCGACGATGCCTTCGACCAGGCTGCCGTTCAGCTTGTTGCTGCGGATCGGGGCGGGGACGCCGGCGCGGTTGGCCTCGGCGTCGAACTGCTCCCAGCCGCCGCGGATCGCGAAATACGGCTCGAAGCCGAATGCCGGGCTGCCGTCGGGCGCTTCGGCGGTCGTCGTGGTGCTGGTCGTCGTGGTGTCGGCGGGCATGTCCTGCGCAAACGCGGGAGCGGCCACGGCCGAGGTTGCGAGCAGGGCGGCGGTGAAGATGGTACGCATAGTTATCTGGCCTCGTTCAGTTCAAAATCGCGCCCCATGCGCCGCCCAAATTCACACCCAGGCTCGCGGTAGCGGGGACCGGCTGAACCCGACGGATTGGATATTGTTGCAGTGCACACGCGAAAAATCGGCGGAAAAGCGCGACTGTTGCGCAATGGACACGGTTACTGTCGCTTCGATGAACGAACCGCGGCAGCTTCGCGGCAAGGGTGCGGCGAACCACTGGCGACGGAAAGGCGCTTGTCGACAAGCGTGCATCAGTTAGGCGGATGTCGATGATCGTCAGCGCGTTTCGTTTCGTCGTTTGGACCATTGTGTGGGTCATGATCGCCGTCGGTCTGGCGATCACCATCGTCCCGCGGTTTCTCGACCGCATCTATTATGAGGGGGTGGTTAGCGACCATTTCGACGGCGCACGCTTCTTCAATCCCGATGGTGAGGACACCGCCGCGCCGCCGGGTGGTCCAGGCGGTGGGGGCCGCGCCGCCTTCCTCTGGCGGCAGATGACGGAACGCGACGGGCGACCGGAATGGAATGTCACGCTGCCGGTCACGACGTCGAAGCCTGCCGCGCGGGTCGACGGCACTGCGATGGTGGCAACGTGGATCGGCCATGCGACCGTGCTGGTGCAGACCAGCGGGCTGAACATCCTGACCGACCCGATCTACGCCGATCGCGCCGGGCCGTTCGGCTTCGGACCGAAACGGGTGACGGCACCGGGCGTCGCGCTGGACGATCTGCCGAAGATCGACGTTATCCTCGTCAGCCACAATCACTACGACCATATGGACCTGAAGACGCTGAAGTGGTTGTTGGACCGGGATCGGCCACTGATCGTGACTCCGCTCGGCAACGACGCGATCCTGCGCTCGGCCGGGATCGGCGCGACGGCGGTCGATTGGGGACAGGCGGTGCCGATCCGCGGCCAGGCCGGCCGGCCGACCATCGCCGTCCACGTCACCCGCAACCATCATTGGGGCAGCCGCTGGTTCACGGATCGCAACCGCGCCTTGTGGTCCAGCTTCGTCGTCACGCTGCCCGGCGGAAACCTGTTCTTTGCCGGCGACACCGGCATGGGCGACGGTAAGTGGCCGGCGGAGGCCGTGGCGCTGGGCCCGGTCCGGTTGGCGTTGATCCCGATCGGCGCATTCCGCTTCGCGCCCGGCCAGATGGGGACGGGCAGTCACATCGGCCCGGTCGATGCCGTGGAGGTGTTTCGGCGGCTGGGGGCGTCGCGCGCGATCCCAATTCACTGGGGCACGTTCCGGCTAAGCTACGAGGCTTGGGACACGCCACCGCTGCTCCTGGACGCGGCGATGCGCTGCGCTGGATTGATGCGACGGGTGCCGGAGATCCGCGGTGTCGATCATCCGCCGCCGAGGGATGAATATTCCGGTTTCGACATGCGATTGATCGGCGCTCCGTTCAACGTCCCGGTCTACGCGCCGCAACCGGTCGGGCCTCCGATGTCGCGTGAGGCGTTGCTCCGCTGTCTCGACACGCCGGCGGTCAGGGCGCTTCGCTGACCTCTGGAACAAAACTGCAACCCGGCCCATATTGCCCGCATGGCCATCCAGATCCGCAAGAGCCTCGACGAGCCCGAAACCGACCAGAGCTTCGTGCCCCACCGGCCCGCCCGCCCGCCCAAGGCGGAGGGCGGCCGGCGGTTCGAGATCGTCAGCGAATACGAACCATCGGGCGACCAGCCGACCGCGATCGCCGAACTGGTCGGGCAGGTCGAGGCGGGCGAACGCGACCAGGTGCTGCTCGGCGTCACCGGCTCGGGCAAGACCTTCACGATGGCGCAGGTCATCGAGCGCGTACAGCGCCCCGCGCTGATCCTCGCCCCGAACAAGATCCTCGCCGCGCAGCTCTACGGCGAAATGAAGTCGTTCTTCCCGAACAACGCGGTCGAATATTTCGTCAGCTACTACGACTATTACCAGCCTGAGGCCTACGTCGCCCGGTCGGACACTTACATCGAGAAGGAGAGCTCGACCAACGAGGCGATCGACCGGATGCGCCATTCGGCGACGCGGTCGTTGCTGGAGCGCGACGACGTCATCATCGTCGCCTCCGTGTCCTGCCTCTACGGCATCGGATCGGTCGAGACCTATTCGGCGATGATCTTCGACCTGAAGAAGGGTCAGGTCGTCGATCAGCGCGAGATCGTCCGCAAGCTGGTCGCGCTCCAGTACAAGCGCAACGACGCCGCCTTCCAGCGCGGCAATTTCCGCGTACGCGGCGACAACCTGGAAATCTTCCCGTCGCATTACGAGGATTCGGCGTGGCGGGTGTCGTTCTTCGGCGACGATATCGAGGATATCGTCGAGTTCGATCCGCTGACGGGCAAGAAGATCGCGTCGCTCAATTCGGTGCGCATCTACGCCAACAGTCATTACGTCACGCCCGGCCCGACGCTGAAACAGGCGACGGAGGCGATCAAGTTCGAGCTGGCCGACCGGCTGCAGGAGCTGGTGACCGAGGGCAAGCTGCTGGAGGCGCAGCGGCTGGAGCAGCGGACGAACTTCGATCTGGAGATGATCGCCGCGACCGGCTCTTGCGCGGGGATCGAGAACTACAGCCGCTTCCTGACCGGCCGGCTGCCCGGCGAGCCGCCGCCCACCTTGTTCGAATATCTGCCGGAGAACGCGCTGCTGTTCGTCGACGAGAGCCACCAGACCATCGGCCAGATCAACGGCATGTCGCGCGGCGATCACCGTCGGAAGCTGACGCTCGCCGAATATGGCTTCCGCCTGCCGTCGGCGATCGACAACCGCCCGCTGCGCTTCAACGAATGGGACGCGATGCGCCCGCAGACGACTTATGTCTCGGCGACGCCGGGCGACTGGGAGATGGAGCAGACCGGCGGCGTCTTCGCCGAACAGGTCATCCGTCCGACTGGCCTGATCGATCCGCCCGTCGAAATCCGCCCGGTCGAGGAGCAGGTGCAGGACCTGATTCAGGAGTGCAAGAAGACCACGGAGATGGGCTATCGCACGCTCGTCACCACGCTGACCAAGCGGATGGCCGAGGATTTGACCGAATTCATGCACGAAGCGGGGCTGAAGGTCCGCTACATGCATTCGGATGTCGAGACGCTGGAGCGCATCGAGCTGATCCGCGACCTGCGCATGGGCGTCTACGACGTGCTGATCGGCATCAACCTGCTGCGTGAGGGGCTCGACATACCCGAATGCGGGCTGGTCGCGATCCTCGATGCCGACAAGGAAGGGTTCCTGCGCTCCGAAACCTCGCTGATCCAGACGATCGGCCGCGCCGCGCGCAACGTCGAAGGACGCGTGATCCTCTACGCCGATCGCATGACCGGCAGCATGGAACGCGCGATCAACGAAACCAACCGTCGTCGCGAGAAGCAGGAGGCCTACAACGCCGAGCACGGCATCACGCCGACCACGATCAAGCGCAATATCGGCGACATCATCGCCCATGTCGCATCGAAGGATCAGGTCACCGTCGAGATCGACGAGGACCGGCCGCACATGGTCGGCCACAACCTGCGCGCCTACATCGAGAGTCTTGAAAAGAAGATGCGTGACGCCGCCGCGAACCTGGAGTTCGAGGAGGCGGGGCGCATCCGCGACGAGATCCGACAGCTGGAGCAGGAGGAGCTCGGGCTGCCCGTCGACGAGCACCGCGCCCCGATCATGGGCCGGTCGAACGAGGGCAAGCCCGGCACCCGCAAGACCCGCTACGGCAAGCAGCAGAAGATGCGGATGGGCGGGCAGCGCAAGGGGCGGTAGGGCTCAGCCCTCCGCCAGCACCTCGGCGCGCGTGCCGTAATAGCCCGCGACGCGGTCGGCATAGGCCTGGTCGAAGGCGGGGGCATTGTTCGACCAGCTCGGCCCACCCTCGAGCAGGCGGCGGTCGACGGTGATGGTATAGGTGTCGTTGGCGACGTCATAGGCCAGCAGCTCGAACGGCACCGCGTAGAAGCTCTTGCCCATGCCGAGGAACCCGCCGAGGCTGAGTACGGCATGGGTGGTGCGCCCGGTGCCCTTGTGCACCATCATCGCGAAGACGCTGCCGATGGTCTCGCCGTCGCGGCTCTTCAGCTTCAGCGTGCCGGCGACGTTCGCCTGGACGAGCAGCAGGGTGGGGGCTTCGGCGGCGGTGGTCATCGGGCGGCACTTTCTGTGGGATAGGATATGTGTCGGAGGAACCGGCGGCATCCCTTACGGTTCCCCGCAGCGGATCGTCGGCCCGGCGCCGCCTAGGTTGAGCGCGGGGCTTGCGTGCCGCATAGAACGGGGATGCGCCTGACTCACCTTGCGACCCTCGCCCTGTTGGGCACTCTCTCCGCCTGCATCCCGGCGCCCGCGCCGGACACCCGCCAGGCGCGACCGGTGCCGGTCCCCGTGCCGCCACCGACGATCCCGGTCGTACCGGCGTCGAGCGACTGGCGGGACTGGCCTCTGACGCCGGGCGACTGGCGGTACAACGGCGGCGCCGGCGCGACGTTCGGCGCCGGGCAGTTGACGATCCGCTGCGACGGGCGGCGGGCGACCGTCCTGTCGCGGCCCGGCTCGGCGGCGGAAAGCGTGACGGTGCGGACCAGCACCTCGGCACGGACGCTGACGATGCAGCCGGTCGGCGGCGGACAGGTAGCGGTGTCGTTGCCGATGGCCGATCCACTGATCGACGCGATGGGTTTCAGCCGCGGCCGCTTCGTCATCGAGAGCGCCGGGCGCCCGCCGCTGGTCGTGCCGGCGTGGCCGGAGATTTTGCGGGTGGCGGAGGACTGCCGGGGCTGAGGCAAGGCGCGTGATTCTGACGTGATCTTCGCGATTTACAAGTCTTGAAAGCATGTCTCCGACGCTTCACATTGCACCCGTGCCGAATAACGGCACACTCGTTATCCACTAGCGAAAGGAGGTGATCCGATGTCTCATGGTTCAGCAAGGGGGTCGGTTCAGTTCGTTCGGGAGACGCGCCGCTGAACACTTCAGGCGGATGACACCTAGTCGTCCGTGAGGGGAGCGGGGGGTATCCTCCCCCAGACAACGTTCCCTGAGAGGTGCTTCAAGCGGTCCGCATGGTCTCCCGGGCTGGAGCTCTCCGGCCGCTGACCATGTCGGAGGTCGTCGGATCGTCGGGAGACGATCCGGCGGCCTCTTTCATTTCGGGGCTCAGGCGGGTTGGCCGCCGCCACCGGTCGCCCCGAAAATCTGCCCTGTCGAGAAGCTGAGCGCCGGATCGGCCGCCGCCACATACAGCGCGGCGATCTCCGCCGGCTGGCCCGGACGACCGAGCGGCCCGCTCTTGCCGAAGCTTTGCAGCTTCTCGGGCGTCGCGCCGCCCGACACCTGCAGCGGCGTCCAGAACGGCCCCGGCGCCACCGCGTTCACGCGGATGCCCTTTACCGCCAGCTGCTTCGCCATCGCCTTGGTGAAGTTCAGCACGGCGGCACGGGTCAGCGCATAGTCGACGATGTCGGGCGAGGGATCGCCGGCCTGTTCGGACGAGGTGTTCACGATCACCGCGCCCGAACCCATGATCGCTACCGCCGCCTTGGTCAGCCAGAAGGGCGCGTAGACGTTCGTCTTCATCGTCGCGTCGAAATCCTCGCTGGAGATGGACGCGATGTCCGGCCGCGTCTGCTGGCGCGCGGCGTTGTTGACGAGGATATCGAGCCCGCCCAGCTGGCGCGCAGCATCCGCCACGAGCTTCTTGCAGAAGCCCTCGTCGCGCAGGTCGCCGGGGATGGCGACGACCTTGCGCCCGGCGTCGCGGATCAGCGCGACGACTTCCCGCGCATCGGGCTCCTCGGCGGGCAGATAGTTGATCGCGACGTCCGCGCCCTCGCGGGCATAAGCGATGGCCGCGGCGCGACCGATGCCGCTGTCGCCGCCGGTGATGAGCGCGCGCTTGCCGGTGAGCTTGCCCGAACCCTTGTAGCTCTCCTCGCCATGATCGGGGCGCGGCGTCATCTTGGACGCAAGGCCCGGCCACGGCTGGCGCTGCACGGGGAAGGGGGGCTTCGGGTATTCGGCGGCGCGCGGAGTCGTCGGGGCGGGGGGCGTCTTCGGCCCATCCTGCGCGACGGCGGGCGCCGCGGCGATGGCGGCGGTCGCGGCGACGAAGGTTCGGCGCGTGGTTTCGGCGTCGAGCATGTGGGCAAGCCTCTGCGATTCTGGGATACATGACCCGAACATCAGGGGCGCGCGCGGGTTCCGCTTTCCATCGCCCACCGCGGATGCGATCATGCGCGCATGGCTGACAAGATCCTCGTCTTCTATGGCTCCTATCGCAGCGACCGGATGGGCATCCGGCTGGCGCAGTGGCTGGTCGCGCAATTCGCCGTGCGCGGCGCGGAGGCGGAACTGATCGATGCGAAGGCGGTCGACCTGCCGATGCTCGACCGCATGTACAAGGAATACGCCCCCGGCGAGGCACCGCCGGCGATGGCGGAACTGGCCGCGAAGATCGTCGCGGCGGATGCGTTCGTGTTCGTCACCGGCGAATATAACTGGGGACCGCAGCCGGGGCTGAAGAACCTGACCGACCATTTCCTCGAGGAATGGTTCTGGCGCCCCGCCGCCATCGCCAGCTATTCCGCCGGCCGCATCGCCGGTGCGCGCAGCAACATGATCTGGCACGGCATCCTGTCCGAAATGGGCATGGCGGTGATATCGTCGACCATTACCGTCGGCGGCATCGGCCAGGCGCTGGACGCCGACGCACAGCCGATCGGCGATGGTGGCAAGGCGCTGGACCGCAGCTTCCCGCGCTTCGCCGATGATCTGGCATGGTGGACGCAGGCCGCACGGACTCAGCGCGAAACAGTGCCGCCGCCCTATTGATCGATTTCGGCGATCGTCAGCCGTGTCGGCATCGACATTCAACCACAATGTTGAGCGTGAATGTTGAGACAAAAACACGTGCGTTTTCCCTCGTGAAACGGCTCTGAAGCTCAACCAATCGGTTGAGCTTCGCCGGCGCTATCTCATGTAAGCCGTCGGGTCTTGTGTAGGACAGCCGTGGCGTGAAGCGGATCGACCTGCGAGCTCGCGTGGCCGGAACACGCAGGAACGCCGAAAACGTTCGAGGGCGGTCGACACGGCGCGGTGGCGTTCATTGTGCAACTCGGGCGTATCAACCCTCACTGAACCGCGCTAATGCTAGCTGCGCAAGGATGTCCGGGGGGGCTATCAGGCTGTTGAAAGGGCGGGGTTTGTCGCAGGTTGAAGCTGTGCGTCGTGCGGGCGCGCTGACGGAGTTGGCGATACTCGACACCCCTGAAGAGCAGGCGTTCGACGACATCGTGTTCATCGCGTCACGCACCTGCGACACGCCGATCGCGCTCATCAGTCTGCTCGATCACGACCGGCAGTGGTTGAAGGCGCGTGTCGGCCTCGACGTGCGCCAGACCGAGATCGCCCAGTCAGTCTGTCGGATCGACGTCGACGAAGCCGGGATGCTGGTAATTCCCGATCTGACGCGCGATCCCCGTACCGCCACGAATCCGCTGGTGACTGGCGATCGCGCGTTCCGTTTCTATGCCGGTGCCCCGCTGGTGCTCCGTTCCGGGGCTGTGGTCGGACGGCTGTGCGTCATCGATACGCAAGCGCGCCCGGAGGGTCTGACGGAGGAACAGACGACGCTGCTGCGTGCGCTGGGGCGGCAGGTGTCCGATCAGCTCGACCTTCGCCGCGCGGCGAAGGTCAGTGCGCGTCTGCTGGACCTGCATACGGCGCTGATCGAAATCGGCGAGCGCATCCGCGCCAGCGAGGACGTGGTCGACATGACCGCCGCAGCGGCGGCGGTCGTCGGTCGAATCCTGAAAGTGGAGCGAGCGAGCTTCGGCGTGGTCGATGCCGATATCGAGATCGTCGATGTGGAGGCGGACTGGACCGCACCGGGCGTTGCCAGCATCGCCGGTCGTCACCGCTTCTCCGATTACGGCGTGTTGCGCGCCGATCTGATGGCGGGCGACGCGCTGGTCATCGAGGACGTGGCGACCGATCACCGCACCTCGGCCAATGTCGCCGCCATGTCCGCACTCGACATCGGCGCCCTGGTGAACATGCCGGTGCGCGAGCGCGGCCGCACGGTTGCCATCTTCATCGTCAACACAGCCCGGCCGCGCATATGGACGCCCGACGAACTGTTGTTCCTGCGCAGCGTCGCGGACCGGCTCGAGGCCGGTGTCGCCCGCCTCCGCGCGGAGCAGCAGCAGCGCTTTCTCAACGGCGAGATCAGCCATCGCCTGAAGAACATGCTGTCGATGGTCCAGGCGATCGCCAGTCAGACGCTGCGCGCGGTGTCCGAGCGCGAGCCCGTGGAAAGTTTCGAGCGTCGGCTGGTCGCGCTGAGTGCAGCACATGACGTGCTGCTGCAAAAGAGCTGGAAGGATGCGGATCTGCGGACCGTGGCGGAAGCCGTGGTGGAGACGGTCGGCTTCGGCGAACGCATCACCCTCGAGGGCCCGCCGGTTCTGCTGGGCGCCCGCGCGGCGCTCTCCTTTTCGCTTGTCGTTCACGAACTGATGACGAATGCGTGCAAATATGGCTCCCTCTGTACGGAGGGCGGGCACGTCACATTGACTTGGGCGATCGAAGGTAGCGGTCCGGCCGCATTGCTGATCGTACGCTGGCGCGAGCGTGGTGGTCCGCCGGTCGTTGCGCCGAGCGGAAATGGCTTCGGTTCCAGGCTGATACGGCTCGGCCTGACCGGAACAGGCGGAACCGACCTTCGTTATGAAGTCGATGGACTAGAGGCTGACCTGCGCGCCCCCGTCGAAAATCTGGCCCAGGCGTAGCAGGAATTCGATGACCTTTACTCATCACGCACCGGTGCCGATCGTCCTAGTCGTCGAGGACGAACCTTTGTTACGGCTGTTCGCGGCGCAGGTGGTCGAAGATGCCGGCTACGAACCGCTGGAAGCGGCGAATGCCGCCGAGGCCATCGCTATCCTGGAGGGCCGGCCGGACATCCGGATCGTCTTCACCGACATCGACATGCCAGGCGGGCTGGACGGCATCATGCTGGCGGCGTGCATCCGCGATCGCTGGCCGCCGATCAAGATCATCATCACGTCGGGCAAGCCGTTACCACCGCGTACGGTTATACCGGCCGAAACCGTGTTCTTCCCGAAGCCCTATCGGCAGGACCGCGTGATCGCTTCGCTGCACAAAATGGCGGCATGAGCGGCCGCGCTATCCGCTACGCCTGCCCCTCGCCCGCCAGCGCCTTGAGTCGATAAAGCGCATCGAGCGCATCGCGCGGGCTGAGCGCGTCGATGTCGAGCTGGTCGAGTTCCGCCCGAAGCGCATCGACGCTCTGTTCTTCGGCCTGCGCGGCGGCGGCGAAGAGGGGCAGGTCGTCCAGCCCCGCCGCGATCCCGCCGGTCTTCGCGCGGCCAGCCTCAAGCTTGTCGAGCACCGACTTCGCACGTTTAATCGTGATCGGCGGCAGGCCGGCGAGGCGAGCGACGGCGATACCGTAGCTGCGGTCGGCAGGTCCCTCCGCCACCTCGTGCAGTAGCACGAGATCGCCCTTCCACTCGCGCGCGCGGACGTGGTGCAGCGTCAGCGCGTCGCAGCGTTCGGCGAGGCGCGTGAGTTCATGATAATGGGTCGCGAACAGGCAGCGGCAGCGATTGTCCTCGTGGATCGCCTCCACCACCGCCCAGGCGATGGCGAGGCCGTCATAGGTGCTGGTGCCTCGCCCAACCTCGTCGAGGATGAGGAAGCTGCGCGGGGTCGCCTGCGCCAGGATCGCGGCGGTCTCGACCATCTCGACCATGAAGGTGGAGCGCCCCCGCGCGAGGTTGTCGGAGGCGCCGACGCGGCTGAAAAGGCGGTCGACGACGCCCAGTGTGGCGCGGGTGGCGGGGACGAAGCTGCCGGCCTGTGCGAGCACGGCGATGATCGCGTTCTGGCGCAGGAAGGTCGACTTGCCGCCCATGTTCGGGCCGGTCACCAGCCAGAGCCGCGAGTGTTCGGACAGCGAACAGTCGTTGGCGACGAAGCGCTCGCCGCTCTTCGCGACCGCGCTCTCGACGACGGGGTGGCGACCGCCCTCGACCTCGAAGCAGGCGTGTTCGACGAGGCTAGGCCGGCTCCACCCGCCCTCGGCGGCACGTTCGGCTAGGCCGGCGGCGACGTCGATCCGCGCGAGCGCGTCGGCGGTGGTGGCGATCGCCTCGCGCACCGTCAGCGCGGCGGCGGTCAGTTCTTCCAGATGCGCGGCTTCGGCGGCGAGCGCGTGGGCGCCGGCCTGCGAAACCTTGATCGCGAGTTCGTGCAGTTCGGGCGCGTTGAAGCGCACGACGCCGGCCAGCGTCTGGCGGTGGGTGAAGCCGCTGTCCGCCGCCATCAGCGGGTCGGCGGCGCGGGCCGGCACCTCGACATGATAGCCGAGCACGCCGTTGTGGCGGATCTTCAGCGCCGCCGTGCCGGTACGCGTGCGATAGTCCGCCTCCAGCGCAGCGATGGCGCGGCGCCCGCCCGCGCCGGTATCGCGCAGGTCGTCGAGCGCGGCGTCATAGCCCGCGGCGATGTAGCCGCCCTGCATCGCGTCGATCGGCGGCATCGGCACCAGCGCACGGGTGAGCAGGTCGATGAGCGCGCCGTGCCCACGCAGGCGGGGCGCGAGGTCGGCGAGCAGGGGCGGGGCGTCGGACAGCTTGCCGAGCCGCTCGCCCAGCCGCCATGCGCCATCGAGGCCGTCGCGCAGCTGCCCCAGATCGCGCGGGCTGCCGCGTCCGGCCGCGAGCCGCCCGATCGCACGGCCGATATCGGGCAATGCGCGCAGGTCGGCGCGGAGGCCCTCGCGCAAACCGGGATCGTCGTGGAAGCGCGCGACGAGCGCCAGGCGCGCGTCGATGGCGGTGCGGTCCATCAGCGGTGCGGCGAGGTCGGCACCGAGCATCCGCGCGCCCGCGCCGGTGACCGTCCGGTCGACCGCATCGAGCAGCGAGCCGGGGCGCGTGCCGCCCTGCGACTGGCAGATCTCCAGGCTGTCGCGCGTCGCCGCGTCGATCGCCATCACGCCCTCGGCCCGGACGACGACCGGCGGGCGCAGAAACGGCAGCGCGCCCTTGGCGGTGTGGTCGAGGTAGGCGATCAGCCCGCCCGCCGCCGCCAGCCCGGCGCGTCCGATCGTGCCGAAGCCGTCCAGCGTGGCGACGCCGTGCAGCCGCTTCAGCCGATCCTCGCCGCGCGCGCTGTCGAAGTCGGCGCGCGGGCGCTCCGCCGCCTCGGGAGCCAGAGCTGATCCCTCCGCCACCACCAGTTCGACCGCAGCGAGCCGGGCGAGCTGCGAGTTCAGGCCGGCGGCGTCGGTTTCGACGATCTCGAACCGGCCCGTCGATACGTCGGCGGCGGCGATGGCGACCGCGCCGCCCGCTTCGCCCACCGCCGCGCACCAGTTGGCGGATCGCGCGTCGAGCAGTGCCTCCTCGGTCAGCGTGCCGGCGGTGACAACGCGGACGATGGCGCGCGCGACCAGCGCTTTGCTGCCGCGCGCCTTTTTGGCCGCCTCGGGCGTCTCGGTCTGCTCGGCGATGGCGACGCGGTGACCGGCCTTGATGAGGCGCTGCAGGTAGGCGGTGGCGGCATGCACTGGCACGCCGCACATCGGAATCCGCTCGCCCTCATGCTCACCACGCGCGGTCAACGCGATGTCGAGCACTCCGCTCGCCACTTTCGCATCGTCGAAGAACAGTTCGAAGAAATCCCCCATGCGGTAGAAGAGCAGGCAGTCCTGCGCCTCCGCCTTCAGCGACAGATACTGAGCCATCATCGGGGTGGGTGCGGTCATCGCGAGCGGCGTTAGCTGAGCGAAGGGGCGGGGTGAAGGGGCAAGGATTGTGCGATTATCCGCACAGCAAGTGTCCAATGGGTGCTCGCGTCTTTGCCTTCCCCAGCGGAAGGTGACGGTTCCCTAAGTGCCGCCGCGCCTCTATGACGCTCGGCATAGCGAAGAGAGGGTGCGGATGTCCGACGAAGCCGAAGCGAGCGTGCAGTTTTCCGAGCGCGAGGCGTTGCTGTTCCATTCCGAGGGACGGCCGGGCAAGATCGAGATCATCGCGTCCAAGCCGCTGACGACGCAGCGCGACCTGGCGCTGGCTTATTCGCCAGGCGTCGCCGTGCCGGTGCAGGCGATCGCCGACGATCCCGCCACCGCCTACGATTATACCGCGAAGGGCAACCTCGTCGCCGTCATCTCGAACGGCACCGCGATCCTGGGCATGGGCAATCTCGGCGCGCTGGCGTCGAAGCCGGTGATGGAGGGCAAGGCGGTGCTCTTCAAGCGCTTCGCCGACGTCGATTCGATCGACATCGAACTAAAGACCGAGGACGTGAACCGCTTCATCGACGCGGTCGAGCTGATGGAGCCGACGTTCGGCGGCATCAACCTAGAGGATATCAAGGCGCCGGAATGCTTCATCATTGAGCAGACGCTGCGCGAGCGGATGAACATCCCTGTCTTCCATGACGATCAGCACGGCACCGCGATCATCAGCGCGGCGGGGCTCATCAATGCCTGCCTACTGACCGGCCGCGCGCTGGCCGACGTGAAGGTCGTCGTGAACGGCGCCGGCGCGGCCGCGATCGCCTGCACCGAATTGATGAAGGCGATGGGGGTGCGCCCCGACCATGTGCTGATGTGCGACCGCAAGGGCGTGATCTATCAGGGCCGCGACGACGTGAACCAGTGGCAGTCGGCACATGCCGCTGCCACCGACCGCCGCACGCTGACCGAGGCGCTGCACGGCGCCGACGTGTTCCTGGGCCTGTCCGCGGCGGGTGCGCTGAAGCCCGAGATGGTGAAGGACATGGCGCCCGCGCCGATCATCTTCGCGATGGCCAACCCGGAGCCGGAGATCCGCCCCGAACTGGCGAAGGCCGCGCGGCCCGACTGCATCATCGCCACCGGCCGGTCGGACTATCCGAACCAGGTCAACAACGTGCTCGGCTTCCCCTTCATCTTCCGCGGTGCGCTCGACGTGCGGGCGACTGGGATCAACGATGCGATGAAGATCGCCGCGGCCAACGCCATCGCCGAACTGGCGCGCGAGCGCGTGCCGGAGGAGGTCGCCGCCGCTTATGGCGTGCGCCATGTCTTCGGGCCGGATTACATCATCCCAGCGCCGTTCGATCCGCGGCTGATGGAGAATGTCTCGATCGCGGTCGCGCAGGCGGCGATGGACTCGGGCGTCGCGACCAAGCCGATCGCCAGCATGGCGGCGTATCGCGACTCGCTGCGCGCACGGCTGAACCCGACCACCTCGGTGCTGACGCTCGCCTATGAAGGCGCGCGCGCGCATCCGAAGCGCGTGCTGTTTGCCGAGGGCGAGGAGGAGGTCGTGCTGCGCGCGGCGATCGCATTCAAGGAAGGCGGCTACGGCACGCCCGTGCTGGTCGGCCGCGACGATGTCCACGACCGTCTTCGCGCGCTGGGCGTCGCCAATGCCGAGGAATATGAGGTCCACAATAGCCGCACCTCGACACTGGTGCCGCGCATGGTCGATTTCCTGTACGAACGCCTGCAGCGCCGCGGTTATCTGCGCCGCGATGCGGAGCGGATGATCAACCAGGACCGCAACACCTTCGGCGCCGTCATGCTCCAGTTGGGCGAGGCGGATGCGATGATTACCGGCATCACCCGCACCTATGCGCAGACGATGCGCGAGGTGCGCCGCGTGATCGATCCGGCCGAGGGGCGTACGCCGTTCGGCATCCATGTGCTGGTCGGACAGAGCCACACCGTGTTCATGGCCGACACCACGATCAACGAACGCCCGACCGCCGAGGAACTGGCCGACATCGCGGAACAGACCGCAGCGGTCGCGCGACGCATGGGGCATGAGCCGCGCGTGGCGTTCCTGAGCTATTCGACTTTCGGCAACCCCGAGGGGCACTGGCTGGAGAACCTGCGCGAGGCAGTACGCGTGCTGGACGAACGCGGTGTCGGCTTCGAATATGAAGGCGAGATGGCGCCGGACGTCGCGCTGAACCCGAAGCAGTTCGCCAACTATCCCTTCATCCGCCTGTCGGGACCGGCGAACATTCTTATCATGCCGGGCCTGCAATCCGCCAACATCTCGGCAAAGCTGCTGCGGGAGCTGGGCGGCGACGCGGTGATCGGCCCGATGCTGATCGGCATGGAAAAGCCGGTGCAGATCGCGCCGATGACCTCGACCGCCAGCGAGCTGATGACACTTGCGGTGCTGGCGGCCGGCGGGATCGCGCGCTGAGCTGAGGCGTCAGGCGCCGCGGCGCAGCAGCATCACCAGCTCCGTCTGGCGATGCGTGCCCGTCTTGTTGAAGGCGGACTTCAGCTGCGTCCGCACCGTGCTGACCGCGCTGCCCCGGCGCTCGGCGATCTGCGCTAGCGTCAGCCCGGCGGCCAGCAGCACGGCGACCTCGCCCTCTGCGCCTGACAGGCCCAGCGCTTGTGCGCTGGTCGCCAGTGCCTCTTCGCCCTGCGACGGCTGACGCATCGTCAACAGCACCCGCGCGACAGACAGGGTGCCGGGTAGTCGGGGAGGGAGAGGCGTGAGTTCGACATGCAACGGGCCGCCCAGCGCGCGGACCGAGACTCGGGCCTGGCCCGTGTCGGATTCGGCGCAGCGGAACGCGCGGTCGAGGTCGCGGTCGCTGACCGCATCGATGGCGACGAGGCGCCCCGCCCGGACGGTCAGCGCGCGGCCGGTGCGCAGCGTCTGCTCCGCCGCCGGCGACAGCGACACGATCGTGCGATCGGCGCCGAGCAGGATCGCCTGCCCCGCCAGCAGTTCCGCCGTCTGCACGATCGTGCGGTCCTGCGCGGTGCCGAACGCCAGCGCGGCGTGGCACGCCGCCGCGATCCCCGGCCCCAGCCGCTCGACCAAATCGCGGGTGCGCCGGTCGTAGGTGCCGGGGGTTCGCGACCGCATCAGCGTGAGCCCCAGCCCGACGCCGTCGGTGGTGTTCAGCCGGATCTGGGCGGAATGATGCGCGTCGGTGGGGTGGAACAGATCGTCGTAGATCGCGAAGGTCGAGCGGGTGGTGCCCTGCAGCAGATCGTCGTCGGTGAAGCAGCGCATCGGCGTGTAGTCGAGGATGCCGCGCGTACGCGGGTTGAAGAGCGGATCGAAACCGCGCGCGTCGAAATAGGCGGCCATCTGGTCGGTCGAGATGCCGCGCGTGCGGTTGATGAGCAGCTGCCCGCCATCAGCGATGCCGGTCAGCTGGATCATGGTCGCGTTGGTCGCCGCGCCGACCGCGGCCAGCGCCTCGTCCCATTCGGCAAGTCCCAGCGCGGCGTCCCGAAATCGGTCGACCACGCCGCGAATTAGATCCGCCATGTTCCTGATTTTTCCCCACTACCCCAAATGGAGGATGCGGGATTTCGCTAGCTTGCGCAACAGGGCGGTCGGGAGGGAGGCCGGCACGGTGTCGGTCATCTACGGGGGGTTAGATTCATGAAGGTTTCAAGACTGTCGCGGACGGCCGCATTGCTTGCCGCAGCGCTGGCGAGCACGCCCGTGCTGGCACAGGAAGCACCGGTGGAAGACAACGGTGCCATCATCTCCGCGGCCGTGACGGCGGGTACCCTGGGGATCGGTCCGGAAGTCGGTGTCCGCTTTTCGGATCATGTCGGTATTCGCGCCAGCGCATCGTTCCTCAGCTTCGGCGCGGACTTCGACTCCGACGAGAACACCTACCGCGGCGGCCTGCACCTGAAGTCCTATGGCGCCATGATCGACGTACATCCGTTCGGCGGCGCCTTCCGCCTGTCGGCCGGCGCGCGCATCAACCGCAACCGCGTCGACGTGCGCTTGCAGCCTGGTGCCAGCACCACGATCGAGATCGGCGACAACGTCTACACCGCCGCTCAGGTCGGTACGCTGACGGGTGGTGCCGATGTGAAGAAGTTCGCGCCGGCCCTCACGCTCGGCTGGGGCGGCAGCAAGCGCAAGGGTTTCTTCTTCGCGACTGAGGCCGGCGTTCTGTTCCAGGGCAGCGCCCGCCTGCGCGAGTTTCGCGCAACGGGCACGGCGCAGGCCGATTCGGGCTTCCGCGCCGCGTTGGAGCGCGAGCGGGTCGAGCTGCAGGACGATATCGACAAGGTGAAGGTCTATCCCATCCTGCAGTTCGGCATCGGCTTTCGCTTCTGAGGTTCACGCCGGGTCCGTCGGTCGGCGGCCCGGCGACGGGATAGCGTGAACGGCTCTGCCGTCAGCCGTCAGGCTGGCGTTGCAGGGGGCGGCCGGGCACGCTCTGGGCCGCATTCGTGGTGCGTACGACGCACCGCGGGTGCGGCCCTTTTCGTATCGGTTACCCCTCGATCGAGGAGCCGAGCGAGGCGTTGACCAGCCCGCCGTCGACCGCGATCGTCTCGCCGATCACATAGTCGCCGGCGCGACTGGCGAGGAAGATCGCGGTGCCGGCCATGTCCTGATCCACGCCGATGCGTCCCGCTGGGATGCGCTTCGCCACCGCGTCGCCGTGGTCGCGCGCGGCACGGTTCATCTCGCTCGCGAACGCGCCGGGTGCGATCGAGGTGACGTTGATCGCATCGGTCACCAGCCGCGCGGCCAGCCGCTTCGTCAGGTAGATCAGCGCGGCCTTCGAAGCCTGATAGCTGTAGGTGTCCCACGGGTTCAGGCGCAGGCCGTCGATCGAGGTGATGTTGATGACCTTGGCCGGACGGTCGGGCCGCGCCGCCGCCTTCAGCGCGCCGTGCAGCGCCTGCGTCAGGAAGAAGGGCGACTTGACGTTCAGGTCCATGACCTTGTCCCAGCCGGCCTCAGGGAATTCCTCGAACGGCACGCCCCACGCTGCCCCTGCGTTGTTGACGAGAATGTCGAGGCCGTCCTCGACCTCGGCGTACTGCGCGGCGAGCGCCTTGCAGCCGGCGACGGTCGACACGTCCTGCGGCAGGGCGATGCAGTTGGGTCCCAGTTCCTCGGCGGTGGCGAAACAGGCGTCGGCCTTGCGCGAGGAGATGTAGACCTTTGCGCCCTGTGCGACGAAGCCCGCAGCGATCATCCGCCCGATGCCGCGCGATCCCCCGGTGACGAGGGCGGTGCGGCCGTCGAGACGGAACAGGTCGGTAGTGTCCATGCTAATCTCCCTCTTCCCCTTTGGGGGAGAGGGTCGGGGAGAGGGGCAGTCTCTCCTTCGACCCTGTCGTTCGCGGTTGTCGACTGCCCCTCTTCCAACCCTCTCCCCGGGGGGAAGAGGGCGATTGGTCATCCACCCCGCTTCAGCGTCTCGCGGGCGATGATGAGTTGCTGAATCTGGCTGGTGCCTTCGTAGATGCGGAACAGGCGGACGTCGCGGTACAGGCGTTCGATGCCGTAGTCGGCGATGTAGCCGGCGCCGCCGTAGATCTGCACCGCACGATCGGCGACGCGGCCGACCATTTCCGAGGCGTAATATTTGGCCGCCGCGGATTCGAGCACGACGTCGGCATACCGATCCTTCGATAGCGCCGTTTCCAGCACCAGCGCGCGGGCGGCGAGCGCTTCCGTTTTAGAGTCCGCGATCATCGCCTGGATGAGCTGATGCTCGGCGATCGGCTTGCCGAACTGGCGGCGTTCGGTGGCATAGCCGACGCAATCGGCGATCAGCCGCTCGGCGACGCCGACGCAAACCGCGGCGATGTGCAGCCGCCCGCGATCGAGCACGCGCATCGCGATGCGGAAGCCTTCGCCCTCCGCTCCCAGCCGGTTGGCAGCCGGGACGGCGACATCGTCGAAGGTGACATCGGCGACCTTCGCGCCCTTCTGCCCCATTTTCTTTTCCGGCTCGCCGACCGAGACGCCCGGCAAGTCGCGCGGGACGAGGAAGGCGGAGACGCCGCGCGCGCCGGGATCGTCGCCGGTGCGCGCCATGACAGTGAACAGGTCGGCGCGGTCGGCGTTGGTGATGTAACGCTTCGTGCCCGACAGGCGATACACGTCACCGTCCCTGACCGCACGGGCGCGGACGGCGCCGCTGTCGCTGCCGACATCGGGTTCGGTCAGCGCGAAGCTGGTGACGACCTCTCCGCTGGCGATGCGCGGCAGCCATGCCGCCTTCTGCTCGGGCGTGCCGGCCATGACGAGCCCCTGCGACCCGATGCCGACGTTGGTGCCGAAGGCGGAGCGGAACGCGGGCGTGGTGCGGCCGAGCTCGATCGCGACGCGGACCTCTTCCGACATGGTGAGGCCGAGGCCGCCGTGCTCCTCGGCGATCGAGAGGCCGAACAGGCCCATCGCCTTCATTTCCTCGACCACGTCGGCGGGGATCGCGTCGTCGGCCTCGACCTGCGCCTCCAGCGGGCGGAGCCGTTCGGTGACGAAGCGGCGGATGTGGTCGATCAGCGCGTCGAAGGTGTCCGCGTCCATGGCCATGCCGTTCATCCGCTCCTTTCGATTTGCAGCCTTGCTAAAGACGGCGCATCTTTCATGCAAGCCATACCCGATATTCGATTTGGTCGCAGCGCTGCCGCCGCCTAAGAGGGCCGGGACTTGGAGACGATGATGCGATTTGCGGGCAAGCGGGTGGTGGTGACGGGCGGTGCCGCGGGCATCGGGCGGGCGACAGCGGAACATCTTGTAACGCAAGGTGCCGATGTGTGGCTGTCGGACATCGTCGATGACCTCGGGAATGTTGTCGCAGCAGAAATCGGTGCGACGTATCGGCATTGCGACGTGACCGATCCCGCGCAGATCGAGGCGCTGATCGCCGAGGCCAATGCGGCGGGCGGGATCGACGGTCTGGTCAACAACGCCGGCGCGGGCGGTGCGCGCGAGACGATCGACGCCATCAGCGCCGACGACTGGGACGCCACGCAGGCGCTGCTGCTGCGGTCGGTGGCGATGGGCATCCGTTACGCCGCACCGCTGATGGCGGCGCGCGGGGGCGGGGCGATCGTCAACGTGTCGTCGGTGTCGGCACTGGAGGCCGGCGCCGCGCCGATCGCCTATTCGGTGGCGAAGGCGGGGGTGCTGCACCTGTCGAAGATCGCCGCCGCCGAGCTGGCGCGGCACAATATCCGCGTGAACGCGGTCGTGCCGGGCTTCATCGCGACAGGGATTTTCACCGCCGGCTTCGACATGGCGAGCGACCGGCGCGCGCAGATCGACGGGACGATCGGCGGCATCGCGGCGAAAGGGCAGCCGATCGCCCGCGCCGGCCGACCGCAGGACATCGCCGCCGCCATCGCCTATCTGCTGAGCGACGACGCGAGTTTCGTCACCGGCACGCATATCACCGTCGACGGCGGCGTGACGGTCGGGCCGCGGCATAGCTGGGATCCGCAGTCGCCGGGCATCTTCGACCTGATCGATCGGATGGCCGCCAAGTGACCACCGTTCACGGTCATCAGACCGAAGTCCCGCCCGCCCGCCGCGTGCGGCGTGGGACGATGCTCGCCTATGGCTTCGGCGCCGTCGCGTACGGCGTGAAGGATGCGAGCTTCGGCACGTTCCTGCTGCTGTTCTACAACCAGGTCGTCGGCCTGCCGTCGGCGGCGGTCGGCTTCGTCATCATGTGCGCGCTGGTCATCGACGCGATCATCGATCCGGCAGTCGGGTTCCTGTCCGATCGCACGCGCAGCCGGTTCGGGCGGCGGCATCCGTGGATGTATGGTGCGGCGCTGCCGATCGCGTTGGGATGGATCGCGCTGTGGAACCCGCCGGTCGGATGGGAGCAGAGCGCGGTGCTCGGCTGGCTGTTCGTCTCCGCGGTGATCGTGCGCAGCGCGGTGTCCTGTTACGAGGTGCCGTCGGTCGCGATGACGGCGGAGCTGACGTCGGACTATGACGAGCGCACGCGGATCATGGCGTATCGATACCTGTTCGGCTGGATCGGCGGTCTGACGATGCTGGTCGCGGCGTACATCGTGTTCCTGCGCGCGACGCCGGAGTTTCCCAACGGGCTGCTCAACCGTGCCGGCTATGGCGCGTTCGCGCTGGCCGGCGCAGGCCTGATGGCGGTGGCGATCCTGACTTCGGCGATCGGCACGCATCGCGAGATCCCGAACCTGCCGCATCCGCCCGCCCGGCGCGCGACCTTCAAGGAGAATCTGGGCGAGTTGCGCGCGACGCTGAAGAACCGCGCGTTCGCGATCCTGATGCTGGGCGGGGTGTGCGCCTATACCAACCAGGGCATCAGCTATGCCCTGTCGAACTATCTCTACAGCTATGTCTGGAAATTCTCGGGCGCGACGATGGCGCTGATCCCGGCGGTGCTGCTGGTGGCGGTGGTGATCGCCTTCTTCGTCGCGCCGCGCGTCGCGCGCCTGATCGGCAAGCCGCGCGCGACCGCGCTGTTCGTCGTGGGTGGCGCGCTGTTCAACACGACGCCCTACTGGCTACGGCTGGCGGGGGTGCTGCCGCCGGAACCGGCGCTGCTGTACGTCCTGCTGGTGTTCTTCACGATCGCGACGGCGATGGGCGTGTCGGGCTTCATCGTCGGCGCGTCGATGATGGCCGATGTCGTCGAGGAATCGGAGACGCGCACGGGCCTGAGGTCCGAGGGCGTGTTCTTCGCCGGCAGCTTCTTCATCCAGAAATGCACGTCGGGGATCGGCATCTTCCTCGCCGGCACGATCCTGTCGATCGCGGGCTTCCCCGAACAGGCGACGCCGGGAACGGTGGGCGTAGCGACGATCGACCGGATGACGCTGATCTTCATCGCGATCTACGGCACGCTGGCGATCGTCGCCGCGACGATCTTCCTGCGGTTCCCGTTCGGGCGCAGCGAGCATGAGGCGCGGGTGGCGAAGTTGGCGGCGGAGTAGGAGAGCGGGCGGCCCGCGAAGGCCGCCCGTCCGTGGTCAGGCAGCGAGCGCGGCCTTGCGCGGGCGCCGCATCGTGCCGCCGACCATGCCGAAGCCGAGGATCATCATCGCCCATGTCGCCGGCTCGGGCACCGCGCCCGGCGTCTGGAAGGTGACGCTGCTGGCGAACGCCTGACGCGTTGCGGCATCGACCGAAGGATCGAGATCGACGGTGAAGGTGCCGGTCGCGTCCGCCCAGCCGCCACGGTTCACGGTCAGCTGTGCGAAGCTGGCGATGACGAATTCGTCGCCCTTGTAGAGCGTCAGCGTCTGCTCTCCACAATTCTGCTGACCGACCGAAAAGCTCTGGTTGGCGCCGCCCGTCAACGAGATCGCACTGAGACTGCTGGCGCGCGGGCCGGGGCCGCCCTCGAAGTCGGAACAGGGCGAGCCCCCGAAGAGATAGGCGCGGGAATTGATCTGCGCGGCCGTGGCAGTGGCCGGCATATAGGAGAAGAAATCGGCCTTGTTCCAGATCGCGAAGCCGGCGGCGGCGTTGGCACCGCCCGGCAGTGCCCCATTTGTCGCGTTCGTCGAGGAATCGACGATGTGGAAATTGCCGCTCAGCAGGATGTCGAATTCGTCCGCGCCGTTGTAGGTGTAGGTTTGCCACGCATAGACGTTGTTGCCGATCCGCGTGGATGCGCCCGAATAGGCGTCGAGCTTGATCTCAGGCAGGCCGAGACCGGTGGCGAAGCCGACGCTGGCCTTCGCGCGGCCGCTCGTGCCGACATCGTAGCTGACCTGATTGGCGACGCCCGTCCCGCCGGTCTGACTGCGGCTCACCACCGCCTGATCGGCGCCGACACCGTTGCAGAGCGTCGAGCCGTCGGTCGGGCAGTTTCGCACCGTCTGGAGCGATGCCGAGCCATAGGCATTGTTGGTCACCTGAGCAGAGGCACCGGTGGATGCCACCGCCGCCAGTGCGAAGCCGATCGCGTAACGCATGGCAATTTCCCCCCTTGATGAACGCCCTAGGGGACGGGGTATCCGGGGCGGCGGGCGCCTCCATCCCCCATTTGGCGTATGTCCTAAGATCGGACGATCTTGGCGAGCCGTTAACCAGGCAGCAGGAGCGAGGCATCGCCGTAGCTGTAGAAGCGATAGCCCTCGCCAATGGCGTGCGCGTACGCGGCCTGCATGCGTTCGCGCCCCATCAGCGCGCTGACCAGCATGAAGAGCGTCGAGCGCGGCAGGTGGAAGTTGGTGACGAGCCCGTCGATGCCGCGGAAGCGATAACCGGGCGTGATGAAGATCGCCGTATCCCCTTCGAACGGGCGGATGATGCCGTCTTCGCCGGCGGCGCTCTCGATCAGGCGCAGGCTGGTGGTGCCGACCGCGACGACGCGTCCGCCCGCGGCGCGGACGGCGTTCAGGCGATCGGCGGTGGCGGCGTCGATGCGGCCCCATTCGGCGTGCATCCTGTGGTCGTCGGTGTCGTCGGCCTTCACCGGCAGGAAGGTGCCCGCGCCGACGTGCAGCGTCAGCGTCGCATGGCCGATCCCGGCACCGTCGAGCGCCGCCATCAGGCCGGGGGTGAAGTGCAGCGCGGCGGTGGGGGCGGCGACCGCGCCCGGCTCGGCCGCGAACATGGTCTGGTAGTCGTCCGCGTCGCGTTCGTCGGTAGGGCGCTTCGCGGCGATATAGGGCGGCAGCGGCATATGGCCGGCGCGCTCCAGCAGCAGCTCGACCGGCTCGTCGCCCGCGAAGTCGAGCGCGAAGCTGCCGTCGTCGCCGTGCGCGCTGGCGGAGGCGGTGACGCCGTGGCCGAAGTCGATGGTGTCGCCGTCACGCAGGCGCTTCGCGTTGCGGATGAACGCACGCCAGCGGCGCGGCCCCTCGCGCTTGTGGAGCGTCGCGCCGATGCGCGCGTCGCCGCGCGTGCCTTCCAGCCGGGCCGGGATGACGCGCGTGTCGTTGAAGACCAGCAGGTCGCCGGCGCGCAGCGCAGCGGGCAGGTCGGTGACGACGCGGTCGTGCGTTCCGCTGTCGTCGAGGACCAGCATGCGCGCGGCGTCACGCGGCGCGGCGGGGCGCAGCGCGATCGATTCCGGGGGGAGGGTGAAATCGAAGAGGTCGACGTTCATTTGTGTGAACTTCCCTCACCCCGTTCGCCCTGAGCTTGTCGAAGGGCTGTCCTTCTACAATCCGACACGAAGAAGAAGGGCAGGGCTTCGACAAGCTCAGCCCGAACGGGGAGAGGGGAGTGCCTTTACTTTGCCGGCGGCGCCTTGCGGCCCGGACCCGGCGGCAGCGTCAGCGGGGCGACCATCGTCGCCGGCGGCGTGGCGGGAGCAGCGGCGTAGGGCGGGGGATTGTCGGCGGCGATCGAGGCGCGCAGGATCTTCGTCGGGCTTGCCGGCGGCTCGCCGCGCTCGATCGCATCGACATACTGCATGCCGTCGATGACGCGGCCGAACACGGTGTACTTCTTGTCGAGCGACAGGCGCGGCGCGAAGACGATGAAGAACTGGCTGTTGGCGCCGTTGTTCGCCTTCGTCTTCTGCTCCTCGGTCGCCCCCTCGGGCGCGCCTGGGCGGGCCGCGGACACCGCGCCGCGGACGTGGGGGAGGTAGTTGAACTCGGCATCCACGTTCGGCAGGTCGGAATCGCCGGTGCCGTCGCCCTTCGGATCGCCGCCCTGCGCCATGAAGCCGTCGATGACGCGGTGGAAATTGAGGCCGTCGTAGAACTTCCGGCGGGTCAGGGTCTTGATCCGCTCGACCATCTTGGGCGCGACATCGGGGCGCAGCCAGATGGTGACTCGGCCGCCGTCCGACAGGTCGAGCAGCCAGAGGTTTTCCTTGTCCGTCGTCGCGGGGGCGGTCGCGCGGCCGGGGACCTCGATCAGCTGGGCCGCGGCGGGCAGGGCAGTGACGGTCGCGAGCAGGGCGGTCGCGACGGCGAATAGGCGCATGGGAGAGAACCTCGAACGGAGCATGTCGGCGCGCTTAGATCAAAACGCGGGTTGCGGCAAAGTGAACGGTGCGCGCGTCAGCGATCGCCCTTGCGGCCCAGCACGGCGACGCGGGCGTCGACCTCGCCCTTCACCGCCGGCGGCACGAACCGGCCGATGTCGCCGCCGTAGAGCGCGATTTCCTTCACCAGCCGGCTCGCGATCGGTTGCAGCGAGACGTCGGCCATCAGGAAGACCGTCTCGATCCGCGCGTTCAGCTGCTGGTTCATGCCGGCCATCTGATATTCGTACTCGAAATCCGCGACGGCGCGCAGGCCGCGGACGATGATGCTGGCGCCCTCCCGCTCGGCGAAGTCCATCAGCAGCGAATCGAAGCTGGTGACGGTGACGTCGCCGGCCACGTCCGCGACCTCTCGCCGCACCGCCGCCAGCCGTTCCTCGACCGAGAACATCGGCGACTTCGACGGGTTGGTGGTGACGCCGACGACCAGCCGGTCGACCAGCTTCGCCCCGCGCCGGATGATGTCCATATGCCCGAGCGTGACGGGATCGAACGTGCCGGGATAGACGCCGATGCGCATCACCGGTCGCGCTCCGTGATGTAGCGGGCGATGGCGCGGAGCAGGTCGGCTTCGGCGCCGTAGCTGTGGAGGTGGCCGATCGCCTGGTCGACGAGCAGCTGCGCCTGTTCGCGCGCGCGGTCGGTGCCCATCAGCGAGAGGAAGGTTTCCTTGCCGGCGTCGGCATCCTTGCGCACGGCCTTGCCGACGCTTTCCGCGTCGCCCTCGGCATCGAGCAGGTCGTCGGCGATCTGGAAGGCGAGGCCGATGTCGCGGGCGTAGCCGCGCAGGCCCGTCCGCGCCTCGGGCGGTACGCGGCCGAGGATGGCGCCCGCCTCCACCGCGCAGGCGATCAGCGCGCCGGTCTTCATCGCCTGCAACCGGGTGACGGTGGCGAGGTCGAACTGCGCGCCGTCGGCGGCGAGGTCCATCATCTGCCCACCCGCCATGCCGGCCGGGCCGGACGCGCGGGCGAGGTCGGCGATCAGCTCGACGCGGACGAAGGGATCGCTGTGCGTGGCCGGATCGGCCAGCATCTCGAATGCGAGGGCATGGAGGGAATCGCCGGCGAGGATCGCGGTCGCCTCCCCGAACGCCTTGTGCGCGGTGGGCTTGCCGCGGCGCAGGTCGTCGTCGTCCATCGCGGGCAGGTCGTCGTGGACCAGGCTGTAGACATGGATGCACTCGATCGCGGTGCCGGCGCGGGCGGCGCAGTCGCGCTCCACGCCGAACAGATCGGCGGTCGCCATCGTCAGCAGCGGGCGCAGCCGCTTGCCTCCGCCGATCGCCGAATGCCGCATCGCGCGGTACAGCGCGGCGCGGGCGTCGTCAGGGATGGTCAGCAGCGCGTCGAACTGGCGATCGACCTCCCCGCCGACATCCGCCAGCGCGTCGTGCAGCGACAGCGTGTGGAGGCGCATCGGCGCCGTCACGCGGCGAAGGGGGTGGTGCCGGCGGGGCGCCCGTCGCCATCGAGCCGGATCGCCTCGATCCGCGCCTGCGCCGCGTTCAGCCGGGCGTCGCATTGCTTGCGCAGCGCGTCGCCGCGCGCGTAGAGGTCGATCGCCTCCTGCAACGGCGCCTGCCCGGTTTCGAGCCGCGCCACGATCGTTTCGAGTTCCTTCAGCGCCTCTTCGAACGAGAGCGTGTCGATCGTGCTGTCCTCTGCCATGCGGCGACCTATGCGGCAGGCGCGGCAGGCTTTGCAACCGAAAGCGCGGAAGGGGGGTTGAGAGAGGGCGCACCCCATCACCGTTCCTGCTGAGCTTGTCGAAGCACTGTCTTTCTTCCTACGCCATCGCTCGCGGCACGAAGAAGGGCAGCCCTTCGACAAGCTCAGGGGGAACGGGGAGGGGGATAGCGCAGGATAAGCTGGCGTCGGCCAGATCAGGAGCATTGCATGTTCAAGTCTGTGAACCCCGCCACCGGCGAAACCTTCGCGACGTACGCGGCCCTGTCGGATGACGAGATCGAGACGAAGGTCGTCGCGGCGGCGGAAGAATATCGTCGGTGGCGGCTGACTCCCCATGCCGAGCGGACGGCGTTGCTGGCGGCGATCGCCGATGGCTTCGATGCGCGGAAGCAGGCGCTGGCCGAGATGGCGACGCGCGAGATGGGCAAGACGCTGTCGTCCGCGATCGCCGAGGTCGAGAAATGCGCGTCGGCGTTCCGATACTATGCCGAGCATGGCCTGGCGCTGCTGGCCGACACCGAACTGCCGGACGGCAAGGGCGTTGCGCGCTGGCAGCCGCTGGGGCCGGTGCTGGCGATCATGCCGTGGAACTTCCCCTATTGGCAGGCGGTGCGCTTCATCGCGCCGACGATCATGGCGGGCAATGTCGGGCTGCTGAAGCATGCCTCGCTGACGCAGGGGTGCGCCGCGCTGATGGAGGATGTGATCCGTTCGGCAGGGGCGCCGGTCGGGCTGTTCCAGAACCTCGCCATCGCGTCCGACAAGGTCGCCGCGCTGATAGCCGACGATCGCATCGCCGCGGTGACGCTGACCGGCAGCGAGGGTGCGGGCGTGAAGGTCGGCGAGGCGGCCGGGCGCACGTTGAAGCCGGTGGTGCTGGAACTGGGCGGATCGGACCCGTTCGTCGTCATGCCCTCCGCCGATATCGCGAAAGCCGCGCAGGTCGCGGTGAAGGCGCGGGTGCAGAACGCGGGCCAGTCGTGCATCTGCGCCAAGCGGATGATCGTCCACGCAGACGTCTATGACGCGTTCGCCGACGCCTTCGTCGCCGGCATGCGCGACGTGGCGATCGGCGACCCGATGGCGGAGGCGACCGCGATGGGGCCGCTGTCGAGCGTCGAGGCGCGCGACACCGTGCTGGAACAGGTGAAGGCGGCGGAGGGCGAGGGCGCCCGGCTGCTGGTCGGCGGACGGGCGATCGACCGTGCGGGCGCCTGGATGACGCCGGGCGTGCTCGCCGACCTGAACCCCGACGGCAGGCTGGCGCGCGAGGAGATCTTCGGCCCGGTCGCGATGCTGTTCCGCGCGAGCGATCTGGACCATGCGGTGGCGCTGGCCAACGACGTGCCGTTCGGGCTGGGGGCGAGCGTGTGGACGAACGACGATGCCGAACGCGACCGCTTCGTCCGTGATGTCGAGGCGGGGATGATCGCGGTGAACGCGATGCTCGCCTCGACGCCGGAAGCGCCGTTCGGTGGGGTGAAGCGGTCGGGGCACGGGCGCGAGCTTGGCCCGTGGGGGTTGCATGCGTTCATGAATTTGAAGGCGGTGTTGTAACGTTAGCAAATCGGCTATGAAGGCGCATGGCTGAACGCGATCCCGATATCCGGCTGGGTGCCTATTCCGAACGTGCGGAGCATTTCGTGGCGAGCGGCAATTTCGATTCGATTGATGATGTCGTCGACGCGGCATTCGATGCGCTGGAGCGTCAGCAGGCATCTTTCAATCAGACGGTGCGGGCGAAACTTGCGGAGGCTCTAGCCGATCCGCGGCCATCTATCCCGATCGAGGAAGCGTTCGCCCAATTGGATGAGATGAAGGCCCGCCGACGCGGCGCATGACATTCCAGGTCACGATCACTCCGTCTGCCATCGTCGATCTGCACGCAATCTCGCGGTGGATCGAGGACCGCGCCGATGCCATCGTCGCCGATCGGTATGACGCTCGCATTCGTAGCGTGATCGCAAAGCTGGCGACCTTTCCACAACGCGGTTCGAATCGATCGGATCTTGGCGAGGGTCTGCGCTCGATCTCGTTCGAAGGGCGCATACTGATCGTCTATCGCGTTACGGCAGAATCCGTCGACATCAGGCGGATTGTGCACGGCGCCCGCGACATCGACGATCTCGACTTCACCTGAGCCGCTACTCCGCCATCACCTCGGCGAGCAGGTCCTTGCGGCTCAGCTTGCCGATCATCGTCTTGGGCAGGTTGAGGCGGACGACGACCTGGTCGACGCGTTCGTGCTTGCCCAATTGCGGATTGACCCATGCGGCCAGCGCCTCGCCGGTCTCGGTCGCACCGTCGATCAGCGTGACATAGGCGCGCGGTACCTCACCGCGGTAGTGATCGGGCAGGCCGATGACGAGCGCCTCCTTGATCGCGGGATGATGGTGCAGGATCGCCTCGATCTGGCTCGGGAAGACCTTGAACCCGCCGACCGCGATCATGTCCTTCAGCCGGTCGACGATGCGGATGAAGCCGTCCGCGTCGATCGTGCCGACATCGCCGGTGCGAAGCCAGCGGGTGCCGGCGTCGTCGGTGACGAACACCTCCGCATCCGCATCGGGGCGCTGCCAGTAACCCGCCATGATCTGCGGCCCCGCCAGCACGATCTCGCCCGGCGTGTCGGGGGAGACGAAGCGCGAGGGGTCTTCCTTGTCGACCAGCGCGACGCGGGTGGCGGCGATCGGCTGGCCGATGGTGCCGGTGCGCTGTTCGCCCTCATAGGGGTTGCAGGAGACGACGCCCGAGCTTTCCGACAGGCCATAGCCCTCGATCACCGTCGCGCCGGTCATGCCCTCGAACTTCGCCTTCAACTCGGCGGACAGCGGCGCGCCGCCCGAGATGCAGAAATCGAGCGACGAGAAGTCGGTGCGTGCGCAGCGGGGATGGTCGAGCAACGCCTGATACATGGTCGGCACGCCGGGCATCGCGCGCGGGCGGGCGCGGGCGATGGCGGCGAGCACCTGCCCCGCCTCGAAGCGCGGCAGCATCACGATCTCCCCGCCCGCCGCGACGGTGCGGTTGAGGACACAGGTGTTGGCGAAGACGTGGAAGAAGGGGAGCGCGCCGAGGACGCTATCCGGTCGGTCGGGATGCGGATTGAGCGCGGCGACCTGACGCGCGTTCGCCGACAGGTTCTGGTGCGTCAGCATCGCCCCCTTGGGCGTGCCGGTGGTGCCGCCGGTGTACTGGATGAGCGCCAGGTCGCGCGTCGGATCGACCGTGGCGGTGGTGCAGGCGCCGTCATTGGCGATCAGCGCGGAGAAGGCGGTGACGCGGGCGTCGTCGGGCTTCGGCGTTACCTCACGCCCACGGAACCAGCGGTAGAACATCGACTTGGCCGGCGGCAGCGCGCCCGCGACCGAGCCGACCACCAGCCGCTCGAGCCGGCTCGCCTCGAGCACTTTCAGGGCATTGGGCAGCAAGGCGGTGGCGGACAGGGTGAAGAGCAGGCGGGTGCCCGAATCCTCGACCTGATGCGCCAGTTCGTCGACCGTGTAGAGCGGCGAGAAGTTCACCACCGTCGCGCCCAGCCGGAGGATGCCGTAATAGGCGGCGACGTAATGCGGAACGTTGGGCAGGAAGAGCCCGATGCGGTCTCCGGGGCCATAGCCCATCGCGGCGAGCCCGCAGGCGACCCGCGCGGCGCCGTCCCAGGTCTCGCCATAGCTGTAGCGACGACCGAGGAAATCGAGCAGCGGGGCATCCGGATCCCGCCGCATGCTCTCCTCGAACAGGTCGACCATCGAGCGCGGCGGAAACGCCCGGTCCCAGTCGCCGGGGTGTCGATAGGCGGTGCGCCAGACGGCTTCGGGATCGGTCATTGACATTGGTGTAAGTTAGTCGTGGCGTCGCCACAAGCGGGCGGGCGTCGGCGGCAATGAAATGTTGCGTGGGGCTTGTGCGCCCCGTCGCTCACGCCGCCGTCGCCAGCGTACCGGCATGGCGGGCGCGGTCGCGACCGGCCTGTTTGGCGTCGAACAGCGCGCGGTCGGCGCGGCGATAGAGCGAGCGCCACTGCGCCTCCGTTGCCAGCTTGCCCGAGCAACTGCCGATGCTGGCCGTCACGCGGACGTCGAAGGGCATGCGCGCCTGGCGCAGGCGTGAGAGGATCGTGTCGGGTTCGCCGGTCGCGTCGCCGGGCAGAACGATCGCGAATTCCTCGCCACCCATCCGCGCCACCACCGCGCCGGGCGGGGCGACATCGCGCAGCGCGCGCGAGAAGACGCGCAGCACCTCGTCGCCGCCGTCATGGCCCAGCGTGTCGTTGATCGACTTGAAATGATCGATGTCGATGATGTGCAGCGTCTGCACGCCCTCCCGCCCGACGACGCGTTCCAGCAGCGCGCGGCGGTTCCACAGGCCGGTCAACGGGTCTTCGTCGGCGAGCAGGCGGGCGGCGGTTTCCCGCGCGCGGGCCTCGTCGCGTTCGACGCTGAGCCTTTGCACGCGCCACGCGATGGCGACGCCCGACATCAACGCCTCGATCGCGAGCGACAGCAACGTCGAATTGTCGATCCAGAACGTGGTCGGGATGACTCGCAGGCCGGAGAGAATGCGCAGACCGCCAGCGATCAGGGGCACGGCCCATGTCACGGTGAACAGCAGCAGATAGCGGCTGCCGCGCCGCCATGCGCTCCACAGAATGGGGCCGGTGCCGAGCATGCCGATCAGGAAGGTGACCGAGGCGGCGCGGTCGGCCAGCGCCGGGCTGACGAAGGTCAGCGAGACGTAGAGCAGGCCGATCGAGCCGAAGGCTGCGGCGGCGAGGGTGGTGGAGCGACCGACCCACCCGTCGAACACCCGCCGTTCGAAGAAGGTGCGCGCGAACAGCATCGCCGCCATCGCCGCGAAGCCGAGCAGGACATAGTTCAGGCAGATGCGAATGTTGTTGTCGAGATCGGGCCATACCCACGCCATCGCGGCGGAAGAGGTGAAGGCATAGGCGATCAACAGCGCCGTCATCGCGCAGTAGAACAGCTGGAACCGGTGCCGGAGCGTCGTCCAGAGCGCGAGATTATAGACGATCAGCGCGAAGGCGATGCCGACGAAGGCGGCGTAGAAGGCGGCGATCTTGACGTTGGCGAAGGCGCTCGATTCCGCGTCGGACAGGCGTGCGCCATCGACGATGCCGCGGGCGTTGGCGGCGCCGTCCACCCGCCACAGCAGGCGCACGAGCGGCGCGGCGCGTGTCGGTGGCGCGAACTCCACGATAGCGCCGAGCTGAAGATTGTGGCCGATCGTGGTGCTGAGCGTGGGCATCGCGACGATGCGGCCATCGCCGTACACGGCGTAGAGCGTCACCCCGGACTGCCACAGGCTCAACATCCGCACGCGATCGGCCGTGCCGGCGGCGCGTGTTTCGGACAGCGGGTGCGAAATCGCCCAATAATCGCCGGACCCGAACCGGGTCTGCGGCGTGGTGCAATCGAAACGGCGCGGCGCGCGCAACATCGCGCGGGGCGTATCGCCGGCCGCGACCCGCGCGATGCAGACCTTCAGCGGCGTGCCGGCGAGGCCGGCCTGCGCGTTTGCCGGCGATGCCTGAAACACCGTCAGGAACGCGATGACGAGCAACGCCAATGCCGCCGGAAGCCTCGCCGATCTCATACTTTGGTTGTAGGCCGGCGAGGCTAACGAGGTGTTAAAATTCGCTGCATTTCGAGACGCATGGGCGCGGATGCGGGACGGGTCGTGCGGGGGTGACCCTGGGTGGCGCCGGATCGAAGCTGAGGCTTGGCTTGCCCTACCCGCCCGTGTTCCCGCGCAGGCGGGAACCCAGGGTTACGTAGTACAACAGCCCGAGGCGCTTGTGACCCTGGGCTCCCGCCTTCGCGGGAGCACGAGCGGTGGGCCGGCTGTCGTCAGGGATGTCCCTCACCGACCCGCCCCATCGCACCGGGGCGGGTCGGCAGGCGATCACTTCGCCGGTGCGTCGGCGGTCTTGCGGCCCTTGGGCTTTGCCTTCTTCGGCGGCGCGGGCGTGATGTGGAAGGCGAGCGCGCCGTCCTTCAGCTTCACGTCGACCTCGCCGCCGTGGACGAGCTTGCCGAACAGCAGTTCCTCGGCGAGTGGCTGCTTCACCTTTTCCTGGATCAGGCGACCCATCGGGCGCGCGCCATACAGCTTGTCGTAGCCGCGCTCGGTCAGCCACGCCTTCGCCTCGTCCGACAGGGCAATGTGCACGCCGCGGTCGGCCAGCTGGAGTTCGAGCTGGAGGATGAACTTCTCGACGACGCGGCCCACCACCTCAGTCGGCAGGTAGTCGAACGGCACGATCGCATCGAGGCGGTTGCGGAATTCGGGGGTGAAGAGCTTCTTCACCGCGTCCTCCTGCACATCCTCCCGCGTGAACTGCCCGAAGCCGATCGATTCGCGCGCCATGTCGGCGGCGCCGGCATTGGTCGTCATGATGAGGATGACGTTGCGGAAATCGACGGTCTTGCCGTGGTGGTCGGTCAGCTTGCCGTTGTCCATCACCTGCAACAGGATGTTGAACAGGTCGGGATGCGCCTTCTCGATCTCGTCGAGCAGGAGCACGCTGTGCGGCTGCTGGTCGACCGCGTCGGTCAGCAACCCGCCCTGGTCATAGCCGACATAGCCCGGCGGCGCACCGATCAGGCGGCTAACCGAATGGCGCTCCATATATTCCGACATGTCGAAGCGCTGGAGCGGGATGCCCATGATATCGGCCAACCGCCGCGCGACCTCGGTCTTGCCGACGCCGGTCGGGCCGGAAAACAGATAGTTGCCGATCGGCTTGTCTGGATCGCGCAGGCCGGCACGGCTGAGCTTGATCGCCGAGGACAGCACCTCGATCGCCTTGTCCTGACCGAACACGACGCGCTTCAGGTCGGTGTCGAGGTTGGCGAGCGCGCGCGTGTCGTCGGTCGACACGGTCTTCGGCGGGATGCGCGCCATCGTCGCGATGACCTGTTCGATCTCCTTCGGAGTGATCGTCTTCTTGCGCTTGTTCGGAGCGACCAGCATCTGCATCGCGCCGACCTCGTCGATCACGTCGATCGCCTTGTCGGGCAGCTTGCGGTCGTTGATGTAGCGCGCCGACAGCTCGACCGCCGACTTGATCGCATCGGGCGTGTATTTGACGCCGTGATGCCCCTCGAACGCCGAGCGCAGGCCGGTGATGATCTTGATCGTGTCCTCGATCGTCGGTTCGTTGACGTCGATCTTCTGGAACCGGCGCAGCAGCGCGCGATCCTTTTCGAAGTGGTTGCGGAATTCCTTGTAGGTGGTCGAGCCGATGCAGCGGATGGTGCCGCCCGACAGCGCGGGCTTCAGCAGGTTCGACGCATCCATCGCGCCGCCCGACGTCGCACCCGCACCGATGACGGTGTGGATCTCGTCGATGAAGAGCACCGCGTGCGGCAGCTTTTCGAGCTCGTTGACGACCTGCTTCAGCCGCTCCTCGAAATCGCCGCGATAGCGAGTGCCAGCCAGCAGCGCGCCCATGTCGAGCGAGTAGATGACGGCTTCCCTCAGCACCTCGGGCACGTCACCCTCGACGATCTTGCGCGCGAGACCTTCGGCGATCGCGGTCTTGCCGACGCCGGGGTCGCCCACGTAGAGCGGGTTGTTCTTGCTGCGGCGGCACAGGATCTGGACGGTGCGGTCGACCTCCGGGCCGCGACCGATCAGCGGATCGACCTTCCCGTTCTTCGCCTTCTCGTTCAGGTCGACCGTGAACTGCTTCAGCGCGCTCTCGGTCTTCTTGCCGCCGTCCTTGGCGGGCTTCTCCTCGTCCGCGCCCTTGGGCGGCGGCGCTTCGGTCGGGGTGCCGCCCTTGCCGACGCCGTGGCTGATGAAGCTGACGGCGTCGAGGCGGCTCATGTCCTGCTGTTGCAGGAAATAGACGGCATAGCTCTCGCGCTCGCTGAACAGCGCGACCAGCACGTTCGCGCCGGTCACCTCGTCGCGGCCCGACGACTGGACGTGCAGGATCGCGCGCTGCACGACGCGCTGGAAACCGGATGTCGGCGAAGGGTCGGTCGCGGTCGCGACCTTCAGCGCCTCCAGCTCGGTATCCAGATAATGCGCGACGGTGGTCTTCAGATCGCCGAGGTCCACGCCGCACGCGCCCATCACCTTCGAGGCATGTTCGTCGTCGATCAACGCGAGCAGCAGATGCTCCAGCGTCGCATATTCGTGGCGGCGGGCGGATGCCGCCTTCAGGGCCTCGTGCAGGGTATTCTCGAGCGCGGAAGCGAAAGAGGGCATGGTTTACTCCAGCGGGCCGGCGCGGGTGGCCGACCCCGTGACCGATATGTCGGAACGAAAGGCGTCCGCATCAAGGCGGGGGCTTGCGAGGGTCGCGCGAAGGGTGCGCGCGCCGGTCATGACCTGAACAGGGATTCCGCGCTCAGCCGGTCGCCGGCCGATCGATCCAGCCGCGCCCGGGTGCGAGCGATCTCCGCCTCAAGTGCTGCGATGCGCGCGTGAAGCTCGTCCACCGACAGCGGATCGAGATCCTGTCGCGACAGGTCGGCGATCAGATCGCGCGCACGGCGGGGCAGGCTGTCATCGGCGTCCATTGCGGCAATCGTTGACGCGGGAGGGGCGGGTGTCAATAACGTCGCGTCCCATGCGAGATGAACGGCGTGCGACGAACGGGGGACTGCGTGACGATACCGGCGACGATGACCGCGATCGATCCCGAGGCACCGGGCGGACCCGAGGTGCTGGTGCCGGTGACGCGCCCCGTACCCGTGCCGGGGCCGGACGAGGTGCTGATCCGCGTGGCGGCGGCGGGGGTGAACCGCCCCGACGTGCTCCAGCGCAAGGGCGGCTATCCGCCGCCGCCGGGCGCACCATCGATCCCGGGGCTGGAGATTTCCGGCACGATCGTCGCGACCGGCGACGACGTGGTGCCCGAGATGATCGGGCAGAGCGTGTGCGCTTTGGTGTCGGGTGGCGGCTATGCCGAATATTGCGTGGCCCCCTGGGTCCAGTGCCTGCCGGTGCCCGAGGCGCTGTCGATGGAACAGGCCGCCGCACTGCCCGAGACATTGTTCACCGTGTGGACCAACCTGTTCGAGCGCGGCTTCGCGAGCGAGGGCGACACGGTGCTGGTCCATGGCGGCACCAGCGGCATCGGCACGATGGCGATTTCGCTGTGCAACCTCTTCGGTGTCGAGATCATCGTAACGGCGGGGTCGGCGGACAAGGTCGCGGCGGCGCTGGCGCTCGGCGCGGATCACGCGATCGACTACAAGGCCGAGGATTACGTCGCACGGGTGAAGGACATTACCAGCGGCAAGGGGGTGGCCGTGGTGCTCGACATGGTCGGTGGCGATTACGTGCCGCGCAACCTGCAATGCCTGGGCGAGGACGGCCGCCATGTCTCGATCGCGGTGCAGGGCGGGCCGACCGCCACCATCCCGATCTTCGATATCATGCGCCGCCGGCTGACGCTGACCGGCTCGACGCTGCGCAACCGCGACACCGCGTTCAAGGGGCTGGTCGCCGACGAACTGTCGCGCACCGTGTGGCCGCATGTCGAGGCGGGGCGGCTGATCCCGGTGATGGACCGCAGCTTCCCGCTGACCGAGGCCGCCGCGGCGCATGCGCGGATGGAAGCGGGCGATCACGTCGGCAAGATCGTGCTGACGGTGGGGTGACGGGAGCGTGATCCCGCTCGCGATGCTCCTCCTCGCGATGACACCGGTGCAGGATGCCACGGCGGCGCCGGACATCCTCGTGGTCGGGCAGCGGCTGTCGAAGATCGATTACAGCACAAAAGGTTGGCGGGTGACGTTTTGCGCAGCGCGGGACGACCGGCAGGACGAGGCCGAGGTGTACCGAGTGTGCGCCCTGGTGAGGACGTGCGTCGCGCAGGGTGCGAGAGGCGTCGCCGCGGTCTCACGCTGCGTCGAGACGCCGGCCCGGAAACCGGACGAGGTCGCGTCCGAAGCGCGCTGAGCGAGCGCGACGTTACATTGCGGTGACGCCGCATCGTCCGACTTGTCACAAATTTGCGCCATCGCACCATTCCGACTGAGGCTGTGGAAGCGAGGCCGGGATGGACGATATCATGCGGTTGCCGGTCGGGGCGGACGTGACCGACCTGTTCGAGTTCGTAGCTGCGCGCGAGGAGAGCCGGGTCGCCGTCGCCGTCGCCGCGCCCGAGCAGCGTCGCCGCTACCGCACGATCTGGATCAGCGACGTGCATCTGGGCACGCGCGGGTGCAACGCCGGGATGCTGGTCGACTTCCTCGACCACGTCGACAGCGACACGCTGTACTTGGTCGGCGACATCATCGACGGGTGGCGGCTGAAGAAGAAATTCTACTGGCCGCCTGCGCACAACGACGTCGTCCGCCGCCTGCTGAAACGCGCCAAGCGCGGCACGCGTGTCGTCTACATCCCCGGCAATCACGACGAGATGTTCCGCCAGTTCACCGGCCTCGACTTCGGCGGCATCCAGATTCGGCGACAGGCGGTGCACGAAACCGCGGACGGCCGCCGCCTGCTGGTACTGCACGGCGACGAGTTCGACGCGATCATGCTGTCGCACCGCTGGCTCGCGCATCTGGGCGACGCAGCGTACGGCTTCGCGCTGTGGGCGAACCGCTGGGTCAACGCCTATCGCCGCTGGGCGGGGCTGCCCTATTGGTCGCTGAGCAAACACGCCAAGCACCGCGTCAAGAAGTCGGTCGAGTTCATCTCCCGCTTCGAGGAGATCGTCGCGAAGGCGGCGGGCTCGCGCGGCATCGACGGGGTGGTCGCCGGGCACATTCATACGGCCGAGATCCGCGAGATCGGCGGCATCGCCTATTACAACGACGGCGACTGGGTGGAGGGCTGCACCGCGCTGGTCGAGCATCACGACGGGCGGATGGAGCTGCTGCACTGGGCCGACGAGATGGCAGCGCGGGGCGGGGCCGAGGTGGCGGTACTGGCGGCGTGAGCATTCCAAGCGCCTCGTGCCCCCGCGCAGGCGGGAGCCCAGCGTTGTCAGGCGCAGCGATCGTGGCCCTGGGCTCCCGCCTGCGCGGGAGCGCAAGAGGACGGATATGCGCATAGCCATCGTCACCGATGCCTGGACGCCGCAGGTGAACGGCGTCGTGCGGACGCTGGCGGCGATGCGGACGACGTTGCGGGCGATGGGGCACGACGTGCTGGTCATCTCGCCCGACCAGTTTGCCTCGGTGCCGTGCCCGACCTATCCGGAGATACGGCTGGCGTTCGCGCGCACTGCGACGATCGCGCGGATGATCGACGAGTTCGGCGCGGACGCGATCCATCTGGCGACGGAGGGGCCGTTGTGCCTGGCGGCGCGGCGCTGGTGTCTGGCGCGGGGGCGGGCGTTCACCACCGCCTATCACACGCAGTTTCCCGACTATGTGTCGGCGCGCACCGGCGTGCCGGCAGCGTGGATCTGGCGCTATATCCGCTGGTTCCATGCGCCGTCGTCGGCGATCCTCGCCTCCACCCCGTCGATCCGCCGGACGCTGATCGACCACGGCCTGCATCATGTCCGCCACTGGGGGCGCGGTGTGGACCTGTCGGCCTTCCATGCCGGCGTGACGCCGCTCGACGCGCTGGCGCATCTGCCGCGGCCGATCCAGTTGTATGTCGGGCGCGTCGCGGTGGAGAAGAACGTCGCCGCCTTCCTGTCGAGCGATCATCCGGGCACGAAGGTCGTGGTGGGCGACGGACCGGCGCGCGCCGCGCTGATGCGCGATCACCCGCAAGCGATCTTCCTCGGGCCGCTGTTCGGGGACGCGCTGGCCGGGGCCTATGCCGCCGCCGACGTGCTGGTCTTTCCCAGCCGCACCGACACCTTCGGACTGGTGATGATAGAGGCGCTGGCCTGCGGCACGCCGGTCGCCGCCTATCCGGTGACCGGGCCGGTCGACGTGCTGACGGACGCGACGGGGGCGATGGCCGACCGGCTGGAGGATGCCATCGCCGCCGCGCTGACGCGCGACCGCGCGGCCTGCGGCGCCCACGGCGCCACCTTCACCTGGGCCGAAAGCGCCCGCCAGTTCCTCGACGCGCTGGCGCCGGCCACGCAGGGCGAAGCATCGGCCGCGCCATTCGCCGCCGCGGCGTGAGGCGTATTGCCTCGCGGAGCCACACGCATTAGATCGGTCGGCGACGTGGCCGCTCCTTCGATGGGGCGGCCCTATTCGTTTCTGGAGACTTTTCCGTGGCCCAGCCGCTCATGCCGCACGCGACCGCCTCCTGGCTGGTCGACAATACCGCGCTCAGCTTCGAGCAGATCGCCGACTTCTGCGGCCTCCATATCCTGGAGATCCAGGCGATCGCCGACGATACCGCGTCGTCGAAGCTGACCGGGCGTGACCCCGTGCGCGCGCACGAGCTGACGATGGAAGAGATCGAGAAGGGGCAGGACGATCCCGACTATCGACTGGTGATGCTGAAGGGGCCGGAGCAGGTCCGCCGCACCAAGGGGCCGCGCTACACCCCGGTCAGCAAGCGGCAGGACAAGCCGGACGGCATCGCCTGGATCATCCGCAACCATCCCGAGATTTCGGACGGCGCGATCGGCAAGCTGATCGGCACCACCCGCACGACCATCGCCGCGATCCGCGACCGCAGCCACTGGAACATCGCCAACATCACGCCGAAGGATCCGGTGACGCTGGGCCTGACGTCGCAGCGCGAGCTGGACGCGCTGGTCGCCAAGGCGGCGAAGGCGGCGGGCATCGAGGCGCCGACCGACGAGCGGCTGGCCGGCGACCGCGAGGCGCTGTTGACCCAGCTGCGCGCCGAGCGTGAACAGGCCGCGCGCGATGCCGAGGGTGGCGGCGAGGTCGAGACCGGGCCGGTGCAGCATACCGCCGAGACGCTGTTCAAGAGCTGAGCTTTGGGTGGGTGGGGGACTGGATCCCTCCGTCCCCCACCCGTTCGCCCTGAGCTTGTCGAAGCCTGTCCTGAGCGACTGCCGCAGGCAGGCAGTCGAAGGGGGCTACCCTTCTTCGTGCCGCACGTGTCGCCCGAAGAAAAGGGCAGGGCTTCGACAGGCTCAGCCCGAACGGTGATGGGGCTATCCAGCCCGAACGGTGACGGGACGATACTGTACGCGACCGTGCCCGGACGGCGCGCGCGTGATGTCGGTCAACCACCGCATGACCTGCCGCACCCGGCGGTGTAGGCTCTCCCCAACCTGAGTCGAGGAGAGTGCCCCGTGTGCGACGAACTGACCGCCGATGACAACGAACGCTATCTGGCCGATGGCGCGGTCAGCCGTCGCCGGTTCGGGGCGATTACCGCCGCTGCCGGCGTGATCGCGATCCTGCCGCAGCCCGCCGATGCGCAGAAGGTCACCGGCCGCGATGTCGTGATCGATACGCCCGACGGGCAGGCGCAGGCCTATTTCGTGGCACCCGCCAAGGGCAAGGCGCCGGCTGTGCTGGTATGGCCCGACGTCTATGGCCTGCGCCCGGCGTTCCGGCAGATGGCCGATCGGCTGGCGCAATCGGGCTATGCCGTGCTCGTCGTCAACCAGTTCTACCGCTCGACGAAGGCGCCGTTCATCAAGGCGGGCGAGAGCTTCGACCAGCCCGAGGTGCGGGCGCGCATCAGTCCGTGGCGCGAGCTGCTGACGCCGACCGCCGTTGCCAGCGATGCGCGTGCGTTCACCACGTGGATCGACCGCCAGCCATCGGTCGACACGAAGCGGGGCATGGCCAGCACCGGCTATTGCATGGGCGGACCGCTGGTCCTCTTCACCGCAGGCGAGCGGCCGGACCGCATCCGTGCGGCCGCGACCTTCCACGGCGGCGGGATGGCGACCGACAAGCCCGACAGCCCGCACCTGCTGATCCCGAAGATGAAGGCGAGCTTCCTGATCGCGGTCGCGCAGAACGACGATCAGCGCAATCCGCAGGAGAAGGAGACGCTGCGCACTGCCTTCGCCGCGGCAAAGCTGGCGGCCGAGATCGAGGTCTATCCGGCGATGCACGGTTGGTGCCCGCCCGACAGCCGGGTCTACAATGCCGAGCAGGCGGAAAAGGCCTGGGCGCGGCAGCTCGCGCTGTTCAAGCGCGCGCTCTGATCGGGGAAGATGACGGGAGAGGGACGATGACCGGATTGACGCTCTACACCAACCCGATGTCGCGCGGCCGCATCGCGCGGTGGATGATGGAGGAGGTGGGCGAGCCGTACGAGACGGTGATCGTCCAGTTCGGTGACGACACCATCCGCGCCGCGAACCCGATGGCGAAGGTGCCGACGCTGACCCACGGCGACCGGACGGTCACCGAGGCGGCGGCGATCTGCGCCTATATGGCCGACGCGTTCCCGGCAGCCGGCCTCGCGCCCGACACCGGCGACCGCGCCGCTTACTACCGCTGGCTGTTCTTCGCCGCCGGTCCGCTGGAGCAGGCAGTGACCAGCCGCTCGCTCGGCTGGACGCCGACCCCTGAGCAGGAGGGGATGGTCGGCTTCGGCAACTACGACCGCGTGGTCGATACGCTGGACGAGGCGGTGACGGCGGCGGGCGATGGCTGGCTGACCGGCGACCGCTTCACCGCGGCTGATCTGTATGTCGGCGCGCATCTCGGCTGGGGACTCGGCTTCGGGACGTTGCCGAAACGCGATGCCTTCGTCGCCTTCGTGGAACGCGTAAACGCCCGCCCGGCGGCGATCCGCGCGAGCGAGATCGACGACGCGCTGATCGCGGAGATGAAGCGCGGGTGAGGGCGACGGGGGCGCTAAGTCTGCTGCTGCTGTCCGGCTGCGGCGGGGCGCCGACACCCCCGGCTGCACCTGACGCGGTGACGGCCAACGCCGCGCTGGCGGCGCTGGTCGATCTGGAGCGCAACGTCGTCGAGGGCCGCAAGAGCGAGTGGCGGCGCTGCGCGACCTTCGTCCGCGTGGAGGACGGAGCGGCGCGGGGCCGGGCGGATGCGGCGCGTGGCGAACGGCTGTTCCTGACGCATTTCTCCGGCGGGCTGGCGGTCACGGAGATCGCCCCAGGTATCGCGTCGTGCGCGCCGATCGATGTGGAGGGGCATCATCGTTATCCGACGCTCAGCGGGTGCGGCGATGTCGTGGGTGACGGCCATGCAGAGGACTGCGCCTGCGAACGCGCGGAGATGGCGTACAAGGCGGCGTATAATCGCGCCGTGCTGGCGGCGCATCCCGACGCGCGGGCGCGAAACTGTCGGTCGTAGCGCGGTCAGCTGCCCGCGTTCGATCAGTGGCCGATGCTGCGCTCGCCGTGCTCGAGCAGGGCGGGAATGACGATGTCTTCCTCGTCGGCGAGATGACGTCCAAGTAGCGCGCGCAACTCGGCAATGGCCGCCGCGCTGGCATCGATCGCACGGCGGCGGTCGTCGCTGGCGGATGCGGCGAGCATCGCGCGGGCGGTGTCGATGGTGGCGTGGAGGCGCTGGTCGATCAGGACGTGATCGGCCTCGAGCAGTTCGAAGCCGCGCTCCATGCGCGGATCGAGCGCGCGGAAGCGCGGGAAATAGGCGCCGTCCTCGATCCGGTGATGTGCGTCGAGATGCTGGAGGAAGCCGTTGAACGCCGGCACGAAGCGCGGGGTGGCCTGAGACAGGTCGGCACGACCGGCCTGCACCTCCTCCAGCAGCGTCATGAGGATGCTGGCTTCGCCGCGCAACGTGTCGTGGATGTGGAGCCAGAAGCCGGCGAGTTCGCCGAAGTTGCGGTGGGTGCGCCACGTCGGTTGCGGATGGCCAGCGCGCAGATAGGCGATCGTGTCGGGCAGCCCGGTGCGGTCGGGCAGGTCGAGTGTCATGCCTTGCACTCCCCCAGCGTCGTCATCCGCGCCGGCAGCTTCGCGAGCACGGTATGACGACCCTCGTCGCCGAGCGTGGTCCATGCGCCGATCTCCGCGCCGGTCCGCCCGCAACCACGGCACCAGCCGGTGGCGGTGTCGAGCCGGCAGACTCCGGTGCAGGGACTGTCGAGCCGGATCGGCGCTTCATAGGCGAACAGATCGTCGTCCATCGACGCCGCGAGCCGCGGTCAGCGGCCCAGCTTCACGTTCAGGAACGAGGGCATCGGGCCGTTCCAGCCGTCGTCGGGCCCATCGTCCTCCGGCGCGCGGCGGCGGCGGTCGTCGTCGCGACGCGGCGGGCGGATGTCGTCGCGGCGGGGCGGGCGGATGTCGTCGCGGGGGCGTTCTGTTCGAACGGCGTCGTCGCGACGGGGTGCTTCGGCATCGCGCGAGCGGTCCTCGCGCGGACGCTCGGCGCGCGGCTCTTCGGTGCGGACCGGACGAGGGGCATCGCGCTCGCGGCGGGGGCGGGCGGGGGCGGCTTCGGCGACGGGCGCCGGTGCTGCTTCGACGACGGCGGCTTCCGCTGCCGGACGGCGGCCGCGGCGGGGGCGTTCGACCGGGGCATCGCGGACCGGAGCTTCACGTGACGGCGCGCTGCGTCCGCGGCCTTCCGCCGCGACGTCGAGGCGCGGGATAGTCTGGCCGGTCAGCTTTTCGATATTGGCGACGTTCTCGGCATCCTCATCGGTGATGAGGGTGTAGGCGACGCCGGTCGCGCCCGCGCGGCCGGTGCGGCCGATGCGGTGGACGTAATCGTCGGGATGCCAGGGCGCGTCATAGTTGAAGACGTGGCTCACGCCCTTGATATCCAGCCCGCGCGCGGCGACGTCGCTGGCGACCAGGATGTTGATCTCGCCCGCCTTGAACAGGTCGAGCTCGGCGATGCGCTGCGGCTGTTCCATGTCGCCGTGGATCTCCCCCGAACGGAAGCCGGCCTGGCGCAACGACTTGTTCAGGTCGCGCACCGTCGTCTTGCGGTTGCAGAAGATGATCGCGTTCGTCACCTCCTCCTGTCGCAACAGCGTCGTCAGGATGTCGCGCTTGCCGCGCGAGGTCGCGGGGACGAGATGCTGCGCGATGTTGAGGTTGGTCGACGCCGGGCGCGACACCTCGATCGTCTTGGGATTCGACAGGAACTTGTCGGCCAGCTTCTTGATCGGCGGTGGCATCGTCGCGGAGAACAGCAACGTCTGCCGCGTCTTCGGGAGCTTCGTGCAGATTTCCTCGATGTCGGGGATGAACCCCATGTCGAGCATGCGATCCGCCTCGTCGATCACCAGCAGTTCGCACCCGGTCAGCAGGATCTTGCCACGCTGGAACAGGTCCATCAGGCGGCCGGGTGTGGCGATGAGGACATCGACGCCCTTTTCCAGCGCCTTCACCTGATCGCCCATCTGAACGCCGCCGATCAGCAGCGCCATCGAGAGCTTGTGGTTCTTGCCGTACTTCTCGAAATTCTCGGCGACCTGGGCGGCGAGCTCGCGCGTCGGCTCGAGGATCAGCGAGCGCGGCATGCGCGCGCGGCTGCGGCCATGGGCGAGGATGTCGATCATCGGCAGGACGAAGCTGGCGGTCTTGCCGGTGCCGGTCTGGGCGATGCCGATCAGGTCGCGCATCATCAGGACGGACGGGATCGCCGCCGCCTGGATCGCGGTCGGCTCGGTATAGCCCGATGTTTCCACCGCGCGCAGCAACTCGTCGGACAGGCCGAGATCGGCAAAACTCATGCAGGATATTTCCGGAAGATCAGGATAAGCGTCCGCCGCCGCGCGTACGCCCCTTTGCCGGTTGCCGATCGGGGCCGAATTGTCAAGTAAAACGGCCCGTCAGCACCAGTGTTCAGCGCGCCGGAACCAGCGCACGGAAGGAATCGATGCGACATTCGCCGCCGGCGCGCGAGCGGATCGAGTCCCGCGCAGCGCAGATCTTTCCATCCGCCGGGATCCGGACGTAGAAACCCGAATAGAAATCGAGCGCCGGGCAGGCGACATCGAACCGCGCGCGCAATCGCTTGCCGCCATTCAGCACGAGATCGACGCGATCGGCGCCGGCGATCGCGGCGGCCGCGAGATCACCCGCCGGAACGCAGCGATCCGCGCGCTTCTCCACCCAGCGGATCGGCGGCAGCCGGGTCTGCGCATTCGCCGCCAGCGGCGTACGGCCGACCGGCAGGCGCGGCACGCGGATGACCATGCGCTGTTCGATCGTGACGGTAGTGATCCGCGCGCCACCGGGGACCGGTGGGCGGGCCGCGGACGCGCCAGTGCGCTGCGCATCCACCGACCCTGCGGGGGTCAGCGCCAGCAGCGCGAGGAGGGAGAGGCGGCCGGCCATCATCGTGCCGCCCGCATGGGCGAGACGATTTGAACGGCGGATGAATTCGCGGTCATCACGATGGCATGCTAGTCGAGCCGCGATGACGACACCAGCACAGGCCGCGCTGATCGATCGGGTCCGGTCCCGTTTCGGGCCGCGCGCCGCCCTGACCGCGCCCGAAGACATCGCGCCGTGGACCACCGACTGGCGCGGGCGGTTTCATGGGACCACGCCCGGCATCCTGTCGCCCGCGGCCACGGCGGAGGTCGCCGCGACCGTCGGCTGGGCGCGGGAGATGGGCGTGCCGCTAGTGCCGCAGGGCGGGAATACCTCGATGGTCGGGGGAGCGACGCCGCCGGCGGAGGGATCGGCGCTGATCCTGTCGCTGCGGCGGATGAACCGGGTGCGATCGGTGTCGGCGGGCGACCGGCTGGCGGTGCCGGAGGCGGGCGTGATCCTGGCCGATCTGCATGCGGCGTCGGAAGGCGAGGGCATGCGCTTTCCCTTGACGCTCGGCGCGCGGGGGTCGGCGACGGTCGGGGGGCTCGTGTCGACCAATGCCGGGGGCACGCAGGTGCTACGCTGGGGGACGATGCGCGGGCTGGTGGCGGGACTCGAGGCGGTGTTGCCGGACGGGAGCGTTGTCGACGGGACGGCCGCGCTGAAGAAGGACAATCGCGGCTATGATCTCAACCAGCTGTTGATCGGGGCGGAGGGGACGTTGGGGATCGTGACGGCGGCGGCGCTGCGGCTGGCGCCAGCAATCGCGGCGCGCGCGGTGGCGTGGTGTGGCGTTGCAAGTCCACACGCGGCGCTGGCCCTGTTGCGACATCTGCAGGGTGTGACCGACACGATCGAGAGTTTCGAGATCGTATCGGGCGACAGCCTGGCGCAGGTTCTGCGCCACATTCCCGGCACGCGCGATCCGCTGATCGGACGCCACGTGTGGCATGTGCTGATCGAGGCGGTCGCGTCGGATGCGGCGCAGGAGCCGCCCGCCGCGCTGCTTGAACGTTTGCTGGCGCGGGCGCTGGCCAATGACAGCGTCGAAGATGCGGTGATCGCGGCGAGCGAGGCGCAGGCCGAAGCCTTCTGGCGCATCCGCGACTCGCTGTCGGAGGCCGAGCGCGCCAGCGGGCCGGCGGTGCAGCACGACATATCGGTGCCCGTGCCGCGGATGCCCGACTTCATGATCGACGGCGCGGCGGCCGCCGAGGCGGCGTTCCCCGGCACCCACGCCACCGCCTTCGGCCATCTGGGCGACGGCAACGTCCATTTCCACGTCCGAGCCGCGCCCGGCACCGATCCCGCAATTTTCTATGCCGAGCAGGCGGCGGCGATCACCCGGTTCGTCAACGACTTAGTGATTGCGGCGGGCGGCTCGATCTCCGCCGAACACGGCATCGGGCAGATGAAGATCGCCGAGCTCGCCCGCCTCGAATCGCCCGGCCGGCTGGCGGCGATGCGTGCGATCAAGACGGCGCTGGACCCGGCGGGGCTGTTCAATCCGGGCAAGCTGATCCCGGGTTGAAGGCGGCACCGCGCCCGCATAGGCTCGCACCTCGACCCAAGAGGATGCCCATGGCCCGCAGCACCGTCCGTACCGACCGCTACACCCGCGTCGCCATCGCCTTCCACTGGATCATCGCCGCGGCGATACTGTTCAACCTGTGGCTGGGCCTCGCGAACGACAGCCTGCCGAAGGACTGGAAGGTGATGCCGGTCCACAAGGCGATGGGGATCACGATCCTGGTGCTGGCGATCGCGCGGCTGGCGTGGCGGCTGACGCATCGACCGCCATCGCTGCCCGTCACCGCGCCGCCATGGGAGCGGCTGGCCGCGGCGGGCGCGCACTGGGGACTGTATGCGCTGACCATCCTGATCCCGCTGACCGGGTGGATGATGGTGTCGGGCACCGCGACCCGGCGACCGCTCGACTGGTTCGGTCTGTTCCCGCTGCCGTACCTGCCGGTGTCGGAAGGCCTAGGCGGGTTCGGGCATGATGCGCACGAGCTGCTGGCGTTCGCGATGATCGCGTTGATCCTGCTCCATGTGGCGGCGGCGCTGCGCCATCATTTCCTGCTGCGCGACGACACGTTGGTGCGAATGCTGCCGATCGTTCGCGCGCCAAGGCGCTGAAAACGCTCTACAAAAATCCGTATATTTTCACTCTTGAACCCGTTCGCCCGGTCCCTATATTCGATGAGTACCGCCGCTATGTCCCCCCTTTCGTAGCGCGGTATGACACGCCTTCGGGTGTGTCTCCTCCCTGAACCTTGGCCACCTCGGGCATTCGCCCGGGGTGGTTTTTTTCATTCCACGTTCGATTATTCGGCAGCCAGGGCGATCGGCAGCGCTTCGTCGATCAGCGCATCCATGATCGACCGCAGCAGCGCGGCGGTCGCGGCAAAACCGGGCCCTGCCTCCTGCCCCGATGCATCGAGATAGAGCGTGCGGTCGATCTCCAGCTGGATCGCATGGATGCCGCGCGCGGGGGCGGCGTGGCGTTCGAGGATGTGCCCGCCGGCATAGGGCGCGTTGGCGGCGCATCGCAGTTGCGCGCCGCGTACCACGCCCTCGATCCGGCTGGAGAAGCGCGCGCCGGCGCTGCGCCCGAACCGGTCGCCGATAACGATGCGTGGCGCTTCCGGCATCGCGACCGGCGGCATCGAGTGGATATCGAGCAGGATCGCGATGCCGAACCGCGCCCGCGCCGCCGCCAGCATCGTCGCCAGCGCTTCGTGATAGGGGCGGTGATCCTGTGCGATCCGCGCGGCGATCTCGGCGCCGGTGAAGCGCCGGTTCCAGATGTCGGCATTGCCGCTGGCGCGCCGCGGCACGAGACCCAGCCCGGCGCGGACCTTCGGCGAGGCATGCGGCGTGGCGGTGGCGACCGCGCCGTCGTCGACCCGCGCGTCGCGCTCGCGCTCGGCGCGGTTCAGGTCGATCCACGCGCGGGGCGTGCGCGCGACGATCATCGTCTCGTTTCCGCGCGCCGCCAGCGCCAGCGTGTCGACCAGCCGGTCCTCCAGTGGCAGCAGCGCGGCGGGCGGCACGCGCAACGCCCGGAGCAGATCGGGGGCATAGGCGCGCCCGGCATGGGGAACGGACAGGATCAGCGGCGTTTCGGGCGCGGCCGGGCCGAAGCGATCGAAACCTGTGTCCACGCCCTCGACGCTAGCGCCCGCGCAGGTTTCGGGCAACGCCGTGCGACTTCGCTGGAATTTGTTAAGTGACGGTCGCATAAAGGATACCGCAGAGGCGGGCGCGCGAGGATGCGATGATACGGATTTTGTTGGCCGAAGACGATTCGGTGATGCGCGAATATCTGACGCGGGCGCTGGAGCGCTCGGGCTATGCCGTCGCGGCGGTGGACCGGGGGACCGAGGCGCTGCCGCTTCTGGAGGCGGAGCGGTTCGACCTGCTGCTGACCGACATCGTGATGCCCGAGATGGACGGCATCGAACTGGCGCAGCGCTGTGCCGAGATCGCGCCGCACACGCGCGTGATGTTCATCACCGGCTTCGCCGCAGTGACGCTGAAGGCCGGCGAGGCGATGCCGCAGGCGCGCGTGCTGTCCAAGCCGTTCCACCTGCGCGACCTGGTGATGGAAGTGGACCGCATGTTCGAAGTCGGCACCGCCAGCGGCCTCAACTGACAGCCGCTACGACGAAGCGGGTTGCGGAAGCCGAACCGGCCCGCTAAAGGCCCGCTTCCCGCAAGGGCCGTGGGCGTGTAGCTCAGTGGTAGAGCACTGTGTTGACATCGCAGGGGTCGCAAGTTCAATCCTTGCCACGCCCACCATTAAAAACCCCGCCCGGCCGATAGCCTGGCGGGGTTTTTATGTTTTCGGGCTATTTCTCGGTGCCTTCGGGCGACCGCGCGGCTAGTTCCTTGAGCGGTGTGGCGGCGTCGGCGACGGCTTCGGGGGGTAGCGCGGCGCGGGCGAGTACGAGGGCGCGGCCCTGGACATAGTCCTTCACGGCGTTGACGCAGTCGAGCGCGACGATGCGGCCATCGCGGTAATAGACGATGCTGAAGCTGCGCGTGGCGGGATCGCCGCGCAGGACGCTGTGATCGTGGCCGGCCGATAGTCCGACGGTCTGGAGCTTCAGGTCGAACTGGTTCGACCAGAACCACGGCACCGCATCATAGGGGGCGGCCGCGCCGGTCAGGACGCGGGCGACCGTGGTCGCCTGGTCGTTGGCGTTTTGCACCGATTCGACGCGGATCGTCGCGCCATCGGCATAGGCGTTGGCATGGGCGGCGCAGTCGCCGATCGCGAACACGTCCGTCAGGCTGGTGCGGCCATAGGCATCGACCAGAACGCCGGTGTCGCCGGCGGCGCCGGCCGCAAGCAGCGGCGCGACCGCGGGGACGATGCCGATGCCGACGATCACCATGTCGCAGGGCAGGACCTCGCCGTCGGCTAGGCGGACTCCCGATACGGTGCCGTTGCTTTCTTCGATGCATGCCACCGCAGTGCCGAGTCTGATGTCCACGCCATGCGCGCGATGCTCCGCCTCGTAGAAGCGCGACAGGACCGAACCTGCGACGCGCGCGAGCACGCGGTCCTGCGTCTCGACCACGACGACCTGCTTGCCGAGCTTGCTGAGAACGGCAGCCGCCTCGAGGCCGATATAGCCGCCGCCGATCACCACGACGCGCCGAGTGCGCGGCAGTTCGTCCATCAGCCGGTCGACATCGGCGCGGGCGCGGATCGCGTGGACCCCGGCGATGTCGTGCCCGGCGCAGGTCAGCCGTCGCGGTGCACCGCCGGTCGCCCAGATCAGCGTGCCATAGGCCAGCAGGTCGCCATCGGCGAGCGACACGCGCTTCGCCGCCGGATCGACCGCGGTGACCGCGCGGCCGAGCAACAGCGCCACGTCGCGATCCTGCCAGAAGCCAAGCGGCCGGATCAGCATCCGTTCAAACGGCTTGTCGCGTGCCAGATACTCCTTCGACAGCGGGGGGCGTTCGTAGGGCGGATCGGGTTCGTCGCCGACGATCGCGATCGAGCCGGCAAACTTGCGATGGCGCAGGGCGATCGCTGCCTGTGCGCCGGCGTGGCCGCCGCCGACGATCAATATGTCATGAAATTGGGTCATGCTGCATCGGCCTCGATCCGGTCGCGGCGACTGGTGGCGACATCGTCGGCATTTCGTCAAGCGTCGCCGATGCGGCATCTGTCACCGCGGCGGCGGATCGCCTATTTACGGCGAAAGCGCGACCGGATCGCGGACCTGAGGACCATGTCATGTATGATTTTGCGATCGAGGCGAGCGACAAGGCCGCGCTGTACCGCGAGTTGTCGGGCGCGCTCGACGCGCTGACCGCGGACGAGCCCGATGGTATCGCCAACATGGCGAACGCGGCAGCGCTGTTGTGGCAGTATCTGCCCGACCTGAACTGGGCGGGCTTCTACCGCGCGGTCGGCGACGGGCTGGTGCTCGGGCCGTTCCAGGGCAAGGTCGCGTGCATCCGCATTCCGCTTGGCAAGGGCGTGTGCGGTACGGCGGCGGCGACGCGCGAGACGCAGCTGGTGGCCGACGTTCACGTCTTTCCGGGCCATATCGCCTGCGATGCGGCGAGCGCGGCGGAGCTGGTGGTGCCGATCGTCACGCAGGGGCGGCTGATCGGCGTACTCGACCTCGATAGCCCGATACCCGGACGATTCGATGCCGGCGACGCGGCGGGGTGCGAGGCGATGATGCGGCTGCTGGCGCCGCGGCTGGTGGATTGAGCGCGCATCCCGGATCGGGACGGAGTTAACTTTCGTTCACCGTTCCCGCTACCGATCGACGCGGTTATGCAGGTCGACAGGTTAAGCGCTGCATCGGTGGGGGCCGACGGAAACGCGAGACCGCATCGACGCTGTGCACCGCCGCAGCGGCGCGACTTTCGGGCGGGATCGTTATTCCCTTTTCGGTTCCGCCCGGATCTGCGTTTTCCGAGGACGATGCGTCCTAGCTGACCCGGTCAATATCCTCCGTCGTCAGCGCGCCGGGGACGATCATGATCGGCACCGTCAGGCTGCCCGCATCGGCGCCGGCGAAATGGGCGACCAGGGGGCCGGGCGGGCCGCTGGCGGCGGCGCCGAGCACCAGTGCGGCGACATCGGGGTTTTCGGCGATCATCTCGCGGACGATCTTCGGCCCATCGCCCTGGCGGACGACGATCGAGGGCGTCATGCCCGATTCCGCAATCAGGTTGCCGGCCGCGCGCAGCACGATGGCGTCCGCGTGTTCGCGCGCCTCCTCCTCGATCATCGCCTGCACGCCGCCCCACTGGACGAACTCGGCGGGCGCGATGAGCGCGAGGATAACGATCCCGCCGCCGGTGCGGACAGCGCGGCGCGCGGCGAAGCGCAGCGCATTCTCGGCCTCAGGACTGTCGTCGACCACCACCAGATAGGTGCGCATGGCAAATCCCCCTCAACCCCGTGGAGTGACGCAAGCGTGCGTTTGACGCAAGCGTCAGCCTTGACCCGGACGGGCGCGGGCGCGAGAGAGAAGGCCATTCAGGAAGAACCGGCGTTCAGGAAATACAGGAACCGTCATGGCGATTGACCTCAAGATGCCCGCGCTGTCCCCGACGATGGAGGAGGGCACGCTCGCCAAGTGGCTGGTGAAGGAAGGCGACGTCGTGAAGGCCGGCGACCTGCTCGCCGAGATCGAGACCGACAAGGCGACGATGGAGTTCGAGGCGGTCGACGAAGGCACGATCGCGAAGATCCTGGTCGCCGAGGGGACGGACGGCGTGAAGGTCGGCACCGTGATCGCCACGATCGCCGCCGAGGGCGAGGATGCGTCGGCGGCGGAGGCTCCGAAGGCGGAGGCGCCCAAGGTGGAGCCGGCCAAGGCCGAAGCGCTCAAGGCGGAAGACGCGAAGCCTGCCGAAGCGCCCAAGGCTGCCGCTGCGGCTGCACCGCAGGCGACCGGTGACCGCGTGAAGGCCTCGCCGCTCGCACGCCGGATCGCGTCGGAGAAGGGCGTCGAGCTGTCGGCGCTGTCGGGGTCGGGCCCGAACGGCCGGATCGTGAAGGCGGACGTCGAGGGCGCGAAGGCGGCGCCTGCCGCCAAGGCCGCCGATGCCGCGCCGGGCGCCGCTGCTGCCACGCCGGCCCCCGCCGCCGCGCCTGCGGCACCGGCCAAGGTGTGGTGGGACGAGAGCATTCCGCATTCGGTCGAGAAGCTCAGCAACATCCGCAAGACGATCGCACGCCGCCTGACCGAATCGAAGCAGACGGTGCCGCACATCTATCTGACGGTGGATATCCGTCTGGATGCGCTGCTGAAGCTGCGCGGTGACCTGAACAAGGCGCTGGAAGCGCGCGGCGTGAAGCTGTCGGTCAACGACCTGCTCATCAAGGCGCTGGGCGTGGCGCTCGAAGCTACGCCGAAGTGCAACGTCACCTACGCCGGCGATTCGCTGGTCAGCTACACGCGCGCCGACGTGTCGGTCGCGGTGTCGACGCCGACCGGGCTCATCACCCCGATCATCCGCGATGCCGCCAATGCGTCGCCGTCGAGCATCTCCACGCAGATGAAGGAGCTCGCCGGCCGTGCCAAGGAAGGCAAGCTGAAGCCGGAAGAATATCAGGGCGGCACCGCGTCGCTCAGCAACATGGGCATGTTCAGCATCAAGCAGTTCGAGGCGGTCATCAACCCGCCGCAGGGCATGATCATGGCGATCGGCGCGGGCGAGAAGCGCCCATACATCGTCGACGACGCGCTGAGCGTGGCGACGGTGATGTCGGCGACGGGCAGCTTCGATCACCGTGCGATCGACGGCGCCGACGGCGCGCAGCTGATGCAGGCGTTCAAGGCGCTGGTCGAATCGCCGCTCGGCATGATCGCCTGATCGGGAGCGGCGGCGGGCCATGCGCGTCCTGGTCGAGGTTCTGCACATCGCGATCGGTCTTGCCGCCGCCGCCCTGATCGTCGCGACCGCCGTATGGGCCTATCCACTGGCGCGGCACGAGATCGAGACCACCGGTTGGGTGGCCGCGGTCATCATCGTCCTGCTCGGCATCCGGCCGCTGCTCGCCGCCTATCGCATCGATCGGGAAACCCTGCGCAAATGACCGACCAGCGACCGTCGCAACAGCCGCCCGACCAGCAGCCCGCGATCCGCGTCACGACGATGCCGGCGGACGCCAATCCGTACGGCGATATCTTCGGCGGCTGGCTGATGAGCCAGATGGACATGGCCGCCGGCCTGGTCGCCTCGCGCCACGCGCATGGCCGCGCCGTGACGATCGCGGTGGAGGGGATGAAGTTCCACGCCCCCGTCGCGGTCGGCGACGAGGTGTCGGTCTACGCCAATCTGGTGAAGGTCGGCCGCACGTCGATGACGATCGACGTCGCCGCCTGGCGGCGCGGACGGCATGTCGAGGAAAGCTGCCTCGTGACGCAGGCGCAGTTTGTCTTCGTCGCGATCGACGAACACCGCCAGCCGCGACCGATCGCCGGATGAGCCTCCTCGCCTATCCGATCGCGCTGTTCGCCGCTTTGCCGACGACGCTGGCGGTGCTGGCGCTGTGGGTCGGCTATGCGAGAGTTGTGAACGGGGATCCGGCGGACAGTGTGTTCCTGGCGCTGGTGTTCCTGTTCGTGCCGCTCGTCTTCTTCGTGTCGGTGGTCGCCAATCTGGTCGCGCTGCTGGTCGGGCGCGGGGTCGCGCTGGTCGGGGCGGGGGCAGGGGACACCGTCACGATCGCGGCAGCCGGCGTGCTCGTCGTCGCGCTGTGCGCCTGGACGCAGCGGGGCGGGGGCGGCATGGGCCGCACCTCCGCCCCCGTCTCGCCCGGACCCGTCCTGCTCTTCGCGCTGACCGACATGACCATTCTCGCCGGCGGGCTCAGCCTGCTGCCGCGCAATCCCATTTCCTGAGGAGTTTCACCTTGGCTGACACCTATGACCTCATCGTGCTCGGGTCCGGTCCGGGCGGCTATGTCGCGGCGATCCGGGCGAGCCAGCTCGGCCTGAAGGTCGCGATCGTCGAGCGCGAGCTGCTGGGCGGCATCTGCCTCAACTGGGGCTGCATCCCGACCAAGGCGCTGCTGCGCTCGGCGGAGATCTTCCATTACATGCAGCATGCCAAGGATTACGGGCTGGTCGCCGAGAAGATCGGCGCTGATCTCGACGCGGTGGTAAAGCGCTCACGCGGTGTGTCGAAGCAGCTGAACCAGGGCGTCACGCACCTGATGAAGAAAAACAAGATCGCCGTGCACATGGGCACCGGCAAGCTGACCGCGCCCGGCAAGCTGACCGTCACCGACAAGGACGGCAAGGCGACCGAGCTGACCGCGAAGAACATCATCGTCGCGACCGGCGCGCGCGCCCGCGACCTGCCCGGTACGCCGGCGGACGGCAAGCGCATCTGGACCTATCGCCACGCGATGGTGCCGACCGAGATGCCGACCAAGCTGCTGGTCATCGGATCGGGCGCGATCGGGATCGAATTCGCCAGCTTCTACAACGACATGGGCGCAGACGTGACGGTCGTCGAGATGATGGACCGCATCGTGCCGGTCGAGGATGCCGATGTGTCGGCGTTCCTCGAAAAGGCGCTGAAGAAGCAGGGCATGACCATACTGACCGGCGCCGGCGTCAGCGACGTGAAGCCGGGGCCGAACGGCGTCTCGGCGAAGATCAAGGACAAGGCGGGCAAGGAAACCACGTCCGAGTTCAGCCATGTCATCGTCGCGATCGGCATCGTGCCGAACACCGCGGACATCGGTCTGAAGGAGCTGGGCGTCGCGGTGGACGACCGCGGTTTCCTGAAAACCGATGCGATGTGCAAGACCAACGTCGACGGCATCTGGGCGATCGGCGACATCACCGCGCCGCCGTGGCTGGCGCACAAGGCGAGCCATGAGGGCGTCATCGCGACCGAGGCGATCGCGGGCAAGCATCCGCACGCGATGGATCCGAAGAACATCCCCGGCTGCACCTATTGCCACCCGCAGGTCGCATCCGTCGGCCTGACCGAGGCTAAGGCGAAGGAGGCCGGCTACGAGCTGAAGGTCGGCACCTTCCCCTTCATCGGCAACGGCAAGGCGATCGCGCTGGGCGAGGCGGAAGGCTTCATCAAGACGGTGTTCGACGCGAAGACCGGCGAACTGCTGGGCGCGCACATGGTCGGTGCCGAAGTGACCGAGCTGATCCAGGGCTATACCGTCGGCAAGACGCTGGAGACGACCGAGGCCGAGCTGATGGAGACGGTGTTCCCGCATCCCACGCTTAGCGAAATGATGCACGAGAGCGTGCTGGCCGCATACGGCCGTGCGCTGCACATCTGATATCGTGGTACGTTAGAAATCAAAGTGTTGCTGGGGGAACGCAGGCGGCAAAACGGGGTTGTCGCGGCGATATAGCCGAAGGATGACACCATGCGCCGCCTGACCCTCGCCATCGTTCCCGCCACGCTCCTGCTCGCCGCTTGCGGCGGGGGGCAGGACATCGTCGTCACCAACGAGAACAACGTCTTGTTGAACGACGCGCAGGCGAACTTCGCCGTCACCAACGATGGCGAGATGTCCGCGAACGACATGGCCGAGATGAATGCCATGGACGCCAACATGATGACGATGAACGAGACGACCCCCGCCACCAACGCGATGTGACGCGAATCAGCGCGCGGCGTACGCCTGCATGATGCGGGGATAGTCGTCGGCGTCGGGGAAGGTGGGGAAGCTCTCCACCGCACCCGTCTGGGCCCACGGCAATTTCTCGTCCGTCCAGGTTTCCATGTACGGCGCGAACCACGTCGAGTCGTCGAGCATCGTCGCGCGCACGTTCACTGCGCCATATTCGGGCGGCAGGCGGGTGAAGACCCAGCTCTTGCACCAGTCGCAGTGGTGGTGCTGAGCCTCGCCACCATGAAGGCCGCCGACGACCGTCTCTCCCGCGACGACCTGCAGCGCATCGATCGGCAGCGTCAACGTCGTCGAGAAGGCGCTGGCGGTCATCTTCTGACATCCAGTGCAGTGGCAGACGCCTGTCACCAGCGGCGGCTCGATGATTCGAAACCGCACCCTGTCGCAGCGGCAGCCTCCCTCGATCGGCAAAGCAGGCCTAGACATCGCCATCGGCACCTCCGGTCGTTACTCGCGTTGATCGCGGAAGATACGGGAGATCACCGATGGCCGACAAGGACGATCACGCCGAAACCTTCGCCGCGTTCCGGGAGGCCGTTAACATGCCGCCCGCGCGCCTCGAAAAATGGCTCGACAGTGAGGAGAGCAAGCGCGTCGGCTGGAAGGGCGAAGACGGGGAGGGCGCGGGCGAAAGCGTCGGCCACAAATCGGGCAAGCGCATCGTCGCAATCAAACGGACGAGGAAGGCCGATCTGACGGATGCCGATTACGCGCAGATGAAGAAGGTGGTCGGCTATGTCGCCCGCCATGGGAAGCAGCGACCGAAAGGCGACGTGAAAGACACCGACTGGCGCTACTCACTGATGAACTGGGGGCACGACCCGTCGAAGGCATAGGGGCTTTCCGCGCCCGGCGCTCCCACCATTGACCGCGCACCCCCCCGCACGTATAGGCCCGCGCGTCCCGTAGGTCCGTTCGGCGAGTCTCGCCCGGCGCTCCTGACGCGGGACAAAGAGCTGAACGTTGCTGGAAACCGACGGGCCCGGAGGGGCGATATGCCTCTCCACGGCCCTTCTGCCGTTTCATGGCTTTAGTATCCAGCAAAGTAACCGCCGGGCTATTCCGGCACTGAAAAGGTGAAGGGCTTCATGCCAACGATCAACCAGCTGGTCCGCAAGGGCCGCGACCCGCAGAAGGCCAAGTCGAAGGTCCCTGCGATGGAGCAGAACCCGCAGAAGCGCGGCGTTTGCACCCGCGTGTATACGACGACCCCGAAGAAGCCGAACTCGGCGCTGCGCAAGGTGGCCAAGGTCCGCCTGACGAACAGCCGCGAAGTCATCAGCTACATTCCGGGCGAAGGCCACAACTTGCAGGAGCACTCGGTCGTGCTCATCCGCGGCGGCCGTGTGCGCGATCTTCCCGGCGTTCGCTACCACGTCCTGCGCGGCGTGCTCGATACGCAGGGTGTGAAGGACCGCCGCCAGTCGCGTTCCAAGTACGGCGCCAAGCGTCCGAAGTAAGCCGGTCGGCTGTTTAGCCGATCCTCGCATGGCTGAAGTTTAGAAGGAAATATCAATGGCTCGTCGTCGTCGTCCCGAAAAGCGGGAAATTCTGCCTGATCCCAAGTTCGGTGATGAGGTGCTGTCGAAGTTCATGAACAGCGTGATGCTGGACGGCAAGAAGGCTGTCGCGGAAGGCATCGTCTATTCGGCGATGGAAACCGTCGAACAGCGCGCGAAAAAGGATCCGGTCGGCGTGTTTCACGACGCGCTGAACAACATCAAGCCGGGCATCGAGGTCCGTTCGCGCCGCGTCGGCGGTGCGACCTACCAGGTTCCGGTCGAGGTGCGTCCCGAGCGTGCGCAGGCGCTGGCCATCCGCTGGCTCATCACCGCGGCGCGTAACCGCAGCGAGCACACGATGTCGGCGCGCCTGTCGGGCGAGCTGCTGGACGCTTCGAACAACCGCGGCAACGCGGTGAAGAAGCGCGAAGACACGCATCGCATGGCCGAAGCCAACCGCGCGTTCAGCCACTACCGCTGGTAGGTCTTCAAGTCCCTGTAATCTAACCTATATCGTGGGGAGCAGGCTTGAGCCCGCTCCCCACATCTTCAAGGAAGCATGACATGGCCCGCAGCCATCCGCTCGAGCGTTACCGCAATATCGGCATCATGGCGCACATCGACGCCGGCAAGACGACGACGACCGAGCGCATCCTCTATTACACCGGCAAGTCCTACAAGATCGGCGAAGTGCACGAAGGCACCGCGACGATGGACTGGATGGAGCAGGAGCAGGAGCGCGGGATCACGATCACGTCGGCCGCGACGACCTGCAAGTGGCGGGCTGAAGAGGGCAAGGGCGAAGAGCACCTCATCAACATCATCGACACGCCGGGCCACGTCGACTTCACGATCGAGGTCGAGCGTTCGCTGCGCGTGCTCGACGGCGCGGTCGCATGCTTCGACGGCGTCGCCGGCGTGGAGCCGCAGTCGGAGACCGTGTGGCGCCAGGCCGACAAGTACGGCGTGCCGCGCATGTGCTTCGTCAACAAGCTCGACCGCACAGGCGCCGACTTCTATTTCTGCGTGAATTCGATCATCGAGCGTCTCGGCGCGCGTCCGGCGGTGCTGTATCTGCCGATCGGCATCGAGGGCGGCTTCAAGGGTCTGGTCGATCTGGTCGAGAATCGCGCGATCATCTGGCTCGAGGAGTCGCTGGGCGCGAAGTTCGAATATCAGGACATTCCCGAGGACATGGTCGAGAAGGCTGCGAAGTATCGCAGCGAGCTGATCGAGATGGCCGTCGAGCAGGACGATGCGCTGATGGAGGCGTATCTCGAGGGCAACGAGCCGTCGGTCGCCGACCTGAAGAAGCTGATCCGCAAGGGTACGCTCAGCATGGCGTTCGTGCCGGTCGTGTGCGGCTCGGCATTCAAGAACAAGGGCGTGCAGCCCCTGCTCGACGCCGTGGTCGACTATCTGCCGTCGCCGCTCGACGTTCCCGCTATTCAGGGTCTGAAGCTCGACGGCGTGACGCCGGACGAGCGTCCGTCCTCGGACAGCGAGCCGTTCTCGGCGCTGGCGTTCAAGATCATGAACGATCCGTTCGTCGGCACGCTGACCTTCGCGCGCATCTATTCGGGCAAGCTCGAAGCCGCGTCGCAGGTCACGAACTCGGTCAAGGACAAGAAGGAAAAGGTCGGTCGCATGCTGTTGATGCATGCGAACAGCCGCGAGGACATCCAGGAAGCGTTCGCCGGCGACATCGTCGCCTTGGCGGGCCTGAAGGACACGACCACGGGCGACACGCTCTGCGCGATCAACGACCCGATCATCCTCGAGCGGATGGAGTTCCCCGAGCCCGTCATCGAGCTGTCGGTGGAGCCGAAGACCAAGGCCGACCAGGAGAAGATGGGCGTCGCGCTCAATCGCCTAGCGCGCGAGGATCCATCGTTCCGCGTGACCTCGGATGCCGAGAGCGGCCAGACCATCATCAAGGGGATGGGCGAGCTCCACCTCGAGATCCTGGTCGACCGCATGAAGCGTGAGTTCAAGGTCGAGGCCAACGTCGGCGCGCCGCAGGTGGCGTATCGCGAATATCTCGGCAAGCCGGTCGACATCGACTACACGCACAAGAAGCAGTCGGGCGGCACCGGCCAGTTCGGTCGCGTCAAGGTCAAGCTGACGCCGGGCGAGCGCGGTTCGGGCATCGTCTTCAAGGACGAGATCAAGGGCGGTAATATTCCCAAGGAATATATCCCCGCGATCGAGAAGGGCTTCCGCGAGACGGCGGCGACGGGTTCGCTGGTCGGGTTCCCGATCATCGATTTCGAAGTGCTGCTGTACGACGGCGCCTACCACGACGTCGATTCGTCGGCGCTGGCGTTCGAAATCTGTGCCCGCGGCGCGATGCGCGAAGCGGCGCAAAAGTCGGGCATCAAGCTGCTCGAGCCGATCATGAAGGTCGAGGTCGTCACCCCGGAGGATTATCTGGGCGACGTCATCGGCGACATGAACAGCCGTCGTGGCCAGATCCAGGGCACCGACAGCCGCGGCAACGCGCAGACCGTCGATGCGATGGTGCCGCTGGCCAATATGTTCGGCTACGTCAACGCGCTGCGGTCGTTCACGCAGGGCCGCGCGCAATATTCGATGCAGTTCTCGCACTATGACGAAGTGCCGTCGAACGTCGCCGAAGAAGTGAAGGCCAAGATGGCCTGATGCCGGGAGGCGCGTGGAGCCGGCTTGGCCGGCTCCGCGGCGCCGACAGGCTGCCGTCGGTCCCTCGCAGGGGCTGGCGTTCGATGAAAACACTCGGTAAGGGGCCGCGTTCGCGTGGCGCCCTGACCGGCCGCGAAATTGATCCAGAAGGTAGGAAACAATGGCCAAGGCAAAATTTGAGCGGAACAAGCCGCATCTCAACATCGGCACCATCGGTCACGTCGACCATGGCAAGACGTCGCTGACCGCCGCGATCACCAAGGTGCTGGCCGAAACGTCGGGCGGCGTCGCCGTCGACTTCGCCAACATCGACAAGGCGCCCGAAGAGCGCGAGCGCGGCATCACCATCTCGACCGCGCACGTCGAGTACGAGACGGCTGCGCGCCACTATGCGCACGTCGACTGCCCGGGCCACGCCGACTATGTGAAGAACATGATCACCGGCGCTGCGCAGATGGACGGCGCGATCCTGGTCGTCGCCGCGACCGACGGCCCGATGCCGCAGACGAAGGAGCACATCCTGCTCGCGCGTCAGGTCGGCGTGCCGACGATGGTCGTGTTCCTGAACAAGTGCGATCTGGTCGACGACGAGGAAATCCTCGAGCTGGTCGAGATGGAAATCCGCGAAGAGCTCAGCAAGCGTGAGTTCGACGGCGACAACATTCCGATCATCCGTGGTTCGGCGACCGCCGCCCTGTCGGGTTCGGACGCCAAGCTGGGCCAGGAAGCGATCCTGGAGCTGATGAAGGCCGTCGACGAGTCGATCCCGCAGCCGGAGCGTCCGCTGGACAAGCCGTTCATGATGCCGATCGAAGACGTGTTCTCGATCTCGGGTCGCGGTACGGTCGTCACGGGCCGCGTCGAGACCGGCATCGTCAAGGTCGGCGAGGAAGTCGAGATCGTCGGCATCCATCCGGAAGTCCGCAAGACCACGGTCACGGGCGTCGAGATGTTCCGCAAGCTGCTCGACCAGGGCCAGGCCGGCGACAACATCGGCGCGCTGATCCGCGGCGTGGGTCGTGAGGAAGTCGAGCGCGGCCAAGTTCTGGCCAAGCCGGGTTCGATAAAGCCGCACACCGACTTCCAGTCGGAAGTGTACGTGCTGTCGAAGGACGAGGGCGGCCGTCACACGCCGTTCTTCGCCAACTATCGCCCGCAGTTCTACTTCCGCACCACGGACGTGACCGGCACGATCGAGCTGCCCGAGGGCACCGAGATGGTGATGCCGGGCGACAACGTCTCGCTGGGCATCAAGCTGATCGCTCCGATCGCGATGGACATCGGCCAGCGCTTCACGATCCGTGAAGGCGGTCGTACCGTCGGCGCCGGTGTGGTGGCGACGATCGAGAAGTAAGTCTCCTTTTTTGAGACGAGGCGCCGCCCGGCATCCCGACAAGGGGTGTCGGGCGGTTGCTTTTTATGAGGGCGTTCTGTATTGGCGCCCCTCGATTTGATTTCAGACAGCAAGAGCCGCTTACAGCGGCCCGCTCTTTCGCATCGGTAGGGTCATGGAAACGCAGAATATCCGCATTCGCCTGAAGGCGTTCGATCACCGCGTGCTCGACAGCGCGACCGGCGAGATCGCCGACACCGCCCGCCGCACCGGCGCGCTCATCCGTGGCCCCATCCCGTTGCCGACGCGCATCGAGAAGTTCACGGTCAACCGTGGTCCCCACGTCGACAAGAAGAGCCGCGAGCAGTTCGAGGTTCGCACCTACAAGCGTATGCTCGACATCGTGCAGCCGACCGCCAACACGGTCGACGCGCTGATGAAGCTCGACCTCGCCGCCGGCGTTGACGTCGAGATCAAGCTCGCCTAAAGGCACCTCTCCCGCGGGGAAGCGATTCCCCGCGTGCTTGCGCAGTCGGTGACGATGGCGCGGAGAGAGCAGGGATACCGGCCAGTTCCACTGGCGCCTGAGTCCCCGTCTTTCGCTTTATGACGAAGCGAAACCAGATGGCCCTGACGGGGGCACTTGTACTTGGGCTGGCTCTTCGGCGGTGACGCTGGAGGGCCTTTTCGTTGGCACGCTCCTGACTGGGTCGGGAGCCTCTGTTTGGAAGGAATACGCATCATGCGCACAGGCGTGATCGCGAAGAAACTGGGTATGACCCGGCTGTTCCAGGACGATGGGCGCCACGTGCCCGTCACCGTCCTGCAGCTCGATGGGCTCCAGGTCGTCGCACGCAAGGAATCGGACCGTGACGGTTATGTCGCGGTGCAGCTGGGCGCGGGCAGCGCCAAGGCCAAGAACGTCGCCAAGCCGCAGCGCGGCATGTACGGCAAGGCCGAAGTCGAGCCCAAGGCGATCCTGGCCGAGTTCCGCGTGACCGAGGACAACCTCCTCGACGTCGGCGCCGAGCTGGCTGCCGATCACTATGTCGCCGGCCAGATGGTCGACGTGCAGGGCACCACGCAGGGCAAGGGCTTCGCCGGCGCCATGAAGCGCTGGGGCTTCGGTGGTCTGCGCGCGACGCACGGCGTCTCGGTCTCGCACCGTTCGCATGGTTCGACGGGTAACCGCCAGGATCCTGGCCGCGTCTTCAAGAACAAGAAGATGGCCGGCCACATGGGTGCCCGCACCCGCACGCAGCAGAATCTCGAGATCGTCTCGACCGATGTCGAGCGTGGCCTGATCTTCGTGAAGGGCTCCGTGCCCGGCTCGAAGGGTGGCTGGCTGCTCGTCAAGGATGCGGTGAAGCTCGCCCCGAACGCCGACGCGCCGCGTCCGGCCGGGCTGAAGCAGGCCGCCAATACCAACACCGCCGCCGACACGCCCGCTGAGACGAGCGTGCCGGAAGCGACCGAAGGCCAGGAGGGCTGAACGTGAAGGTCAAGGTTCAATCCTTCGACGCCGCCGCGAATGGCGCGGATACCGAGCTGGACGATGCCATTTTCGGCGTCGAGCCCCGCGCGGACATCCTGCACCGTGTCGTCACCTGGCAGCTCGAGAAGCGTCGCGGCACCGCCCGCGGCACGCGCGAGCGGTCGGATGTCGCCCGCACCGGCAAGAAGTTCGGTCGCCAGAAGGGCGGCGGTACGGCACGTCACGGCGATCGCCGTGCCCCGATCTTCATCGGCGGTGGTAAGGCGCACGGCGCCCGCGTCCGCGACTTCAACCCGTCGCTGAACAAGAAGATTCGCGCGCTGGGTCTCAAGATGGCGCTGTCGACCCATGCCAAGGCAGGGTCGCTGGTGGTCATGGAGAGCCTGACCGTCGCCGAGAACAAGACCAAGACGCTGCTGGCGGATTGGGCGCGTCTGGGCGTCGGCAAGACCGCGCTGGTAATCGACGGCGATCAGGTGGAAACGAGCTTCGCGCTGGCCGCGGGCAACATCCACACGATCAACGTCCTGCCGGCGATGGGTGCGAATGTTTACGACATCCTGAAGCATGACACGCTGGTGCTGACGCGCGCCGCGATCGAGAAGCTGGAGGCGCGCTTCAATGGCTAAGGCAGGCAAGGCGATCGACAATCGTCACTACGACGTGATCGTGGCTCCCCACATCACCGAGAAGTCGACGATGATGTCGGAGCACAACGCCGTCGTGTTCAAGGTTTCGAACGATGCGTCGAAGCCCGAGATCAAGGCAGCGATCGAAGCGCTGTTCAACGTCACCGTCACCGGCGTGAACACGCTGGTCCAGAAGGGCAAGACGAAGCGCTGGAAGGGCACGCCCTACAGCCGCTCGGACGTCAAGAAGGCGATCGTGACGCTGAAGGACGGCGACTCGATCGACGTCACGCAGGGGGTCAACTGACATGGCGCTCAAGAATTATAACCCGACGTCGCCTGGCGTCCGCGGCCTGATCCTGATCGACCGTTCGGCCCTGTACAAGGGTCGTCCGGTCAAGGCGCTGACCGAGGGCAAGACCAAGACCGGCGGTCGCAACAACAAGGGTCACGTGACTTCGCGCGGCATCGCCGGCGGTCACAAGCAGCGCTATCGCATCGTCGATTTCAAGCGTCGCACCTGGGATGTCGAGGGCACGGTCGAGCGGATCGAATATGATCCCAACCGCACCGCGTTCATCGCGCTGGTCAATTACGGCGATACCGATGGCAAGGCGAACGTCGCCTACATCATCGCGCCGCAGCGTCTGGCGGTCGGCGACAAGGTTATCGCGGGCAAGCGCACCGACGTGAAGCCGGGCAACGCGATGGAGCTGGGCTCGGTGCCGGTCGGCACGATCGTCCACAACGTCGAGATGAAGCCGGGCAAGGGTGGCCAGATCGCCCGTTCGGCCGGCACGTACGTGCAGGTCGTCGGTCGCGACAAGGGTATGGTGATCGTTCGCCTGAACTCGGGCGAGCAGCGCTACATCCACGCGACCTGCATGGCGACGGTGGGCGCGGTGTCGAACCCCGACAACCAGAACCAGAACCTGGGCAAGGCCGGACGCAACCGCTGGAAGGGCATCCGCCCGCTGACCCGCGGCGTCGCGAAGAACCCGGTCGACCATCCGCACGGCGGTGGTGAAGGCCGAACCTCGGGCGGCCGTCATCCGGTCACCCCGTGGGGCAAGCCGACGAAGGGTGCGCGCACCCGTCACAACAAGTCGACCGACAAGATGATTATCCGGTCGCGTCACTCGACGAAGAGGAAGGGCTAAACCATGGCTCGTTCAGTCTGGAAGGGCCCGTTCGTGGACCTCAGCCTCCTGAAGAAGGCCGAGACCGCGCAGGACGCCACCCGTGCAGCGCCGATCAAGACCTGGTCGCGCCGTTCGACGATCCTGCCGCAGTTCGTCGGCCTGACGTTCAACGTGTACAACGGCCGCAAGTTCGTGCCGGTGAGCGTGAACGAGGAGATGGTGGGCATGAAGCTGGGCGAATTCGCTCCGACCCGCTTCTTCCCGGGCCATGCCGCCGACAAGAAGGGTAAGCGCTGATGTCCAAGCAAGCAGCCCCGCGTCGCGTCGGCGACAAGGAAGCCCTGTCGGTCGGCACGCAGATCCGCGGTTCGGCGCAGAAGCTCAATCTGGTCGCGGCGCTGATCCGCAACCAGCCGGTCGGCAAGGCGCTGAACATCCTGGCCTTCTCGAAGAAGGCCATGGCGGTCGATGCGCGCAAGGTGCTGGCTTCGGCCATCGCCAACGCCGAGAACAACCACAACCTCGATGTCGACGCACTCGTCGTCGCTGAGGCGTCGGTCGGCAAGTCGATCACCATGAAGCGCTTCGCGACCCGCGGCCGTGGCAAGTCCACCCGCATCCTGAAGCCGTTCAGCCGTCTGCGCATCGTCGTGCGCGAGCAGGAAGAAGCATAATGGGTCACAAGAGCAACCCGATCGGCCTGCGCCTGCAGATCAACCGGACGTGGGACAGCCGCTGGTTCGCCGAGGGTGCGGACTATGGCCGCCTGCTGCTGGAGGATCTGAAGATCCGCCAGTTCATCGTGAAAACGCTGCCCCAGGCCGCGATTTCCAAGGTGGTGATCGAGCGTCCGGCCAAGCTGGCCCGCATCTCGATCTACGCGGCGCGCCCCGGTGTCATCATCGGCAAGAAGGGCACCGACATCGAGAAGCTTCGCAAGAAGATCGGCTCGATGACGTCGTCCGAGGTGTCGCTGAACATCGTCGAGATCCGCAAGCCCGAGATCGATGCCAAACTGATCGCGCAGGGCATTGCCGACCAGCTCGAGCGTCGTATCGCCTTCCGCCGCGCCATGAAGCGTGCGGTGCAGTCGGCGATGCGCCTGGGTGCCGATGGCATCCGCGTCGCCTGCGGCGGTCGTCTCGGTGGTGCCGAGATCGCCCGGTCGGAGAGCTATCGCGAGGGCCGGGTGCCGCTGCACACGCTGCGCGCGCACCTCGACTATGCCGATGCCGAAGCCCATACCGCCTACGGCGTGTGCGGCGTGAAGGTCTGGGTGTTCAAGGGCGAGATCCTCGGACACGACCCGATGGCGCAGGACCGGCTGATGATGGAGGCACAGACCTCCGGCGTGCGCCCGGCGCGCGATGATCGCAGGAACTAATCATGCTGCAACCGAAGAAGACCAAGTTCCGCAAGCAGTTCAAGGGTCGCATCCATGGCGACGCCAAGGGCGGCACGACGCTGAACTTCGGCTCGTACGGGCTGAAGGCGATGGAGCCGGAGCGGATCACCGCACGCCAGATCGAGGCGGCTCGCCGCGCGATCACGCGTCACATCAAGCGCCAGGGGCGTTTGTGGATCCGCATCTTCCCGGACGTCGCCGTGTCGTCGAAGCCGGCGGAAGTCCGCATGGGTTCGGGCAAGGGCGCGCCGGAATATTGGGCCGCGCGCGTCAAGCCGGGCCGAATCCTGTTCGAGCTCGACGGTGTCGAGGGGCCGCTCGCCGCGGAGGCGTTCAGCCGCGCCGCGATGAAGCTGCCGATCAAGGTCAAGGTCGTGGCGCGTCTCGGCGACACGTCGCACCTGGAGGGTTGAAGATGACCAAGGCTACCGATCTTCGCGCCAAGAGCGACGACGAGCTGACGACGCAGCTGGGCGACCTGAAGCGCGAGGCTTTCAACCTGCGCTTCCAGGCGGCGACCAGCCAGCTGGAGAAGCCGACCCGGGTGAAGGAAGTCCGCAAGGACATCGCCCGCATCAAGACGCTGCAGTCCGAGCGTACGCGCTCGGATGCCAAGTAAAGGACGAGAGACATGCCGAAGCGCGTGCTGACCGGGGTGATCGTCTCGGACAAGACCGACAAGACGGTGGTGGTGAACGTCGAGCGCAAGGTGAAGCACCCGCTCTACGGCAAGATCATCCGCCGCTCGAAGAAGTATCATGCTCACGACGAGAGCAACGAGTACAAGGCCGGCGAGACCGTGCGGATCGAAGAGACCGCGCCGATCTCCAAGCTGAAGACGTGGACGGTGGTCGAGCGGGTGAACACCCACGCGACGCCCGAGCGCGTCGACGTGGACGCCGCCGCCTGAGCTGTTCCGGTTCGCCCCGCGCGGACCGGATGGATTGAACGGAACCACCGGGCCTTCTGGTCCCGGCAGGCCAGATGAGAAGGAACCGGATCGATGATCCAGATGCAGTCCAATCTCGACGTCGCTGACAACAGCGGCGCGAAGCGGGTGCAGTGCATCAAGGTGCTGGGCGGCTCGAAGCGCCGCGTGGCCGGCGTGGGCGACGTCATCGTCGTCAGCGTCAAGGAAGCCGTACCCCGGGGCAAGGTGAAGAAGGGTGACGTGCATCGCGCCGTCATCGTCCGCACCGCCAAGGACATTCGCCGGGCCGACGGCTCGGTGATCCGCTTCGACGGCAATGCCGCGGTGCTGGTCAACAAGAACGAGGAGCCGATCGGCACCCGTATCTTCGGCCCGGTGGTCCGCGAGCTGCGCTCGAAGGGCTATATGAAGATCATTTCGCTCGCTCCCGAGGTGCTGTGATGGCTGCCGCGAAGATCAAGAAGGGTGACCGCGTCATCGTCCTGTCCGGCAAGGACAAGGGCAAGACCGGTGAAGTCACCCAGTCGTTGCCGAAGGACGGCAAGGTCGTGGTGTCCGGCGTGAACATCGCCGTGCGCCACACGAAGCCGAGCCAGGGCGACCCGCAGGGTGGCCTGAAGCGTTCGGAAGCGCCGATGCACGTTTCCAAGGTCGCGCACGTGACCGCGGACGGCAAGCCGACCCGCGTCCGTTTCGAGACGAAGGACGGCAAGAAGGTCCGCGTGGCCGTCAAGACCGGGGAGGCCATCAGTGGCTGACAATTATACGCCGCGTCTGCGCAAGCAGTACGACGACACGATCGCCAAGGCGATGAGCGACAAGTTCGGCTACAAGAACCACATGGAGGTTCCGCGGCTCGACAAGATCGTCATCAACATGGGCGTGGGTGACGCGACGCAGGACAAGAAGAAGGTCGACCAGGCCGCTTCGGAAATGCAGCGCATCGCCGGGCAGAAGCCCGTCGTCACGAAGGCGAAGAAGTCGATCGCGCAGTTCAAGCTGCGCGAGGGCATGCCGATCGGTGCGAAGGTGACCCTTCGCCGCGAGCGCATGTACGAGTTCCTCGACCGTCTCGTCACGATCGCTCTGCCGCGCGTCCGCGACTTTCGCGGGCTGAACCCAAAGTCGTTCGACGGCCGTGGCAACTATGCCATGGGCCTGAAGGAACAGCTGATCTTCCCGGAGATCAGCTACGACAGTGTGGACCAGATCCGCGGCATGGACATCATCGTCACCACCACTGCGAAGACCGACGAGGAAGCTCGTGAGCTCCTGCGTCTCTTCGGTTTCCCGTTCATCGGCATGACCGGTGAGCAGGCCCAGGCAGCGTAAGCGAAAGAGAGCTTAAGTCCGATGGCGAAACTGAGTTCGATCAACAAGAACGAGCGTCGCAAGCAGCTGGTGAAGAAGTACGCCGGCAAATATGCGAAGCTCAAGGCAACCGCGAACGACGAGTCCCTGGACGAGTCCGAGCGTCTGATCGCCCGTTTGAAGATGGCCGAGATTCCCCGCAACGGGAACCCGACGCGCATCCGCAACCGTTGCGAGCTGACCGGCCGTCCGCGCGCCTACTACCGCAAGTTCCGTCTCGCTCGCGTGATGCTGCGCGATCTGGCCAACAAGGGCCTGATCCCCGGCCTCACCAAGTCGAGCTGGTAAGGGTCTGACGACATGGCATTGACCGATCCCCTGGGTGACATGCTCACCCGCATCCGCAACGGCCAGCGCGCGCGCAAGGACTCCGTCCTGACGCCGGGCAGCAAGCTGCGGACCCGCGTGCTCGACGTGCTTCAGCGCGAAGGCTATATCCGTGGCTACAGCGAAGAGCAGATGGGCCCCGCGGCCGGCATCCGCATCGAGCTGAAGTATTTCGAGGGCCAGCCCGCGATCAAGCACGTCGCGCGCATCTCGAAGCCGGGCCGTCGCGTCTACTCGGGCAGCCAGGAGCTGCCGCGGGTCCGCAACGGCCTTGGCATCACCATCGTCTCGACGCCCCGCGGTGTCCTGTCCGACGCGGAAGCGCGCGAACAGAACGTCGGCGGCGAAGTGCTCGCGGAGGTGTTCTGATGAGCCGCATCGGCAAGAAGCCGGTCCCCGTACCGGCAGGCGTGAGCGCCTCGATCGAGGGCAAGACGCTGAGCGTGAAGGGTCCGAAGGGCGCGCTGACGCTCGCGATGCGTGACGAGATCTCGTACACGGTCGAGGACGGCGGCATCTCGGTGCAGCCGGCCAACGAGACGAAGCAGGCACGGGCGTTCTGGGGCATGCAGCGTACGCTGGTCCAGAACCTGGTGACCGGGGTGACCGAGGGCTTCACCAAGAAGCTGCTCATCACCGGCGTCGGCTACCGCGCCGCCGCGCAGGGTCGCAAGCTCAAGCTGCAGCTTGGCTATTCGCATGACGTCGACCTGGACGTGCCGGAAGGCGTCGAGGTAAAGACTCCGGATCAGACCACGGTCGAAATCTCGGGCAACGACAAGCAGGCGGTCGGCCAGTTCGCCGCCGAAATCCGTCGCTGGCGCAAGCCCGAGCCGTACAAGGGCAAGGGCATCAAGTACGACGGCGAGTTCATCTTCCGCAAGGAAGGGAAGAAGAAGTAATGACCAAGGGTCTCTCCCTCTTCGAGAAGCGGCGTCGCCGCAACCGTACCGCGTTGCGTGCGCGTGGCGGTGGGCGCCCGCGTCTGAGCGTGCATCGCTCGGGCAAGCACATCTACGCGCAGGTCATCGACGATGCGGAGGGCCGTACGGTCGCCGCCGCGTCGACGCTGGGCAAGGACAACGCCGACAAGACCGGCGCGACGATCGAGGCCGCCAAGGCCGTCGGTCAGCGCGTCGCGGAAGCGGCCAAGGCAGCAGGCGTGACGCAGGTCGTGTTCGATCGCGGCGGCTTCCTGTTCCATGGCCGGGTCAAGGCGCTGGCCGAGGCCGCGCGCGAAAGCGGATTGGAGTTCTAAGATGGCCGACGAGAACAACACGCCTGCGGGCGCGCCGGCCGACGCTTCGGCTCCGACCAACGACGCTCCGCAGCAGTCGGGCGGCTATGCCGGCGGTGGTGGTGGCGGTCGCGGTCGCGGCGGCCTGGGTGGCGGTGGCGGCGGTGGTCGCGGTCGTGGTCCGGGTGGCCCCGGCGGCAATCGCGGCGGTCGTGACGGCGGTCGCGGTCGCGACAACCGCGGCGGCCCGCGCGGCGCCGACGACGGCGGCGAAGAGCTGATCGAGAAGCTGGTCCACATCAACCGCGTCTCGAAGACGGTGAAGGGCGGCAAGCGCTTCGGCTTCGCGGCGCTGGTCGTCGTGGGCGACGGCAAGGGCCGTGTCGGCTTCGGTCACGGCAAGGCGCGCGAAGTGCCGGAAGCCATCTCCAAGGCCACTGCGGCCGCGAAGAAGGCGATGGTCCGCGTGCCGCTGAAGGATGGCCGCACGTTGCATCACGACGGCAACGGCCACTTCGGTGCCGGTCGCGTGACGGTGCGCTCGGCTCCGGCCGGCACCGGCATCATCGCCGGCGGTCCGATGCGTGCGATCTTCGAATCGCTCGGCGTCCACGACGTCGTGACGAAGTCGGTCGGCACGTCGAACCCGTACAATATGATTCGGGCGACCTTCGAGGCGCTGGGCGAGCAGACCTCGCCCAAGAGCGTCGCGCAGCGCCGGGGCAAGAAGATCGCCGACCTGCTCGGCCGTGGTGGTTCGCAGACCGCCGAGGCCGATGCCGCAGCGATCGCGGAGTAACTGACATGGCGACCATCAAGATCAAGCAGACCGGTTCGCCGATCCGCCGCAAGAAGGATCAGCGCGCGACGCTGATCGGCCTTGGCCTCAACAAGATGCACAAGGTGAGCGAGCTGGAAGATACCCCGGAAGTCCGGGGCATGATCCGCAAGCTGCCGCACATGGTGCAGGTGGTCGAGGACTAGTTTCCCTCGAATCACGTGACAAACTCGGGGGAGGGGGCTAACGGCCCCCTTCCTTATTTCATCCGTTTAATTTTCCAGCGCGAACATAGCGAAAGCGAGTGCATAACATGAAGCTCAACGACCTCCGCGATAACGAAGGCGCCCGTCACCGCAGGATGCGGGTCGGCCGTGGTATCGGTTCCGGCAAGGGCAAGACCTCGGGCCGCGGCCAGAAGGGCCAGGGCAGCCGTGAGGGCGTCGCCATCAACGGGTTCGAGGGTGGCCAGATGCCGCTCCACATGCGGATCCCGAAGCGCGGCTTCAACAACATCTTCGCCAAGGATTATGCCGAGGTAAACCTGGGCGCGATCCAGAAGGCGATCGACGCCGGCACCCTCGACGCGTCGCAGCCGATCGACCAGTCGGTCCTGACCGCGATGGGCCTGACCCGCGGCGGCAAGGACGGCGTGCGCGTGCTGGGCAAGGGCACGCTGACGTCGAAGCTGACGATCACGGTCGCCGGTGCGTCGAAGGGCGCGCGCGAGGCGATCGAAGCGGCCGGTGGTTCGGTGACGATCCCCGAGCTGATCCCGGCAGCCGACAAGGCCAAGGCCAAGCACCGCGTCGTCCAAAAGGCAAAGGCCGAGAAGAAGGCGTCGTTCGCCAGGAAGTGAGCCCGGATCGGGGCCCCGGTGGATGCCGGGGCCCCGATGCGTTTCGCTTGAGCCTCGTCCCGGTATTGCGCCGCCAGACAGAGTCGAGCACGGGTTAGACAAGCCGCTCCGGCCCCCTATATGAGCGGCGGGGGCGGGTTATCCCGCCGATTACCGGGATACACACAGCACATGGCATCCGCCGCCGACTCCATGGCCTCCGGCCTGAACCTTTCGAAGTTCAGCAAGGCGACCGACCTCAAGAAGCGCCTGTGGTTCACGCTGGGCGCGCTGATCGTCTTCCGCATGCTGAGCTACGTGCCGCTGCCGGGTGTCGATCCGACCGCGCTGAACCTGCTCGCCAACCAGACGCAGGGCGGCGTTCTCGACTTCTTCAACACCTTCTCGGGCGGCGCGTTGCAGCGCATGAGCCTGATCGCGCTGGGCGTCATGCCCTACATCACCGCCTCGATCGTGGTGCAGCTGGCGACCTCGCTGTCGCCGCAGCTTGCCGCCATCAAGAAGGAAGGCGAGAGCGGTCGCAAGAAGCTGAACCAGTACACCCGCTACGGAACGGTCGCGCTGACCGCGATCCAGGGCTGGTTCATCGCAGTCGGCCTGGAGGCGTTCGGCGCCAGTCAGGGCATGCAGGCGGTGATCGAGCCGGGTCTGACGTTCCGCATCGCCGCGGTCGTCTCGCTGATCGGCGGCACGATGTTCCTGATGTGGCTGGGCGAACAGATCACCAGCCGCGGCATCGGCAACGGCATTTCACTCATCATCATGGCGGGCATCGTCGCCCATCTGCCGACCACACTGGTGCAGCTGTTCGAGGGCGGCCGTACCGGCACGATGGGCACGGGGTCGCTGCTGCTCATCATCGCCGCGGTTGCGGGTCTCGTGCTGCTGATCTGCTTCATGGAGCGCGCGCAGCGCCGCATCCTGATCCAGTATCCCAAGCGCCAGACCGCGCGCGGCGTGCAGGCCGAGCGCAGCCACCTGCCGCTCAAGATCAACACCGCCGGTGTCATCCCGCCGATCTTCGCATCCTCGCTGCTGCTGCTGCCGCTGACGATCACGCAGTTCGCCGGTCAGGCGACGGTCGGCGAGAGCAAGTGGGGCGACTTTGTCATCACGCTGAACCAGTATCTCCAGCACGGGTCGCCTGTGTACATGGGGCTGTACGCGGCGGGCATTATCTTCTTCTCGTTCTTCTACACCGCCGTCGTGTTCAACCCGGAAGAGACGGCCGAGAATCTGAAGCGCTACGGCGGCTTCATCCCCGGCATTCGTCCGGGCAAGAACACCGAGAACTACTTCGACTATGTGCTGACGCGCATCACCGTGATCGGTGCGGCGTATCTCACCTTCATCTGCGTTGTGCCGGAATATCTGGTGTCAGCGCTGTCGATCCCCTTCTATCTGGGGGGCACATCACTGCTGATCGTCGTCAACGTGACGATGGACACGGTGACGCAGATCCAGTCGCACCTGCTGGCGCACCAGTATGGCGATCTCATCAAGAAGGCGAAGCTCAAGGGCGGGCGCCTGCGCTAGACATCGACGCGCTAACCATTGACGCGACAGGGGAGCCGCGCCGTGAACATCATTCTTCTAGGGCCTCCGGGGGCCGGCAAGGGTACGCAGGCCAGCCGGCTCGAAGCCGATCGCGGCATGGTGCAGCTGTCCACCGGCGACATGCTGCGCGCCGCGGTGAAGGCCGGCACGCCGGTCGGGCTGCAGGCGAAGGCGGTGATGGAGGCCGGCGAGCTGGTGTCCGACGCGATCGTTTCGGCGCTGATCGGCGAGCGGCTCGACAGCCCGGATACTGCGCGTGGCGCGATCTTCGATGGCTATCCGCGCACCGCCGCGCAGGCGGAGGCGCTCGACGGCTTGCTGGACGAGCGTGACCGTCAGCTGGACGCGGTGATCGAGCTGGGCGTCGATGAGGAGGCGCTGGTCGATCGCATCACCGGGCGTTTCACCTGTGCCAATTGCGGCGCGGGCTATCACGATCGCTACAAGCTGCCCGCGGTCGAGGGCGTTTGCGACGTCTGCGGTGCGACCGAGTTCAAGCGCCGTCCCGACGACAACGCCGAAACCGTGCGCACGCGCATGGCCGAGTATCGCGCGAAGACCGCACCGATCCTGCCGATCTACGACGCGCGCGGCATCGTCCACCGCGTCGACGGCATGGCCGACATCGCGCACGTTACCGCGGCGATCGAGGCGATCCTCGACGGGTTGCGGCCGCAGGGCTGACGGGATTGGGCGCGGCATGGACGCGCTGACCGCCTTTGGCCTGTTCGCGGTTACCGCGATGCTGGTTTGCTACATGCTGGAGGATCGGGCGCCTGTTTGGACGCTGGCGTTCGCGGGTGCCTGCGCACTGGGATCGGCCTATGGCTTTCTGCAGGGCGCCTGGCCGTTCGGTCTGGTCGAGCTGGTCTGGGCGGGCGTCGCGCTCCGGAAATGGGCCGGGCGGCGTGCCGCGGCGCTTGACTCAGGTGTAACCGGACCTTAACGCGACATCATTCCGAATACCCCGGCTGCCGGCGGCGCTCGCTTGCGCTCGCCGTTGTCGTGCGTTTCGGAAGTCAACGCGATGAGATGGGTTCGAGCAGCCATGCCGGACCCGTGGAGCTGGGAGAAATCTTTCATGGCACGTATTGCGGGCGTCAACATCCCGACCAACAAGCGCGTAATCATCGCGCTTCAGTACATTCACGGTATCGGCCCGGCCAAGGCGAAGGAGATCACCGATCGCCTGAGCATCGCCGCCGATCGCCGCGTGCAGGACCTGACCGATCAGGAAGTGCTGCAGATCCGCGAGACCATCGACGCCGGCTACAGCGTCGAGGGCGACCTGCGTCGCCAGACCTCGATGAACATCAAGCGTCTGATGGATCTCGCCTGCTACCGCGGCCTGCGTCATCGCAAGGGCCTGCCGGTCCGCGGCCAGCGCACGCACACCAATGCGCGCACCCGCAAGGGCAAGGCGAAGCCGATCGCGGGTAAGAAGAAGTAAGTAGCAGCGGAAGTCCAGGGGGACTTCCGCGCCACTTCTTCTCCGCCGGAAGGCAGGCATGGGGCAAACAGCCCGGCGCCGGCCGTATTGAAAATCAGGTCAGGAATACCACATGGCACAAGCACCGCAGCGTCTTCGCCGTCGCGAGCGCAAGAACATCACCGCCGGCGTCGCGCACGTGAACGCCAGCTTCAACAACACCATGATCACGATCACCGATGCGCAGGGTAATACCATCGCATGGTCGTCGGCGGGCATGATGGGCTTCAAGGGTTCGCGCAAGTCGACCCCGTACGCGGCACAGGTCGCGGCCGAAGACGCCGGCAAGAAGGCCGCCGAGCACGGCGTTCGCACGCTGGAAGTCGAAGTCAAGGGTCCGGGTTCGGGCCGCGAGTCGGCGCTTCGTGCGCTGCAGGCGGTCGGCTTCCAGATCAGCTCGATCCGCGACGTGACGTCGATCCCGCACAATGGCGTGCGTCCGTCGAAGCGTCGCCGCGTCTGACATCCGTACCGGGGTCCGCGCGCGGTTGATCGCGCGGCGCGGACCGTAACTGAAACGGCAGCGGCTCCGATCGGCCGCTGCCCAAAAGCAAGGGGTAGCCCGTGTCCGTCAACGCAAAGAATTGGCAGGAACTCAAGAAGCCGAGCGGCCTGGAAAAGAAGGGCGGCGACGGCAAGCGCAAGTCGACGTTCGTCGCCGAGCCGCTGGAGCGTGGCTTCGGCCTGACGCTCGGCAACGCGCTGCGCCGCGTGCTGCTGTCCAGCCTGCAGGGTGCCGCCGTCACCTCGATCAAGATCGAGAACGTGCTGCACGAATTTTCGTCGCTGGCCGGCGTCCGTGAGGACGTGACCGACATCGTCCTTAACGTGAAGCAGATCGCGATCCGTATGCAGGGCGAGGGGCCGAAGCGCCTCCAGCTCTCCGCCACCGGTCCCGCCGAAGTGAAGGCCGGCGACATCGCCGTGTCGGGCGATATCGAGATCCTGAACAAGGATCTGGTGATCTGCCACCTCGACGACGGCGCGACGCTGAACATGGAACTGACCGCGGATACCGGCAAGGGCTATGTGCCCGCCGCCGGCAACCGTCCGGCCGATGCTCCGATTGGCCTGATTCCGGTCGATGCGCTGTATTCGCCGGTGCGTCAGGTCTCGTACAAGGTCGATCCGACCCGCGTCGGTCAGGACCTGGACTATGACAAGCTGACGCTGAGCGTCGAAACCGACGGCACGGTGACGCCCGAGGACGCGGTGGCCTATGCCGGCCGCATCCTGCAGGACCAGCTGGCGCTGTTCGTCCACTTCGACGATTCGAGCGTGACCCGTGCGGCCCCGACCGGTGGCGTGGTGGCTCCGTCGGCCGCTCCGGCGGAGACGGGCGACACCGCCACGATCAACCGCTTCCTCCTCAAGAAGGTGGACGAGTTGGAGCTGTCGGTGCGTTCGGCGAACTGCCTGAAAAACGACAACATCATCTACATCGGCGATCTGGTCCAGAAGACCGAGGCCGAGATGCTGCGCACGCCGAACTTCGGTCGCAAGTCCCTGAACGAGATCAAGGAAGTGCTGTCGTCGATGGGCCTGCGCCTCGGCATGGAAATTCCGGGCTGGCCGCCTGAGAACATCGAAGAGATGGCCAAGCGGCTGGAGCAGGAGATCCTCGGCTGATTTCACACCGGCGCAAGCGTGCTTGCGCCGGAGATGAAATCAGGCCCGGCCAGCGGCATTCATGCCGACTGACGACGCGGCTTTGCCGCGGCGCGACTGTGGTTACCGAACCCTCGCGGTTCAAAAGGGTGAAGGTGGCGGCCCTAAACGCCACCAGCTCTGGGGTTCCGAGGGGTTCCCATCAAAGTAGCACTTTGATGGGTGCCCGATACGGCCCCTTAACGAACGAAGGAAATACCCATGCGTCATCGCGTAGGCGGTCGTAAGCTTCAGCGCACCTCGGCCCATCGTCTGGCCCTGTTCCGCAACATGTCGGCCGCGCTCATCAAGCATGAGCAGATCACCACCACCGTCGCCAAGGCGAAGGAACTGCGTCCCTACGTCGAGAAGCTCATCACGCTGGCGAAGAAGGGTGGCCTGTCCAACCGTCGTCTCGCGCATGCGCGCCTGCTCGACGATACGCAGCTGGTGAAGCTGTTCGATACGCTGGGCGCGCGCTACGCCGACCGTAACGGCGGCTACACCCGCATCATCAAGGCCGGCATCCGCGCGTCGGATGCCTCGCCGATGGCGATCATCGAATTCGTCGACCGCGACGTGTCGGCCAAGGGGCAGGATTCGGGCCCGGTCAACGTCGAGGGCGATTACGAGGACGCGTGAGGCGCCCGCTGCGGCTCCTGAGCGGTTCGCAGCTTTTCGGACTTGTGGAGGAGGTCGTGCCCGATAGGGTGCGGCCTCCTTTTCATTTCCGCCGGAGATTCCTCATGGCCGCCCGCGCGACCCTCGCCGCCCTTCTCATCGCGACCGCCCCGGTCGCCGCCTTCGCACAGGATGCCATGCCGAACCTGACCTACCCGACCACCGAGCGGGGCAATACCGTCGACGAACAGTTCGGTGTAAAGGTCGCCGATCCGTATCGCTGGCTGGAGAACGATGTTCGCACCGACCCGAAGGTCGCGGCATGGGTCGCCGAGCAGAACCGGGTCACCAACGCCTATCTCTCGACACTGCCGGGGCGGCAGATCTTCGCCGATCGCATGAAGCAGCTCTACAATTACGAACGCTTCGGCCTGCCCTCCAAGAAGGGCGGCAAGTATTTCTACTCGCGCAACACCGGTCTTCAGAATCAGGCGGTGCTGTTCGTCCGCGACACGCTCGATGGTCCGGGACGCGTGCTGATCGACCCCAACGCCTGGGCGAAGGACGGCGCGACCGCGCTCGGCGGCTATGCGCCGTCGGACGACGGTACGAAGGTGCTCTATTCGATCCAGGATGGCGGCACCGACTGGCGCACGCTGAAGGTGCTCGACGTCGCGACCGGCAAGGATACCGGCGACCAGCTGGAGTGGGTGCGGGGCCTGGGCAACTGGATGAAGGACGGCTCCGGCTTCTTCTATACCCGCTATCCCGAGCCGCCGGCGGGCCAGAAGTTTCAGGCGCTGACGCTGAACTCCAAGGTCTATTTCCACAAGCTCGGCACGCCGCAGTCGGCCGACCGCCTGGTCTATGCGACACCCGACATGCCCAAGCGCGGTCATTACGCCAGCGTCACCGACGACGGTCGCTGGCTGCTGATCTACACCAGCGAGGGCACCGACAACGTCAATGAACTGACGTTGGTAGACCTGCGCTCAACCGACTGGGCGCCGCGCAAGCTGATCGCCGGGCTGACCAACGAATGGTCGGTGGTCGGCAACGTCGGCACCAAATTCTACGTTCAGACCAACAAGGACGCGCCGCGCAATCGCATCGTCACGCTCGACGTCGCGCAGGCGAACCCGCAGCCGGTGCAGGTCGTGGCCGAGGATCAGGCGGTGCTCGACGGCAGCGGCATCGTCGGCGGCGTGCTGGTCGCCCAATATATGGTCGACGTGAAGAGCGAGGTCCGCCGCTACGGCCTCGACGGCAAGATGATCGGCAAGGTCGCGTTGCCCGGGATCGGCACGGCGGGGGGCTTCGGCGGCGATCCGGAGGATCCGGAGACGTTCTTCGCCTTCACCAGCTTCGCGACGCCATCGACGATCTACCGCTACGATGTTCGCACGGGGCAGGCGAGCGTGTGGGCGGCGCCCAGGGTGCCGTTCGACCCATCGCAGTACGAGGTGCGGCAGGTCTTCTACCCGTCGAAGGACGGCACGAAGGTGCCGATGTTCATCGTCCACAAGAAGGGGCTGAAGGGTCCGGCGCCGACGATCCTGTATGGCTATGGCGGGTTCAATGTCTCGCTGACGCCCAGCTTCTCGGCGACGCGCCTCGCGTGGATGGAGCAGGGCGGGGTGATCGCCCAGCCGAACCTGCGCGGCGGCGGCGAGTACGGCAAGGCGTGGCATGATGCCGGTCGCCTGGCGAACAAGCAGAACGTGTTTGACGACATGATCGCCGCGGCCGAGTATCTCGACAAGGCCGGTATCTCATCGCCGCAGAAGACGGTGATCCAGGGCGGTTCGAACGGCGGCCTGCTGGTCGGTGCCGTCGTCAACCAGCGCCCCGACCTGTTCGCCGCGGCGCTGCCGGCGGTGGGCGTGATGGACATGACTCGCTTCGATCGCTGGACGGCGGGACGCTACTGGGTCGACGACTACGGCTATCCGTCGAAGGAGGCCGATTTCCGCACGCTGTACAAATACTCGCCCTATCACAACGTTCAGTCCGGCAAGGCCTACCCGGCGATCCTCGCGACCACCGCCGACACCGACGACCGCGTCGTGCCGGGCCACACGTTCAAGTACACCGCGGCGATCCAGGCTGCCGACATCGGTCCCAAGCCGCACCTCGTCCGCATCGAGACGCGCGCCGGGCATGGCTCCGGCAAGCCGACCGACAAGATCATCGAGGAAGCCGCCGACCTGTGGGCGTTCAGCGCGCAGTGGACGGGGATGACGGTGAAGCCGGTGAAGTGACGTAATGAGCCGCCGCGGATCATTCCGTGGCGGCTTGCTCCCTGCGCCCATCCCGCTAGATGGGCGCATGGCAGAGCATCCAGAATCCATCCTGATCGTCGACTTCGGCAGCCAGGTGACCCAGCTGATCGCGCGCCGCGTGCGCGAGGCGGGGGTCTATAGCGAGATCGCCCCCTTCAACGCCGCCGAAGCCGCGTTCGAACGGATGCAGCCCAAGGCGGTGATCCTGTCGGGTGGTCCGGCATCGGTGGTGGACGAAGGCTCGCCGCTGATTCCGCAGGTCATCCTCGACGCCGGCCTGCCGATGCTCGGCATCTGCTACAGCCAGCAGGCGCTGACGAAGCAGTTGGGCGGCAAGGTCGAGAAGGGCAATTCGGGCGAGTTCGGCGAGGCGATCGTGACGGTCGCCGAATCCTGCGGGCTGTTCAACGGCCTGTGGACCGAGGACGAGCGACACCAGGTTTGGATGAGCCACGGCGACAAGGTGACCGAGCTGGCGCCCGGCTTCCGCGCGGTCGCCTCCAGCCCCGGCGCACCTTACGCCATCATCGCCGACGAGGCGCGGCGCATCTACGCCATGCAGTTCCATCCGGAGGTCGTCCACACGCCCGACGGCGGCAAGCTGATCGCCAATTTCGCGCGCCATGTCGCCGGGCTGTCGGGCGACTGGACGATGGCGGAGTTCCGCAACACCAAGATCGAGGAGATCCGCCAGCAGGTCGGCACGGGCCGCGTCATCTGCGGCCTGTCCGGCGGGGTCGATTCGGCGGTGGCGGCGGTGCTGATCCATGAGGCGATCGGCAGCCAGCTGACCTGCGTTTTCGTCGACCACGGGCTGATGCGCTCGGGCGAGGCCGATCAGGTCGTCAGCCTGTTCCGTAGTCACTACAACATCCCGCTGGTCCATGTGGACGCCGCCACGCTGTTCCTGAACGGCCTCGCCGGCGTGACCGATCCGGAGGCCAAGCGGAAGTTCATCGGCAAGACCTTCATCGACGTGTTCGAGGACGAGGCGCGCAAGATCGGCGGCGCCGACTTCCTGGCGCAGGGCACGCTGTATCCGGACGTGATCGAGAGCGTCAGCTTCACCGGCGGCCCGTCGGTGACCATCAAGAGCCACCACAATGTCGGCGGCCTGCCCGAGCGCATGAACATGCAGCTCGTCGAGCCCTTGCGCGAACTGTTCAAGGACGAGGTCCGCGATCTCGGCCGCGAACTGGGGCTGCCCGACATCTTCGTCGGCCGCCACCCGTTCCCCGGCCCTGGCCTCGCCATCCGCATCCCCGGCGAAGTGACGCGCGAACGCTGCGACATCCTGCGCAAGGCGGACGCGATCTATCTTGAGGAAATCCGCGCCGCCGGGCTGTACGACGCGATCTGGCAGGCGTTCGCGGTGCTGCTGCCCGTGCGCAGCGTCGGCGTGATGGGCGACGGGCGGACCTATGATTCGGTGCTCGCGCTGCGGGCGGTCACCTCGACCGACGGCATGACCGCGCAGGCGTTCGAATTCCCCGGCGGCTTCCTCTGCCGCGTCACGACGCGCATCATCAACGAAGTGAAGGGCGTGAACCGCGTGACGTACGACTATACGTCGAAGCCGCCGGGCACGATCGAGTGGGAATGACCAAGACTCACGATCATGCGGGGCATGATCGCGGCCTGGTCATTCGGCGGCTGAAAGCCGCCGGTGGGGTGTGCGTTGCTTAGCCAATGATCGACGTCGCCACCGCCTCCGACCGCGCAGTCGTCGTCGCGCTCTGGCACGCCTGCGGCCTGACCCGCCCGTGGAATGATCCGCACGCCGACTACGACCGCGCGCTGGGCGGCGAGGCATCGACGATCCTCGTTGTTCGCGAAGGCGAAGCGATCATCGGCAGCGTCATGATCGGCGACGACGGCCATCGCGGCTGGGTCTACTATCTCGCCACCTTCCCCAGCGCCCGCCGGCGGGGGATCGGCCGCACCCTCATGGCCGCGGCGCAAGACTGGCTGCGCTCGCGCGGCTGCCCCAAGATCCAGCTGATGGTCCGCGACGACAACGCTACCGCTGCCGCCTTCTATGAGGCGATCGGCCTGGAGCGGCAGAAGGTCGCGACGTATGGCCGATTTCTCGAGGCCGACGGCTGAAGAGGCTTACACGTACGGCGCGTGGTCCTCTGGTCACAGCCAGACAAAGGTCGGCTCGACCGAACGGCCGCTACTGAGTGGAAAGCGGACACGAAAAAGCCGCCAGCGTTCTGGCTGACGGCTCTCTCGAACCGGACGGGGTCTGGGCGTCAGGCAAAGGCCGTGACGGTGCTCCGACGACGGTAACGCGATGCTGCACCGACCATGCCGAAGCCGACCAGCATCATTGCCCAGGTCGCGGGCTCGGGGACTGCCGCAGAGATAGAGGCATCCGTTAGCGCCCCAGTGCCCTGGTATAAGACGTAATCGAGTGTGTAAGCGACTCCCAACACTCCCAAAGCTTCCCCCGAAGACGAGACTGCAATATCGATCTCAAAGTCGTCGATGCCGTTCTCGCTAAAGCTGTTGGCGCGGCCTGCTCCTCCGATAACCAACAACCTTTGTTCGGGGCGTGACCCCTTGGCAGGATTGTAATAAAAGCCGGCATCCTCGTTCCCGAACGATGCACCACCAGTAGTGGAGAAATTAGACAGCGTCACCGCGTTGCCGCCTGACGAGATTGGCGCCGGATCATATGTTGCGTCGAACGTCGTGACGATGCTGCTGTAGGGGCCCGAGCTGAACTTCGAAGTGACCTGATACGTCTTTGTGATGACCGCGGCATCTGCCGCGCCTGCCAGGACGGTGCTGGCAGCCAGCGCCAGCGCAATTATCTTCAAGCTCATTATCATTGCCCCGTTCGCTCGGCGGTGCACCGTCGCGTTAGGGGGCCTCGACTAACCACGGCTTCGACCTGCGCAACACCCTTGCTATCCAAATTGGACAGCTATCGATGACCGATCCAGAATGGGACGCCGCTTCGGGGATGGCCCACCTGGCCCAGCATCGCTGGCGGCCTGGGCCGTATCCGGCCCGAGCAGAAACTGACGGCCAGCTCGCTTAGTTTCTTGGAGTGTCCGCTACTGGCGCGAAAGCGGACGGCGTGGTTTTGCGCCTGCACCCCGCTATCGCCCGCATTCACTTAACCCGAGACCAAGATGACACCTACCCTCTACGGCATCCCCAACTGCGACACCGTCAAGAAGGCCCGCACCTGGCTCGACGCTCGCGGCGTCGCTTACACCTTCCACAACTACAAGACCGCCGGCATCGACCGCGAACGGCTCGCTGTATGGGCGGACGCCGTGGGGTGGGAGGTACTGCTGAACCGCGCCGGCACGACGTTTCGCAAGCTGTCCGACGCGGACCGCGCCGATATCGATCGCGAAAAGGCGCTGGACCTGATGATCGCGCAACCGTCGCTCATCAAGCGGCCGGTGGTGGAGCATGGCGGCGCGGTGCTGGTGGGGTTTCGGCCCGAAGCCTACGACGAGGCCTTCTGACCCCGGTTTCATCCGATACTGGCGTCGCGTGGCGATCCGGCATAGTTTCCGTTTCATTAATCACGATCAAGGGGAGGGACGGGATGGCGTTCGGACGCAACAGGCCCCCGTTATGGTATTGGGCGGTCGCGATCCTGCTGCTGCTCTGGGGTCTCGCCGGCGTGGCTGCCTGTGCGCAGCAGCTGCGGCTGGGCGCCGATGCGATGGGGCCGGCGGACGATCACTACCGCGCGCTCTATGCGGCGCTGCCGGTGTGGTACAACTGGGTCTATGCCGTCGCGACGCTGGCGGGACTGGGCGGCGCCATCCTGCTGCTGCTGCGCCGGGCGACGGCGCGGACGATGTTCGTCATTTCTCTGATCGCGGTGCTGATCCAGTTCGGGTGGCTGTTCGCGACGACCGATATCGTCGCGGTGCGCGGGGCCGGGGCGACGCTGCCGTTCCCGATCTTCATCGCCGCGGTGGCGCTGTTCCAGATCTGGTTCGCCAGCCTCGCCCTGCGGCGGGGGTGGATCGGCTGAGCGATCGGGCGTAGGCGAACCGCATGTCCTCCACCTTCACCATCGACACCTCGACCAGCCGCGCGACGCCGACGCCCGCGCCGATGAAGCGGCTGACCGTGCCGGCGATCCAGGCGCGCAAAGGGGCCGAGCCGGTGGTGATGCTGACCGCCTACACGGCGCGGATGGCGCAGCTGCTCGATCCGCACTGCGACCTGCTGCTGGTCGGCGACAGCCTGGGGCAGGTGATCTACGGACTGCCCTCCACCCTGTCGGTCACGCTCGACATGATGTGCGCGCATGGCGCCGCCGTGGTGCGGGGCAGCTATCACAGCGTCGTCGTCGTCGACATGCCGTTCGGCAGCTACGAAGGCTCGCCCGAACAGGCGTTCGCCAGCGCCGCGCGGATCATGGCCGAAACCGGCGCGGCGGCGGTGAAGCTGGAGGGCGGGGCGGCGATCGCGTCGACGATTCAATTTCTGACGCAGCGGGGCATCCCGGTATGCGGCCATGTCGGTCTGACGCCACAGGCGGTCAACGCGCTCGGCGGCTACGGCGCGCGCGGGCGCAGCGCGGCGGAGGCGGCGAAGATCGTCGCCGATGCCAAGGCGGTCGACGAGGCCGGCGCCTTCGCGATGGTGGTCGAAGGTGTGATGGAGGGTATCGCCGACGATATCGTCGCGGCCGTGCGCTGCCCGGTGATCGGCATCGGCGCATCGTCGCGTTGCGACGGGCAGGTGCTGGTGACCGAGGACATGATGGGCCTGTTCGAGCGCACGCCGCGGTTCGTGAAGACCTATGACGACATGGCTGGCCGCATTTCCGCCGCGGTCGCGACGTATGCCGAGGAGGTCAGGGCGCGCAGCTTTCCGTCGGCGGATCAGGTGTATCGCCCGAAGGCCTGACCATTGCCGCGGGTCGGGACAGACCGTAAGGCGACGCTCGATCAATGAATTTCGGAGTGTGTGACCCTTGGCGCTGACCCCGCAAAACAACGAAGCCTTCCTGCGTGAGGTCGACGAGGAACTGCGCAAGGATCAGGCGGTGGCGCTGTGGAAGCGCTGGGGCCGGATCGCGATCGGCGCGGTCGTGCTCGCGCTCGTCGCGCTGGCGGCGTTCCTGTGGTGGCAGTCGCATCGCGAAAAGGTGCGCGGCGAGCAGGGCGAGCAGTTCAACACCGCGCTCGAATCGCTGGCCGCGAACCAGCCCGCGGCGGCCGAGCCGATCCTGGCCGATCTGGCGAAGGACGGCAGCACCGGCTACGCCACGCTCGCCACCTTCGCGCAGGCGGACCTGCTGCTGAAGAAGGACGATCTGAAGGGTGCTGCGGCTAAGTTCGCGAGCGTGGCGGCCGACACGTCGGTGGCGCAGCCGCTGCGCGACCTGGCGCTGATCCGCCAGACCTCGGCCGAATTCGACACGTTGCAGCCGCAGGCGGTGATCGATCGGCTCGGCCCGCTGGCCGTGAAGGGCCAGCCCTATTTCGGGTCGGCCGGAGAGATGAAGGCGATCGCGCTGCTGCGCACCGGGCGCCGCGACCTTGCCGGGCGGCTGTTCGGCGAGATCGCACAGGACGACGGTGTACCGGCGTCGATCCGTCAACGCGCAGTTCAGATGGCGGGTGTTCTGGGCGTCGATGCGGTCGACCAGCCGGGCGCGCCGAACGGGCAGAGTCCGGCCGAACAGAATCAGACTGGGGAAAAGAAGTCGGGATGAGGAAATTCGGAACGGCCGTCGCCGTAATCGCGCTGGCGACGGCGCTCGGCGGATGCGGCATCTTCAAGGGTTCGGCGTCCAAGACCCCGGTGCTCGGCGATCGCGTGCCGATCCTGATGTCGGAGAATTCGATCCAGGTCGATCCGGCGCTGGCCGGGGTCGAGGTCGCGCTGCCGCCGGCCGCGCCCAACGATGCCTGGACGCAGCCGGGTGGCAATGCCGCCAAGTCGATGGGCCATGTCGCGCTGCGCGAGACGCCGTCGCTCGCCTGGACTGCGCGCATTCCGGGCGGTGACAAGCGCGTCCGGCTGGCCGCGGCCCCCGCGATCGATGGCGGCAAGCTGTTCGTCAGCGATTCCAACGGTGCCGTCCACGCCTACGACGCCAACACCGGCGCTGCGCTGTGGACCTCGGAAACCAGCAAGAGCGACGATGCCAACGCCCGCGCCCGCTTCGGCGGCGGCGTCAGTGCCGAGGGCGGTCGCGCCTTTGCCACCAACGGCATCGGCGACGTCGTCGCGTTCGACGCGGCCACCGGAAAGGAAGTGTGGCGCTCGAAGCCGGGTGGTCCGCTGCGCGGCGCACCGACGCTGTCGGACGGCCAACTCTATGTGCTCAGCCAGGACAATCAGCTGTTCGCTCTGAACCAGGCTGACGGCAAGGTCACCTGGACCCAGTCGGGCAGCCTCGAGACGCAAGGCGTGTTCGGCGTGGCGGCCCCCGCTGCCGCCAGCCAGACGATCGTCGCGGGTTTCTCAAGCGGCGAGCTGAACGCCTATCGCTACGAGAACGGTCGCACGCTCTGGGCTGATGCGCTGTCGCGTACCAGCACGGTCGCGTCGGTCTCCAGCCTGTCCGACATTGATGCCGAACCGGTGATCGATCAGGGGCGTGTCTATGCGATCGGCGAGGGCGGCCGCATGGTCGCACTCGACGTGTCGACCGGCCAGCGGCTGTGGGAACAGAATCTCGCCGGCATCTCGACGCCGTGGGTGGCAGGCGAGTGGATTTTCGTCGTCACCGACGATTCGCGACTGATCGCGCTCGCCCGCTCCAGCGGTCGCGTGCGCTGGATCAGCCAGCTGCGCAAATATCGCGTCGAGCGCGAGAAGAACCCGAAGGATCCGGTCAGCTGGGTCGGCCCGGTGCTGGCCGGCGGCAAGCTGTGGCTGGTGAACTCGCTGGGCCAAATCGCCCCGGTCAGCCCGGCTGACGGTGCGGTCGGCGCGACGATAGATACCAAGGGCAGCTTCGGCCTGCCGCCGGTGGTCGCCAATTCGACGCTGTACGTGATGAGCGACGAGGGCGTGATCTCGGCCTATCGGTGATTTGATCCCCCTCCCTGACAGGGAGGGGAGAGCGCAATGTGAGACACCCCGCGACAATCGCGCGATACCGCGCTATCGCGCGCGCATGCCTCTACCCACCGTCGCCATCATCGGACGTCCCAACGTCGGCAAATCCACGCTATTCAATCGTCTGGTGGGCAAACGGCTGGCGCTGGTCGATGACCAGCCGGGCGTGACCCGCGACCGGCGTGAAGGCGATGCCTCGCTGCTCGGCATGCCGTTCCGCGTCGTCGATACCGCCGGGTTCGAGGATAAGGATGCCGCCACCCTGCCGGGCCGGATGCGTGCGCAAACGGAGGCCGCGGTCGACGATGCCGACGTCGCGCTGTTCATGGTCGACGCCCGCGCCGGCATCGTGCCGCTGGACGAGGAGATCGCCCGCTGGCTGCGCGTCACCACGACGCCGGTGGTGGTCGTTGCCAACAAGGCGGAAGGGCGCGCCGGCGAGACCGGCGTGATCGAGGCGATGGCGCTGGGCTTCGGCGATCCCATCCCGATGTCGGCCGAACATGGCGAGGGCATCGTCGACCTGTTCGAGGCGTTGCGCCCCTTTGTCGACCGCGAGGACGAGGAGGAGGTCGAGGCCGAGCCCGAGGATGACGAGAACGCGATCCTGAAGCTCGCCATCGTCGGTCGCCCGAACGCGGGCAAATCGACGCTCATCAACCGCATCCTGGGGCAGGACCGGCTCATTACGGGGCCGGAAGCCGGCATCACCCGCGATTCGATTTCGATCGACTGGGACTGGACCGACGAGGACGGGCGCGTGCGGCCCGTGCGCCTGATCGACACCGCCGGCATGCGCAAGAAGGCGCGCGTGCAGGAGAAGCTCGAAAAGCTGTCGGTCATGGACGCGCTGCGCGCGGTCGATTTCGCCGAGGTCGTCGTGCTGCTGATCGACGCCACCCGCGGGCTGGAGGTCCAGGATCTGAAGATCGCCGACCGCGTGCTGCAGGAGGGCCGGTCGATCGTCATCGCGCTGAACAAATGGGACGTCGCGGACAATGCCTCCAGCCTGTTCAACGGCGTGAAGGCCGCGTTGGAAGAGGGGCTGGCGCAGGCGCGCGGCGTCCCGCTGCTCACCATTTCCGGCGCAACGGGCAAGGGCATCGACGTACTGATCCGCGTCGCCTTCGAAACGCGCGAGGCGTGGTCGCGACGCGTGTCGACCGGGCAGCTCAACCGCTGGTTCGAACGCGCGATCGAGGCGAATCCGCCGCCCGCCCCCGGCGGCAAGCGCATCAAGGCGCGCTACGTCACGCAGGTAAAGTCGCGCCCGCCCAGCTTCGTGCTGTTCGGCACGCGCGTCGACATGCTGCCCGAAAGCTATCGTCGCTATCTGGTCAACGGACTGCGCAAGGAATTCGGTTTCGGCGCGGTGCCCGTCCGCCTGACGATGCGCGCGCCCAAGAACCCGTTCGACGACAAGAACGCGTGACCGCGCGCGTGCTCGACACGCGCGGGATGAAATGCCCGTGGCCGGCGCTGCGGCTGGCGCGGCTGCTGCGCGAGGAGAGTGGCCCGGTGGAGGTGTTGGCCGACGATCCGGTTGCCCCTCGCGAGCTAGCCGCGGTCGCCGCTGCGCGCGGACTGGCGTTTGCCGGCGGTGACGAAGCCGGACGGTTCCGCGTCGGTTTTTGAACGCATCTCAACATCTCCTTTACCGATGCCGGGTTAGGCGGGGCCGTGAAAGCCCCGGCGCTGCGCCACCGGCAGGGAAAACGAAATGACGGTCGGAACTCCTGACGTAAGCCTGATCGACTGGCAGATGATGGCCGCCGCCCGCCTGGAGCTTGGCGCGAACTTCGTCCGCATTCTCGGCTATTTCCGCGAGGACGGCGAGAAGTCGGTCGAACAGATCGAATCGGCGATGCGCGCGAACAACGCCGCCGCGCTTGTCCTGCCCGCCCACACGCTGAAGGGCGAATCGCACCAGTTCGGTGCGCTGGCGCTGGCGACGGCGGCAGAAGCGATCGAGGTGATCGCGCGCGGCTGCGTCGAACGTCACGACGGCCCCGAAGAGGCGCTGCAGCATGTCGTCGGGCTGCGTGCGCTGTTCCGCGACTCGATGACGCTGCTGGAGCGCGAGACGAATCCGCTGGTCGAGCGGCGCCCTGCCTTCGGCCGTCGCGCGCTGTAATGGAGAGCCACTGGTCCTGACCAGACTAATGTGTATCAGGTCCGGTCATGGAGCCTGCCGATAATTTGCGCGACACCCCCGGCCTGGGTTTCCTCGCCGGCGGCAAGGCCGCGACACGACTGATTCTGGCGCGCGACTGGAGCGATCATCCGCTCGGCCAGCCCGCCGCATGGCCGGACGCGTTGAAGACCGCGCTCAGCCTCGTCCTCAACTCGCCCGAATCGATGATCCTGTGCTGGGGGCACGAGGATCTGTTTTTCTTCTTCAACGAGACGTATTTTCCGCTGCTCGGCCCCCGGCTCGACTGGGCGATGGGCGCGCCGTTCCGTCGGGTGTGGGCCGATGGCCTCGATCAGGCGATGCCGATCGTAGAGGCAGCGTTCGCGGGGCGCAGCCAGCGTTTCGTCGACCTGCCGTGGAAGCTCGATACCGATCGCGGCGCGGCGGAGACATGGTGGAGCTTCTCCTATTCACGCATCCTCGACGCCGATGGGGCGGTCGACGGGTTGTTCATCTTCACCAACGAAACCACCGCGCGGGTGCTGACCGACCGCGCGCTGTCGGACAGCCAGGCGCAACTGCGTGCGCTCAACGAATCGCTCGAGCGCCAGATCGACGAGCGCACCGCAGAGCGCGACATGATGTGGAACACGTCGCCCGACCTGATGGTGGTGATGTCGCCCGACGGCATCTATCGCCACGTCAATCCGGCGTGGACGACGGTGCTGGGCTATGATCCGTCCGAAGTGATCGGCAAGCATGCGTTCGACCTGACGCATCCCGACGATCTGGAAGCCACCATCGCCGCTCTGCAGACCGCGCAGGCTGGCACGCTGCCCAGTTTCGAGAACCGGTATCGCCACAAGGACGGCAGCTATCGCTGGCTGCAATGGGTCGGCGCGCCGGAAACCGATCGCATCTTCGCGATCGGCCGCCACATCTCGGACGCGAAGGCAGCGGAAACGATGCTGCGCGAGACCGAGGCGCAGCTGGCGCAGGCGCACAAGATGGAGGCGATCGGCCAGCTGACCGGTGGCGTCGCGCATGATTTCAACAATCTGCTGACGATCATCCGCGGCTCGGTGGAGATGCTGCGCCGGCCCGGCTTGCCTGACGACAAGCGCGATCGCTACATCGCCGCGATCGGCGAGACGTCGGAGCGTGCGGCGAAGCTGACCGGTCAACTGCTCGCCTTCGCACGGCGTCAGGCGCTGACGCCCGAGCGGATCGACGTAGCCGACACGGTGCGTGGCATCGCCGAGATGATCCGGACATTGATCGGCGGGCGCATCGCGCTGGACCTCGACCTGCCGGAAGTCGCCTGCACGGCGGAAGTCGATCGCGGCCAGCTGGAGAACGCCATCGTCAACATGGCGGTGAACGCCCGCGACGCGATGGACGGGGAGGGGACACTGTCGATCACGGTCGCCGCGGTGTCGCGCCTGCCATCGGCTCGTGCCCAACCCGCGGTCGACGGCGCGTTCGTTACGGTGACCGTCGCCGACAGCGGTGCCGGCATCGCCCCGGACGATCTCGCGCGCATCTTCGAACCCTTTTACACCACCAAGGAGGTCGGTCGCGGCACCGGGCTGGGGCTCAGCCAGGCGATCGGCTTTGCCAAGCAATCCGGCGGCGACATCATGGTGGAGAGCGAGGTCGGGCGCGGCACCAGCTTCGCGCTGTACCTGCCGCAGGTGGAGGAGCGTGCCGACGACATCGTCGGTGTTGTCGAGGACGCCCGTGCGGATGCTGGCGGCGGCCTGTGCGTGCTGCTGGTCGAGGACAATGAGGAGGTCGGCCGCTTTGCCGCCGACGCGCTACGCGAACTCGGCCATCACAGCGTCCACGCATCGACCGGGCGGGCGGCGCTCGACGAACTCGAGAAAGATGCGATGCGCTTCGACGTGGTCTTCTCCGACGTCGTCATGCCGGGGATGAACGGCGTCGAACTCGGCAACGCGATCCGTGCCGGCTATCCCGCGCTGCCCGTGGTGCTGACCAGCGGATACAGCCATGTGCTGGCGGCAAACGGGCAGCACGGCTTCGACCTGCTGCACAAGCCCTATTCGGTCGAGCAGCTGTCCGGCGTGCTGCGCAAGGCGGCGGCGGGGTAGGGATAGCCTACCCCCTGCTTCCGTTCGCTCTGAGCGAAGTCGAAGAGCACCTCTCCAAAAGGTACTTCGACTGCGCTCAGCACGAACGGCTAAAAGGTCAGTGCTCGTCGGCCTCGCTCGTCGAGTTCAGCTGGATATAGTTGGGTAGGCCCATGCGTTCGATCATTTCGAACTGGCGTTCCAGCGTGTCGACATGCTCTTCCTCACTCTCGAGGATGCGGCGGAAGAGGTCGCGGCTGACGTAGTCGCGCACGCGCTCGCAATGCTCGACCGCGTCGCGCAACTGGGCGACCGCCTCATATTCCATGTCGAGGTCGCTCTTCAGCGCCTCTTCCACGCTTTCACCGATGCGCAGGCGGCCGAGCAGCTGGAAATTGGGCAGGCCGTCGAGGAACAGGATACGCTCCGCCAGCCAGTCGGCGTGCTTCATCTCCTCGATCGATTCCTCGCGTTCGAACTTCGCGAGCTTCTTGACGCCCCAATGGTCGAACAGCCGGTAATGCAACCAATACTGGTTGATCGCCGTCAGCTCGTTCTTGAGCGATTCGTTGAGGTAGTCGATGACTTTCGCGTCACCCTTCATGGCCGGTCCCCGTTCTGGAATGTCGGGTCGGCTATAGCCGCGAAGGGCAATCTCGAACAGTCAAAAAATGGCGGATTTCTGCGGATTTCGATGCTTGCGAATGCTACGCAGCCGCACGCTCGGCATCGATAATGGCTCGCGCGAACGGGACGCACTGGCCGCATTTGGCCTGGCATCCGAGCGCCCGATACGCCTGACATGCGCTGCGTGCGCCCTCCCGGGCGGCATCGCGCACGTCGCGCTCGCGGATCGCATTGCAGACGCAGACAACCATGGTCGAAATCCCCTCGGCGTTGTCGATCATGTATAGCTAGTGCGAGTTAATCGCAAGTTACTTTGCGGATCGTTCGCAATATCGTCGAGCCCGCCGGACGCATCAGGCGAACCGTTCGTCGCACTACCCGCGTTGCCCCTGCGCGGCGGCGCCTGTACGCGAACGACAGTGCGGCAGGAGTTTGGAGCGAGCATGCGAATCATCGGTATAGCGGCATTGGCCGCGCTGCTCGCGGGCTGCTCCGGCGGGCTGGTGCCGCCCGGCGAGGGCAATCGCGCCGCGCCGCCGGCGCGTCCGACGCCGCGCACCGAACCGCCCCGCAGCGGCGGAGTCGTCCACCCCTCCACCAGTGTCGCGGTGCGCCGCCCGACCGCGGCGACGCCGATCGCGCCGGTCCTCGCCATTGCGGTTCCCGGCGCGACCACCGCGGCCGGCGCCGGTGTCGTCGCCGGCCCTGCAGTCGCCACGCTGCCGATGACGCGCGAGGATGCCGCTGTCGCGCTCGCCGCCTTCCGCATCTCCTGCCCCGGGTTGGTGCGCCGCGCCGACACCACCGGGTTGACCCGCGGTCCGGACTGGCAGGGCGCCTGCGACGCTGCGCGCGCGACCGGGGACGGCGATGCCGCGGCGTTCTTCGCACGCTGGTTCGAGGCGGTGCAGATCGGCGACGGCCGCGCGTTTGCCACTGGCTATTACGAACCCGAGATTTCCGGCGCGCGCAGCCGCGGCGGCGCGTACCAGACGCCGATCTACGGCCGCCCGCGCGACCTGATCGAGGTCGACCTCGGCCTGTTCTCCACTGACCTGAAGGGCAAGCGCATCCGCGGCAAGGTGCAGGGCCAGTCGTTCGTCCAGTACGACGACCGTACCGCGATCGAGCAGGGCGCGCTCGACGGTCGCGCGCCGGTGATCGCCTGGGCGGCGGACCCGGTCGAGATCTTCTTCCTCCAGATCCAGGGCTCGGGTCGCCTGCGCCTGCCCGACGGCGGGGTGATGCGCATCGGCTACGACACGCAGAACGGGCGCGACTATACCGGCATCGGCGCGCTCATGCGGCAGCGCGGGCTGCTGCAGGCGGGGCAGACGTCGATGCAGGGCTTGATGGCGTGGCTGCGCGCCAACCCCGAACAGGGCCGCGACATCATGCGCGAGAACAAGAGCTTCGTGTTCTTTCGCGAGCTGACCGGGGCGGGTCCGCTCGGCGCGATGGGCTATCCGGTTACCGGCGGTGGCACTGTCGCGGTCGACACGAAGTTCGTGCCGCTCGGCGCACCCGTGCTGCTGTCGATGGACCGCGCCGATGCCAACGGCATCTGGATCGCGCAGGATACCGGCGGCGCGATCAAGGGCGCCAACCGCTTCGACACCTTCTGGGGCGCAGGGGACGAGGCGCGCGCGATCGCGGGGGGCATGGCGGCGCGCGGCACCGCGTTCCTGCTGCTGCCGATCGGCACAGTGGCGCGCCTGAACGCCGGTGGTGGAGCGGGGGGCACGGGTGCCGGAACGCCGCCTCAGCGCTGACGAGACCGCGCTCTGGCGCCGCGTGATGGCGAGCGTGCGGCCGATTCCCGGCCGCGCTCCGTTGCCCGCGCCGCCCGCCGGTCCGACGCCCGCCGCAAAGGCCAAGCCCGGTCGCATAGTGGCGCCGCCGCAGCCCGCCACGCCGCCCAAGCCCGCCCCGCGCAGCGCCGGCCCCGGCGTGACGCTGGACGCCGGCTGGGATCGCCGCCTGTCGCGCGGACTGGTGTCGCCCGACCGCTCGATCGACCTGCACGGCCATACGTTGCACTCCGCCCACACGCTGCTCGACCAGGCGCTGGAGCGCGCGATCCGCGACGGCGCGCGCGTCATCCTGCTCGTCACCGGCAAGCCGCCACGCCGCGAATCGGAACGCCCCCATGCGCGCGGGGCGATCCGCGCTGCGATCGGCGACTGGCTGGCCGCGTCGCGCCACGGCGACCGCATCGCCGCGGTGCGCGGCGCGCATCCGCGCCACGGCGGGGCGGGCGCTTTGTACGTTATCGTGCGCCGCGACCGGTCAATTCCTTAACCTCGATCCGTTAGACCTTTGGCTAGTTTCCGCTCGGCCCTTCCGCGCGGGGCGCGATGCGTACTTGCGGGAGCCGATGGACGCAGTTTCACTCAAGAGCCGGGCGGTCACCTTCTCGATCGGCGCGGGCGCGGTGGTGTTCATCCTCGCGCTTGCGGCGACGTCGGGCGGGCGGCTGGACGCGGCCGGTCGCGCGCTGATCGCCGCGATCGTCTGCGCGGCGATGTGCTGGGCCTATGCCGAGCATGCGGTGGCGGGCACGGCAGCGGCACTGGATGCGGCGATCGACCGACTGGCCAGCGCGTCGCGCGGCGACCTGGAGAGCCCGATCCCGCCGACGGTCGGCGAACACGTGCCGCAGCTCTCGGCCGCGATGGAGGGGCTGTTCGGCCAGATGCACCGCCAGCTCGACACGGTGCAGCGCCTCGCCCTGTTCGATGCCGTCACCGGTCTGCCCAACCGCACCAATTTTCGCCACACCGTCGAAGGCGCGCTGGCGCAACTGACCGATGACGCGGCGGCGGCGGTGCTGTTCATCGACCTCGACCGATTCAAGCACGTCAACGACACGATGGGCCATGCCAGCGGTGACGCGCTACTGGCGATGGTGGCGGACCGCCTGCGCGCGGTCGTCGCCGGCGTCGTCGGGCCGGAAGGGCCAGCGCCGCTGATCGGGCGGCTGGCCGGCGACGAATTCACCATCTTCATCCCCGCCGCCACGCAGCTTGGCACGGCGGATGGCATCGCTCGCGGCGTGCTCGCGGCGCTCGGCGAGCCGTTCGATGTCGCGGATCAGCAGGTATCGATCGGCGCCTCGGTCGGCGTCGCCCAGCGGCCCGAACACGGCCGCACGCTGACCGACCTGATGCGCGCCGCCGACGCCGCGATGTACCATGCCAAGGCCGGCGGGCGCGGCCGGGCCGAGCGGTTCAGCGACGGGCTGGCCGCGCAGATCGCCGACCGCGCGCAGCTGGAGGCGGACCTGCGCACCGCGATCGACGACGACGATTTCGCGCTGGTCTTCCAGCCGCAGATCGCGCTGTCCGACGACCGGATCGTGGGCGCCGAGGCGCTGCTGCGCTGGCATCATTCGTCGGGCGACGTGCGGTTGCCGGGCAGCTTCCTCACGCGTGCCGAGGAGAGCGGGCTGATCGTCGAGATCGGCGACTGGGTCGTCGCCGCCGTCGCCGCCACCATCCGCCGCTGGAGTCGGGCGGGCGTCGAGCAGCGGCTGGCCGTCAACATCTCGCAGCGGCAGATCGACCATGCGCTGTTCTTCCGCCGCCTGCGCGATGCGCTCCACGCCGCCGGGGCGCCCGCGCGCCTGCTGGAACTGGAGATCAGCGAAACTTTGGCGATGCACTGTTCGGACGAGGTGATCGCGGCGATCGCGGCGTTGCGCGCCGATGGCGCGACCATCGCGATCGACGATTTCGGCACCGGCTATTCGAACCTGCCGCGCCTGCGCGACCTGCCCGTCGACCGGGTGAAGCTCGATCCCAGCCTCGTCGAGAATATCGCGACCTGCCCCGGCGCGCGCGCGGTCGTGCAGTCGGTCGTGGGGCTCATCCACGGCATGGGCTATGAAGCGGTCGGCGAGGGCGTCGAGAGCGCCGCGCAGATCGCGGTGCTACGCGTGATCGGGTGCGACGTGGTGCAGGGCTATGCCGTCGCCGCGCCGATGCCCGAAGCAGCGTTCCTGGACTGGGCGCGCGCCGAGCGCCGACGACTGCGAGCCTGACGCCACGATCTACGCGACGCCGCGGATGACCTCCGCATAGATCGTCGTCAGCGTGTGCAGGTCGTCGACCGCCACCGCCTCGTCCAGCTTGTGCATCGTCGCGTTCAACAGGCCGAACTCGACCGTGGGGCACAGCCGCGACAGGAAGCGGGCGTCGGAGGTGCCGCCGCTGGTGGAGGGCTCCGGGGTCAAGCCGGTGACGCGCTCGACCGCGGTGGAGACGAGTGCCGATAGCGGCCCCGGCTGCGTTAGAAATGCCTCACCCGACACCAAGCCGCGCACGCGCGCCTCTGGCGCATGGGCGATCACCACTTCGCGAATTCGCTCGACCAGCCCGGCCCCGTCGTGCCGGTCGTTGAAGCGGATGCTGATCCGCGCCGATGCCTGCGCTGGGATGACGTTGGTCGCCGGGTTGCCGACGGTGATGTCGGTCACTTCGATGTTCGATGGCTGGAACCAGTCGGTGCCTTCGTCGAGCAGCATGGCATCGATCGCAGCGAGCGCGCCGATCAGTTTCGGCACCGGATTGTCGGCGAGGTGGGGATAGGCGACATGCCCCTGGCGGCCCGGCACCTCGATCCAGATGTTGACCGATCCGCGCCGTCCGATCTTCATCATATCGCCCAGCCGGTTGACGCTGGTCGGCTCACCGACAAGGCAGAAGTCGGGGCGAATGCCCATCTCGGCCATGCGCTCGATCAGCGCCTTGGTCCCGAACGTCGCCGGGCCTTCCTCATCGCCGGTGATGATAAGGCTGAGCGTCGGTGCGTCCCCTGCCACGGCACAGGCCGCGACGAACGCAGCGATCGCGCCCTTCATATCGACCGCGCCGCGCCCGTAGAGCAGGCCGTCTCGCACCTCCGGCGCGAACGGCCCGCTGGTCCAGCCCTCGCCCGGCGGAACGACATCGACATGGCCAGCGAAGGCGAGGTGGCCGGGCCGGGTGCCGGCGCGCATCGCCAGCAGGTTCTCGACCGGCCCGTCCGGCGCCTCCCCCGCCACGAAGCGATCGACGGTGAAGCCCAGCGGCACCAGTGCCGCCTCCATCACGTCGAACACGTCCCCGCGCGCGGGCGTGACGCTCTCCGCGCCGATCAGCGCGGTGGCCAGGGTGACGACGTCGATCTCCATCGCCGCCGCATCGCGCAGCGGGGGCGGGGATGCAATGGGGCAAGGCGCCACGGGGTTCACCGGCGGTGAGTTGGCGAAGTCTCAGTGCTCCCGCCTGCGCGGGAGCACGAGTGCGTGAAATCGATGTCCTACACCGCGCCAATCTGCTTAGCCGGTCGAGTGACCACACCCCCCAGCGCAAAAGTGACAAAGGTGACAACAGGGGACGAATGCGGCGCGTTGCGGTAAACTTTGCCGCTGCGCCTGCTAGCGATGGGATGCGTGACCCTTGCTCCGATCCGCCCGCAATCGACACGCCCCGCCGTCTCGGGTAATCAGGCCGGATGTCCGATACTTCCAAGACGCCGCAGCTCGAGACTCCGTTGCTCGACACGGTGAAGACGCCCCACGATCTGCGCAAACTCGACGTGAAGCAGTTGCGCCAGCTGGCCGATGAGCTGCGGTCCGAAACCATCTCCGCGGTCGGCACGACCGGTGGGCATCTCGGCTCCGGCCTCGGCGTGGTCGAGCTGACGACCGCGATCCATTACGTGTTCGACACGCCGCGCGACCGGCTGGTGTGGGACGTCGGCCACCAATGCTACCCGCACAAGATCCTGACCGGGCGGCGCGAGCGCATCCGCACGCTGCGGCAGGGCGGGGGGCTCTCGGGCTTCACCAAGCGCAGCGAGAGCGAATACGATCCCTTCGGCGCGGCGCATTCGTCAACGTCCATCTCGGCGGCTCTGGGCTTCGCCATCGCCAACAAGCTGTCGGGGTCGGACGGCAAGGCGATCGCGGTGATCGGCGACGGATCGATGTCCGCCGGCATGGCCTATGAAGCGATGAACAACGCCGAGGCCGCGGGCAACCGCCTCGTCGTCATCCTCAACGACAACGACATGTCGATCGCCCCGCCGGTAGGTGGCCTGTCCGCCTATCTCGCCCGCATGGTATCGAGCAGCGAATACATGGGCCTGCGCAGCCTCGCGTCGAAGCTCGCCGCCAAGCTGTCGCGCCGCGTCCACAAGACCGCCGCCAAGGTCGAGGAATATGCCCGCGGCATGGCGACGGGCGGCACGCTGTTCGAGGAGCTCGGCTTCTACTATGTCGGTCCGATCGACGGTCACAATCTCGAACACCTGATCCCGGTGCTGGAGAATGTCCGCGACGCGAAGGAGGGCCCGGTCCTCGTCCATGTCGTGACCAAGAAGGGCAAGGGATATGCCCCGGCCGAGGCGGCGGCGGACAAATACCACGGCGTCCAGAAATTCGACGTCATCACCGGTACGCAGGCGAAGGCGCCGCCGGGGCCGCCACAGTATCAGAACGTGTTCGGCGACCAGCTGGTGAAGGAGGGCATGCGCGACCCCAATATCGTCGCCATCACCGCGGCGATGCCGTCGGGCACCGGCGTCGATCGCTTCGCCAAGGCGTTCCCCGATCGCGCCTTCGACGTCGGTATCGCCGAACAGCACGCCGTGACCTTCGCCGCCGGCCTCGCCGCGCAGGGGATGCGGCCGTTCTGCGCGATCTACTCGACCTTCCTCCAGCGCGCCTATGACCAGGTCGTCCACGACGTCGCCATCCAGAACCTGCCGGTCCGCTTCGCGATCGACCGCGCGGGCCTCGTCGGCGCGGACGGCGCGACGCATGCGGGCAGCTTCGACGTCACCTATCTCGCGACGCTCCCCAATTTTGTCGTGATGGCCGCGGCGGACGAGGCGGAACTGGTCCACATGACCCACACCGCCGCGCTGCACGACAGCGGGCCCATCGCGCTGCGCTATCCGCGCGGCAACGGCACCGGTGTCGCGCTGCCCGAGACGCCCGAGCGGCTGGAGATCGGCAAGGGCCGCATGGTGCGCGAGGGCAAGACCGTCGCCATCCTGTCGCTCGGAACCCGCCTCGGCGAAGCACTGAAGGCCGCCGACGTGCTGGAGGCGAAGGGGCTGTCGACCTCGGTCGCCGACCTGCGCTTCGCCAAGCCGCTCGACGAGGCGCTGATCCGCCGCCTGCTGACCACGCATGAGGTCGCCGTCACGATCGAGGAATCCTCGGTCGGCGGTCTCGGCGCGCATGTGCTGACATATGCCAGCGACGACGGCCTGATCGACGCGGGGCTGAAGCTGCGCACGATGCGCCTGCCCGACGTATTCCAGGACCAGGACAAGCCCGAAGTGCAATATGACGAGGCGCGGCTGAACGCCGAGCATATCGTCGACACGGTGCTGAAAGCGCTGCGCCACAACAGCGAGAGCCTCAGCGAAAGCGTGAGCGCCTGAGCTTCGGCGCATGAGCGGCTGGGCGGCGGCCATCACGATCGTCGTGCTGATGACGGTCGCGGTCATCGGTTTCAACGCCTCCCTCTGGCTCCGCCACCGCGCGCTCGCTGCTGCGAGGGGCGGGTGGAGCGAGGCCGATTTCTCTTCGGCGATGGCGGCGGCGGGCGTGTCGCCCGAGGTGACGGAGGCGGTGCGCTCCATCCTTGGCGACTACTACATGGCCGATCTCGCACCACAGCCCGACGACGATCTGGCAGATGTGCTGCGCATCTCTTCGGAAGAGCAGGAGGAGATCGTGGAAAGGCTGTTCACGGCACTCGGCCGGCCCGAACCGATCCGGGAGGTTCCGGAACACATTCCCGACCTGCGGACCGTCGAGGATCTGGCGCTCCATATGCAGCGCCGACGCGATGCTCTTGCCGCGACTCATTGACGGATATACATTCTGCCAACGTATATCCGGAGATCGTCATGCAAGTTGCGAAATGGGGAAACAGCCTCGCCGTCCGCATCCCCGCCGACGTCGCCCGCACGCTCGGGCTGAAGGAGGGCGACGATATCGACATCTGCGCACTCGACTCGGGGCAGGTCGCTGTCCTGACACGCCAGCAGATCAGGTTGGCGGCGATCGAGCGGATGCGGACGATGGCGCAACCCCTGCCTGCGAATTACAGGTTCGATCGTGAGGAAGCGAACGCGCGGTGACGGGCGCGTTCTTCGATACCAACATCCTCGTCTACGCCCATGCACAAGATGCCGATAAGGGCGAAGTCGCGCGGTCCCTACTTGAGCGCGGTGGAAGCATCGGCGTTCAGACGCTGAACGAGTTCGTGAACGTCGCCCGACGTAAGCTGCAGTGGGACTGGGCGAAAATCGATCTTGCGCTGGCCGGCTTCGACGCGGTGTTCGACAGCGTCGTGCCCCTTGATGCCGTGGTTCACGCGCTGGGCAAGGATATGGCGAAGCGCCATAACTTCTCGATCTACGACGCGATGATCGTCGCCGCCGCGCTGACGGCGGGATGCGACCGCCTCTATTCGGAGGACATGCACCACGGCCTCGTCATCGACGGCCGGCTTACGATCGAGAACCCTTTCCCGGCGCCATGAACCCATGCGTGCCTGCCCATGCCACCAACAGGTCGGGCCAAAGATGCGCCGGCAAGCCCTGTGTTCGCCGGCCCCAGCCGAAGCCGTGCCCGCCCTTTTCGAACAGGTGCATCTCCACCGGCACCTGCGCCGCGCGAGCGGCGGCGTAAAGGGTCAGGCTGTTCTCCACTTTGACCGTCGCGTCGTCACGGGCATGTACGATGAACAATGGGGGCGTATCCTTGCCGACTTGTCGGTCGGGGGAGTGTTCGGCGACCATAGTGTCGGTCGTTTCTGCCCCGATCAGGTTGGCGCGCGAGCCGGCGTGGGCGAGGTCTGGCTCCATCGACACGACCGGATAGATCGGTGCGGCGATGGCGGGGCGGGCGCTCAGGCGGTCGGCGGCGTCGACTGGCGTGTACACGTTGCGGCTATGTCGGACCGCGAGGTCGGCGCACAAATGCCCGCCCGCCGAAAAGCCCATCACCCCGACCCGCGCCGGATCGACGCCGTAGCGCGCTGCGTTCGCGCGGATCAGTCGCATCGCGCGCCGCGCATCCGCCAGCGGCGCATTGGCGGGATCGCGCCAGCCCTCCGCCGGCAGCCGGTAGAACAGGACGAAGGCGGTGATGCCGCGTGCGTTCAGCCAGGCGGCGAGTTCATACCCCTCCTTGTCCACTACCACGCGGGCGTAGCCGCCGCCGGGGATCACCAGCATCGCGGCACCGTTGGGGCGGGGCGCACGAAAGACATCGATGCGCGGGCGGCGGATGCCGTGCATGGCGCGGTCGCGGATGACGGGATCCTTGCTGCGATCCTCGACCACCTCCGCCAGCGCGGGATTGGTCAGGCCGGGCGCATCCCCGCCGGGCCAGAGCATCAGGCGCTCGGGCGCGCTCGTGGCGGCCTCGGCGTGGACATGCGCGAGCGGAAGGCTCGCGAGCGAGGCGGCGAGCAGGGTGCGGCGGTCGATGGTCACCGCCGCACGATGGCACAGCTCACCAGGCGATGCGAGCCTCCGGCACTGTCGACAGTCGCTCCGCCAGCAGTGCACGGCCTTGCGACGGCGTGTGAGCCAGCCCGATCCCGTCGACCAGTTCGGCGAGCAGCGCCTGCCCCTCGCTCCAGTCACCGATCCCGCTCAGCGCATTGATGTGGCCGAGCGCGCCCGCATCGACGAAGTGGCTGCCCCAACCGCTCGCCAGCGCCTTTGCCCGCGGGATCGTGATCCACGGATCGTCGGTGCTGGCGACGACCAGCGAGGGGAAGGGGAGGGCGGCGGTCGGTGCAGGCGCGAAGCCGGCCAGTTCAGGCGGCGCATCGTGGCGGTCGACATCGGCCGGCGCCACCAGCAGCGCGCCCGCCACCGGCCAGCCATAGGGCTGACCCGAGAGCGCCGCCCACCATGCGACCGCCTGACACCCGAGCGAATGCGCCACCAGCACGACCGGCGCCTGCGCGGTTCGGATCGCCTGGTCGAGCTTCGTCACCCAGCTGTTGCGGTGCGGCGTGTCCCACATGCCGAGGTCCGCGCGTACCGTATCGGCCCGGGCGCGTTCCCATAAAGTCTGCCAATGGGTATCGCCGGAATTGCCGAGGCCGGGCACGGTCAGGATCGTCGGCGCCGGTCGTTCGAAGAAGGATGCCATGAGTCACGCTCCTTTTCTGGACGACCAACATATTCCTACTTCTGGACTAGGCAATAGCTCTGCGGCGATCCGCCCGTTGTTTTCGGCGGAGCGATGGGGCTGCGCGGTCCGGCGCGTAACGCCTTTCGTCCGGCGCTTCGCTGTGTCAAAGGCGGAACATATGCTGACCGCGCTATCCATCCGCGACGTCGTGCTGATCGAGGCGCTGGACCTCGACTTCGCAGCCGGACTGGGCGTGCTGACCGGCGAGACCGGGGCGGGCAAGTCGATCCTGCTCGACGCGCTGGGGCTGGCGCTGGGCGCAAGGGCGGACAGCGGGCTCGTCCGGCACGGCGCCGCGCAGGCGGGGGTGACCGCCAGTTTCGAGCTGGGCCCCGACCATCCCGCCGCCGGGATCCTCGAACGCAGCGCGATGGAATGGGAACGCGGTGAGCCGCTCATCATCCGTCGCCAGGTGAAGGCCGACGGCGGCAGTCGCGCCTTCGTCAACGACCAGCCGGCGTCCGCCGGATTGCTGCGCGAGATCGGCCAGCATCTGGTCGAAATCCACGGCCAGCACGACGATCGCGGCCTGCTGGCGCCGGCCGGCCACCGTGCGCTGCTCGACACCTATGGCCGTAACGACATCGCTGGCGTAGCTGCGGCGCATCGCGCGTGGCGAGCGGCGGAGGACGCGCTGGCCGCCGCGCGCGCGGAAATCGAAACGGCGGCACGCGACCGCGACTGGCTGGAGCATGCGGTCGGCGAACTCGACGCGCTGGCGCCGGAGCCTGGCGAGGAGGAGACGCTGGCCGACCGCCGCCGCCTGATGCAGCGGTCGGAGAAGATCTCGGACGATCTCACGACCGTCACCTCGCTGCTGGGCGACAGCGATGGTGGCCTGTCGAAGTTGCGGCAGGCGGCCCGTTACCTCGAACGCATCGCGCCCGATCATGCCGCGCTGGCCGAGGCGCTGGCGGCGGTCGATCGCGCGGTGATCGAGGGGGCGCTGGCCGAGGACAAGCTGGCCGAATCGGCGCGCGCGCTCGCCTTCGATCCGCGCGCGCAGGAGGACGACGAGGCGCGGCTGTTCGAGCTACGTGGCATGGCGCGCAAGCATCGCGTTCAGCCCGACGATCTCGCCGCGCTCGCCGACGATCTGCGCGGGCGGCTGGAGCGGCTGGACGGCGGCGAGGCGTCGATCGGTGCGCTGGAGGCCGAGGTGGCGGCAAAGGCGGCGGTGTTCGAGGCGGAGGCCGCCGCGCTCTCGAAGGCGCGGACCGCGGCGGCGGCGCGGCTGGACGCGGCGGTGGCGGCGGAGCTCGCGCCGCTGAAGCTGGATGCGGCGCGGCTGCGCACCGCGGTGGAGCCGTTGCCGGCGGAGGCGTGGTCGCCGTCCGGGCGCGACCGCGTCGAGTTTCTCGTCTCGACCAACCCCGGCGCGCCGTTCGCGCCGCTCATCAAGATCGCCAGCGGCGGCGAATTGTCGCGCCTCATCCTGGCGCTGAAGGTCGCGCTGGCTGAGGAAGGCGGCGCACGCACGCTGATCTTCGACGAGATCGACCGCGGCGTCGGCGGCGCGGTGGCGAGCGCGATCGGCGAGCGGCTGTCGCGGCTGGCGGGCGATGCGCAGTTGCTGGTGGTGACGCACAGCCCGCAGGTCGCGGCGCGGGGCGATGCGCATTTCCTGATCGCCAAGAGCCACGACGGCACCGTGACCCGCACCGGCGTGCGTCGTCTGAGTGCGGCGGAGCGGCGCGAAGAGATCGCGCGGATGCTGTCCGGGGCCGAGGTGACGGATGAGGCGCGGGCTCAGGCTGCGCGGTTGCTTGTGTGATTTGGGGAAGCGTGGGTTCAGAGAAGGCGCAAAGATTTTAGTCGTGCAGAGGCGAAGAGAGGTGTTGCTCGCGGCTACGGCAGCTGATCGAAGTCGGGGACAATATCGGAGCGCTGACGCGCGTAAGACTTTCTCCGCGTCCCCCGCGCCTCTGCGCGAATTTCCTTCGCGTCTTAGTGCCTTCTCCGAACCGCTACTTCTCCGCCACCGGCTGCTCGAACTTCTCGATCACCCAGTCTTCTTCGTTCGCCGCGGCGATCCAGTCCTGCATGAAGGGATGTTGCAGCACCGCGTTCATATAGGCGGGCGCGAAGCGGGCGACGGGGAGCGAATAGGTGACGATCCGTGTCACCACCGGCGCGAACATGATGTCCGCCGCGCCGAATTTACCGAACAGGAATTGCCCGTCGCCGCCCCAGCGCGCGCGGGCCTTTGCCCAAAGCTCCATGATGCGGCTCAGGTCCGCGACCACGTCGTCGTCGGGGCGCGTCGGTTCGTACACGTGGCGGATGTTCATGCTGTGCTTGCGCCGCAGCGCCGCGAAGCCCGAATGCATCTCCGCCGCCATCGACCGAGCCATCGCGCGGGCGGCCACGTCCTTCGGCCAGAACCGGTCGCCGCCGCTCGCCTCGTTAAGATGCTCGATGATGGCGAGGCTGTCCCAGACGACGCAGTCGCCGTCCCACAGGATCGGCACCTTGCCCGACGACGGCGCGAATTCGTCGCCCTCGCGCCGCTGTTCCCAGTCCTGGTCGTACAGGGGGACGACCATTTCCTCGAAGGGAATGCCCGACTGCTTGCACGCAAGCCAGCCGCGCAGCGACCAGGAGGAATAGGCCTTGTTGCCGATGATGAGCTTTAGCATGGGCGCCGGGGTAACCGCGCTACTGGAAATGTAAACCTGCCCGTGGCAGGGCTTGGGCGTGACGATACAAAGACCGCTCGCTGCGATCGTCCTGGCCGCTGGTCAGGGCACGCGCATGAAATCCGACACGCACAAGGTGCTGCATCCGGTCGCCGGACGGCCGATGCTGCTGCATCTGCTCGACGCGACCGCCGCTCTGGAGCCGGCGCGGACGATGGTCGTCGTCGGGGCGCGGCGCGAGCAGATCGAGGCGGCGGTGACGCCGCTGGGGGCGGAGATCGTGCATCAGGCGGAGCAGCTTGGCACGGGCCACGCGGTCGCGCAGGCGGAAAGCGCGCTCGGCTCCTTCGCGGGCGACGTGCTGATCCTGTACGGCGACGTACCGCTGGTGCGCAGCGAGACGATGCGCGCGATGCTGGAGCGGCTGCATGCCGCGGATGCGCCGGCCAGCGTCGTGCTGGGCTTCCGCCCCGCCGATCCCGGCGCCTATGGCCGCATCGTCGCGACCGAGGACGGCGGCATCACCAAGATGGTCGAGTTCAAGGACGCCGACGAGGAAACGCGCGCGGTCGATCTGTGCAATTCCGGGCTGATGGCGGTGCGCGGCGAGGATCTGTTCGGCCTGCTGGCACGCGTCGGCAACGCCAATGCGGCGGGCGAATATTATCTGCCGGATATCGTGATGCTGGCGGCCGCCGACGGCCGCACCTCCGCAGTGATCGAGACGGCGGCCGACGAAGTGGCCGGCATCAACAGCCGCGCCGAACTGGCCGCGGTCGATGCGCGCTGGCAGGCGGTGCGCCGCGCGCAGGCGATGGCGGACGGCGCGACGCTGATCGCGCCCGAGACGGTCTGGTTCGCGCACGACACGGTGGTCGGTCGCGACGTAACGATCGAGCCCAATGTCGTTTTCGGCCCCGGCGTGACGATCGGCGATGGCGTCACCATCCACGCCTTCAGCCACATCGAGGGTGCGACCATCGGCACGGGCGCGCACGTCGGTCCCTATGCGCGGCTGCGTCCGGGCGCGGTGCTGGGCGAGCGGGCGAAGGTCGGCAACTTCGTCGAGATCAAGAACGCGACGCTGGGCGTGGGGGCCAAGGCCAACCACCTGACTTATCTGGGCGACGCCGACATCGGCGCGGGCGCGAATATCGGCGCGGGTACGATCACCTGCAACTACGACGGCTTCTTCAAATACCGCACGATCATCGGTGAGGGCGCGTTCGTCGGATCGAACAGTGCGCTGGTCGCGCCGATTGCTATCGGGGCGGGGGCGATCATCGGTGCCGGATCGGTGGTAACGCGCGATGTCGATCCCGACGCGCTGGCCGTGGCGCGTGAGCCGCAGCGGTCGCTGACCGGCTGGGCGCGGCGGTTCCGCGAACAGATGCGCATCAAGAAGGCGGCACGATGAGCGAGCGCTACGCGGCGAAGCCGTTCCTGGAACTGGTCGATGCCTGGATGCTCGACGCGATCGGAGCGCTGCCGGCCGACCGCGCCGCCGCGCTGACCGCGCGAGAGGGCGAGTTCGCGACACTGTTCGGCGAACGCGGCGGCTGGCGCGACATGGTCGTGACCCGCATGAACTTTCCCGCGGGCATGGCCGGCGCCGTTCGCGAGGTCTGGGACAAGGGGCGGGTCCGTTTCGTCGAGGCGAACGGCCATGATCCCGATTCGGGCGAATTCGTCCGGACCTTCGTCGACACCAATTTCCCGCACTGACGGGCACGGAGACTAGCAGACATGTGCGGCATCGTCGGAATTCTGGGCACGTCGCCCGTTGCCGAGCGCCTGTTCGAGGGGCTGAAGCGGCTGGAATATCGCGGCTATGATTCGGCCGGCATCGCGACCTTGGTCGACGGCCGCATCGAGCGCCGCCGCGCCGAGGGCAAGCTGCTCAATCTCGCCGCGCGGCTGGCCGAAAGCCCGCTGCCCGGCACGATCGGCATCGCCCACACCCGCTGGGCGACGCACGGCGCGCCGACCGAGGACAACGCGCATCCGCACATCGTCGGCGACGTGACGATCGTCCACAACGGCATCATCGAGAACTTCAAACCGCTGCGCGACGAACTGATCGCGGAGGGGCGCACCTTCCTGTCGCAGACCGATACCGAAGTGGTCGCGCATCTGGTCGCGCGCGAGGTCGAGCGCGGTGCATCGCCCAAGGATGCTGTCGCCGCGGTGCTGCCGCGCCTGCATGGCGCGTTCGCGCTGGCGGCGATGTTCGCGGGGCACCCGGACCTGCTGATCGCTGCGCGCCTGGGTGCGCCGCTGACGGTCGGCTACGGCGACGGCGAAAACTATCTGGGGTCGGACGCACATGCGCTCGCCGGCCTGACGCAGCGTATCGCCTATCTGGACGAGGGCGACTGGGCGGTGCTGACGCGTGAGAGCATCGAGATCTTCGATCGCGACAATGCCCCCGTCGAGCGCGCGATCGTCGCGTCGGGCGTGTCGCCGGCTGCGATCGAAAAGGGCAACCACGCCCATTTTATGCTCAAGGAAATCTACGAACAGCCGGTCGTCGTCGCGCAAACGCTGCAATCGTACATCCGCCCGGTCGAACAGATGGTGGCGATGCCGCAGATGGACTTCGATCTGGGCAGCATTGAACGCGTCGTCATCATCGCCTGCGGCACGGCCAGCTATGTCGGGATGATCGGCAAATACTGGATCGAGCGCTTCGCACGCCTGCCGGTCGAGGTCGATGTCGCCTCCGAATATCGCTATCGCGATCCCGTGCTGTTGCCCAATACGCTGGGTGTCGTCGTCAGCCAGTCCGGCGAAACGGCCGATACGCTGGCTGCGCTGCGTCACATGAAGGGTGCGGGAGTCACAACCGCCGGCATCATCAACGTGCCCACCAGTAGCATGGCGCGCGAGGTCGACCTGTTGCTGTCGACCCATGCCGGGCCGGAGATCGGCGTCGCTTCGACCAAGGCCTTCACCTGCCAGCTGGCGGTGATGGCCGCGCTGAGCGTCAATCTCGCCCGTGCGAAGGGCAAGTTGACCTCGGATGAAGAGGCGGAGATCGTTCAGCACCTGACCGAGAGCCCAGCCGCGATAAACGCCGCGCTGAGCCACGACGACGAGATCAAGGCGATGGCCGGCACGATCGCCGGCGCGCGCGACGTGCTGTATCTGGGCCGCGGGCCGGATTATCCGCTGGCGCTGGAGGGCGCGCTAAAGCTCAAGGAAATCAGCTACATCCATGCCGAGGGCTATGCGTCGGGCGAGATGAAGCACGGGCCGATCGCGCTGATCGACGACTCCGTGCCGCTGATCGTACTGGCGCCGTCAGGCCCGCTGTTCGACAAGACGGTGAGCAACATGCAGGAGGCGCAGGCGCGTGGTGCGCAGGTCGTGCTCATCAGCGACGCCGCCGGCATCGCGCAGGCGGGCGAGAACACCATCGCGACGATCGAGATGCCCGAGGTCCACCCGCTGATCGCGCCGTTGGTCTACGCCGTGCCGGTCCAGTTGCTCGCCTATCACGTCGCGGTCGCCAAGGGGACGGACGTGGATCAGCCGCGCAATCTCGCCAAGTCGGTGACCGTCGAATAGCAGCGCCGCGGGATCACACCTCGATCCGGCTGACACCGCGCTCGATGCTGTCTTCCAGCTTCTTGCGCGCGCGTTCGATCATCGCCAGCCCCTCTTCCTGACGGCCTATCATGATGGCGGCGGAGGCGGTGACGACACCGATCGGCTCGCCGCTGCCGCGCAGGCGCAGCCGGCGGGTCGCCAGCGCGTCCAGCGCGTCGCGCACGCCGTCCCGGACGATCGACAGCGCGATGTCCATCAGCACGACCACGAATTCGTTGCCGCTCCAGCGGATCAGCTCCTGATCCTCGAAGGCGTCGCGCAGCGTCGTAGCACACGCGTTCAGCACATTGTCGCCGACGGCCCGGCCATAGCGTTCGTTCAGGCCGGCGAGGTCGTCGAGCCGCACCAGCACCAGCGCAAAGCCGCGGTCATAGTGCGCGAGTTGTGCCAGAATCGCGCGAGCACCGCGCTGATTGAGCGCATCGGTCAATGGATCGGTATTGGGATCCAGCGACTTGGCGGGTCCCCGTGTCGGCATGGCGGCCGATATCGCGGCGCCGTCGTCCAGCGCGAACGCATCGCCCGGCGTGCGGGTGTCGTCGCCGGACGTGATGCGTCCGCGCAGCGCCGCGATTTCCCTGCGCATCTCGGCCAGTTCGCGCTCGGCATCGCTCAGCCGCGTCGCGAAACTGTCGGCGGAGACGGGCCAGGCCTCGCGGTCCGCGACGAAGGCGCCGACGTCGCGTCCGAGCTCGCTCGTCAGCGTGAGCGCCCCCGTCGTCAGCTCGCCGAGTTCGGCGCTCTGGCGGGACACGACCTCCGCCGCGTGGGAGGCGGGCAGGGTAGCGGCAACGGCAGCGGCAGCGGTTGCGGCGGGCACGCCTGGGATGTGGGTGGGATCGGTGATGCCCAGAAACTGCGCGTTCAGCTCGCCGGCCTGTTCCGCCGTCAGACGCAGGCCGCCGTCCACCAGCTCGGCGATCCGCAGTGCCAGCGGCGCGCCGGGCGCAGCCAGATAGCGTAACGCCAGCGCGTAGTTCGCCGGGGACGGATCGAGCCGGTGGTGTTCGAGAAAGTCCATCGCATTACGGGCGCGTTCGAAAGCCGCCTTCATGCCGCCGCTCGGTCGTCGATAAGGATCATGTAGATTCCGGCTCTTCGTCGTCGCCGTCGGTCCGGGCCGGCGACATCACCCAGCGATAACCCGCATCCGGAGTTGCGATCCATGACCGATCGTCGCGGCATCGACGCCGAAGCATGCGATCCGGCACCGCGCCCGCCGACGCCGCTATAGACCATCATCTAACTTGACGTCGACAAGTTACGATAAAGATCAATGGCCTAGGACTGTGACAGACCTGTGCCCGACGGGGATCATGCATGGCCGTTCTGCCGCACGCAGACGATACGCCCCACCGCGGGTAGCGGCTCCCCAAGCATTTGTTTGCAGCGCGAGCGACGATCCGCCTTAGATAGCGCGGCGATGCACGACCTTACGCACCTCGACCGACTGGAAGCCGAATCGATCCACATCCTGCGCGAGGTGGTGACGGAGGCCGAGCGCCCGGTGATGCTGTATTCGGTCGGCAAGGATTCGGCGGTGATGCTGCATCTGGCGCGCAAGGCCTTCTATCCCGCGCCGCCGCCGTTTCCGTTGCTGCATGTCGACACGACGTGGAAATTCCGCGCGATGTACGAATTGCGCGACCGCGCGGCGGCGGCGGCGGGCATGGAGCTACTGGTCTATCGCAATCCGGATGCGGAAGCGCGCGGCATCAATCCGTTCGATCACGGCGGCCTGCACACCGATCTTTGGAAGACGGAAGGGCTGAAGCAGGCGCTTGACCTGCACGGTTTCGACGCGGCGTTCGGTGGCGCGCGGCGCGACGAAGAGAAGAGCCGCGCCAAGGAACGTGTCTTCAGCTTCCGCTCCGCCACGCACCGCTGGGACCCCAAGGCGCAGCGGCCCGAGCTGTGGCATCTCTACAATGCACGCAAGGCCAAGGGAGAAAGCATCCGCGCCTTCCCGATCAGCAACTGGACCGAACTCGACATCTGGCAGTACATCCTGCGCGAGGGGATCGAGATCGTGCCGCTGTATTTCGCCGCGCCGCGCCCGACCGTCGAGCGTGACGGCATGCTGCTGATGGTCGACGACGACCGCTTCCGCCTGCGGCCGGGCGAAGTACCCGTCGATCGCTCGATCCGCTTCCGCACGCTCGGCTGCTATCCGCTGACCGGCGCGGTCGAGAGCGCGGCCACGACGCTGCCGCAGGTGATCCAGGAGATGCTGCTGACCACCACATCGGAGCGGCAGGGCCGGGCGATCGACCACGACCAGTCGGCGAGCATGGAGAAGAAGAAGGCGGAGGGGTATTTCTGATGACGAGCCCCGCCTACGCCCCCGACGCGCTGATCGCGACCGACATCGACGCCTATCTCGCGCGGCACCAGTCGAAGTCGCTGCTGCGCTTTCTCACCTGCGGGTCGGTCGACGACGGCAAGTCGACGCTGATCGGGCGGCTGCTCTACGACAGCCGCGCGATCTTCGACGACCAGCTGTCGGCGCTCGAGGCGGATTCGAGGCGGCTGGGCACGCAGGGGCAGAACATCGATTTCGCGCTGCTGGTCGACGGCCTCGCCGCCGAGCGGGAGCAGGGCATCACGATCGATGTCGCCTACCGCTTCTTCGCGACCGACCGGCGCAAGTTCATCGTCGCCGACACACCCGGTCACGAACAATATACGCGCAACATGGTCACCGGCGCATCGACCGCGGACCTCGCCGTCATTCTGATCGACGCGCGCAAGGGCGTGCTCACGCAGACGCGGCGGCATGGCTTCCTCGTCAACCTGCTCGGCATCCGCAACGTCGTGCTGGCGGTGAACAAGATGGACCTGATCGGCTGGGACCGCGCGGTCTACGACCGGATCGTCGAGGATTTCGGGCTGTTCGCCCAGTCGATCGACATGGTGCTGCCGCTCGCAATCCCGATCTCTGGGCTGGGCGGCGACAATATCGCCAGCACGTCCGGGCACACCCCCTGGTATGACGGGCCGACGCTGCTCGAGCATCTGGAAACGGTGCCGGTCGAACGCGACCGGGCGGCGGCGCAGCCGTTCGCGATGCCGGTGCAGTGGGTCAACCGCCCGAGCCTCGACTTTCGCGGCTTCGCGGGCACGGTGGCGGGCGGACAGGTGAGTGCGGGCGACCGGGTGCGCGTGCTGCCGTCGGGCCGCACATCGCACGTCATGCGGATCGTGACCTTCGACGGCGATCTACCGCAGGCGACTGCGGGGCAGGCGGTGACGCTGACGCTGAGCGACGAGATCGACTGTTCGCGCGGCGACGTGATCGTCGCGGCGGAAGACCCCGCCGAGGTCGCCGACCAGTTCGTCGCCACGATCGTGTGGATGGACGAAACCGCGATGATCCCCGGTCGCGCCTATATCCTGAAGTCGGGGGCGACGACCGTCAGCGCGACGATCCGCCCGCCCGAGCACGCGATCGACGTCAACAGCCTGCAACACCTGTCGGTCAAAACGCTGGGCCTGAACGACATCGGCCTCGCGCATATCCACACCGACCGGCCGATCCCGTTCGCCCCCTATCGCGACAGCCGCGAGCTGGGCGGTTTCATCCTGATCGACAAGCTGACCAACGCCACCGTCGCCGCCGGCTTGATAGAGGGGGCGCTGCGCCGGTCGCAGAACATTCACTGGCAGGCGATCGAGATCACGCGCGAGGCGCACGCCGCGCAGAAGGGGCAGGCGCCGAAGCTGCTGTGGTTTACCGGCCTGTCGGGATCGGGCAAGTCGACGATCGCCAATCTGGTCGAGAAGAAGCTGCACGCGCTCGGCCGGCACAGCTTTCTGCTGGACGGCGACAACGTCCGCCATGGCCTCAACCGCGATCTGGGGTTCAGCGTCGCCGACCGGATCGAGAACATTCGCCGCGTGGGGGAGGTCGCCAAGCTGATGACCGACGCGGGGCTGATCGTGCTCACCGCGTTCATCTCGCCGTTCCGGGCAGAGCGCGACATGGTGCGCGCGATGATGCCGGCGGGGGAGTTCGTCGAGGTGTTCGTCGACACCCCGCTGACGGTGGCCGAGGCGCGCGACCCCAAGGGGCTTTATGCCCGCGCACGCACCGGCGAGATCCCGAACTTCACCGGCATCTCCAGCCCCTATGAGCCGCCGGAGACGCCCGACATCCATATCGATACGCAACGCATCTCGCCTGAGGACGCCGCCGAGCTGATCGTCGACCGCATCGTCGGCATGTGGATGCCGACGATATGAGTGATGCCGCGCTCGCACGCGAGATCGCCGAAGGGGCGGGGCGCATCCTGCGCGAGTTGCAGCACGGCGGGCTGACCGGACGCGCGCTGGGCGACGAGGGTGACCGCATCGCCAACGCCTATATCCTCGATCGCCTGCGTGCCGAGCGGCCGGGCGAATTCATCCTGTCCGAGGAATCGGAGGACGATCCCGCCCGCTGCGGCGCGAGTCGGTGCTGGGTGGTCGATCCGCTGGACGGCACATCCGAATATGCCGCGGGCCGCGCCGATTGGGCAGTGCACATCGGATTGAGCATCGATGGCGTGCCCGCCGCCGGCGCGGTCGCGCTGCCCGCGCGGGGACTGGTGCTGTCGACCGAAAGCTGCGGCGCGGCCCCGCCGGCACGCGTGCCCCCGCGCATCGTCGTCAGTCGCAGCCGCCCACCCGCGCAGGCCAAGCTGCTCGCCGAGGCGTTCGCCGGCGAGCTGGTGCCGATGGGATCGGCCGGCGCCAAGGCGATGGCGGTTGTACTGGGGGAGGCCGACATCTACGTCCACGACGGCGGCCAGTACGTGTGGGACAACTGCGCCCCCGCCGCGGTCGCGCTCGCCGCCGGACTGCACGTCTCGCGCCTCGACGGCAGCCCGCTGGTCTACAACCGCGTTGATACGTGGCTGCCCGACCTGTTGATCTGTTCGCCGGCGGTGGCGGGGCCGATTTTGACCGTCCTAAGCACTGCGGCGGAAAATCGAGATACAATATAAGCTTAGCGCAATTGTCAGTTTTAACGGACTGTAAGCTTGTGTTGCTGGCGAGCAACACGCCTGTGCCAATACGCATGTCTGTGACGGTTTGAGGATTGATAGGTTTCAGTTTTGCGACGTAATCCGCCCCATTCGCGCACGTGCCGCGATTGGGGACCGACATGACAGCTGCAAACTTCCGCCGATATCTGCTTGCATCCACGCTTCTGCTGACGAGCGCCGGCATCGCCGCACCCGCCTTCGCACAGGCGCAGCCGGCGACCAGCGCCACGGTTCCGCAGGATAGCGCCACTCGCGACACCGCGACCGATGAGCAGGCACCCGCGGACATCGTCGTCACTGGTTCGCTGCTGCGCCGCACGGATACCGAGACGCCGTCGCCGGTCACCGTGCTGAGCACCGAATCGCTGGCCGCCGCCGGCATCACCAACATCTCCGACGCCGTGCGTTCGATCTCGGCCGACAGCGCCGGCTCGATCGGAACCGGCTTCCAGAGCGGCTTCTCGGCGGGCGGTTCGGCCGTCTCGCTGCGCGGCCTGGGCGTGTCGTCCACGCTGGTCCTGATCGACGGCCTGCGCTCGACCAACTTCCCGATCAACGACGACGGCCACAACGCCTATGTCGATCTGAACTCGATCCCGTTCAGCCTTGTCGAGCGGGTCGAGGTTCTGAAGGACGGCGCATCGTCGACCTATGGCGCCGACGCGATCGGTGGCGTGGTCAACATCATCCTGCGCAAGCAGTACAAGGGCATCGACGGCCTGATCGAAGGCGGCGTCGCGGAGCGTGGCGATGCCGGGCATCAGCGCGCGAACCTGACGGTCGGCTTCGGCGACTATGCCGCCACCGGCTTCAACGTCTACATCAACGGCGAGTATCAGCGCGACGGTCGCGTCACCAACCACAGCCGCGGCTTCCCGTACAACACCCGCGACCTGACCCCGATCGGCGGCATCGACAACAATGCCGACGACGGTTCGCTGACGCAGAACACGCCGACCGCCTACGTCGCCCGCGTCGTCCAGAACGATCTGAACAACCCGCTGTCGGGCGGCACCACGCTGTTCGCCGACGGGCTGCAGGCCAACGGTTCGCCTTACTCGAACTACACCGCGCTGGGCTTGGGCAACTGCGCCCGCGAGACGTTCTCGGTGACGTCGGGCGGCGCTCGCGGCACGGGGTGCAAGTACGACCTGACCGACCTGTATCGCCAGATCCAGCCGCTGCAGGAGCGCTACTCGGTCAACGGCCGCGTCAGCATCCGCGTGTCGGACGATATCGAGGCCTACGCCACCGGCAGCTACAGCCGCAGCTACGTCAGCATCAACGGCATCCCGTCCTCGATCCGCAACACCCAGCCCTATGGCGGCGCGCCGGCGCTGGCGTCGAGCAACCCGGGCATCGTCCTGCCGGTGTACATCTGCTCGGCGGGCATCAATTGCTCGACCGCAGCCGATCGTCGCCTGAACCCGAATAACCCGTTCGCCGCTGCCAATGCCGCGACGCCTGCCAACGGCGCGGCGCGCATCTATTATCTGTTCGGCGACATCGCGGCGGGCAGCGAGCGCACGAACGAAGTGTATCGCTTCACCGCCGGCCTGAACGGATCGTTCGGCAACGACTGGTCGTGGCGTGTCGAGGGCGTCTATGCCCGCGACAACCTAGAGATCGTGCAGCACGGCCTCATCAACATTGCGGCGCTGCGCACGGCGATCAACACCGGTTCGTACAACTTCGTGAACCCGGCGCAGAATTCGCAGTCGGTGCGCGACACGCTGTCTCCGGACAAGCGTACGCCGTCCTATTCGGAGCAGTATGGCGTCGACGCGTCGATCACCAAGCGTCTGGCCGACCTGCCGGGCGGACCGCTGCAGATCGCGATCGGCGGTCAGGTGCGCCGCGAGAAGCTGGAGAACAACAACCAGAACGCAGCACTCGACACCTATGCGCTGACCACCTCGTCGGCGTTCGGCGAACACACCGTCTCGGCCGCTTATTTCGAGATCGGTGCGCCGGTGCTGGACGTCCTCGACGTCAACGTGTCGGGCCGGTACGATCATTACTCGGAAGGCTTCGGCCGCTTCTCGCCGAAGGTCGGCGTGAAGTTCACGCCCATCCGGGCGCTGGCGTTCCGTGGCACCTATTCGCAGGGCTTCCGCGCGCCGACCTTCGCGGAATCGAACCCGCGCAGCCAGTTCGCCGGCTTCGTCACCACGACGCCGCCGTGCAACTTCATCCTGCAGCATGGCGGCACCGGCTCGACCACCTCGTGCAGCGCGAACGGCAACCCCTATAACCTCGCCTACTCGCTGGGCCGCGGTTACGCGGGCAACCCGGACCTGCAGCCCGAGAAGTCGCGCAGCTTCACCGGCGGCGTGATCTTCCAGCCGACCCGCTGGCTCAGCCTCACCGCCGACTATTACAACGTGAAGAAGTCGAACCTCGTCTATCAGGGTCCGCTGACCGGCGCGGCGATCACCGCCTATTACGGCGCGGCGAACCTGGCCGCGGCGCAGGCCGCCGTGGCGGCGGTCGGCAACGGCTACTCGGTCAACACGGTTGATTCGATCGATCCGCTGTTCCCGAGCGCCTTGCCACGCCTGCTGATCCTGAACGTGCCGTATGTGAACGCCAACTATGCACTCACGTCGGGCATCGACGTCGCGGCGACGGTCAACCTGCGTCTGGCGGAGAATGTGCGCTTCACGACCCGCGCGGAAGTGACGCACGTCTTCCACTACAACGTCCACACGGCGACCGACGTGCTGCGCTACGCCGGTACGCTTGGGCCGTACGACCTGTCGTCGGGCAACGGCACGCCCGACTGGCGCGGCAATCTGCAGAGCACGATCGAGGTGAACGACTTCGCGTTCAGCGCGACCGCCTATTACACCGGCAAGCTCCGCTCGGTTGCGGCGGATCAGGCCGTTCGCCAGCTCGATTGCGACCGCGGCAACATCTATTCGACGTCGTCGCCGTTCGATCAGAACTTCTGCTACATTAACTCGTTCATCACCGTCGATTTCAACGCGACACAGAAGGTGGGCGACCGTTTCAGCTTCTTCTTCAACGTGAAGAACGCGCTTGATGCCCGCGCACCGGTCGCTCCGGCGGCCTATGCGTCGGCGCCGAACTTCCTGACCAGCTGGCATTATGCCGGCCTGATCGGGCGCCAGTATCGCGCGGGTGCATCGTTCAAGTTCTGATCCGCAGCGATCAGCATGAACCAATCGGGGCGGCCCTTCGGGGCCGCCCTTTTGATTCCGCCCCGCCGCTTCACCGCCTGCGCGATTGATCCCGATCAACTCCAGAACAAAATGCAAACATTACGCCAATCGTCGAACTCAGGCGCAAAATCCCCGTTTGAGGCGCTCGATCCCTTGATCGGCCAGTCCCGTTGCGGTACGTCGAAGATCAAGAGGGGCACTCTCCCGCAGGCGCACGGATTCGATCACGGCAGGGGCCGTTTTCGACAGCGGGGGAGCTTTGTCCGCTCGACGGGGCAGTGGCGTGGACGACTTCGAACTCTACGAGGGCAGCGCGTTGCAGGGGGTCGATGCGAAGGGTCGCGTCGCCATCCCCGCCGACTTTCGCGCCGTGTTCGAGAAGAATTCGCCGTCACGCACCATCGTGATCGGCATCCACCCGCTGCTGCCTTGCCTGCGTGCCTATGACCTGACCTGGTCCAAGATCAATTTCAGCCAGATTCAGCGCGATCTGCTGAGCCCCGATGCCGATGTGCGCGCGATCGCCGAGAAGCGGAGCGCGGACTTCGCCGATGTCGATCGCGCCCCGTTCGATCCTAGCGGTCGCTTCGTGCTCGACGAATTCTTCCGCAGCGAAGCGAAGATCGAATCGCCCGGCTGGGCCTTCTTCGCGGGCGATGCGCAGACCTTCAACATCTGGAATCCCGAGGTGCTGATGGCGCAGGAGGACGGCGTCAGCGCAGTCACGCGTCGCCGCTGCGCCTATCTGATGGCCAACCGGAAGGCGCGGGCATGACCACGCTTGCCGCCCCGCACATCCCTGTGCTGCTGAGCGAAGTGCTCGACGCGCTCGCCATCGCCCCCGGCGAAGCCCATGTCGATGCGACCTTCGGCGCGGGCGGCTACACGCGCGCGATGCTGGCGGCGGGCGCGCGCGTGCTGGCGTTCGACCGCGATCCCGATGCGATTCGCGATGGTGCGGCGCTGGTCGAGGAAGCGGACGGCGCGCTGACGCTGATTGCCGCGCCGTTCTCGGCGATGGAAGGCGAACTGGCGGCGCGGGGTGCCGTGCCGGTGGACGGCGTGACGATGGATATCGGCGTGTCGTCGATGCAGCTCGACCGGGCGGAGCGGGGGTTCTCGTTCCAGTCGGACGGGCCGCTCGACATGCGGATGAGCCAGGCGGGCGAGAGCGCCGCCGACTTCCTGAACACCGCCGACGAAGCCGCGATCGCCGACGTGCTGTACCTGTATGGCGAGGAGCCGCGGTCGCGCCGCGTCGCGCGCGCGATCGTCGATGCGCGGCCGCTGACGCGGACGGGCGAGCTGGCCGCGGTCGTGCGTCGCGCGCTGGGTCACAAGCCGCACGACAAGAAGGACCCGGCGACCCGGACCTTTCAGGCGATCCGTATCCACCTGAACCGCGAGCTCGACGAGCTGACCGACGGGCTGGCGGCGGCGGAGCGGGTGCTGAAGCCGGGCGGGCGGCTGGCGGTGGTAACCTTCCACAGCCTGGAGGATCGCATCGTCAAGCGCTTCTTCCGCGAACGCAGCGGCAGCACTCCGGCGGGGTCGCGGCATCGCCCGGCGGTGGCGGCGGCCAACGACCCGACATTCGAGACCCCGGCGCGCGCGGTGCGTGCCGGTGACGATGAGATCGCGCGCAACCCGCGCGCGCGATCGGCGACCTTGCGGGTAGCGCGGCGGACGGTTGCCGCGGCGTGGCGTAATCAGGAGTAGGCGTGATGGCGGTAACTGGCTTCAAGGGCTTCGGATATCTGCTGTGCTTCGCGACGGTGTCGCCGGCCTGCTACATGGTGTCGTCGCAGGTCGCGGCCGAGCGCGGCCGCGTCGAGGCGGTCGATCGCGCGATCCTGCAGGCGAAGATGGACATCCGCCGGCTGGAGACGGAGTTCGACACGCGCGCCAACCACGACCAGCTGGAGCGCTGGAACGGCGACGTGCTGGCGCTGTCGGCGCCGCGGCCCGAACAGTATCTGGCGAGCGACACCGGCCTTGCCGCGCTGCGCCCGACGCAGGCCGGAGCCACCAACGTCGCTGCGCTAGTAGTACCGACCGGTGTGACGACGCCGACCGTGGTCGCCGCGGTCGTGCCCGCTGGGGCCGAGCCCGCGCAGACCCGCGCGGTGGTGACGCCCGCCGTGGCGACGCCAGTTGTCACCCGCGCCGCCATGCCGATGCAGACGGCGGCAAGCCCCGCCGCGCGCGGCCGGATGAAGGTAGCGATGCTCGATGCCGGCCTGCTGAGCGAATCGACGCTCGGCGATCTGGCGTCGCGCGCCCGTGCCGAACGGGTCGCGTTGCGGTGATCGTTCTCGTCGCCCCCCAGGCCGGCGACCGCCGGCGCGAGGCCGGGCGGCATTCGCTCGTCAGTGTCGCCCACCAGCGGCTGATGGTTCTCATGCTGTTGTTCGCCTTCGCCAATTTCCTGGTGGTGGGAAAGCTCGGCTGGATGGCGGTCAATGCGACGCCGGCGACGACGCGCGACGGGGCGGCGGCGCTGGTGCCGTTGCGCGGCGACATCGTCGATCGCAACGGCGCACCGCTCGCGCGCACGATCGACGCCTGGTCGATCGGCGTGCAGCCGCACAATGTGATCGGCGACAAGGCGGTGCTGGCGCAGAAGCTGGCCGAGCTGATGCCCGAGCAGGATGCGGCCTATTATTTTCGCATGCTCAACGCGTCGGTGCGCTTCACCTATCTGAAGCATCGCGCGATGCCCGAGCTGGTCGCGGCGGTAAACGCGCTGGGCGATCCCGGCATCACCTTCGCGCGTGAGCCCGAGCGATTGTATCCGCAGTCGACGCTGGGCGCGCAGCTGCTCGGCTATCTGAACGCCGAGCGCGGCGGCGTGCGCGGAGCCGAGAAGGTGCTGAACGCACGACTGACCGACCCAGCGCTCCGCAAGGACCCGGCGGCGCTGTCGATCGACCTGCGCGTACAGGGGGCACTGGAAAACGAGCTAGGCCGTGCGATGGCGAGCTTCCAGGCGGCGGGTGCGGCGGGCATCGTGCTGGACGTCCACACCGGTGAAGTGCTGGCGATGTCGTCGCTGCCCAGCTTCAACCCGAACAAGGTGCAGTCCGGCGAGGGCGGCATCCTGAACAACGTGACGCAGAGCGTCTACGAACTGGGTTCCGCGTTCAAGCCGATCGCGATGGCGGCGGCGATCGACAGCGGCGTGGTGACGTCGATGGCGCGGCGCTTCGACGCGACTCAGCCGCTGCAGGTCGGTCGGTTCAAGATCAAGGACGACCATGCGCAGAACCGTTGGCTGAATATTCCCGAAACGCTGATCCATTCGTCGAACATCGCGACCGCGCGGATCGCCGACGAAATGGGGCAGGAAAAGCTCTCGGCGATGTTCCGCAAGCTGGGCTTCGACACCGCCCCCGACATCGAGATCGAGAAGGCACGTCCGCTCTGGCCGAAATACTGGGCGCGCACGACGACGATGACGACCGCCTATGGCCACGGCATCGCGGTGACGCCGCTGCATCTCGCCAACGCCTATGCGACGCTGGTCAACGGTGGCATCTGGCGGCCGACGACGATCATGAAGGTCGCGCCGGGCCATGCTGCAGCCGGACGGCGGGTGATTTCGGAGGCAACGAGTGCGCGGATGCGCCAGCTGCTCCGGCTCATCGTGACCGACGGGACGGGCAAGAAGGCCGAGGCGCCGGGCTTCCGCGTGGGCGGCAAAACCGGCACGGCGGAGAAGCCCGGGGCGGGCGGGTATAACAAGCGCGTCAACGTTTCGACCTTCGCCGCGGCTTTCCCGATGGACAACCCGCGCTATGTCGTGATCGCCATGCTCGATTCGCCCAAGGGAAATGCCGAAAGCTTCGGCCTGACCACCGCGGCCTGGACGGCCGCCCCGGTCGTCAGCCGCGTCATCATGCGCGCCGGCCCGTTGCTTGGCGTGCGCCCCGACCTGCACCGCGATGTCGACCTGTCCGACATCACCCCGCTGATCTGGCATGCGCCGGGCGAAAAGACGGGCGCGGCGGAATGAGGCTCGGCACCCTGACCGGCGGTAGCGAGGCGGCGGTCGTCACCGGCTTCGCGATCGACCACCGGAAGGTCGCGCCGGGCACGGTCTTCGGTGCGTTCGAGGGGGCACGGGTCAACGGCGAGGATTTCATCCCCGCCGCCGTCGCCGCCGGGGCCATCGCCGTCGTCGCTCGGCCCGGCGTGGCGGTGGAGGGAGCAACGCTGATCGCCAGCGATTCGCCGCGCGCGTGCTTCGCCGATCTGGCCGCACGCTTCTTCGCGCCATTTCCGGCGACGTGCGTCGCCGTCACCGGCACCAACGGCAAGACCTCGACCGTCGAGATGACGCGCCAGCTGTGGCGGATGGCGGGGCATCATGCCGCCTCGATCGGCACGCTGGGCGTCACTACCGCCGACGACAGCGTGTCGACCGGGCTTACGACGCCGGATGTCGTCACCTTTCTGTCCAACGTCGCGGGACTGGCGCGCGAGGGCGTGACCCATCTAGCGTTCGAGGCGTCGAGCCACGGCTTGTCGCAATATCGTACCGAGGGGCTGGCCGTCACCGCCGCCGCCTTCACCAACCTCAGTCGCGATCACCTCGACTATCACGGCGACATGGCGAACTATCTGACCGCGAAGCTGCGGCTGTTCGCCGAGGTGGTGCGCGACGACGGCACGGTGGTGATCTGGGCGGACGATCCGCATGCCGACCCGGTGTTCGCGCTGGCGCAGGCGCGCAAGCTGACGATGCTGTCGGTCGGCGAACATGGCGAGACGCTGCGCCTGGTCGACCGACATCCGACATTGCTGGGGCAGGGACTGACGATCGAGGCCGACGGGCGCACGCACAAGGTGAACCTGCCGCTGATCGGTGCCTATCAGGCGGCGAACGCGCTGACCGCGGCGGGGCTGGTGATCGCGACGGGTGGCGATGTCGCGCAGACGATCGCGAACCTCGCGCGGCTGGCGCCGGTGCGCGGGCGCCTGGAGCGGGCGGCGATCGCGCGCTCCGGTGCGCCGGTCTATGTCGACTATGCCCATACGCCCGACGCGCTGGATGCTGCCATCGCCGCGCTAAGGCCGCATGTCGCTGGCCGGCTGATCGTCGTGTTCGGTGCGGGCGGCGACCGTGACATGGGCAAGCGCGAACCGATGGGACAGGCTGCGACGGCGGGTGCCGACGTGTCGATCGTCACCGACGACAATCCCCGTTCGGAAGACCCGGCGGCGATCCGCGCCGCGGTGCTGCGCGGCGCGCCGGGCGCGATCGAGATCGGCGACCGGCGCGCCGCCATCGCCCATGCGATCGAACTGGCCGGGCCGGACGATATCGTGCTGATCGCAGGTAAGGGGCACGAGGGCGGGCAGATCGTCGGCGACCGCGTGCTGCCCTTCGACGACGTGGCCGTCGCGCGCGAGTGTGCCGCGTGACCCTTTGGACCTCTGCGGAAATCGCCGCCGCGACCGGCGGCGTCGCCAACGCCCAATTTGCGGCGACCGGCGTCACCTTCGATTCGCGGGAAGTCGGCCCCGGCGACCTGTTCGTCGCGCTGACTGGGGAGGAAACCGACGGTCATCGGTTTCTGGGCGGCGCGCACGAGAATGGCGCGGCGGGGGCGCTCGTCTGCGTGCCGACGACCTATCCGAGCGTCACCGTCGACGACACCACGCGGGCACTGCAGGATTTGGCGCGCGCCGCCCGTGCGCGCGCCGATGCAGTCGTGATCGGCGTCACCGGATCGGTCGGCAAGACCGGCACGAAGGAGGCCATCGCCGCCTGCCTGAACCGTGCCGATCCGGGCCGGGTGCACTGGTCGGTGAAGAGCTACAACAACCACACCGGCGTTCCGCTGTCGCTGGCGCGGATGCCGGCGGATACGCGGTTCGGCGTGTTCGAAATGGGGATGAACCACGCGGGCGAACTGGTCGCGCTGGCGAAGCTCGTTTGCCCGCATATCGCCGTCGTCACCGCGATCGCGCCGGCGCACACCGCCTTCTTCTCGGGCGAAGAGGCGATCGCCGATGCCAAGGGCGAGATCTTCACCGGGCTGATGCCCGGCGGCACCGCGATCGTGCCGTTCGACAGCCCGCATCGCGACCGGCTGATCGCCGCGGCGACGCCGTATGCGGGACGCATCGTGACGTTCGGCAGCGGCAAGGGTGCCGACGTCCGCGCGATCGACGTGATGCCGGTCAAGAGCGGCGGCACCTTCGTCACCGCGCAGGTCGGGACGCGCGCGCTGTCCTTCACGATCGCGCAACCGGGTGCGCACTGGGTGTCGAACGCGCTGGCGGTGCTGGCCGTGGTCGATGCGGCGAGCGGCGATCTGGGCCTTGCCGGGCTGGCACTGGGCGACATGGCGGGGCTGCCGGGTCGCGGTGCGCGCTTCCGGGTCGCGGCGGGCGACGGCAACGCGCTGGTGATCGACGAGAGCTACAACGCCAACCCTACGTCGATGCGCGCGACGCTGGCGGTGCTCGCGACCGAGCCGTCGCGGCGGATCGCGGTGCTGGGCGGGATGCGCGAGCTGGGCGAGGCCAGCGCTGACTATCATGCCGGGCTCGCCGGCCCCATCGACGAAGCGGGGCTTTCGCACGTCATACTGGTGGGCGAGGAGATGGCGCCGCTGGCCGCGATGCTTGAGGGGCGGGCCGATTTCGTTCATGTGGCCGACGCCGCGCAAGCGCGCGAACGCCTGAACGCGGTGCTGGCCGCCGGCGACGCGGTGCTCGTCAAGGGATCGAACGGGATCGGGCTGTCGGCGGTGGTCGCCGGACTGCGCACCCGTCAGGCTGCTGCGGCGTGACCATGTTAGGGGCCTGCTGATGTTGTACTGGATCGCCGAATATCTCGGCTTTCCCGGCGTTCTGAACCTCGTGCGCTATCTGAGCTTCCGCTCGGGCGGCGCGGTGGCGACGGCGCTCGTCGTCGGCTGGATCATCGGGCCGAAGTTCATCGGCTGGCTGCGCGTACGACAGGGCAAGGGGCAGCCGATTCGGCTGGACGGCCCGCAGACCCACCTCGCCAAGGTCGGTACGCCCACGATGGGCGGGCTGATGATCCTGACCGCGCTGACGTTCAGCGTGCTCGTCTGGATGGACCTCAGCAATCCGTACGTCTGGGCGTGCCTGTTCGTGACGCTCGGTTTCGGGATGATCGGGTTCCTCGACGACTACGACAAGGTGCGTAAGGCGAGCACGGCTGGCGTATCGAGCCGCGTGCGCCTGCTCGGCGAGTTCGTCATCGCGATCGCCGCCGCCTATGTCATCACGCGCCACAACGGCACGCACCTGTACGTGCCGTTCTTCAGCTATTTCTCGATCGATCTGGGGCCGCTCTACATCCTGTTCGCCGCCTTCACGATCGTGGCGTTCGGCAACGCGGTGAACCTGACCGACGGGCTCGACGGGCTGGCGACGATGCCGGTCATCATCGCGTCGGTGACGTTCATGATTATCGCCTATCTGGCCGGCAACGCGCGCTACGCGACGTATCTCGGCATCCCGCACGTGCTGGGGGCGGGCGATCTCGCCATCTTCTGCGGCGCGGTGATCGGCGGGGGGCTGGCCTTCCTGTGGTACAACGCGCCGCCGGCGGCGGTCTTCATGGGCGACACCGGCAGCCTAGCGCTCGGCGGGGCGCTGGGCACCATTGCGGTCGTCGCGCATCACGAGCTGGTGCTGGGTATCGTCGGCGGGCTGTTCGTGGTCGAGGCGCTGAGCGTCATCATCCAGGTGTTCTTCTACAAGCGGACCGGCAAGCGCGTGTTCCGAATGGCGCCGATCCACCATCATTTCGAGCAATTGGGCTGGAGCGAGCCGACCGTCGTCATCCGCTTCTGGATCATCAGCCTGGTGCTGGCACTCGCCGGCCTGTCGACGTTGAAGATCCGGTGATTGCCAGCACCGCCTGGGCGGGCAGGAGATATGCCGTGCTCGGGCTGGCCCGCTCGGGCGCTGCGACGGTGCGCGCGCTGCTGGCGAGCGGGGCGAGCGTCGTAGCGTGGGATGCGGACGAGGCGAAGCGCGAAGCCCTCTCCCAAGCGGGGGAGAAGGCTCTGAAGCTCGCCGATCCGTTGACGATCGACCTAACCGGCTTCGACGGCATCGTCGTGTCGCCGGGCGTTCCGCTGAACCGCCACCCGATTGCCGCACACGCGGGCGACGTGCCGATCATCGGCGACATCGAGCTGTTCGCGCAGGCGCGCGCGGAACTGCCGCAGCACAAGGTCGTCGGCATTACCGGCACCAACGGCAAGTCGACTACGACCGCCCTCGTCGCGCATATCTGCGAGACGGCGGGGCTGCCGACGCGGATGGGGGGCAATATCGGCCTGCCGATCCTGGCGCAGGAGCCGCTCCCCGACGGCGGCGTCTATGTGCTGGAGCTGTCGAGTTATCAGATCGACCTGACCTACAGCCTCGACTGTGATGTCGCGGTGCTGCTGAACATCACGCCCGACCATCTCGACCGCTACGACGGCTTTGACGCCTATGCCGCCAGCAAGGCGCGGCTGTTCGCGATGCAGTCGGCGGGGCGGGTCGCGGTCCTCGGGACGGGCGAGGTGGCTTCGGTTCCCGACGCGATTGTCGTCGATGCGGACGCACCGCTCGACCAGTTGCGCTGGCCGGCGTTGCAAGGCCCGCACAATCGCCAGAACACGCTTGCCGCCATCGCGACCGCGCGCGCTTTGGGCATCGGTGATGACGCGATCGAAAACGCGCTCGTCAGCTTCCCCGGCCTGCCGCACCGAATGGAGCGGATCGCGACGGTGAACGGTGTGCTGTGGGTCAACGACAGCAAGGCGACGAATCCCGACAGCACCGCGCCGGCGCTCGCGGCCTATCCCCGCGTTCACTGGATCGTCGGTGGGCAGGCGAAGACCGACGATCTCGATGCGTGCCGCCCCGGCTTCGGCCATGTCGTGCGCGCCTATACGATCGGGGAGGCGGGCCCGATGTTCGCGCGCCTCCTGGAGAATGCGATGCCGGTGACGGAGGCGGGAACGCTTGCCGATGCCGTCGGCGCCGCCGCGCGCGAAGCGCAGCCGGGCGACACCGTGCTGCTGTCGCCAGCGTGTGCGTCCTTCGACCAGTTCAAGAGCTTCGAGGATCGCGGCGACCAGTTCCGCGCGCTGGTCGAGGCGCTGGCATGAGTGCGACAGCGCGCGACGACGGCAAGGGCCTGCGCGGGCGGGTCGAGGGCAGCCTCGGCCGCGCCAATCGGGGGCCAGTCGCGATGTGGTTCTGGGAGCTGGATCGCGTGCTGCTGCTGCTCGCGTTCCTGCTGATCGCGATCGGACTGATCGCGGTCGCGGCGGCAAGCCCGGCGACGGCGAAGCGCTATTCGGACGGGGCGCATCAGCTGGCGCCGATGTATTATTTCTGGCGGCAGGCGATGTGGGTCGCGCTGTCGATCCCCGTCATGCTGGTCGTGTCGATGTTCCCGACCGCGTTCGCTCGTCGCTTTTCGCTGGTGCTCGCCGCGATCTTCTTGCTGGCGCTGCTGGCGACACCGCTGATCGGGGTCGAGGTGAACGGGGCGAAGCGCTGGCTAGGGGTCGGCATCTCGCAGTTCCAGCCTTCCGAGTTCCTCAAACCGGTGTTCATCGTCGCGACCGCGTGGCTGCTGAGCCTGCGCGCGCGCGATCCCGACCTGCCGATGGTGCCGGTCACCTTCGCGCTGACGGGCCTCGTCGGTGGCACGCTGATGCTGCAGCCCGATTTTGGCCAGACGATCGTATTCGGCAGCGTGTGGATGATCCTGCTGATGGTGTCGGGGGTGTCGGCGAAGACGATCGGCGCATTCATCGGCGCCGGGCTGGCGGGGATCATCGCCGCGTATGTCTTCTACGACACGGCGCGCATCCGCATCGACAATTTCCTGTTCCCCGATCGTACGGGTGCCGGCACCGATCATTACCAGACCGACATGGCGCATGCGACGATCACCGCGGGCGGCGTGACCGGGACGGGGCCGGGCGGCGGCGTCGTCAAGTTCCGCCTGCCCGAGGCGCACACCGATTACATCTATTCGGTGGTCGGGGAGGAGTTCGGCCTGCTCGCCTGCGCGATCATCGCCATCCTGTTCCTGACGATCGTCGTGCGGGTGTTCGTGAAGCTGCTGGACGAGGAGGACGCGTTCCGCGTGCTCGCCGCCGCCGGCCTCGCCGCGCAGTTCGGCGTGCAGGCGACGATCAACATGGCGGTGAACACCGGCCTCGCCCCGTCGAAGGGCATGACCTTGCCCTTCATCAGCTATGGCGGGTCGTCGATGATCGCGCTGTCGATCGGCATGGGGTTGCTGCTCGCCTTCACGCGACGAAACCCGTATCTGCATCGCTCGCCGTATATCGTGCGGTAGGGAGGTTCATGAGCAAGTCGCGTCACTACGTCCTCGCGGCCGGCGGCACCGGCGGGCATATGGTGCCCGCCGCCGCACTGGCGGCCGAACTGTCGAAGCGCGGTCACCGCGTCGCGCTGGTCAGCGACGAACGGGGGGTGCGCTTTCCGGGGCTCTTCGACGGCGTCCAGACGCACGTCCTGCCGGCCAGCCGCCTCGCCGGCGGGCCGGTCGGGTGGATGCGCGCCGGGCGGCAGATGCTGACCGGGCGGGCGATGGCGCGCGAGCTGTATCGCACGTTCCGCCCCTCCGCCGTCGTCGGTTTCGGCGGCTATGCCGCATTGCCGGCGCTGCTCGCCGCGTTCGCGGAAAAGGTGCCGGCGGTCGTCCATGAGCAGAACGCGGTGCTGGGCCGGGTCAACCGGCTGGTGGCGGGGCGGGTGCGGGCGATCGCGACCTCCTACCCCGATGTCGCCCGGCTGCCGGCCCGTCATGCGGGCAAGGTGCATCTGGTCGGCAATCCGGTGCGCGAGGCGATCCTGCGCATCCGCGAACGGCCCTATCCAGTGCTGGAGGAGGACGGCCTGTTTCGCGTGCTCGTTACCGGCGGCAGCCAGGGGGCGACGGTGCTGAGCCAGGTGGTGCCAGACGGCCTCGCGCTGCTGCCGCTGCATTTCCGCCAGCGGTTGCAGGTGACGCACCAGGCGCGGATCGAGGATATCGACGCGGTGCGCGCGAAATATGCCGAGCATGGCATTCCGGCGGAGACGGCGACCTACCTGCCCGACCTGCCCGAGCATCTGGCCTGGACGCACCTCGTCATCGCGCGTGCGGGCGCATCGACCATCGCCGAACTGACCGCGGCGGGACGTCCCGCGATCCTGGTGCCGTTGCCGAGCGCCACCGACGATCACCAGACCGCCAATGCGAGCGAGATCACCGCGGCGGGCGGCGCCCGGACGATCGCGCAGCCCAGATTCACGCCGCAGGAACTCGCCAAGCAGATGCAGAAACTGGGTCTCGAAACCGCCGCCCTTCAGAACGCGGCGGCGCGCGCGCACGCCTGTGGCCGGCCCGACGCGGTGACCGACCTCGCCGATCTGGTGGAGGGGCTGGCATGAAGGGTGTCGCGACCGACATCGGCACGATCCACTTCGTTGGGATCGGCGGCATCGGCATGTCGGGCATCGCCGAGGTGATGCACAACCTCGGCTACCGCGTGCAGGGCAGCGATGTGGCGGAAGGGTATGTCGTCGAGGGGCTGCGCAAGCGCGGCATCGCGGTCACGATCGGGCACGCGGCGGAGAATGTCGCGGAGGCCGCCGTCGTCGTCACCTCGACCGCGGTGAAACGCGGCAATCCGGAGGTCGAGGCGGCGCTGTCGCAGCGGATACCAGTGGTGCGGCGCGCGGAGATGCTGGCGGAGCTGATGCGGCTAAAATCGACCGTCGCGGTCGCGGGGACGCACGGCAAGACGACGACGACCAGCATGATCGCCGCGATCCTGGACGCGGGCGGGATCGACCCGACCGTCATCAACGGCGGGATCATCAACTCCTATGGCTCGAACGCGCGGCTGGGCGCCTCCGACTGGATGGTGGTCGAGGCGGACGAGAGCGACGGCAGCTTCCTGCGGCTCGACGGCACGATCGCGGTCGTGACGAACATCGATCCCGAACATCTCGATCATTACGGCAGCTTCGAGAAGGCGAAGGACGCCTATGTCGAGTTTGTCGAGAACGTGCCCTTCTACGGCGCGGCGCTGCTGTGCCTCGACCATCCGGAGGTTCAGGCGCTGATCCCGCGCGTGCGCGACCGGCGCATCGTCACTTATGGTTTCGCCGCGTCGGCCGACGTGCGCGGCGTCAACGTCGTGCCCTATCCGGGCGGCAACCGGTTCGAGGCGATCGTCCGCCACCGCGACGGCACGACACGGTCGATCGAGCACATCGACCTGCCGATGCCCGGTCGCCACAACGTCCAGAATGCGCTGGCGGCGATCGGCGTCGCGCTGGAACTGGGCATCGACGATGCGACGATCGCCAAGGGGTTCGAGCGCTTCACCGGGGTCAAGCGGCGCTTCACCAAGGTCGGCGAAGTCTTCGGCGCGGTGGTGATCGACGATTACGGCCACCACCCGGTCGAGATTCGCGCAGTGTTGTCGGCGGCACGAGAGAGCGCGCAGGGCCGGGTGATCGCGGTGGTGCAGCCCCACCGCTATTCGCGGCTCGGCAATCTGATGGACGACTTCCAGGGCGCGTTCAACGACGCCGACATGGTCTATGTGACCCCGGTCTATGCCGCGGGCGAGGCGCTGGTCGAGGGCGTCGATGCCGATGCGCTGGTCGACGGGCTGAAGCGGCGCGGCCATCGCGCGGTGGCGAGCGTGGCCGATGCGGATGCGCTGGCCATCGCCTTGTCGGGCGAGATCGGCGCGGGCGATCAGGTGATCTGTCTCGGCGCCGGCGACATCACGAAGTGGGCGGCGAACCTCGCCCCCGCGATCGAACGCGCGAGGACGGCATGAGCGATTTCTTCTCCACCGCACTGGCCTTCCAGCAGGAAATCCTGCGCGCGCAAAAGGCGCAGATGGATGCCGCGCAGAAGATGCTCGACGCCGGCAAGCAAGTCGCGGCGGCGCAGGACGTGACACAGAAGGCGGCCGAGGCGAATCTGAAGGCGTGGAAGAGCTGGGCGGCACTGTGGGGGTGGAAGTGAACGCCACGTCCGTTCGCCCTGAGCCTGTCCAAATGCAGGGCTTCCAAAGGCTCAGCCCGACCGATATCGGGGTCCGCGGCAAGCTCACCCCGCACGCCCCCCTCGCGCCGCTGGTGTGGTTCAAGGCGGGCGGTGCGGCGGAGTGGCTGTTCGAGCCGGCAGATGTCGACGACCTGTCCGACTTCCTCGCTGTGCTCGATCCGTCGGTGCCGGTGATGGGCCTCGGCCTCGGCTCCAACCTGATCGTGCGCGATGGCGGCGTGCCAGGCGTCGTCGTGCGATTGGGCAAGCCTTTCGCCACGGTCGAGCATGTTGATCGGTGCATGTTAACTTGCGGGGCTGGAGCGTCGGGCATTCTGGTATCATCCCGAGCACGCGACTTAGGCATCGCAGGGCTTGAATTTCTTCGGTCGATCCCCGGCACGGTCGGTGGATTCGTTCGAATGAATGGTGGCGCCTATGGTCGGGAGATTGCCGATGTGCTGCTCCACTGCGACGTGGTGCTGCGTTCTGGAGAAGCTCGGACGCTTGGCGTCGATGAAATGTGTTATAGCTATCGCCATTCTGACCTTTCAGACGATGCGATCGTATATTCCGCGACATTGATGGGGAAGATCGGTGAGCCGGCCGCCATCCAGGCCGAGATGGACCGCATCGCCGCGGCGCGCGAGGCGTCGCAGCCGCTGCGGTCGAAAACCGGCGGTTCAACCTTCAAGAACCCGGAAGGGCACAAGGCGTGGGCGCTGGTTGATGCCGCCGGGTGCCGCGGGCTGACGCGCGGCGGGGCGCAAGTCAGTGAAAAGCATTGCAACTTCCTGCTCAACACCGGCGATGCGACGAGCGCCGATATCGAGGGGCTGGGCGAGGACGTGCGGGCGAAGGTGCTGGCGCAGTCGGGGGTGGAACTGGAGTGGGAGATACAGCGCGTGGGGGTAAAGTCATGACCACCCCCCTCCACATCGTCGTGCTGATGGGCGGTTGGTCCGGTGAGCGGCCTGTGTCGCTGATGTCCGGCGCGGGCGTGGCGGATGCGCTGGAGTCGCTCGGCCACCGCGTCACGCGCCTCGACATGGGGCGCGACGTCGCCGCGCGGCTGGCCGAAGCGGCACCGGATCTCGTCTTCAACGCGCTGCACGGGGCGCCGGGCGAGGACGGCACGGTGCAGGGCATGATGGACCTGATGGGCCTGCGCTATACGCACAGCGGCCTCGCCACCTCGGTCATCGCGGTCGACAAGGTGCTGACGAAGAACCAGCTGGTGCCGCACGGCATTCCAATGCCCGGCGGGCGCGTGGTCAAGTCGGCCGAGCTGTTCGCGGGCGACCCGCTGGCGCGACCCTATGTGGTGAAGCCGGTCAACGAAGGCTCGTCGATCGGCGTCGCGATCGTCACCGACGACGGCAACTACGGTAATCCGATCGGCCGCGACGTCGCGGGGCCTTGGCAGGATTTCGACGAACTGCTCGCCGAACCCTATATCCGCGGGCGCGAGCTGACCACGGCGGTGCTCGGCGACAGGGCGCTGGGCGTGACCGAGATCGCACCAAAGACCGGCTGGTACGACTTCGACGCGAAGTACACCGATGGTCTCGCCGATCACGTCTTCCCGGCGCAGGTTCCAGACGACATCACCGACGCCTGCAAGCGCATCGCGATCGACGCGCATCGCCTGCTGGGGTGCAGGGGGGCGAGCCGGTCGGACTTCCGTTGGGACGACGACCGCGGTGTTGATGGCCTGTTCCTGCTGGAGGTGAACACCCAGCCCGGCATGACGCCGCTCAGCCTGGTGCCGGAGCAGGCCGCCCATTGCGGCATCACCTATCCGCAACTGGTGCAGTGGATCGTCGACGAGGCGATGAACGGATGAGTCGCGCGCCCGCTACCCGGTCGCTGAAGCGCAAGCCGCAGTCGGGGCGCGGCGGGCGTCGTCCGGCGAAGAAGGTCGGCCTGCTCGACCGCACACTGGCCGCGCTGCCGATCAGCGAGGAGACGCTGCGCAAGACCACCGGCTGGGCGATGTTCGCCGCCGCCTGCGTCGTGTTGCTGACGATGGCGTCGTGGCTGGGCATTCCGGGCGCGGTCGGGACGGCGGTGGCGGAGACGATCGGGCGGGCGGGCTTCCGCGTCGAACAGATCGAGGTGACCGGCCTGAAGCGGATGGAGCGGATGACGGTCTATGCCGTCGCGCTCGACCAGCGCAGCCAGGCGATGCCGCTAATCGACCTGGACGGGGTGCGCGCGCGGCTGCTCGACTATCCGTGGATCGCGGACGCGCGCGTGTCGCGGCGCCTGCCGGACACGCTGGTGATCGACATCGTCGAGCGGGAGGCGGTCGCCGTCTGGCAGAATCACGGCCAGCTGATGCTGATCGACGCGACCGGCCGCCCGCTGGAGCCGGTGTCGGCGCAGGCGATGCCCGCGCTGCCGCTCGTCATCGGAGACGGTGCCAACGAGCGCGAGCCGGACTATCAGCGCCTGATCGCCGCCGCGCCCGCGCTGAAGCCGCTGGTGAAGGCGGCGACCTGGGTCGGCGACCGGCGCTGGGACATCATGTTCGACAGCGGCGAGCGCCTCGCGCTGCCCGAGGGCGAGGCCGCGGCGGCGAAGGCGCTGGCGAAGTTCGCCGAACTGGATCGCGCCGACCGGTTGCTGGGCAAGGGCTATGTCCGTTTCGACATGCGCGACCCGGCCAAACTGGTGCTGCGTCTGCCGGACGGGCAGGAGAACAGGACGATCACGGGGGAGGGCGCTTAGGCGGCCACGCACACATCTGCCGTTCGTGCTGAGCGAAGTCGAAACACATGGTGCACGGACCCTTCGACTTCGCTCAGGGTGAACGGTACAAAGGTAGCAGGATTATCGGGCTCGCGAGTGCCTGCGGGGGGACTGAGACATGGCGAAGACCGGACCGGAAGGGCTGATTACCGCACTCGACATCGGATCGTCGAAGGTATCGGCGCTGATCGCGCAAAAGGGTGACGGCGGAGAGCTGGTCGTGCTCGGCACCGGCCAGCGCGAGAGCCGCGGTGTGCAGCGCGGCTATATCGCCGACATGACCGCGACCGAGGCCGCGGTGCGCGAGGCGGTGGAGCAGGCGGAGCGTATCGCCGGCATCAATATCGAGGACGTGTGGGTCAGCTTCTCGGCCGGCGGTCTGCTGAGCGATGTCGTGAAGCTGGAGGTCGACCTGGGCGGCCACCGCGTCGAGCAGCAGGACGTCGACGAGCTGCTGGCGGCTGGGCGCGATGCGATCGATCCGGGCGGGCGGATGATCCTGCATGCGCAGCCGATGCGCTACACGCTCGACGGCCGCAACGGGGTGCGCAATCCCAAGGGGCTGCATGCCGACAAGCTGGGCGTCGATATCCATGTCGTCGCCACCGACGGCTCGCCGGTGCGCAATCTCGACCTGTGCGTCCGCTCCGCGCATCTGGAGGTGAAGTCGATCATCGCCGCGCCGGTCGCCACGGGTCTGGCGTGCCTAAGCGAGGAGGAGCGCGAGCTGGGCGTCGCGCTGGTCGAGATCGGCGCGGGCGTGACCAACGTCAGCGTGTTCCGCGAAGGCGTGCTGGCGTCGCTCGCCTCGATCGGCATGGGCGCGGCGGACATTACCGACGATATCGCCTCGGCCTTCGGCACGCGCCGCGCACAGGCCGAACGGCTGAAATGCTTCCACGGCTCCGCCAACATGAGCCCGCGCGACCATCACGAGATGATCGACGTCGCACCCGTCAGCCATGAGGGCGAGGCGGAGGGGACGCGCATTACCCGTGCGCAGCTGAACACCGTCATCCGCGCGCGGCTGGAGCGGCTCATGGTCGAAGTGCAGAAGGAACTGAAGAGGCTGAACTTCGACGATCCGGTCGGGCGCCAGCTTGTGCTGACCGGCGGCGGGGCGGAGCTGCGCGGGATCGCCGACTATGCGCAGCAGGCGCTGGGCCGCGCGGTCCGGATCGGGCGCCCGCGCGGGCTGTCGGCGCTGCCGGAGGCGCACTCGGGGCCAGCGTTCGCGACGCTGGCGGGCCTCGCCACCTTCGCCGCTTCCGATCCGGTCGACCTGCGCTCGATCGAGACGCGTGGTGGCACGACCATCGTGCGGCCGGGGCGGATCGGCGGCTTTGCGGCGCGGCTGTTCTCCGCATTCAAGGCGAATTACTAAAAGCGGCGGACATTGGGACTGGAACCCGTGACGCCCTTCGTGCAAAACGGTTAATCAATTGACGGCGCCGGGGGTATCGTGCGCCTTGGAGACTGGGACATGAGCATCGAATTCCTTCCGCCCGAAGTCGACGAGCTGACCCCGCGCATCAGCGTGATCGGCGTCGGCGGCGCGGGCGGCAACGCCATCGCCAACATGATCCGCGCCGAGGTGCAGGGCGTCGAATTCCTGGTCGCCAATACGGATGCGCAGGCGTTGAAGCAGTCGTCGGCCCCGACGCGGATTCAGCTCGGCACGAAGATCACGCAAGGGTTGGGCGCCGGTAGCCGGCCGGAGATCGGTCGCGCTGCGGCCGAAGAGACGATCGAGCAGGTGCAGAAGAGCCTCGAGGGCGCGCACATGGTCTTCATCGCCGCCGGGATGGGCGGCGGCACCGGTACGGGTGCGGCGCCGGTGATCGCCAAGGCGGCGCGCGACGCGGGCATCCTGACGGTCGGCGTCGTGACCAAGCCGTTCGCGTTTGAGGGCAAGCGCCGCGCGCAATCGGCCGAGGCGGGCATCGAGGAACTGCAGAAGTACGTCGATACGCTGATCGTCATCCCCAACCAGAACCTGTTCCTGATCGCCAACGCCAACACGACCTTCAAGGAAGCGTTCGAGCTGGCCGACGAAGTGCTGCAGCAGGGTGTGCGCGGCATCACCGACCTGATGGTCATGCCCGGCCTCATCAACCTCGACTTCGCCGACGTGCGCTCGGTGATGCAGGAGATGGGCAAGGCGATGATGGGCACTGGCGAGAGCTCGGGCGACGCCCGCGCGATCGAGGCGGCGCAGAAGGCGATCGCCAACCCGCTGCTCGACGGCGTGTCGATGCGCGGCGCCAAGGGCGTGATCGTGTCGATCACTGGCGGCGACGACATGCGCCTGCTGGAGGTCGACGAGGCGGCGAACCACATCCGCGAGCTGGTCGATCCCGACGCCAACATCATCTGGGGCTCGGCGTTCAACCCCGAGCTGGAGGGCCGTATTCGCGTGTCGGTGGTCGCCACCGGTATCGAGGCGAGCGACGACGTGGTCGCGCCGGCTCCGGTCGCCGAGGCGCCGCGCGTCTTCTCGTTCAACGCGCCGCGTCGTAGCGATGCGTCGGCACAGCCCGCCCCGGCGGCCGAGCCCGCCAGCCCCGAGCCGATGACCGGTCCAGGCCCCGATCAGGCTGCGGCTCGCTTCGAGGATGCGCCGGTCGAGGAGACAGGTGCGCAGAGCGCGGCGGATGACGAGCTGGTGCTTGGCGCCGATGCGATGATGGACGCGCCGCCGTCGCTGCAGGCACCGACCGAGACTGCGCAGGAGCCGGCGATCCGCCGCCGCTGGCTGACGGGATCGAGCGAGGACGAGGCCCCGGCCGAGCCTGCGCCCAAGGTGCGGACGGGCGGGACGCTGTTCGAGCGCATGTCGGGCCGCGTCGCACGCGGCGACGAAGCGCCCGCCGACAAGGAACCGCTCGACATCCCGCGCTTCCTGCATCGCCAGAACAACCAGTAACGTGTGCGGACCGGCCCGGCGCCGGTCCCGCCCGCTTCGTCGATGATCCGGGTGCACGGACAGGGTCGGTTCATCGACGGCGGCGCCTGTTTGCGCGGTCCCCGCGTGGATAGCGTCGCCAATCGTCGTACGAAGGTCATGAAGCCGCTTTTCCTCCTCCATCTCCTGAGCTGTGTGCCGCTGGCGCTGTGTCCCGTGGCAGCCGTGGCGCAGGAGGTCGTCGCCGCGCCGACGCCGACCGCGGATGCGCTCGCCGCGCAGATGCGGCTGCTCGCCGCCAGCCCGCGCAACGTCACCGCGCTGATCGCCGCCGCCGATCTCAGCACCCGGCTGGGCGACGCTGGTGCTGCGATGGGCTTCCTGACGCGCGCGCAGGCGGCGGACGCTGCCGATCCCCGCATCCTCGCGGCGCGTGCGAACGCCTTTGTGCTGATGGAGCGACCCGGCGAAGCACTGCGGCTGTTTGCGCAGGCCGAGGGGCGGGGTGTGGCGATGGCGTCCTATCTGTCGCAGCGCGGCCTTGCCTACGACCTGATCGGCCAGTCGGCCTATGCCCAGCGCGACTATCGCCGCGCCCAGGCGGACGGCGTGGACGACGAGACGACACGGCGGCTGGCGCTGTCGCTCGGCATTTCGGGTCAGCGCAACGAGGCGCTGACGCTGCTCGACCCGCTGGTGCGGCGCAACGACCGCGCGGCATGGCGCGCGAGGGCCTGCGTGCTGGCGCTATCGGGCGATGTGTCGGGCGCCCAGTCGATCGCGACGGCGATGATGGCGGGGGGCGCGGCGCTGACCCCGTTCTTCACGCGCCTGCCGACGCTGTCGATCGCCGACCGGGCGTTCGCCGTCCATTTCGGCGAGATGACCGCCAGCCCGGCGCGGATGGCCGACGCCCGCCGCGCGCCGTCGCTCGCGCCCTTGCCGGTGGCCGCCGCGCCGGTGGCGGTCGCGTTGGCGCTGCCGCCCACCCGACCCGCGACGCAACCCAGTAACCGGCGCACGATCCGACCCGGTCGTCAGCCGATTGAGACGGCGTCGGTGCCGACCGGCATGACGCTTACCGCCCGCCGCGTCGAAACGCCGCCGGCCACGACCGTGGCGCCGCAGGTGACCGCACCCACGGTCACGCGGTCGACTATGCCGACGCAGGTCGCACAAGCCGGCACCGACTGGACGCGCGCGCTGGCGCCGCTGTCGGTCGCTCTCGCGCCGGTCAGCGAGCCGAGCCCGCCGCCTGCGGCGATACCGCCGACCCCGGCTTCGGTAATCGCTTCTGCCCCGCAGCCCGTGGCGCCTGTCGTGACGCCCGCCGCCATCCGGCCGGCGCGGGTCGCGGCCGCGCCGATCCGCACACCCGAGACGGCGCGTCGCAACACCGCGCTGCTCGCGTCGATCATCGACACGATCTCGGTGCCGAAGTCGGAGGTTGAAGCGCCGGTCCGCTCGACCCGCCGCGCCGCCGCGCCGGTGGTAACGGCGGCTACGAACTCCGCGGTGACGGGGAAGAAGAAGGACCCATCCAAGCCCGTTGCAAAGCCCGCCGAGAAGAAGCCCGTCGAGAAGAAGCCAGACCCGGTGAAGGCCGAGCCAGAGCGCTGGTGGGTGCAAGTCGCCGGTGGCGCCAACGAGAATGATCTGGGCAAGGCGTGGAAGGCGGTCTCCGCCAAGTCCGACGCGCTAAAGGGCAAGGCGGCCTACGTCACGCCGTCGCGCGCCACCAACCGCGTGCTGTCCGGCCCCTTCAAGACGCAGGCTGAGGCGATGGCGCTGGTCAACCGACTGCGCAAGGACGGCGTGTCGTCGTTCGCGTGGCAGAGCGAGGGCGGGCAGAAGGTCGCCAAGCTGCCCGCCAAATGATCGCGCCATGGGCGGCGGTTCCGGGGCGGAGCAGGGGGCGACTGTACGACGAGGGCGACCAGACGGCACGCGGCCCCCGCGACGCCTTCCAGCGCGACCGCGATCGCATCGTTCATTCAATCAGTTTCCGCCGATTGCGCCACAAGACGCAGGTGTTCCTGGCGCCTGACGGCGACCATTTCCGCGTCCGCCTGACCCACAGCCTGGAGGTCGCGCAGATCGGGCGTACGATCGCGCGGGCGCTGGGCCTCAACGAGGATCTGACCGAGGCGCTGTGTCTCGCCCATGACATCGGCCATCCGCCGTTCGGCCATGCCGGCGAGGACGCGCTGAAGGAGGCGCTCGCCGATCACGGCGGGTTCGACCACAACGGCCACACGCTGCGCGCGCTGACCGAGCTCGACTCGCCTTATCCGCGCTGGAGCGGGCTCAACCTGACGTGGGACACGCTGGAGGGGCTGGCGAAGCACAATGGTCCCGCCCATGCGCCGGGCTGGGCGCTGGCGGCGGTCGATGCGCGCATGCCGCTGACGCTGGGCGCGTGGCCGTCGCTAGAGGCGCAGGCGGCGGCGCTGGCGGACGATATCGCCTATGACAATCACGACATCGACGACGGATTGCGCGCCGGGCTGCTTACGCTCGATCAGCTGCTGGCGGTGCCGCTGGTCGCGCGAGGATGGGACGCGGTCCGCGCAAAGTTCGCCGACGTTCCGCCCGCGCGACTGATCGGCGAGCTGATCCGGTCGCAGATCGGCGCCATGGTCAACGACTTGATCGACGAAACGCGGAGCGCCATCGCGGCGGCGGGCATCGGCGATGTCGAGGATGTCCGCGCGGCGGGGAGGGCGCTGGTGCGGTTTTCGCCGGCGATGCGCGACGACGAGCGTAGCCTGAAGCGCTTCATGTACGCCAACCTCTATCACCATCCCAACCAGCTGGCGGCGGCGGCGGCGGCGCGGCAGGTGGTGAGCGGATTGTTCGCGGCCTATCGGGACGATCCTACGGGGATGCCGCCTGAATGGCGCGAGCGCATGCCGGACGGCGAACCTTACCGCAGTCGCCATATCGCCGACTTCATCGCCGGGATGACCGATCGCTACGCCATCACGCGGTATCGCGAGACGGTCGGCGAGATCGCGCTGCCCGAAGGGTTCTGACGCCACCGGTCGAGGCGTCCGAGCGACGAACCGAGCGGCTGACATAGTTGTGCGACAGCGGAGGCGCATAGCGGACCTCTGGAGGTGCCTGAGGCATGACCGACGCCGATATCGCTCTCAACCGCTTCGGCTTGGGCGCGCGCCCGGGCGACACGCCCCCGGCCGCGCCGCGGCGGTGGGTCGTGGATCAGTTCGATCGTTTCGAACTGCGTCCGGCGGCACTGGCTGAAGCGCCGACCTCAGCACAGGCAGCGGCGTCGCTGATCGCCTATCAGCAGGCGCGCCAGACCATGCGAGCGGAGCAGCGCGAGACGGCGCCCGCGGCGGATGGTAACACCACGGGCGCGCGAACCCCGGCCGGACCGCGCCGCGTGATGCCCGACGCCGCGGCACCTATGACCGACAGCCAGCGAATGGTCGCCGCCAACCGGCGCGAGGGTCGCGACCATTATGTCGCATCGATCGGCGCGCGGATGGGCGCGGCGCTGACGACGCCGGCGCCGTTCGTCGAGCGGCTGGTCCATTTCTGGGCCAATCATTTCGCCATCTCGGCGGACGGGATGCGCGTCGTCGGCTTCGCCGGGCCGTTCGAGTTCGAGGCGATTCGGCCGCATGTGCTGGGCCGCTTCCGCGACATGCTGTTCGCGGTCGAGCGGCATCCGGCTATGCTGTTGTACCTCGATCAGGCGCAGTCGGTCGGGCCGGACAGCGTCCTCGCTCGTGCCGCGGCAGCACGGACGGCGCGGGGGAACGGGCAGGGCCGGACGCTCGGCCTGAACGAGAATCTGGCGCGCGAGATCATGGAGCTGCACACGCTGGGCGTCCGCACCGGCTATACGCAGGGCGACGTGACCGAATTCGCGCGGGCGATGACCGGCTGGACGGTCGCCGGGCTGGGGCGCGGCGGTCGGATCGAGGGCGCGCCGGGGGCCTACAGCTTCGCGCCGCGGCTGCATCAGCCGGGTGCGCGGACGATCATGGGCCGTACTTATCCGGAAGGGGGCGAGGCGCAGGCGGCCGCGGTGCTCGACACGCTCGCTGCGCATTCGGCGACGGCGCGGCATGTCGCGACGAAGCTGGTGCGCCATTTCATCGCCGACGATCCGCCCCCCGCCGCGGTCGCGCGGGTCGAGGCAGCGTTCCTGCAATCGGACGGCGACCTGCCGACCGTCTACCGCGCGCTGGTCGCCGCGCCTGAGGCTTGGGCGCCCGCACCCGCGAAGTTCAAGACGCCGTGGGAATGGTCCGTCTCGACACTGCGGGCGCTGGGCGTGCGGCAGCTGGCCGGGCAGCAGACGGCGGGGCTGCTGCAGCAGCTGGGCCAGCCGGTGTGGCGGCCCGGATCGCCCGCCGGATGGGACGATGTCGCCGCCGCCTGGGCCGGGCCGGACGCGATCCTGCGCCGGGTCGAGGCGGCGGAACGCTTCGCCAACCGTGCCGACCAGACCGCCGACCCGCGCGCGCGGGCCGCCCAGCTGTTCCCCGGTGGCGTCTCCCCGACGACGGCCCAGGCGATCGCGCGGGCGGAAAGCCCGGTGCAGGGGATCGCCCTGCTGCTCGTATCCCCCGATTTCCTGCGGAGATAGATCATGCTGACCCGTCGCGCCTTCGTCTCGACCGGCACGCTCGCCGCGCTCGGATCCGCCTTCGCTCCTCGGCTGTCGTTCGCGGCGGCGCCGACGAACAAGCGGTTCGTCTTCATCATCCAGCGCGGTGCCGCCGATGGCCTCGCGATGCTGGCGCCGATCGGCGACCCGGCGTTCGCCGCCGCGCGCGGGGTGCTGGCGCAGGAGGCGGCGACCGGTGCGAAGCTGGATGCGATGTTCGCGCTGCACCCGGCGATGACCAATGCGGCGGCAATGTATCGCGGCGGCGAGGCGCTGTTCGCGCATGCCGTCGCGTCGCCCTATCGCGACCGATCGCATTTCGACGGGCAGAATGTGCTCGAGAGCGGTGGACGTGCCGCCTATGCGCAAAAGGACGGCTGGCTCAATCGCCTGCTGGCCGCGCTGCCGCCGGCGGAGGCGAAGGGGATCGCGGTCGCCGCGACGGTGCCGATGGCGCTGCGCGGGCGGGTAGAGGTGGCGTCCTATGCGCCCTCCGCGTTGCCCGATGCGACCGACGACCTGCTGGCGCGGGTGACGCAGCTCTACGCCACCGACCCGCAGCTTCACGCGCTGTGGGAGCAGGCGAACGCAACGCGGGCGCTGACGGGCGATCTGGCGGCGGACAACGGCCGCAACGCCGCCGCGACCGGCGCGCTGGCGGCACGGCTGCTGGCGCCCGCCAATGGCGCGCGGGTGGCGATGATCGAAACCGGCGGATGGGATACGCATTCGGCGCAGGTCGGGCGGCTGAACGGGCAGCTGCGCGGGCTGGACGCAATGGTCGCCGCGCTGAAGACCGGGCTGGGGCCGTTGTGGGCCGATACGATGGTGCTGGTCGCGACCGAGTTCGGGCGGACGGTGGCGGTCAACGGCACCGGCGGCACCGACCATGGCACCGCGTCGATGGCGATGCTGTTCGGTGGCGGTGTGAAGGGCGGTCGGGTGATCGCCGACTGGCCGGGCCTCGCGACCGCGAACCTCTACGAAGGCCGCGACCTGAAGCCGACGACCAGCCTCGACGCGCTGATCGCCGGCGCGACGGCGGTGCATTTCGGGATCGACCCGGCCCGCATGGCGAGCGCGCTGTTCCCGGCTATCGGCCCGGTCCGTCCCGTCCAGGGGCTGGTCCGGGCCTAGGGCGTATCGCCATTCGGCCCAGACGGGCCTGCAAAGCGCCGTTTTCCTGTGCTTCGGTGCTCACGTACCTGAAGTACGCTGCGCTCCGATGCTCGGAAAACCACCCTTTTCGGCTCCGCCTGAGCCGAATGACGATACGCCCGATCGACCTCAGTTGGCGGTGCTGGCGAGCACCGCCGTGGTCGATTGCACGCGCGCGCCGTTGCTGGCGCCGCGGCTGTCGGCGACGCGGAAGCTGACCGGCGTGCCGCCGGCGTGACCGCGCACGCGGCCGTCGCGCACCGACAGGCGGAACGGCAGGTCGCCGGGCTGCGACCTGCCGGTCAGGACGGTCGCGCCGTCGTTCGTCTTGGTCGAGGTGAAGACGTAGGTGACGCCCTCGTGCGTGAAGCGCTGCTGATCGGAGGCGGCAACGGCGTTGCCGGTCAGGGCGAGCGAGGCGACGGCGAACAGGCTGAAGAACTTGGTCATGATGGCACTCCCGTTATGATCGGTGCTGCCAGTCATCCCCTCCGAAACCACGGCCATCATATTGCAGTGCACAACGCCCGCAATCGCACGCATTGCGATCGTCATTGCGCCTGACGCAATCTTGCCAACGTCCTGCACCTGCCGCAGCGGCGCGAAACGGTCACCACCCTTCGCGGCCAGTCGATTCGCATCGACAGCGACAAACCCCGCGCCATCTCGATCGACAGAGAGGTGCTGGCCCACCCCCGTCGCCGCGAAGATCGCGGCCGGCATCATCGACGTGATGGTGCCGGCATAGATTTCTCCCCTCCCTGACAAGGGAGGGGTCGGGGGTGGGTAGCCATCGGGCGGACGCGACGCCTACCTACAAGCCGACTCACCCCTAGCCCCTCTCCTGTCCAGGGAGAGGAACGGTCGCGTCATCCCAACCGCGCCAGCGCCGCCGCCAGTCGGTCGAGCGACCCGGTGTTCAAGTCGGCACGCATGTTCTAAGCGCACGCGCGTCATGACACTCTATCCACGCTTCGCCGCCCATCTCGATTCCGCCCTCGACGCGCTCGTCGCCGCCGGCACGTTGCCCGCCGGGCTCGACCGCCGCGCCGTGACGGTCGAGCCGCCGCGCGACGCCAGCCACGGCGATCTCGCCACCAACGCCGCGATGGTGTTGGCGAAACCGGCCGGCACCAACCCGCGCGCGCTCGCCGAGGCGCTGGCGGGCGAATTGCGTGCGGTGGCGGGGGTCGAGGCGGTGTCGGTCGCCGGGCCGGGCTTCATCAACCTGTCGCTGGACGAGGCGACGTGGCGCGACGAGCTCGCCGCGATCGTCGCGGCGGGCGCCGACTATGGCCGCTCGACCGCGGGGCAGGGCATCACCGTCAATATCGAATATGTCTCGGCCAATCCGACCGGGCCGATGCACATGGGCCATTGCCGTGGCGCAGTGGTGGGCGATGCGCTGGCCAGCCTGCTGGAGTTTGGCGGGCACAAAGTCATCCGCGAATATTACGTCAACGATGCCGGCGGGCAGGTCGACGTGCTCGCCCGCTCGGCGCACCTGCGGTATCGTGAGGCGCTGGGCGAGGATGTCGGTGCGATCCCGGAGGGGCTGTATCCGGGCGAGTATCTGATCCCGGTCGGGCAGGAACTGGCCGCCGAATTCGGTGATCGCTATGCTACGGCGCCGGAAAACGAATGGCTGGCGACGTTTCGCACCCGCGCGGTCGCCGCCATGATGACGCTGATCCGCGCCGACCTCGCGCTGCTCGGCATCCATCACGACGTCTTCTCGTCCGAGGCGGCGCTGCAGGCGGCGGGCAAGCCCGAGGCGGCGGAAGCCGTGCTGCGCGCGCGCGACCTCGTCTATGACGGGGTGCTGGAGGCGCCGAAGGGCGAGACGCCCGAGGACTGGGAGCCGGTCGTGTTGCCGCTGTTCCGTTCGACCCAGTTCGGCGACGATCAGGATCGCCCGATCCGCAAGTCGACCGGCCAATGGACCTATTTCGGTGCCGACCTAGCCTATCATTTCCAGAAGGCCGAGAATGCCGATCAGCTGATCGACATCTGGGGCGCCGACCATGCCGGCACCGTCAAGCGCATCGTCGCGGCGGTGCAGGCGCTGACGCAAGGCAAGACGCGGTTCGACGTGAAGCTGGTGCAGATGGTGCGCCTGCTGCGCGCGGGCGAACCTGTGAAGATGTCGAAGCGCTCGGGCAATTTCGTCACGCTGGCCGATGTCGTGCGCGAAGTCGGCAAGGACGTCGTCCGCTTCACCATGCTGACCCGCAAGGCCGATGCGCAGATGGACTTCGACTTCGCCAAGGTGGTGGAGGCGTCGAAGGACAATCCGGTCTTCTACGTCAACTATGCCCATGCCCGCGTCCATTCGCTGCACCGCCGCGCGACTGAGGCCGGGGTCGTGCTGCCCGAGCATGCCGACCTGTCCCGACTTGGTACGGCGGACCTGGCACTGGTGAAGCGTGCGGCGCAGTTTCCGCGGCTGGTAGAGGCGGCGGCGGCGGCGCGGGAGCCGCACCGGATCGCCTTTTATCTCTATGACTTGGCCGCGGAATTTCATGCCCACTGGAACGCCGGCAACGACGATCCGGCGCGCCGTTTCCTCCTGCCCCACGATCCTGGGCTGACCGCCGCGCGGCTTTTCTTGGCCGATGCGATCGGGCAGGTAATCCGTAACGGTCTGGCCGTAATGGGCGTGAACGCGGTCGAGGAGATGGGATAGATGAATGTGCGCCGTGACGGCGACCTGCCGGCCTTTGCCGACGACGATCGGCTGCCCTGGCTTGAGTCGGCGGACGACGATTATCGGGAGGGTCCGTCGCCGGTGCGCGTCATCGTACTGGTGGCGATCGGCCTGGCGCTGATCGCGGCGGCGGTGTGGGGCTTCAACGCGTGGCGCTCGCAGGGCAGCGGCCCGGTCGGCTCCGGCGAACTCATCGCCGCGCCGGAAGGCGACTATAAGGTCAAGCCCGACGAGCCCGGCGGCATGAAGGTCGAGGGCGAAGGCGACACCGTCTTCGCCGCATCCGAAGGCGGCAAGACCGAGGGCACGATCAACACGCGGGCAGTGCCCGAAGCGCCCGTGGACGGCACGGCGGCGGCACCGCAGCCCAGCAGCGGCGCGGGCACGGCCAGCGTCACCGCCAGCGTCCCCGCCGCCGGTGGCCGGCTGACCGCCGCGGCTCCGGGCGTGCCGGTGCCGAAGGCGGCGGTGCGCACCGGCGGCAGCGGCTTGGTGCAGCTCGGTTCCTTCCCCAGCGAAGCGTCGGCGAACGCGGCCTGGGCGGCCACCTCGCGCCGGTTCAACTATGTCGCGGCACTCGGCCAGTCGATCGAGCGCGCCGAGGTCAACGGCCGCACCGTGTACCGCCTGCGCGTCAACGCCGGCAGCAACGACAATGCCACGGCCATCTGCGGCAAGCTGAAGGTCGCGGGCGAGGCCTGTTTCGTTCCCAACTGACAAGCGGGCGGGGCGGCGATAGGATGGCGGCATGAAGCCCGTCATCTTCGGCCTGTCCGGCCCGTCGCTTACATCCGAAGAGCGCGCGTTCTTCGCCGTCGCCGATCCCGTCGGTTACATATTGTTCGGGCGCAACGTCGCCGATCGCGCGCAGTTGCGCGCCCTGACCGACGATCTGCGCGCGCTGTCGGGGCGTGACGACCTGCCGATCCTGATCGACCAGGAGGGCGGGCGCGTCGCGCGGATGAAACCGCCCGAATGGCCGGCGTTCCCCGCGGGTCCCGCCTTCGACGCGCTCTATGCGATGGCGCCGATGTCGGCGATCGCCGCGGTGCTCGCGAATGCGAAGGCGCTGGGCGCGATGCTGGCCGAGGTCGGCATCACCGTCGACTGCGCGCCGCTGCTCGATCGCCGTTTCGACGACACCGTCCAGGCGGTCGCCGACCGCGCGTTCGGCGGTGACGCGATGCAAGTGGCGGCGCTCGGGCGGGCGACGCTCGACGGGCTGGCGGCGGCGGGCGTGGTCGGTGTGGTCAAGCATATGCCGGGCCACGGTCGTGCGGGGGTCGACAGCCATTACGAACTGCCCGTCGTGCACGCGAGCGACGCCGAACTGGCCGAGGACATCGCCCCGTTCGCCAAGCTGGCGTCGCATGCGACGATGGGCATGACCTGCCACGTCGTGTTCGAGGCATGGGACCCAGAGCAACCCGCCACGCTGTCGCCCACCGTCGTCGCCGAGGTCATCCGCGGTCGCATCGGCTTCGACGGGCTGCTGATGACCGACGATATCGACATGAAGGCGCTTTCGGGCACGCCGGCCGACAAGGCAGCTGGCGCGATCGCTGCCGGGTGCGACGTGGTGCTCGACTGCTGGGCGCGGATGGACGAGATGGTCGCCATCGCCGACCGGCTGGACGACATTACGCCGGCCGCGAAAGCACGGCTCGATCGGGCGATGGCGGGGGTGGCGACGCCGGGCGCAGTCGACATGGCCGAGCAGATCGCGATCCGCGACACGTTGCTGGCGCTGGTGTGACGGCGGGCGCGCCCGAACAGCTGACGCTGGACCTGGAGGGTTGGGAGGGGCCGCTCGACCTGCTGCTGACGCTGGCGCGGACGCAGAAGGTCGACCTGAAGGCGATCTCGATCCTCGCGCTGGTCGAACAGTATCTCGATTACATCGACCGGGCGCGCGACCTGCGGCTGGAGATGGCGGCCGATTATCTCGTGATGGCGGCGTGGCTGGCGTACCTCAAATCGGCGCTGCTGCTGCCACGCGATCCCGAGGAGACGCCGGATCCCGAGGACCTGGCGCTGCGCCTGCAACTGCGGCTCGAGCGGCTGAACGCGATGCGGGAGGCGGGGGCGCGGCTGGTCGCGCGCGACCGGGTGGGGCGCGACGTGTTCCTGCGCGCGAGCCCCGAGGGGCTGCGCACCGTTCGCCGCTCGCAGTGGAGTGCGGACCTCTACGACCTGATCGCCGCCTATGGCCGGATCAGCGCGCGGACGCGGCCGGTGATGCATGTCGTTGCCGCTCGCGACGTGATGACGCTGGAAACCGCGATCGCGCGCGTGTCCGAACTGGTGGGCGCGCGGATCGACTGGACGGCGATCGAGCGCTTCCTGCCCGCCGACGCCACGGCAAACTATCGCCGCTCGGCGCTCGCCTCCAGCTTCGTGGCGGCGCTGGAATTGGCGCGGCAGGGGCGGATCGACCTGCGTCAGGCGGGCGCCTTCTCACCCCTGTACCTGCGCGCCGCGTCGTGACGCCCGAACGATCGCTGGCCCGTGCGGTGGAGGCGGTGCTGTTCGCCGCCGAGACGCCGCTGTCGCCCGCCGATCTGCGCGCGCATGTCGGTACGGCAGCGGACGTGGGGGGCGCGCTGGCGACGCTGGCGACCGACTATGCCGGGCGCGGCATCGATCTGGTCGAGCGGGGTGGCCGCTGGCATTTCCAGACCGCCGCCGATCTCGCCCATCTGCTCCGGCGCGAGCGTGAGGACAGCCGCAAGCTGAGCCGCGCCGGCATCGAGACGCTGGCGATCGTCGCCTATCACGAGCCGGTCAGCCGCGCGGAAATCGAGGCTATCCGCGGGGTACAGATATCCAAAGGAACGCTGGACGTGCTGATGGAAGCGGGCTGGATCCGCCCCGCCGGGCGCCGCGAGGTCCCCGGCCGTCCGCTGCTGTATGCGACCACGCCGGGCTTTCTGACGCACTTCGGGCTGGAGAGCCGGCGCGATCTGCCGGGCCTCGAAGACCTGCGCGCGGCGGGCTTGCTCGATCCGGTCGACCTCGCATTCGAGAATGCCGTGGAAAATCCCGACGACGACGACTAGATAGGCGGCGAAGACAAGGAGTCGATCGAATGGGTAGTATGAGTCTGGTTCACTGGCTGGTCGTGGCCGTGATCGTGATCCTGCTCTTCGGTGGCAGCCGGTTCTCGAACATGATGGGTGACGTCGCCAAGGGCATCAAGCAGTTCAAGAAGGGCATGTCGGAGGACGACGAGACGTCGACGCCGACCACTCGGCTCGAGGCGCACAAGCCGGTCGAGCCTGCCTTCACGCCCGAGAAAGAGCGTACGCCCGACGAGCGTCGCTGATCCCGCCTGCCACTCAAGATGGCCGTTTGCGCATCCGGCGCGGGCGGTTGGATGCTGAATGTTCGATGTAGCCCCGACCGAACTGCTGCTCGTCGCGATCGTGGCGTTGCTGGTGATCGGCCCGAAGGATCTGCCCAAGGCGATGCGCTTCGTGGGGCATTGGGTCGGCAAGGCCCGCGGCGTCGCGCGTCAGTTTCGGTCCGGGTTCGACTCGATGGTGCGCGAGGCCGAGCTCGCCGAAATGGAAAAGAAATGGGCGGATGAGAATGCGCGGATCATGCGCGAGCATCCGATGACGCCCCCCGCCGACGCTCCCGCGGCCGATGCGCAGCCGGCGCTGCCCGCCCCCGAGCACGATTATCATGATCCCTATTCCCGCGATCCGGTGTTCGACACGCCTGACGCGCAGGGGAGCGACGTGACCGATGCGCCCACCACGACGCCGGCGCCGGTGATCCGGCCGGCCTTCGCCGATCGCACGCAGGACGGCGGCGCGGCATGAGGGATATCGACGATACGCAGGCGCCGCTGCTCGATCATCTGGTCGAGCTGCGCCGCCGCCTGCTGTTCTGCGTGGTCGCGATCGTGCTGTGTTTCGCGGTGTGCTTCTATTTCTCGAAGCCGATCTTCGCCTTCCTCGTGCACCCGCTGGTCGCGGCGGGGCAGAACAAGATTTATTTCACCCAGCTGTTCGAGGCGTTCTTCGTCCAGATCAAGGTCGGCTTCTTCGCTGCGATGATGCTGTCTTTCCCGATCATCGCGATGCAGCTGTGGCAGTTCGTGGCGCCGGGCCTTTACCGCAACGAGAAGCGCGCGTTGCTGCCGTTCCTGCTGGCGACGCCGGTGCTGTTCACGATGGGCGCCGCGCTCGCCTATTATATGGCGATCCCGATCGCGGTGCATTTCCTGCTGAGCTATCAGGGGGAATTGGGCGGCGTGCAGCAGGAGGCGATCCCGACGGTCGCACCGTACCTGTCGTTCGTCATGCAGTTCCTGTTCGCGTTCGGCCTGTCGTTCCTGCTGCCGATCCTGCTGATGCTGCTGGAGCGGGCCGGGATCGTGACGCGCAAGCAGCTGATATCCGCCCGCCGCTACGCCATCGTCGGCGCGTTTGGCATCGCGGCGGTGCTGACGCCGCCGGACATCGGGTCGCAGCTGATGCTCGCGATCCCGCTGGTCATTCTTTACGAAATCGCGCTGATCGGCATCTGGTTCACCGAGCGCAAGCGCGCGAAGATCGCCGCCGCCGAGACTTCGGCCTGACAATACGAAAACGGCCGCGGCTCCGGTGGGAGCCGCGGCCGCGCGCGTCTGGCTGAAAGCCGCTTACTTCGACTTTTCGGCGGTCTTCGCGACCGTGTCGCCGGCCGAACTGACGTCGCGGCCGACACCTTCGACGGTGTTGCAGGCCGCCAGCAGGACGGAGCTGGCCAGGACGGCGGCGGTGACGATCTTGCGCATATGCTACTCCTCGAATGAAACGCTCAACGCGCAATGTCCGAACCCGCAGGATCGTTCCCGCGGATGGCCTTGTTTTGCGGCAAGTGGGGGAGGGCGTTGGCCCTGAAAGGATTAAGGCCCGAAAGCGTCACCGGGGGGGGGAGGGTTGACGCTTCCGGGCCTATGTCTTGGATAGCGAGAGCGGGGGGGCTTAAGGTCGCTATCCGAGGTAGTTAACGGCGATCGGGACGATGGGTTCCCAACGGCACGTCGATTTTTTTGCCTAGTCGCGCCCGACAACGGCGATGCCGATCTCGAACGCGCCGACCAGCAGATCGTGATGCAGCTTTCCGCGCAACTGCCGCGACAGACCTTCGAGGATGCGGCCGTAGCGCGGCTGCAGCAGCGCCTGCAGGGCCTCACCGTCGATCAAAGCGGGCGCGCTCAAGCGGAGGATGGCACGATCATCGCTGTCGCTCGCACGCAGCGAGATGCGCACCTGCGTAACGGGCTGGGCCGTCATCGCGAGCTCGACGATCTCGGTGATGAGGAAGGCCACAGCGACGGCCACGTCCTGATTGACGAGGAACGGTTCCAGCTCCAGCGTGATGCCCATCCGCGCCGATCCGTCGGGGGCGGTCGCGCGAATGTTGGCCGCCAGCTCGCCGATCACCGACCGCAGCGACAGGCCGCGATGGACCTCCATCTCGGCGAAATGGTTGCGGTGGACGACGGCGAGCGCGTCCACGCGGCGCTGGATCGTCGCATAGGCGGCGATGACGCCCGGGTCGGCGGCGCTGCGGGCGTGCAGGCTGATGAGGCTGGCGATGACCTGCAGGTTGTTCTTGACGCGGTGATGTACCTCGCGCGTCAGCTTGGTCTGGCGGTTCAGCCCCTCCGCCAGCTCCTGTTCGTGGACGACCAGCGTGCGGCTGAGCGAGGCGAAGGTGTCGCCGAGCTCGCGCAGTTCCTGCGCCGGCGGCGTGCCGAGCAAGGCGGGGTCGAACTCGGTGCCCGGCCGATAGCTGCCGACGCCTCGTTGCAGGCGCCGCAGCGGCCGGATCAGCAGTGCGTCGACAACGATCCAGCCAATCACCGATGCCACGACCCACATCACCACGGGCAGCAGCATCGCGACAATCGCCGGCGACGTGATCGGTGCCGCCGCCGAGGTCATGTCGAGCATCACCCCATCGAACCCGATGTCGGTCAGGACGCGATCGCGTCGCCCGACCAGCGGCAGGTCGCTGTCGTGGAGGTGCAGGGCGGCGTCGTCCGCACCGACCAGCCGCATCTCATAAGGCGCAGTGAAGCCGCTCGGGCGGCTGGCCTGCGCCAGGAAAGCAAGAGGGAAGAACAGCGACGCGCGGCCGCTGCGTTTGGCGACGCCGACGGTCAGCGTCAGCCCACGGCCCTCGACGATGCGAGCGTGCAGGCCGTCGGCTTCGGGGGCGACTGCGTCCGGCACCGCTTCACCGCAACGCAGGGTGCCGCTCCGGTCATAAATCGCGAAGACCGCGCCCGCCGCCGTGGCCGGCGCAAAGATGCCGCGTATGCGCGCGCAGGTGGGCGCGTCTTCAGGGTCGGATTCGATCGCGCGTAGCGCGCTGCGCAGGGCGTTCACGTCGCCCAGCAGCTCGATCGACAGGGCGCGCGAGCTCTCCGCCGCTGCGAGGCGCAGGCGCGAGCGGTTCTCGATGTCGGCGGGCCGGGTCGTCTGAAAAGCGGCGATGACGACGATCAGCGCCAGCGGCAGCAGCGCTGCGCTGAGGATGACGAAGATCTTTGCGCCGGTCGGCAGGCGGGAAAAGAGAAAGGAGGTCCGCGATGGCGATCCAGCGTCGGGCTCCTCGACCGGCCCGGCGTCGGAGGACATCTCAGCCGAGCTTTTTCAGGAGATCGAGCATCTCGTCGGGCACGGTTTCGGAGATGGCGTCCTGATAGACCGCACGCAACGCATCGCCGACATTGCTGCCTTCTCGACCGCTCTTGTTCCGGGTCGATTTGACCGGCTCCATCGTACGGTCGTCCTTCCTTGCGCTCACCATGTCCCCCTGGTCGACCCGCATCGCGGGGCAATACGTCCTGTCGCAAGTCATGCTGTCGTGCGCCGGCGGGGGAGCACCAAATTTGCTTGCGAGCGCCGATGAAACCAAAGACGCGCTCGTTAGTTCCAAGGGTCGGCGCAATTTCGGGGGAGGGGGACTCTCTTTCGGCACTGCACAGACAATAACGCAGCGAAACGGGGCAGAATGCCGCGTTTCGCGAAGCCAGGAGTTAGAACCGCACATGTCGCTCGGACAGCAGCTTGCCCCCCATCTTCCCTTTCTGCGTCGGTACGGCCGCGCCCTGACGGGCAGCCAGTCCGAGGGCGATCAGTATGTTCGTGCGACCCTGGAGGCGATCGTCGCCGCGCCGGAGGAATTCCCTCGCGACGTCGATCCGCGGCTAGGTCTCTATCGCACGTTTCAGGCGATCTGGGGGTCGACCCATTCCGACAACCGCGTCGAGCCCGACGACATCTCGTCCGACCAGGAAACCGTCGCGCGTGCCCGTCTGTCGCGGATCGCGCCGTTGTCGCGTCAGGCGCTGCTGCTGACAGCGATGGAGGGCTTCACGGTCGAGGATACCGCGTATCTGATCCGTCAGCCGGTCGAGCAGGTCGACGATCTGGTCGCCGAGGCGCTGGCCGAGATCGATTCGCAGACCCGCGCCCGCGTCCTCATCATCGAGGACGAGCCGATCATCGCCATGGATATCGAGACGATCGTGCGCGACCAGGGCCACGAAGTGACCGGCGTCGCCGTTACCCGCGACGAGGCCGTCGCGCTGGCGATGGAGGATCGTCCGGGTCTGGTGCTGGCCGACATCCAGCTGGCCGACGACAGCTCGGGCATCGATGCGGTAAAGGACATCCTCGCCAAGTTTGACGTCCCCGTGATCTTCATCACTGCCTTCCCGGAGCGTCTGCTGACCGGCGAGCGGCCGGAACCGACCTTCCTCATCACCAAGCCGTTCCAGCGCGCGACGGTGAAGGCTGCGATCAGCCAGGCACTGTTCTTCGATTCGACGACGGCACCGGAATAACCGCGGGCGAATAAAATTACGGACCCAAAACGACTTCTGGCCGTTGGAGGATGCATGTCGAACGATATTGATTCCCAGGGTCACCAGCATGTCGATACCGATCGCGCGCGCGCGGGCTCCACGCCCGGCGTGACGCGGTACGTGCTCGGCATTTCGCTCGTGCTCGTTGTCGTCGTTTTCGCGCTGATCTACTTTTTGACCTGAGAGGCCCTATGTTTGTGGACCTCGCCGCATCGCCCCCTGATCGGCTATCGTCGGGTCACGCCCGCGAACGGAAGATGATGACGCCTGAAACAATCGAAGACGACGATCAGGATTCGCCGACCGTCGAGCCTGTTCCGCATGTTCCGTTGAGCGATGCGGAGTTCAAGGTTCAGCTGGGTCAGGTCATCCCGCATCTTCGCGCGTTCGGCCGCTCGTTGTCGGGCAGTCGAGATGTCGCAGACGATCTGGTGCAGGAAACCTTGCTCAAGGCATGGGCGGCGCGTCAGCGGTTTCAGGCCGGTACGAACATGCGCGCGTGGACCTTCATCATCCTGCGCAACCTCTACCTTTCTCAGATGCGACGCGCCCGGTTCAAGGGCGAATGGGACGACCTAGTCGCCGACCGCATTCTCGCCGCACCGGCAAGCCAGGACCGGCATGTCGAACTGACCGACATGCAGCGGGCGTTGCTGCACCTCCCGCAGCCGCAACGCGAGGCGCTGATCCTCGTCGGCGCCGGTGGGTTCGCCTATGAGGAGGCCGCGGAAATCTGTGGCGTGGCCGTCGGCACGATAAAGAGCCGTGTCGCGCGCGGTCGCGTCGCGCTTGAGAGCCTGTTGACCGAAGGTCGTCTGCCCTCGCGGCGCGATCACGACGGTGGCAGTATGAGCACGCTGGACACGATCATGGGTGAAGTGGATACGCTCAGCCGTGATGGACCGGGCGGGCGCAAAGTCTGAAGCGAGGGTGGAGGGTCGCGTTGAAACGCAGGCCCCCCTCCGCTTCTGCCGATTACGACAATTTTTGCAGCAGCTTGACGAGTTCGCTCGGCAGGCCGACCGGCTGGCCGTAGATGCGGCGCAAGCTGTCGCCGACCGCATCGCACGCCCGCGGGGACGCCACGATGACCGGACGGTTCTGAACTTGGCTGGCGTAGGCATCGACCATGCCGCAAGTAACTCGCATACTACGGTTTTGTTGCATGACGTGGCGGTGTTTACGTTACGGCGAGCTCGACCATGACCATCGTGGACACCGATAAGGCCCGCATCGACGATGCCATCGCCCGGGCGCTGGAGGCGTCGCCGTTTCTCGCCAACGCCTTTGCGCGGGAAGGCGACGCGGCGGATCGTCTGCCCGATTGGCTGACGGATCCACTGGCTGCGTGCCGGTTCGATTCCGATCGTCCGGCCGGCACCGCGATGCGGCTGGCCCGGCGGCGGTTCGCGCTGACGGTCGCGATCGGCGACCTGTCGGGGCTGTTTGATCTGACGCGGACGACGGGACTGCTGACCAGCTTTGCCGACCGCGCGCTGGACAACGCCATCCGCGTCGCGATCGCCGAGCGCGTTCCGGGGGCGGAGCCGGTCGGCTTTACCGCACTGGCGCTCGGCAAGCAGGGCAGTTGCGAGCTCAACTATTCGTCGGACATCGACCCGATCCTGCTGTTCGATCCTGAAACGCTGCCGCGCCGCGAACGCGACGAGCCGGTCGACGCGGCGGTGCGTGTCGGGCGGCGGGTAGTCGAGTTGCTGCAGGCGCGTGACGGCGACGGCTATGTGTTGCGGGTCGACCTGCGGCTTCGGCCGTCGCCCGAGGCGACGCCGATCGTTGTGCCGATCGAGGCGGCGCTGAGCTATTACGAGTCGATGGCGTTGCCGTGGGAGCGGGCTGCGTTCATCCGTGCGCGCGCCGCCGCGGGTGACATCGCGCTGGGGCAGGGGTTCCTGAGCGCCGTCCGCCCGTTCGTGTGGCGCCGCTCGCTCGATTTCGGCACGATCCGCGAGATCCGCGGCATCTCCCGCCGCATCCGCGATCATCATGCGCAGGGGCAGCGCTTCGGTCCCGGTTTCGACCTCAAGCGCGGACGCGGCGGCATCCGCGAGATCGAGTTCTTTGCGCAGATCCACCAGCTGATCCACGGCGGGCGCGAGCCGGCCCTGCGCACGCCGGCGACCCGCGACGCGCTGGCCGCGCTCGCCGCAGCGGGGCGAATCGACGCCGACGACGCGGCGGCGCTCAGCGAGGCCTATGTCCTGCTGCGCACGATCGAGCACCGCGTGCAGATGATCGACGATCGTCAGACTCACGCGCTGCCGCATGCGGGCGAGCCGCTGGACCGCGTCGCCCGGCTGCACGGGCTATCCGCCGGGGCAGCACTGCTCGACCTGCTCGCGCCGCACGTCGAGCGGGTCGGGCGGGTCTATGACGCGCTGGACGGCGAGGAGCGGACGCAGGTCGCGGTCGGCGGCTCGGCGCTGGAGAAGCAGCTTTCCGCGGCGGGCTTCGCGGATGCGGCGGCGGCGGCAAGGCTGATCGAGACTTGGCGCGGCGGCACCTATCCGGCGTTGCGCAGCACGGCGGCGCAGGATGCGCTGGCGGCGGTGCTGCCGGCGCTGGTCGCGGCGCTGGGCGAGGCGCCCGACGCAGGCGCGGCGTTGCTGCGGCTGGATGCGGTGCTGTCGCGACTGCCGACCGCAATCAACATCCTGCGGCTGATCGAGGCGCGGCCGGCGCTGCTGCGGCTGCTGACGCTGATCCTCGCGCATGCGCCCACGTTGGCCGAGGCGCTCGGGCGGCGGTCGCATCTGCTCGACGGGCTGATCGACGCGACCGCGTTCGACCCGGCCGGCGATGTCGCGGCGCTTGCGGCGGAAATGGCGCGGGGGGAGGGCGACGACGATTACCAGCGCCTGCTCGACCGCGTCCGGCGGGTGGTGGGCGAGAAGCGGTTCGCGCTGGGGACGCAGATCGTCGCCGGCGTCGCCGATCCGCTGGCGGTGTCCGCCGGCTATGCGCGCGTGGCCGAGGCGGCGATCGCGGTGCTGACGAGCGCGACGGTCGCCGAGTTCGAGCAGGCACATGGCCGCGTGCCGGACAGCGAACTGGTGATCCTGGCGCTCGGCCGGATGGGTGGCGCGGCGCTGACGCACGCGTCGGACCTCGACCTCGTCTACCTCTTCACCGGCGATTATTCGGCCGAATCCGATGGCGCGAAGCCGCTGGGTGCGGTCGTCTATTACAACCGGCTGGCGCAGCGCGTGACCGCGGCCCTGTCGGTCGCGACCGCGTCGGGGCCGCTGTACGAGATCGATACGCGGCTGCGGCCGTCCGGTGCGTCGGGGCCGCTCGTCGTGTCGCTCGACGGGTTCGACCGCTACCAGCGCGAAAGTGCCTGGACGTGGGAGCATATGGCGCTGACTCGCGCGCGTGCGGTGTTCGGTTCCGACGCGGCGCGGGCGGCGGTGGGTGCGGTCATCGCCCGCGTGCTGAACGGCGACCGCCCGGATCGCGACATCGTCGCCGACGCTGCAGGCATGCGCACGGAGATGGCGGGGCACAAGCCGCCGGCGGGGCCGCTGGATGCCAAGCTATTGCCCGGTGGGCTCGTCGATCTGGAGTTCGCGGTCCACGCGCTGCAACTCGATCGGCGTACCGCCTTCGACCCGCATCTCGGCACGGCGATCGACGCGCTGATCGCACAGGGGCTGATGCCGCCGACGATGCGCCCGGCGCACGACCTGCTCGCGCGGCTGATCGTCACCGCGCGCCTGATCGCGCCCGATGCCGCCCCCCCCGCCGCCGCGGCGACGCGCGCGCTGGTGGCGCAAGCGCTCGACCTGCCGGACTGGGACACGGTGCTTGTCCGGTTGGAGACGGTGCGGCAGGAGGTGTCCGCCGTCTGGCAGGGCGTGATCGACAAGGGCTGACGCGATGATCGAGGGTGACAAACTTCCCGACCTCACACTGACCGGTGCGGAGGAGCCGCTGGCGTTGCGGTCGTTCGTCGGGCGTCCCTTCGTCATCTATTTCTATCCGCGGGACGACACCCCCGGCTGCACCCGCGAAGCACAGGATTTTTCAGCGCTCGCCGACGATTTCGCCGCCGCCGGGATCGCCGTGCTCGGCGTGTCGAAGGACAGCCCGGCGAAACACGCGAAGTTCGCCGCCAAGCATGCGCTGACCGTCCCGCTTGCCAGCGACGATGACGACAATACCGTACTGAACGCGTTCGGCGCATGGCAGGAAAAGTCGCTGTACGGGCGGAAATACATGGGCATCGACAGGTCGACCTTCCTGTTCGACGCGGGCGGCCGGCTGGCGAAGGCATGGCGCAAGGTGAAGGTGCCGGGTCATGCCGCCGCAGTGCTGGCGGCGGCGCGCGCGATCTGATTCCCGCGGCGTTCAGACCCTTGCCGATGCCTGCACAACCGCCCGCAAAACGCTGGCAGCAGGGGTATTCGCTTTCGGTTCAACGGCTCGCCGCACGGCGATGCCGGTCTGACCCGCCGAGCGGCCGGCGCTATTGCTCGATTAACCACCCTCACGCATCACCCAATTGTCAGACCGGAGGGGGCTCCTTCCTGACAGTTTCGACGGTGATCCACCCCGGCTTTCGGGCGGGGGATGGACGATGAGCGGGTTGTAACGATCTATGGTTCCTCCGGTCCTCAAGCTGATCCTGGGCGTCGCGACGCTGGCGGTGACATCTCCCGCCCTTGCGCAAAGGACCCCGGCAGAGGGTGGGCCCTACGAGCCCGTCACGATGACCGCCGCCGCCACGACTGCCGAAGTCGGCACCACCGCCATCGTCGATGCGCAGTACCGCACCCTGTTCCAGAGCTGGAAGAAGCTCGACACCACCGAGCCGACGTCGATCTCCATTCCGTCGATCCAGCCCGTCGCCAATCTCGTCTTCACCAGCAACTTCGGCGTCCGCTCGGACCCGTTCCGGGGCACCGCCGCGATGCATGCCGGCGTCGATATTCCGGGCAAGGTCGGCACGCCGATCTACGCCACCGCCGACGGCATGGTGTTGCGCGCCGAGCGGGCGGGCGGCTACGGCAACCTCGTCGAGCTGAACCACGGCAAGGGCATCGAAACGCGCTACGGCCATCTGTCGAAGATCCTCGTCCAGCCGAATACGAAGGTCGTGAAGGGCCAGCTGATCGGCCTGATGGGCTCGACCGGCCGTTCGACCGGCAGCCACCTGCATTACGAGGTCCGCGTCGATGGCCGCGCGATCAACCCGGCGCCGTTCCTGATGACAGTCGGCGGCACCGCTCTGCCGGCCGAGCCCACGGTCGCCGCGACCGATTCGGTCGCGATGGGCGGACCGGCCGCCAGCCGCTAAGTCTTCCGGCGCGGTTGTCGCGCCACACGATCGCGCCTATCTGCCACCCATGGCAACGATCGCACCCGCCGACATCGGCCTGACCCCATCCGCCGCTGCGCGTGTCGCTGCCATTGCCGAGCGACAGGGCAAGCCCGCGATCCTGCGACTGTCGGTCGAGGGCGGCGGCTGCTCCGGCTTTCAGTATCGCTTCGAACTGACCGACGCGCCGCAGGACGACGACACGCTGGCCGAGACGGCGGGCGTCCGTCTGGTCGTCGATGCGATCAGCCTCGATCTCGTTCGCGGCGCCAGCGTCGATTATGTCGAAAGCCTGGGCGGGGCGGCGTTCCGCGTGACCAACCCCAATGCGGCGTCGGGCTGCGGCTGCGGCACCAGCTTCTCGGTCTGACCGGCGGTGAAGATCGTCACCTACAACGTCAACGGCATCAAGGCGCGCCTGCCGCGGCTGATCGAGTATCTCACCGAGCAGAAGCCGGACATCGTTTGTCTGCAGGAGTTGAAGTCGGCGGACGAGGGCTTTCCCGCCGCCGATATCGAGGCGGCCGGCTACGGCGCGATCTGGCATGGGCAGAAGAGTTGGAACGGGGTTGCCGTACTCGCGCGCGATGCCCAGCCGGTCGAGCGCCTGCGCGGTCTGCCCGGGGAGCCCGAGGACGAGCATAGCCGCTATCTGGAGGCGGAGGTCGGCGACGTGGTCGTCGCCTCGCTCTATTTGCCCAACGGCAATCCGCAGCCGGGACCGAAATTCGACTATAAGCTGCGCTGGATCGAGCGGCTGACGGCGCGGGCGCGTGAGCTACTGGCGGAGGAACGCGCGGTCGTGCTGGCGGGCGACTACAATGTCATCGCCAACGACGACGATACCTTTTCCGTTCGCGCGATGCAGGACGATGCGCTGATGCAGCCCGAGAGCCGCGAAGGCTATCGCCGCCTGTTGGCGCAGGGCTGGACCGACGCGCTGCGTACGCAGTTTCCGCGCGGCGGCGTGTGGACGTTCTGGGACTATCAGGCGGGCGCGTGGCAGCGCGATGCCGGTTTTCGGATCGACCACCTACTGCTCAGTCCGAAGGCGGCGGATCGCTTCGTCGGGGCGGGTGTCGACAAGGACTATCGCGGGCGGGAAAAGGCCAGCGACCACGCGCCGACGTGGGTGAAGCTGCGATGATGCGGTGGGCGCTCGCCGCTGCCGCGTTCGCGTTCGCGGGGCCGGCTCTGGCGCAGGATGACGTTCGTTTCTGCCCGCAGAGGCCGTCGCTCGGAGCGTCGGGTTGCACCACCAAGCCGGGTCAGGTGCAGGTCGAATGGTCGGCTTTCGACTGGCAGCGGGACGACAGTGCCGATGGCCGCGAGGATCGTTTCGTCGCCGCCGACACCATCGTCCGCATCGGCATCGCGCGCACGACCGAAGTGCAGATCGGCTGGACCGCCGTCGGTCGCGTCCGCACGCGCGACGCGCTGACCGGCGCGATCGACGCCGTGCGCGGGGTGGGCGACGTGCAGATCGGCTTGCGCCAGAACCTCAGTCATCCCGACGGCAAGGGGTTGTCGATCGGTGTTCAGCCGTTCGTGACGCTGCCCGTCGGCCGCACGCCGATCGGCGACGGCGACTGGGGGGCGGGCGTGGTGCTGCCGGTCAGCTATGACATCGGCGGCGGCTTCAACCTTAATGTCACGACCGAGGCGGATGCCGCGGTGGATCAGGACGGGCATGGGCGACATCTCGCCTACAGCGGCATCCTCGGCCTGGGCTACGACCTGTCCGACAAGGTCACGCTGACCGGCGAACTGATGGCCGAGCGGGACGATGATCCGATGCGCCATGCGACGCACACGGTCGCCGCGGCGTCGCTTGCCTATCAGCCGACGAAGCGCTTCCAGATCGATGCGCTGGCGGTGGTCGGGCTGAACCGGGATACGCCTGACCTGCGGCTGGTTACGGGCGGCGCGATCCTGTTCTGACTTTGCGGTGGGGGTGAAACCCCGTTCTGACGTTCGCTCCGAGGCGCTCGCGGCACAAGGAAGGGTAGCCCTTCGACAAGCTCAGGGCGAGCTGGAGGCTCTACAAATCCTTGCCGTAGACCTGATAGACCTTGTTGATTCGCCCGTTCAGCATGTCGGCGATCGATCGCATTCCCTGATTGTCGTCGAGGATCCAGCCGATCTCTCCGCGCGTCGCGCCGTAGCGGGCGACGGAGGCGCGGCGGATGTATTCGATCATCATGAAGGCGAGTTGGCTCGCCATACGCGATGACTGCAGTTCCTTGCGCACGCCCATCAGCGGCACGCGCATCGTCTTCACCTTCGGCGCGCGCAGCCATAGCAGCAGCTTCGCCCAGCCGAACGGCAACAGGCTACCTTTCAGCGGTGCGATCGCCTCGTTCAGGTCGGGGAGGGTAATCATGAACGCGACGGGCTTGCCGTCGACCTCGGCGATGCGAATCAGGTCGTTGAAGACGATCGGCTTCAGCTTGACGCCGACATCCTTGATCTCGGGCGGCGTGAGGGGGACGAAGCCCCAATTGTGCGACCAGGCGTCGTTCAGGATGTCGAGGATGATTGCCGCCTCGTCCTCGAACCGCGTCTTGTCCACCTCGCGCACGCGGATGCGCTCGTTGCGTTCGCCCGACTGGATGATGCGGCGGACGATCGGCGGGAATTCGTGCGTGATGTCCAGATCATAGGTCATCAGCTGCTTGATCGGTTCGTAACCCGCGCCCTCGATCCAGCCGCGATATTCGGGCCGCGCATGCCCCATCATGATCGTCGGCGGATGATCGAAGCCCTCGATCAGCAGGCCGGGCTCTTCCCAGATCGATTGCGAGATCGGGCCAAGCACGCGGGTCATGCCTTGATCGCGCAGCCAAGCCTCAGCGGTCAAGATCAGCGCGGCACTCGTCTCCGCATCCTCAGCGTCGAACAACCCCCACTGGCCGGTGCCGGGCCCGAAGCCCTGCTCCGCCGGCATCGTCAGCGCGAGCGTGTCGATATGCGCGGAGATGCGCCCGACCACCTTTCCAGCCCGTTCGGCAAGGAACAACTGCGCCTTGGCATGGCTGTACCAGCCGTTCTTTTCCGGCGTGATGAGGCCCAGCGCCTCGCCCTTCAGCGGCGGCACCCAGTTGGGGTCCTTGGCGTAGAGGTGGAAGGGGAAGTCGACGAACGTCTTGCGATCGGCCTTCGACGCAATCGGACGGATGGAGAGATCGGCCATGCCAGCCTTTCTGGGAGAGGTTTACGGCGGCGATGTGACGGGCCGAATCGATCATGGCAAGTGAAGTTTCCGTCAGGCCCGGCCGGGTCTGCCCCTCGAATCGCCACCGTCCAGCCACTATTTTCGGGCAATGGTTACCGTCATGAGCAACACCGCCACTCTCGATCGCCCCGCCGCCGGCTGGACCGCGGTACAGCCGCGCGCTGCCTCTGACCGGATCGCCGACGACAAGGCGCTGCTGCGTGCCGCGGCCGAACTGTCCCGCGACCTGCATGCGGCAAAACCTGCGATCTACTGGGGCGACACGATCGCGTCGGTCGTGTTGGGTTATGGCGCGCTGGCCGGGGCGATCCTGCTGCCGTCGACGGCCATGGCGATTGTGAGTGCCATCGCGGCGGTCTTTGCGCTGTATCGCGCGGGCAGCTTTATCCACGAAGTCAGCCACATGAAGCATGGTCAGGTGCCGGGCTATCGGCTCGGCTGGAACCTGATGGTCGGCATCCCGCTGCTGATCCCGTCTTTCATGTATGAGGGCGTGCATACGCTGCATCATGCAAAGACGCGCTACGGTACCGTCGACGATCCCGAATATCTGCCGCTCGCGCTGATGAAGCCGTGGTCGGTGCCGCTGTTCGTGCTCGCGTCCGCGCTCGGTCCGGTCGCGCTGCTATTTCGGTTCGCGGTGTTGTCGCCGCTGTCTATTGCGATCCCGGCATTGCGCCGGACGATCGCCGCGCGCTTCTCGGCGCTGGCGATCAACCCGGCGTTCCGGCGTCGCGACGTGACCGGCGACTATCGCCGCCTGTGGGTGCGTCTGGAGATCGCGGCGAGCGTTTGGGCGGTGACCCTCGTCACGCTGGTCGTGACCGGCGTGGTGCCGCTGCGCGCCTTCGCCATCTATCTCGGCGTGCTGTCGGCGACGATGGTGCTCAACCAGGTCCGCACGCTGGTGGCGCATCTGTGGGAGAACGACGGCGAGCAAATGAGCGTGACCGCGCAGTATCTCGATTCGGTCAACGTGCCGCCGCCGGCGCTGCTGCCGATGCTGTGGGCGCCGGTGGGCCTGCGCTACCATGCGCTGCACCACCTGCTGCCGGGCGTACCGTATCACGCGCTGGGCGAGGCGCATCGTCGCCTGTCGGCGGCGGTGGAGGCGGACTCGCATTATCACAAGGCGAGCTACAGCGGTTTGCCTGGCCTGCTCGAACGCTTGGTGCGGAGCACTTTCGGACAGCGTTGAGCGTTCGTGCCCCTGCCAAGGCAGGAACACGGGCCGGAAATTACTCCTCGGTGCGGATCAGCACCGCTTCGCCGACCAGCAGGAACAGCAGGAATGGCGCCCAGGCGGCGAGGAAGGGCGGATAGGCGCCCAGGTTGCCCATCGCCAGCGCGAAATTGTCGGCGACGAAATAGGCGAAGCCCAGCGCCATGCCGATGACCGCACGGATGAAGAGCTTGCCGGATCGCGCCACGCCGAACGCGGCGACGGCGCCCAGCAGCGGCATCAGCACCGCGGACAGCGGCCCCGACAGCTTGTGCCACAGCGTGCCCTCCAGCGCCTTGGTCGGGCGTCCGGCCTCGCTCAGGTCGTTGATCGCACTCTTCAGCGCGCCGAACGACAGCCCATCGGCATTGACGCTCGACAGCGTGAACTGGTCCGGCCGAACGCCGCGCCCGATAACCGGGCTGTCGATCGCCTGCAGCCGCCCCGCCGCCACGTCGAACCGCTGCGCCCCGGTCAGCCGCCAGCCGTCGCCATCGCGCCGTCCCGACGGTGCCGTGGTGATCGACACCAGCGCGCCGCCGTTGCGCTCATAGACCGACACGCCGCCAAGCTGCGCCGCGTCGCCGCGCCCGCGGATATGCTGCACCCGGATCAGGTCGTCGCCGCTGCGCACCCACACGTTGGTGCGATCGCCGCGATCGATCGGCAGCGGACCGTAATCGACGTCCTTCCAGTGATCCAGCGTCGCGGTCGCGCGGCTGACGATACGATCGTTGAAGCTGAACGAGACGATCGACACGCCGAGCGCCGCGACCAGCAGCGGTGCCAGCACCTGATGCGCAGAAAGACCTGCGGCCTTCAGCGCGATGATCTCGCTGTTCTGGTTCAGCGTCGACAGAGTGATGATCGTCGCCAGCAGGACCGAGAAAGGCAGGATCGGCCACGACACGATCTGCGGCATGCGTAGCGAGACGTAGCGCAGGATCTCGGCCTGACCATTGCCCGGCTGGGCGAGGATGTTGCCTGATTCGCTGAGCAGGTCGAGCGTCTGGAGGATCAGCGCCATGCCCGCCACGACCGCGAAGATGCGGACGAGGAACGTCTTCGCCATGTAGAGCGTGACGGTGCGCGACGGGAAGAACGAGGTAAGGGTCATGTCAGCGCCTCCGACGCGCGGCGGCGGCCGAAGGTGAAGCGGCGGCGGATCCAGCCGGCGGCCTTGCCAGCGGCGCGCTCCAGCGCCCCGATCGGCTGACCGCCCGGCACGAATGCGGTAACGTAGAACATCCAGAGCGTCAGCCCGGCGAAGATCGCGAACGGCCCCCACAGCGCGATGATCGGGTCGACCCGGCCCAGCCCGCCGACGCTCTGCCCATATTCGTTGATCTTGTGATAGGCGACGAGGATCACGATCGACACGAACACGCCGAGCGCCGACGTCGATCGCTTGGGCGGCACACCCAGCGCCAGCGCCAGCAGCGGCAGCAGGAACATCGTCGCAACCTCGACCAGCCGGAAGTGGAAGGCGGCACGGCTGGTGTCGCGGATCTGCTCGCTGGCACGCGCGTCGTGGCCGAGCACGGCGAGTTCGGGTAGCGTCAGCTCGAGATTGCGCGCGCCGCGGTTCCGGAACGCCTCGAACCGCGGTAGGTCGATCGGCAGGTCGTGCGCGGTGAAGGTCAGCACGCGCGGCCGGACGAAGCCCGGCGCGAAGTGGACGAGCGTGCCGCGCGTCAAGCGGAAGATGATGACGTCGGGATCGTCGGTGCGCAGGAACTTGCCGCTGTCCGCCGTCACCGACACCCACTGGCCCGGGCGCGGCGTCGCGTAGACGAAGATGCCGTTCAGCTCGGCGCCCTCGTCGCGACTCTGCTCGATCCGCAGCGTCAGCTTGTCGCCGAGCTTCGTGAACTCGCCGACCTTGATCGAGGCGCCAAGCGCACCCGACCGCAGCTCGAAGCGTAACCCCTCATAGGCATAGCGCGCCTTGGGCTGTACATAGCCGACGATCGCCAGATTGACCGCCGCCAGCACGATCGCGAAGACGTAGGGCATCTTCAGCAATTGCGGATAGCTCATGCCGACGCCGCGCAGCACGTCCAGCTCCGATGAGGTCGCGAGCCGGCGGAAGGCGAGCAGAATGCCCAGCATCACGCCGATCGGTATGCCGAGCCCGAGATATTCGGGCAGCAGGTTGGCCAGCATCTTCCACACCACGCTGACCGGTCCGCCCTCGGTCGCGACGAAGTCGAACAGGCGCAGCATGCGGTCGAGCACCAACAGCATCGCCGCGATCAGCAGTGTCGAGAACAACGGCACCGCGATCAGCCTGGCCATGTAGCGATCGAGCGATTTCATGGGGAAGACGGGCGACCTTGCGCGGTTGTAGGCTCCGCTATAGCCCGCCGCGGCGTGCGCGCCACCCTTTTCAGGCGGCGGCGCTGTGCGGTGGCGCCTGCTCGCGCCCGTCGGCCACCGCCTGCGCGATCGCGGCTTCGAAGGCGGCGATGGTATAGGGTTTGCGCAGTACCGGGCGTCCGCCGAAGCCCTCGCGTTCCGCCGCCTCGCCGGCATAGCCGGTGACGAACAGCACGCCGGCGCTGGGTAGCATCGGGCGCAGCGCGTCGATCACCTCCGGCCCCGTCCGGCCCGGCATCAACACATCGGAGACGATCAGATCGATGCCCGGATTGGCGACAACGATCTCTTCGGCCTGCATCGGATCGACGCAGGCGACCGGACGATGGCCGAGCTCCTGCAGCGTATCGACCGTCGCGGCTAGCACGCGCACGTCGTCCTCGACGACGAGAACCTGCAACGCGCGCGCTGCGCCGATCCGGGGTGCCGTCGCGACGGCGACCGGTGCGGCGGCCGCCGGCGCATTGCCGTGATAGCGGGGCAAATAGATGGTGACCGTCGTGGCAATACCCGGTTCCGAGGCAATGGCGATCTCGCCACCCGACTGCCGCACGAAGCCGAAGATCTGGCTGAGGCCTAGCCCGGTGCCTTTGCCGACCGGCTTGGTGGTGAAGAAAGGTTCGAACACGCGTTCGATGACCTCGGGCGTCATGCCACATCCGGTGTCCGCGACCGAAACCGTCGCATAGTCGCCCGCGGCACAGGCGCCGATCGCGCCCGCGGCCAGCTTCGCGGTGCCGGTGGCGATGGTCAGCGATCCCCGGCCGTCCATCGCGTCGCGGGCGTTGACGGCCAGATTAAGGATCGTGTTCTCCAGGCCGTTGCGATCGACCCAGACCGGCCATGCCTCGCCGTTCCGGAGTACCTCGACGGTGATGGCGTCGCCCAAAGTCCGGTCGATCAGGTCGGACATGCCGGCGATCAATTGGCCGGCGTCGACGGACTGCGGCGACAGCGGCTCGGCGCGGGCAAAGGCCAGCAGGCGGCGGGTCAGGGCGATCGCGCGGGTGGCGCCATCGACCGCGCTGTCGAGGTGGCGGACCACCTCGCCGCTTCCCTCGGCATAGCGCCGCCGCGCCAGTTCGATGCCGCCTAGAACGACCGCCAGCATATTGTTGAAATCATGCGCGATGCCGCCGGTCAGCTGACCGACCGCCTCCAGCTTCTGCATCTGGCGCAGCTTGGCCTCCGCCGCTTCGCGCTCGCGGGCTTCGGCGTGCAGCTCGGCGGTGGCCGTGACGACGGCGGCCTCCAGTTCTTCGGCCCGCTCGCGCTCGCTCTCCGCCTCGGCCGCGGCGATCGCGCGACCGGTCTGCGCACGCACGGTCAGCCAGCCCAGCCAGATCGCGCCGAACAGGATGAGCATGCCGAAGCCGGTGAAGACCTTCGCCGCGGCATTGGAGCGATCGATCGTCGCCTGTGCATCGGCGCTTCGTTCCGACAGCAGCTGGCGTTCGCTGGCGATGAAGTCCTCCAACAGCCGGTCGATGTCGGCCAGCGCGCGATTGTCGCTGGCCTGCCAGTAGCGGGAGAGGGCGACGTCGTTCTTCTTGTAGCGGGTGTTGAGCGCGATCAGCGACAGCTGCTCGCCGCGCGCGCGATAGGCGTTGCGCAACGCCTCGATCCGCCCATCCTGCCGCACATTATCGGAAACCATCGTGTCGAGACGGTCGATCTGCATCCCCGCACGGTTCCAGCCCTCCTGGAAGCGCAGGCCGATGCGCCGGTCCCCGCTGATGACGAAGCGGCCCAATGTCGCCTCCGCCTTCGCGATCGTGCCGGCCAGCGACCGCGTCAGGATCATCACGTCATAGCTGTGCGATTGCAGTTCCAGCGCGCGATCGCGCGCGCGGTTGCTGGCGCCGACGGCCGAGATCAGCGCGAACAGCACGCCGGCGCCCAGCATCGCGACGATCACCATCATGATCGTCCGCCCACGTTGGCGAACCCAATTCGTGCCGTCGGAGAACCCGCGCCCGCTCATTCCGGAACCGTTATCGCAACGCTCCGTTATGGCAAGCGGCCAGTTCCTCAGTTCAGCGCAACACGCCGACCGCGTGACCGGCGGCCTCGAACATCGCGGTCACGCGCGCGATCTGCTCAGGCGTGTGTTCGGCGCACAGCGAGCAGCGCAGCAGGAACGTGCCGGCCGGAGTCGCAGGCGGGCGTGCCATGTTGACGTACAGCCCGGCGTCGAGCAGCGCCTGCCACATCGTGACGGCCTGTTCCTGATCCTCCAGGATCACCGCGATGATCGCACTGTCACAGGTTTCGGTGCCGAGCCGGAAGCCGAGGCCGCGCAGGTTGGCGTGCAGCGTGCGGGCATTCTCCCAGAGGCGCGCGCGCTTTTCGGTCGCCGTCATCAGCTTGCGGATCGAAGCGGCTGCGGTCGCCACCACGCTCGGCGGCAGGCTGGCGGTAAAGATATACGGGCGGCAGGCGAGGCGGATCGCCTCGAACTTCGGGTGATTGGAGATGCAGAAGCCGCCGACCGTGCCGACCGACTTGCTGAACGTGCCGACGACGAAATCGACCTCGGCCTCCAGCCCCAGCTCCTCGTACACGCCGCGTCCGTTGGGGCCGTAGAAGCCCATCGAATGCGCTTCGTCCGAGAGGACCATCGCGCCGTGCTTCTTGGCGACTGCGACCATCTCGGTGAGCGGGGCGATGTCGCCCAGCATCGAATAGACGCCCTCCAGCACGACCAGCTTGCCCGCTTCCGGCGGCAGGCGACCCAAGCGCTTGTCGAGGTCATTGACGTCGTTGTGGCGGAAGCGGACGATGTCCGCATAGCCCTGCTTGCAGCCGTCGTAGATCGAGGCATGGCTGTCGGCATCGAGGATGACGTAATCGCCCTTGCCGGCGAGCGTCGAGATCATGCCGAGGTTCGCCATGTACCCGGTCGAGAACACGATCGCGCCGCACACACCGTAGAAGTCGCGCAGTGCGTCCTCGACCTCGATATGGTCCTGGAACGTGCCGTTGAGCATGCGGCTGCCGTTGGTGCCCGACCCGAACCGGTCGAGCGCGGCATGGCCGGCGGCGATCACGTCCGGATCGAACGTCATGCCCATGTAGTTATAGGTGCCGAGCAGGATCGTCTCGCGCCCCTTGATGACGGCCTGGGTCGGGGATCGCACCTCCTCCATCACGATCGCGAACGGATCGGTGACGCCGGTATCGATCAGCGCCTGCCGCTCGGCGATCAGCGCGTCGAACTTCGACATCAGGTCGCGTCCCGCGGCGGGCAACGGGGCGGGGGCTTCGGTCTGGAGGCCGGTTTCGGTCATCGATTGCTATCCAAGGCTTGCCCGTGTCAGTCTTTCTGGAGCTTCTCGACCGCATCGACCAACTGGCCGACCGTCTCGATTTCCGCCTGCATGTTCATCGTGATGATGATGTCGAATTCGTCCTCGATCGCCGCGACGAAATCCATGACGGTCAGGCTGTCCCACTCCAGGTCGCCCTGGAACGTGGTCGCCTCGCCCAGCGCCACGCCCTTCTTGTTGAACGGCTCGATCTGGCGGGTGACGGTGTCGAATATCTGGGCGCGGTCGGTCATGCTCATCCTCATCGTCGGCAAATGCGGCGCGGTTGCGGCGCGGCTATAGCAGGCCGCGGGCGCGATACCATGCCGCGGTGTCGGCAAGGCCCTGCGCGGTGTCGATCGCCGGTGTCCACAGGTCTGGCGCCGGGCGGTGCAGCGGATCGGACACCCAGTCGGGATGGCAGAAATAGGAGACGCGATCGGGCGTCAGCCGTGCGCCCTTGCCGCGCACCAGCCCGTCGACCCGCGCCGCGAGTTGCAGGATCGCGCGGGGCAGGGCGATCGGACGGATGCCGCGCCCGATCGCGGTGCCGATCGCGCGGGCGAACGCTTCATGGCTCCAGCCGCCCGGCCGATCGTCGTCGGGTTCGTAGATGCGATGCTGAGCGTGTGACGTGGCCAGCGCCAACAGCAGGCGGACGAGGTCGTCGACATGGATTGCCGACATCCGCCCGCCGGGCGGCAGCAGCGCGATACCCCGCCGCGCCATGCGGAACAGCTCCAGCATGTCCATGTCGCCCGGACCATAGACCGCCGGTGGACGCACCATGTCCCAGTCGAGCCCGGAGCCCTCGACGATCCCCTCCGCCTCGCACTTGCTGGCGCCATAGGCGGAGAGCGACGGTTCCCGCGCGGCGAGCGACGATACGTGGACGAAGCGACTCACGCCCGCGTCCTTCGCCGCGGTGACGATCGCGCGGGTGCCGTCGACGTTGCCGGTGAAGAAATCGGCGCGTTCGGGCGCGTTGACGACGCCGGCGACATGGATCACCACGTCCGCGTCGATAACCAGCCGGGCGAGCGCGTCCGGCGTTTCGAGCGATCCCGTCACCCAGGTCACGCTGGACTCCGCCGCCCGCTCACGACGGGTGAGGGCGGCGATCGTGTGTCCCGCCGCCGCCGCCGCCGCGACCAATCGCGTGCCGACGAAGCCGGTCGCACCGGTGATCGCGATCTTCACAGCAGCGCCATATGGTTGCGGTGGACGAGTGCGGCGCGTGGCGCGTAGCCGAGCAGCGCGGCATGGTCCTCGCGCCGCCGCCCGAGCAGGCGCGCGGCGTCGTCGGCGTCGTACTCCGACAGACCGCGCGCGATCGGCCCGTCGGGTCCATGGATCGCGACCAGCTCGCCGCGGGCGAACCGGCCCTCGACGCGCGTCACGCCGGCGGCGAGCAAGCTCGCTTCGCCCCGCAGCGCGGTCGCCGCGCCGGCGTCGACATGGATCACGCCCTTCGCGGTCAGGCCGCCGGCCAGCCACGCCTTACGCGCCGGCGCGCCGCGTTCGGCAACGAAGATCGTGTGGCGCGCGGGCGTCGACAGCGGCCGGTCGATCCGCCCGCTTGCGATGGCGAGGTGTGCGCCCGCGGCATTGGCGATGCGCGCGGCGGCGATCTTCGACACCATGCCGCCCGATCCCATACCCGACGCGGAACCGGTATCCGCCATCTCCTCGACGCCCGCGTCGATCCGCTCGACTACTGGCACATGGACGGCGCCGGGCAGGGCGGGATTGCGGTCGTACAGGCCGTCGATGTCCGACAGCAGGATCACGCCCTGCGCGCCCGCCGCCTGCGCCACGCGCGCTGCCAGCCGGTCGTTGTCGCCGAACCGTATCTCGGCGGTGGCGACGCTGTCGTTCTCGTTGATGACCGGCACGACGCCGAGCGACAGCAGTCGGTCGAGCGTCGCGGCGGCGTTGAGGTAGCGGCGGCGATCCTCGAGGTCGTCGAGCGTGACGAGGATCTGCGCAGCGGTCAGCCCTTCGGCCCCCAGCACCTCGGCCCAGGTCTGCGACAGCGCGATCTGTCCGGTCGCGGCGGCTGCCTGCGCGTCCTCGAGGCTGGCGCGACCGCCCTTCGCCAGGCCCAAACGCCGCGCCCCGAGCGCGATGGCGCCCGACGACACGACGATGATCCGCTGCCCGACCTTCGCCCGCGCGGCGATGTCGGCGGCAATCCCGCGCAGCCAATCACGCCGGACCTCGCCAGCCTCGTCGACGAGCAGCGCCGACCCGATCTTGACGATCAGCCGCGGACAATCGGTGGGCGGAAACAGGCTCATGCCGCCGGGTCGATAGCGCGGACCCGCCGACCGCTCAATCGCGCGCGAAGATCTCGTCGTGCGGGATGGTGAAGTCTAGGGCGGGGAGGGGGACATCGACCGGCGCGTCGTGGACTACGTCGCTCCAGCCATGCGCAGCCGTCCGCTGCACGATCCGCAAGCGTTCGGTGGCGATATCGACGAGAACGATCGTATCGACGCTGTCGAGGGCCTTATACTCTTCCAGCTTCACCGTGAGGTCGGTGCGCGCGGTGCCGGCCGACAGGACCTCGAACAGCACGCGCGGATCGTCGAAGGCTTTCTCGTCGTCGTCCGCTGCGCTGTCTCGTCCGCAGAATACGCTGACATCAGGATATCGGATCGACAATTCATGAGTGCGCGTTGCCATGTCGGAATTGTACGGCGTGCAACGTGAGCCCCGCAGGCGAACACCGAGCGCGATAAGGATATTCGTCTGGACGCGGGAATGTCTGGCGGTGCCCCCCGCCATCATGCGGATGACGCCGTTGTCGAGTTCCGCCTTCTTCTCCCCGAAGTCGATCTCGAGAAATTCCTTGGCGGTCAGCAAGGGGTATGCGGGTTGGGTCGCCATGCCCTGCACGATACCAGATCGCCGGATCGGATCAAACTGGCGACCATTCCAGTTCGTCCTCGCCGTCGTCGTCCGGACCGACCGAGCCAGACGTGTCACCGATCGCCTCGATCAGCTTGTCGAGCACCCAGTCGACGCCGATGCCGCTGGCGCCCGACATCGGGATGACGGTGGCGCCGCTGGCGTCCTCCAGCTCAGCCGACAAGGCGGCGATCAGTTCGTCGTCGAGCGTGTCGATCTTGTTGAGCGCGATCACGACCGGCTTGTCGACCAGGCCCGCGCCATAGGCGGTCAGTTCGTCGCGGACGATGCGGTAGCTGGTCGCGACGTCTTCGTCGTTCGCGTCGACCAGGTGCAGCAGCACGCGACAGCGCTCGACATGGCCGAGGAAGCGGTCGCCGATCCCGGCCCCTTCCGCCGCGCCCTCGATCAGGCCGGGGATGTCGGCGACGACGAACTCGCGCTCCTTGTGCCGCACCACGCCCAGCTGTGGCCGGGTCGTCGTGAAGGCATAGGCGCCGACCTTGGCCTGCGCATTGGTCACCGCATTGATGAAGGTCGACTTGCCCGCATTTGGCAAGCCGAGCAGGCCGGCATCGGCGAGCAGCTTCAGGCGCAGCCACACCCACGCCTCGTCACCCGGCCAGCCGGTGCCGTGCTGACGCGGCGCGCGGTTGGTCGAGGTCTTGTAGCTCAGGTTGCCGCGCCCGCCGTCGCCGCCGCGCAGGAACACCTCGCGCTGGCCGACGCGGGTGAAGTCGAGCAGGACGTGCTCCTTGTCCTCGGAAATCACCTGCGTGCCCAGCGGCACCTTGATGACCAGATCGTCGCCGCCGGCGCCGGTCATGTTCGATCCCGCGCCGCCCTTGCCGCGCGGCGCGCGGAAATGCTGGGTGTAGCGGAAGTCGATCAGCGTGTTCAGCCCGGCCACCGCCTCGAACACAATGTCGCCACCCTTGCCGCCGTTGCCGCCGTCGGGACCACCATATTCGATGAATTTCTCACGGCGGAAAGACACCGCGCCACCGCCACCGGTGCCGGAGCGAACGAAGATCTTAGCTTGGTCTAGGAAGTGCATGGCGCGCTCCCTAGCGCTTTAGCGAAGCTAAAGCGACAGCAGGAGCGCGCCCGGCCGGCGGGCGGAGCCCGTCCGACGACATGGGCTTTGCCCCTGTCGTCCCGCGGCGCTACCCCCGCCGCCCCGCCATCAGCGCCTGCGCCGCCAGATCGCGCGCCTTCGTCCGCGGCAGACCCAGCGCCTTAGCCATCGGCCCGCCCAGCAACGCGTCGCCCAAGGCCATCAGCACCAGTTGCAGCGTTTCCTCATGGATCGGCCGCTCCTGCGCGTCGTGATCCTCGCCCAGTTCGTCGACCAGGCGGTGTATCGCTTCGAGAATCGGGTCGAGCGCGTCTTCGTTGCCCGACAGGATCATCCAGCTAGCGAGTGCCCCGGCACCCCCCTGACCGAACGCGTCGAAGGTCAATTCGACCACCTCGCGCGGGTCGTGATCGCCGGCGCGGGCACGCAGCACCGCCTCGCCGATGCGGCCGACGATCTTGCCCGCCATGCTGGCGATCAGCGCACGTTGAAGGCCCGCGGCCGAGCCGAAATGGTGGAGCAGGTTGGCATGCGTCCGCCCGATCCGTGCCGCGACGGCCTTCAGTGTCACCGCCTGCGGCCCGTCCTCGACCAGCAGCGCGCGGGCAGCGTCCAGCGCGGCATCGCGCGACGCTTCGGGCGACAGGCGGCGGCGGGTTATTGACACTGGTGTAAGTAAATCGCTATCCACCTGTTCTGTCTGGAGGATAACCGTGACCAACGCAAAGACTCCCGCCGACCTGACGATCACGCCGCGCGATATACGCTTCGGCCGCGGCGGCACCTATCGACGCTGGTGGCTGAACGATGACCCCGTCGCCACCGCCTTCTACAACGCGCTGTCGGTGACGTTTCCGAAGGGTGAGGGCTTCTTCATCGATTCGGTGCGCAAGTTCCGCGACGATGCGCCGCCGCGGCTGGCGCGCGAGATTCAGGCTTTCACCAAGCAGGAGGTGATCCACACCCGCGAGCACGTCGCCTTCAACCGGCACGTGACTGACCAGGGCTACGACACCTCGCGGCTGGAGGCGCGTGTGGACCGGGAGATCGCGCTGACGAAGGGCCGCCCGCCGATCGCCAGCTTGGCGGCCACCATGTGCCTCGAACACTTCACCGCGATCTTGGCGCACCAGTTGGTGGCCGATCCCAGCCATCTGGCCGGCGGCGACGAGCAGGCAGCGGCGCTGTGGCGCTGGCACGCGATCGAGGAAATCGAGCACAAGGGCGTCGCCTACGACACCTGGCTGCACGCGACGCGCCACTGGTCGCGCTGGCGCCGCTGGCGGGTCAAGGCTTTGGTGATGGTGCTGACGACGATCAAGTTCTTCCGCGGCCGCACCACCGGCATGTTGGACCTGCTGGCGCAGGACGGTCTGACGGGGGCCAAGGTGAAGTGGCGACTGTTCGCCTATGCGTTCGGCCGGCCCGGCATGGCGCGCAAGGTGATGGGGGCGTGGATCGCATTCTTCCTGCCAGGCTTCCATCCGTGGAATCACGATGATCGCAAGCTGATCGGGCTGGTCGACAGTGAATTCGAGGCGGCGCGATTGGTGGAAGCGGCGGCGTAGCCACGACGGACATTCGGAAACCGCTCGTGCTGAGCGAAGTCGAAGCACGTTATACAGTGGTGCGCTTCGGCCTCGCTCAGGGCGAACCAATGGTAGGACGGTTAGCCGGAGTGTTGCTTCACCCCGGCATGTTTCTCACGCCGCCAGTTTCACGCGTCGATCGTCCATGTCACCCGCATCGTCGAACGCCAGCTCGTAGGTCGCGCTCGGAACGCTGGTGCCCCGGCCGCGGCTGAAGCGCGGCTCGATCCGGCCGGTGTTGCGGAAGCCGAGCTTGCGCAGCACCGCGCCCGATGCCGGGTTGTCGAGATGATGATACGCGGTCAGCCGCCGATGGCCGAAGGTGTGGCGCGCGGCATGGAGCACCGCGCGACCAGCTTCGGTCGCATAGCCGCGGCCCCAGGCGGCGGGGGTCAGCCAATAGCCGATTTCCGCCCCATTCTCCGGCGTCAGATGGATGCCGATGCTGCCGACCAGCACCGGTCGCTCGCCCAGATCATGCGCCAGGATCAGGCTGGACGCCTCGCCGCGCGCGGGCGGACGCGTCAGATAGTCGCGCGCATCGTCGATCGCATAGGGCCATGGCACGCGCGCCAGCTTCGCGACGACGCAATCATGCGCGATCGCGGCGGTCAGGGCGGGGGCGTCCTCGATCCAGCCGGGACGCAGCGTCAGGCGCGGGGTGCGTGCGAACATGCCTACTCTCCTCATGCGTCGCCCGTCGCCCAAGCACGTCCGGATGACATGCGCGCGACAAGCGGGGGAGGGAGCAAGAAAAAAGGGAGCCGGGGTGACCCGTCTCCCTTGTTGGCTGGTTCCGCTGCGGAAACCCGGGTCGCCCTCGGTGGGCAACCCGTCCGGTTACCCGTTATTCGGCCGCTTCGGCCATAATCTCGACATTCGCGAACTTTCGGCCGAGCTTGCCATCCTTGAACGCAACGCGACCGTCGGTCAGCGCGAACAGCGTATGGTCCTTGCCCATGCCGACGTTCACGCCCGGATAGACGCGCGTGCCACGCTGGCGCACGATGATGTTGCCCGCGACGACTTCTTCGCCACCGAACTTCTTCACGCCAAGACGACGCCCGGCCGAATCACGACCGTTGCGCGAGGAGCCGCCTGCTTTCTTATGTGCCATGAGCTGAAACTCTCTTCGTACGTCTGTTCGGTTACGCCTGGGCGGCGGGGGCTTCGGCGGCAGGCGCGTCGGCCTTCTTCGCCTTGGCGGCGTTCTGCTGCTGCTCGCCACCGATCGACACGATCTTCAGGATCGTGTGGTTCTGGCGATGGCCGTTCTTGCGGCGATAGTTATGGCGACGGCGCTTCTTGAAGACGATGACCTTCTCGCCCTTCGCCTGCGCGATGATCTCGGCAGCCACGGTCAGGCCGGCGACCGACTTCAGGTCGGAACCCTCGCCGGCGAGCAGGACGTCGCCCAGCGTCACCGACGAACCGGCATCGCCGTCGATTTTCTCGACGACGATCTTGTCTCCGGCGGCAACGCGATACTGCTTGCCGCCCGTGCGCACGATTGCGAACATGGGCCTGTAACTCTCATCCAAAACATGTGCCCCGCGCCGGCATGCCGGTCGGGATGAAGGGCGGCAGCTAATGGAGGCATCCGGCGATGTCAACCGCCGGGCGGTTACGTCCAGCTGTTGCTGCGGGGCAACATACGCGATCGAAATCATGACGCCAATTGTTGCGGCCTTGTGACGGCCTGCGGACGTAATAAGCTGGCGGCGGAATATCGACGGAACCGCAGGGGCCGACCGTCGCCACGGGGGAATATCTATATGCGTCGTTCGTTCGCAACCATGCTCATGCTGTCGGTCGGCGTCGCCGCGCTGTCGATGCCCGCCGCCGCGCAGACCGCCGCGACGCCGCCGGTAGCCGATCCGATCGCCGGATCGACCCCGCAGGACGGCGTGCCCGACGACGCGCCGGAAAACACGATCGTCGTCACCGGCACCCGCGCCGCGAACCGCACCGTCGCCGACAGCGCCGTGCCGATCGACGTGATCTCCAGCGAGCAGCTATCGAACTCGGGTCTCGGTGAAACCAGCAAGATCCTGAACACGCTCGTCCCCTCATTCAACTTCCCGCAGCCGTCGATCGCCGACGGCACCGACGTGATTCGCCCGGCATCGTTGCGCGGCCTGGCACCCGACCAGACGCTGGTGTTGGTTAACGGCAAGCGTCGCCACGTCACCTCGCTCATCAACGTCAACGGCACGGTCGGGCGCGGTTCGGCGGCGGTCGACCTAAACTCCATCCCCGCGCTCGCGATCGAGCGGGTCGAGGTGCTGCGCGACGGCGCCGCCTCACAATATGGCTCGGACGCCATCGCCGGCGTCATCAATATCCAGCTGAAGCGCGCGAGCCACGGCGGCAAGGCGTCGGTCAGCTACGGCAAATACTATACCAATGTGGCAGGCGTCCCCGAACTGGCGGGCGTCGCACTGGCCCTCGATCCCAACGACACCCGCGTGTTGCAGGCGCGTTATGCCGGGGAGCGACAAGCGCGCGACGGCGACACGTGGACGCTGGGCGCCAACATCGGCGTTCCGCTGGGGCAGGGCGGCTATCTGAACGTCACCGGCGAATATCGCGATCGCGACAACACCAACCGCGCAGGCTACGACATCCGCCCGCAGTATAATCGCCCGACCACCGCGTTCGACCCGCGCGAATCGACTTTCAATCGCCTGAGCTTCGAATTCGGTGATCCACGGACAGAGGATTATTCGGTCTTCGCCAACGCGGGCCATCCGATCGGCGATTTTGAGCTCTACGCCTTCGGGTCGTTCACGCGTCGCGACGGTCTCTCTGCGGCGAACTATCGTTTCTCGAGCCAAGTCAATAATCGCGACTATTCGGTGCTGGTCCCGGGGGCGACGCCGTCGGCCGCCAACTTCGTGCCGCTGCGCGCCGACGGCTTCCTGCCGTTCATCGGCTCCAAGATGCGCGACTTCTCTGGCGCGCTCGGCATCCGCGGCGATCTGGCGGGCTTCAAGAGCGATTTGTCGGTCGTCTACGGCAACAACCGCTTCGACTATCGGACCGAGAACAGCCTCAACGCCTCCTATGGGCCGCAGAGCAAGTCGAGCTTCGATTCGGGCGGGCTTGAGTTCGGTCAGTTGACCGCGAATCTGGACCTCAGCCGCGAGTTCGACGTCGGCTTTGCGACTCCGCTGACGCTGGCGGTCGGCGCGGAATATCGCGACGAGAGCTTCAAGATCCGCCCGGGTGAGATCCAATCCTATGCGGCCGGCCCGTTCTTCGTCGCATCGCAGACGACGACGGCGGCGAACTGCACCGCGCAGGGCGGCAACTTCACGACCGCGACCAGCGTCTGCGCCTTCCCGGGCCGTGCCGCGCTGGTGGGTGCGCAAGGCTTCCCCGGCTTCCCGGCATCGGCGCGGACCGACGTCGGGCGTGACAGCTATGCCGGCTATGCCGAGCTCGACACCGACATCTTCACCGGCTTCACCGTGACCGCGGCGGGCCGCTACGAACATTACAGCGACTTCGGCGAGACCTGGAACGGCAAGCTCGCCGCGCGCTTCGAGGTGACCGATGGCTTCGCGATCCGCGGATCGGTGTCGAACGGTTTCCGCGCGCCGTCGCTGCACCAGCAGTTCTTCACCACGACCTCGACCAACTTCATCGCGGGCCTGCCCGTCGATATCTCGACGCTGCCCGTGTCGAGCGCGGTCGCGCGTGCGCTGGGGTCGCAGCCGCTGAAGCCCGAGAAGTCGCTGAACTACTCGGTCGGTGCCACCGCCAACCCGTTCCGCGGCTTCAACGTTACGGCCGATTACTACCATATCAAGATCGACGACCGCATTGTCCTGACGGAGAACCTCGGCGCGGCGGGTAGCGGCACGACCGCGGTCAATGCCGCGGTCAAGACAGTGCTGGATGCCAACGGTTTCCAGTCGGTCGGCGCCGCGCGCTTCTTCATCAACGGCCTCGACACCACGACGAAGGGCTTCGACGTCGTCGGCACCTACCGCTTCAGCGGCGACTTCATCGGCAACTGGTCGCTGTCGGCGGCGTATAATCACAACCGCAACTCGATCGATCGGCGCATCAATGCGCTCGGCCCGCTAGCACAGATCCCGAACCTGATCCTGTTCGGCCGGGTCGAGGGGCTGCGCTTCACCGACGGTCAGCCGCGCGACAAGCTGGTGCTGAGCGCAGACGCTTCCGGCGGCGACTTCGCGGTGTCGGCGAAGACTACGCGCTACGGCCGCGTGATCGCGCCGGGTGCTGCGGCACCGACCAGCAATGCGCTGAGCCTCACCGACTTCGGCCCCGACGACCTGTTCATGGAGCCGAAGTGGGTCACCGACGTGGAGGTGCGCTATACGTTCAAGGAGCACGCCACCTTCGCGATCGGGGCGAACAACCTGTTCGACACCTATCCGGACGCCTTCCCGAAGGGCGCCCGCCCGGCGAGCGCTGGCGGCGGCTTTTATCCGGCGTCGAACTACTACATTCCGTTCAGCGGCTTCTCGCCGTTCGGCTTCAACGGCCGCTTCCTTTACGGGCGGTTCACCGCCCAGTTCTGAGGATCAGTTGGGGGAGGGGCTCACGGCCTCTCCCTCCACGCTCTGCTTAATGGCGGTGATTCGGGCGCAGACGATAGCGCCCCTCATCGTCACGCTCGAATAGCCCGCCGATCGCCGGATGCTCGACGGGCTCGTCGCTGTCGTCCGGCACCAGGTTCTGCTGGCTGACATAGGCCACGTAACTCGATTCGGCATTTTCGGCGAGCAGGTGATAGAAGGGCTGGTCCTTGGGCGGCCGGATATCCTCGGGGATCGCGGCGTACCATTCCTCGCTGTTGGCGAAGACCGGATCGACGTCGAAGATCACGCCGCGAAAATCGAACATGCGGTGCCGCACCACCTCGCCAATGTCGAAACGGGCGCTGGCGACCGGCGGCATCGGCACGCCGGTGGAGAGGATGTCGAGGTTGGTGGGATGGCGGGTCATGACCACAATCTAAGGGTGTTTGCGCACCGCACAAGCAGGCGCTTGCCTAAGCTCCGATCCTGCGCTAGCAGCCCCGCTCCAACGACCCGCACCGATTTGCTTTTTAGCGAACCGCGGTGCGACCCCTCGCGGAGAGGTGGCAGAGTGGTCGAATGCACCGCACTCGAAATGCGGCGTGCCCGCGAGGGTACCGAGGGTTCGAATCCCTCCCTCTCCGCCATTTATTCATAGTGTTCGTGGGTTGCCGCACTTGCCTATTTGGACGCGGTCCAAACGCGTCATCTGGTTAGCGGGGCGGGTAGGGGGGGGCGTTCGCCTCGGTCGGATGGACGGACACTCACCGGCAAAGCGGTCACCGAAAATTCTTTCGAAAAAAACGCACAGGCCTGGAACTAGACGCTTGACCGCCCGAACC
>NZ_JBTMWL010000010.1:0-4110 GCF_054489605.1 Sphingomonas sp. RS2018
ATGCGCGTGACGGCCGGATCGAACATGTCAGAACATCCGGATTTGCGGATGTCGAAGCACGAACGCCATTCGCGGTAACCACCGCAATCCGGTGGGGCTCGGCCTCAAAATGGCTCACGAGCGTTGCGGCGCTGAGGCTCATCGAGCAGGGGAAGCTGCGATTGGATGCGCCAATCATCACTTACCTGCCGCAATTCAGAGCGGACACGGGGAAGCGCGTGCTGGTGCAGCATCTGCTTTCGAACACGAGTGGCATTCCAGACCTGCTCAGTCGACAAATCGCTACAGAGCCGGAACTGCGCACGTCCACGGCGACGACGTCGGAGATTGTGAAGCGCTTTGCGGGTGGCGACCTGGCGTTTCAGCCGGGGGAGGGTTGGGATTATGCCGCGCTAAACTGGGCGATTGTCGCGCAAATTCTTGAAGCAGCATCCGGAGAACCGTTCCCGGCGCTGATGCGGCGGCTGGTGCTGCAACCCTTGAACATGTTCGGCGCCGGCTTCGTTCAACACGATCAGCCAGCTCTCCAACATCTGGCAGCGGCCTACTCATCCGTCGCTCCCCCGGTGCGCAAGATGGCCACCGTGCCCGCCTTCCTTGCAGCATCGGGCAATGTTGCGGGAACGGTGAACGACGCTGTCCGTGCCGCGCACGGTATCTTTCATGGTCGGTTACTGGCGCCATCGTCGCGAACGGCGCTAGCCAGGATCAGATGGCCTGCGCAAGAATACGCGCTGGGTGGGCGGATACACCCCATCGCGGATGACCCGTGGGCGTGGGAAACGGGCAAGGTCCAGGGATATCGGACGCACATCGCGCATCGCATTGCCCGGAGCGAAACGGTCGTGGTGTTCAACACGACCGATATGGAACAGTCGCAAATCGGCACCTGGGTGGAGACGATCGCACAAGCGTGAAGATCACGGGATATTCGACTCTTCGACCGGTGTCTCCAGTTCGACGAGCCGGTCCACGATTGCACGATACGGCCGATGACAGCTCGTCCATGGGTGCCGGGGTTCGAGCGTGGCAGCGGTCCAATATTCCGTGAGCAGCTTCGGATCGCGGACGAACGGACGCAGCACGTGCAGCGCGAGACGAACCTCGATCGTCCCGACCGTCTTGCTGCTGGATTGGTAGGCCGCCGCCTGCAGTATCTGCAGTGCGAGGTTGATAAGAGCGTGGCGGTGGGCACGCTGGCGAGCGCGCTGCTTGCCGTACGGTATTGGCAGTAGATGGATCAGCGGAGACGCGCACCGCTTGGGGCATTTGAGCGCCGACCGGGCCGCGCGCCAGTCGGTATTGCCGCCGTTGGCCCGCACCTCCTCGATCAGTGCGGCCAGATCCCAGACCTCGGTAGCCTGGCAGCTTCGGCACGTGACGCGGACCTGCGCTTCGATCCGATGCAGGTCGTGCAGGGTCTTAGGGTCGCCAACCACATGCCGGGTTACGCGCAGGTGCGGAGAGGTAGCTGCTCGCCCTGCGCTGCCAGGACGGCGCGAGCTTGCTGGGCTGCGCCGACCGCCTGCCGGTAATGCACCGTCGCACAGCGCTCGGCCTCGTCGAACCCGACCGGTGCCCATTCGTCGCCTGGATAGCAGGCGTCATAAATCGCGCGCGCAGCCGCACGCAGCCGGAGATCGTGCTCCATACCTAGGCTCCATCGATGTCGAGACGCTACGAATCAGCGTGGGCTCTGCGTAGAACAATAAGAGAACGATGGGCAAGCGGCGGGTTGCGTTTCAGCGTGATCCGCGTCCTCGCGATCGGTCACGCTATCAACCCCCGCTCCTGTTCCTCCCACGCAGCTGGCACGCCGCAGCCCAGCGTGAGCTCGCTGATCGTGGCCGCAGTGCTCTGACGCCCCTTCAGCACGGCGTCGATCACCTTCGGACTGAGGAAAGCGAGCCGCAGCACGCGGGTCATGTAGGAGGGCTTCACGCCTTCGCGCTGCGATAGCGAGGTGATGTCGAGGTCGCCCTTGCGCAGCTCGGTCCACCAGCGGTGCGCCTTGGCGATGAGCCGCAGCAGCGCGGTATCGGGTGCGGCGACGAGCGGGGCACCGGCGGCATCGACCAGCTTCACCACCCGGCCGGTACGCGTGATCCGTGCCGTGCTGGCTAGCGTCATCGTCGCTGTGTCAGTTGGGGCGGGGAGGTTCAACAGCTTCGCAAGCTCAGCGCTCGTGCAGTCGATCTGGACCGCATCGTGGGCTATGCGCACTCGCTGGATGAGCGCTTCGAGGATCGGGCGGTTGCGGGTGACGACTGCCGGCGCGGTGGCACTCGTCACCCGACGCAGCGTGTCGGCATCGAGTGGCAGGCCAAGGTCTGAGGCGAGTGCGATCGGGTTGGCAAGCGCAGCGGCGATGCGGTCGGTGACGATGGTCTCGAGCTCACGCGCGGGGATGCGCAGCTCGTCACCCGCCCCGTGCCGCGTAGCGTAATAGCGGTAGCGGGTGTTACCCTTGCTGGCATGGTCGCAGATGAGCGGGTGACCCTGCTCGTCCTCGACCTTGCCGGCGAGCAGGCTGGCGTTCTGGACATAGGCGCGACTGCGGTGACCTTGCAGGTTCTCGGCAAGCTTGCGCTGCACCTGCTCGAAGATGTCTGGATCGACGATGCCGCGGTGCAGGCCCTGATAGCGGGTGCCCTTGTGCTCGATCATGCCGATGTAGACCGGGTTGGACAGCAGCTTGTAGATCTGCCCGCGCGACCAGGCGCAGCCGCCATAGGTGCCGCCCTTGCCGTTGACCCGGGGCGGGGTGGTCAGTCGGTCGCGGACCAGCTCGTCAGCGACCAGCCGCACCGTGCCCAGCCGCAGGTAGCGCGCGAAGATGTCGCGCACCTGCACCGCCTCCTGCTCGACAATGACGAGCGTTCGCCCATCCGGCGCATAGCCAATCGGTGGCGTACCCCCCATCCACATGCCGCGGGCTTTGGAGGCGGCGATCTTGTCGCGGATACGCTCGGCGGTCACCTCGCGCTCGAACTGGGCAAACGACAGCAGCATGTTGAGCGTCAGCCGGCCCATGCTGGTGGTGGTGTTGAACGACTGGGTGACGCTCACGAACGACACCTTGCCGGCATCGAGCCGCTCGACCAGTTTCGCGAAGTCGAACAACGACCGGGTCAGGCGGTCGACCTTGTAGACGACGATGATGTCGACCCGGCCGGCATCGACCTCGGCGAGCAGCCGCTGCAGGGCCGGGCGCTCGAGCGTCCCGCCCGACAGGCCGCCGTCATCATATATCTCGGGGAGGGCGGTCCACCCCTCGCTGGCCTGCGACAGGATATAGGCGGCACAGGCTTCGCGCTGGGCGTCGAGGCTGTTGAATGCCTGCTCCAACCCCTCGTCGCTCGACTTGCGCGTATAGATCGCACAGCGGACCGGCTTCATGCCGCAACCTTGCGCTGCTTGAGCCCGAAGAACGCCGGGCCCGACCAGCGCGTACCGGTGATCGCGCGGGCCACCTCGGACAGCGAGTTGTACGCGCGGTCCTCCCAGCGGATGACGCGATCCTCGCCTAGAGTCACAATATGCACGCGGCCCTGCCACTCGCGCACCAGCCGGGTGCCGGCCTGCACGCCCAGCGTGCGGGCCTTGCCGGCATCCAGCTCAACCAGCGTCCGCCGCGTCTCACGCGAAAAACCGCCCAAGGCCAACGCCTGTATCTCCCAGGCGAGCGCCAGCCGCAGCAGGCTCGGGCTGATCCGTGGCAGCGGCGTGGCGGTCACACGCCGCCACTCGACGCGCAGCTCCGCCGAAGACAGCCCGGCCAACCGGCCGAGCTGCTCCTCCATCCTCGCGGTCACGCCGCCACCGCCACGCTGTAGCAGGTGACGTCGCCGCGCTTGCCGCGCACCACCGCATGCCCTTTCTTGCGCAGGCCGGTCAGCGCAGCGCGCGTCGTGTGCGGCAACCAGCCGGTCGCTTCGATCAGCTCGGCCAGCGTCGCGCCGCCGTCGCGCTGCAGCAGCGACAGCACCGTGCTCGCCTTAGTCACGCGTGGGGTTGTCACGGGTGCGGCGGCGGGGACAGGGGCGATGCGGTCATCGGCACCATCGCCAGCGTCGATGCCGATCGTCGCCAGGCCCGCCTGGGTCACGT
>NZ_JBTMWL010000011.1:0-3970 GCF_054489605.1 Sphingomonas sp. RS2018
TCAGGGTCTGCACAGCGGCATCGTCGATCCGGACATCTTCGAGCAGGTGCAGCGCAAGCTTGCCGACAACCTGCAGGGGCACCGCAGCCGCAGTCGTGTCACGAACGCCAGCCTGCTCGCCGGCAAGGTCGAGGACGAGCAGGGTCACCAGCTCATCTGCGATCATGCCAGCAAGGGTAGCACCCGGTACCGTTACTATGCCACGCGGCACGGGCGCGGAGACGAGCTGCGCATTCCGGCGCGAGAGCTCGAGACCCTGGTTACCGACCGCATCGCCGCTGCGCTGGCCAACCCGATTGCGCTGGCCGCGGACCTTGGCCTGCCGCTTGACGCCGACACCTTGCGTCGGGTTACGGGAGCGACAGCACCGCCGAACGTCACCCGCAACCGGCCGATCCTGGACGCGCTGATCCAACGGGTGCGGATTACGCACGATGCGCTCGCCATCGACTGCAACAGCGCCGAGCTCGCGAAGCTGCTCAACCTCCCCGCCCCGACCTGCACAGCGACGACCACGCTAGTCATCACGGCACGGATCACGCGCACTGGCTCCGTCGTGAAGCTGGTCGACGCCGCCGGCGCACCGCTCGTCGCCGCCCCCGATACCGCGCTGCTGCGGCTGATCGCCAAAGCCCACCGCTGGTGGGCCGAGCTGCGCAAGGGCGAGCTCGACATCACCACGCTGGCTATCCGCGAAGGCGTGAAGCCCTCCTACATGACCCGCGTGCTGCGGCTCGCGTTCCTCAGCCCCATAGTCATCAACGCCGTGCTGAAGGGGCGTCAGAGCACCGCGGCCACGATCAGCGAGCTGACGCTCGGCCGGGGAGTTTCAGCTACGTGGGAGGAACAAGTCCGCGGGTTGATCGCGTGATCGGAGTCGCAGCCGTGTCCGACTTTGGTGGAAAGCGAACATTTGCTTTGGCGAGGGCTGCCATTATTCAGACTGAGGCAGATGAAGCGTTAGGGGGACAACGGTGGCGCCTTTCGAATATGCAATCGGGCTGATCTCTATATTGATGAGCTTGGCTCTCGCCGACCTTGTAATTGGCGTCCACAAGATCCTGCGGCACCGGCGAACGGTCCGCTGGGATGGGCGCATACTCGCGGCCACCGCCCTTGTGATACTTGAAGTTATTCGCATCTGGTTCGCACAGTGGACCATTCGCGACGCCACAACGGTGCTCATTTTTCCAGTTTATGTTTACCTCTTCGGACATGTCCTCTTGCTCGTGCTCACGGCTCTCGCTTGCCTGCCCGACGAGGTTGGCGACAACTGCGATCTGTCCGCGTTCTATGACCAAAACAGGCGATATTTCTGGGGCGCGTTCACGGCGACCCAAGCAGCCTATTTTGCCGGCTGGTTCATCTTCGGTGGCACGCAAGCAAGTTCGACCGGTCCAATCGGACCTCTGGACTGGATCAGGATGCTAGCCCCGCTTGCCGCATTTGGGGCACTGATCTTTGTCCGTTGGCGGTGGCTCGACTATGCGGTCCCGCTTGCCGCAATCGCGTTCTACGCTTGGCTATACTGGCCACAGACCCTCGGAGGATGAATGTCTGCAACTCGGCGAAAGAATTCGCTCAGGCCGTTGTGAGCTATCGCCCGTGGGCGCACAGGCAACCGGAATTTAATTTGCGTGCGCGAGGGTAATTCACATGTCCTTCGTTGCCCTCGCCTGCTTACTGATCGCCGTTGACGGCGACACGCTACGCTGTGGGCAGGAAGTCATCCGCCTCGTCGGCATCGATGCCCCTGAATTGCCGGGCCACTGCCGAGACGGTCGCGACTGCGCTCCCGGCGATCCGTTCGCTTCCAGGCGGGCGCTGGAAGCGGCGTCTCGCGGCACTGCCGTGATCGATCGACAAGGGCGTGACATCTACGACCGGACGCTGGCCAGGATACGGGTCAACGGGGTGGATTTGTCCTGCGCGCAGCTGGCTTCGGCGCACGCGATATATCGATCCGATTGGGACCAGTTCGGGATGGTACGGGCCGACTGCGGGGTTACGCAGCCCCCCGATACGGCCCTACCTTCGCCGCGCCCTTCTGCCCCCCGCAGAAGGCTCCCTTCGGCTGAGACAGCAGCGTCGAGCTGGAGCTACCGAAACTGCAGCGACGCCCGCCGTGCCGGTGCCGCCCCATTGCATCGGGGTACACCCGGCTACGGTGCACATATGGATGGCGACGGTGATGGCATCGCGTGCGAGCCGTACAAAGGCGCGACCCGCTGACCGCCTTCGCCCTTGCCGAATGTTCCTCTATTGTTCTACGCAGAGCCCACGCTGATTCGTGGCGTCTCGACATCGATGGAGCCTTGGCATGGAGCACGATCTCCGGCTGCGTGCAGCTGCGCGCGCGATTTACGACGCCTGTTATCCGAGCGAGGAATGGGCACTGGTCGGCTTCGACGAGGCCGAGCGCTGCGCGACGGTGCATTACCGGCAGGCCGTCGGAGCGGCGCAGCAGGCACGCGCTGTCCTGGCCGAGCAGGGCGAGCAGTTCCCCCTCCCCGTCTTCGCGTAACCTGGCATGTGGTTGGCGACCCGAAGACCCTTCACGATCTGCATCGTATCGAAGCGCAGGTCCGCGTCAGTTGCCGAAGCTGCCTGGCTACCGAGGTCTGGGATCTGGCGGCACTGATCGACGAGGTGCGGGCCAACGGCGGCAATACGGATTGGCGCGCGGCCCGGTCGGCGCTCAAATGCCCCAAGCGATGCGCGTCTCCACTCATCCATCTCCTGCCGATACCCTACGGCAAGCAACGCGCTCGCCAGCGAGCCCACCGCCACGCGCTTATCAACCTCGCACTGCAGATCCTGCAGGCGGCGGCCTATCAATCCAGCAGCAAGGCGGTCGGGACGATCGAGGTTCGCCTGGCGCTCCACGTCCTGCGTCCGTTCGTCCGCGATCCGAAGCTTCTCACGGAATATTGGACCGCTGCCACGCTCGAACCCCGGCACCCATGGACGAGCTGTCATCGGCCGTATCGGGCAATCGTGGACCGGCTCGTCGAACTGAAGGCACCGGTCGAGGCGACGAATATCCCATGAGCTCAGGCTTGTGCGATCGTCTCCACCCAGGTGCCGATTTGCGACTGTTCTATATCGGTCGTGTTGAACACCACGACAGTTTCGCTCCGGGCAATGCGGTGCGCAATGTGCGTCCGATATCCCTGGACCTTGCCCGTTTCCCACGCCCATGGGTCACCCGCGATAAGGTGTATCCGCCCACCCAGTGCGTATTCTTGCGCGGGCCATCTGATCCTGGCTAGCTCCGTTCGTGACGATGGCGTCAGTAGCCGACCATGAAAGGTACCGTGCGCGGCACGGACAGCGTCGCGCACCGTTCCGGCAACATTGCCGGATGCTGCAAGGAAGGCGGGCACGGTCGCCATCTTGCGCACCGGCGGAGCGACGGATGAGTAAGCCGCTGCCAGGTGTGGAACTGCCGGCTGATCGTGTTGAACGAAGCCGGCGCCGGACATGTTCAAGGGTTGCAGCACCAGCCGCCGCATCAGCACCGGGAACGATTCTCCGGATGCTGCTTCCAGAATTTGCGCGACAATTGACCAATTCAGCGCGGCATAATCCCAACCCTCACCCGGCTGAAACGCCAGGTCGCCCCCTGCAAAGCGCTTCACAATCTCCGACGTCGTCGCCGTGGACGTGCGCAGTTCCGGCTCGGTAGAGATTTGTCGGCTGAGCAGATCTGGTATGCCACTCGTGTTCGAGAGCAAATGCTGCACGAGCACGCGCTTCCCTGTGTCCGCTCTGAACTGCGGCAGGTAGGTGCTGATTGGCGCATCGAGTCGCAGCTTCCCCTGCTCGACGAGTCTTAGCGCCGCAACGCTCGTGAGCCATTTTGAGGCCGAGCCCCACCGGATTGCGGTAGTTGCCGAGAATGGCGTTCGTGCTTCGACATCCGCAAATCCGGAAGTTCTGACATGTTCAATCCGGCCGTCATGCGCAA
>NZ_JBTMWL010000012.1:0-1194 GCF_054489605.1 Sphingomonas sp. RS2018
TACAGCGTAGCGGTGGCCGCATGACCGCGCGGGTGGAGGAGCAGCTCGGCCGGTTGGCCGGGCTGTCTTCGGCAGAGCTGCGCGTCGAGTGGCGACGTGTGACCGCCACGCCGCTGCCGCGGATCAGCCCCAGCCTGCTGCGGCTGGCCCTCGCCTGGGAGCTGCAGGCGCTGGCCTGCGGTGGTTTGTCACGCGAGACGCGGCGGACGCTGGTCGAGCTGGATACTGGCAAGGCTCGCACGCTGAGTGTGCAACCGGGCACCCGGCTGGTGCGCGAGTGGCAGGGTCGCGTGCATATCGTGACTGTCGGCGAGGACCGCGTGATCCGCTGGGAAGACCGCGCGTACGGTTCGCTCTCCGAGGTCGCCCGCGCCATCACCGGCACACGCTGGTCGGGCCCGGCATTCTTCGGCCTCAAGCAGCGCAAGGCCGCGGCATGAAGCCGGTCCGCTGTGCGATCTACACCCGCAAGTCGAGCGACGAGGGGCTGGAGCAGGCATTCAACAGCCTCGACGCGCAGCGCGAGGCCTGTGCCGCCTATATCCTGTCACAGGCCAGCGAAGGGTGGACCGCGCTGCCCGAGGTCTACGATGATGGTGGCCTGTCGGGCGGTACGCTCGAGCGCCCCGCGCTGCAGCGGCTGCTCGCCGAGGTCGATGCCGGGCGTGTCGACATTATCGTCGTCTACAAGGTCGATCGCCTGACCCGGTCGTTGTTCGACTTTGCCAAGCTCGTCGAGCGGCTCGACGCCGGCAAGGTGTCGTTCGTGAGCGTCACCCAGTCGTTCAACACCACCACCAGCATGGGCCGGCTGACGCTCAACATGCTGCTGTCGTTTGCGCAGTTCGAGCGCGAGGTGACCGCCGAGCGTATCCGCGACAAGATCGCCGCCTCCAAGGCGCGCGGCATGTGGATGGGGGGCATCCCGCCGATTGGCTATGCGCCCGATGGGCGGACGCTCGTAATCGTCGAGCGTGAAGCCGAACAGGTCCGTGACATCTTCGCGCGCTATCTGCGGCTGGGCACGGTGCGGCTGGTCGCTGACGAGCTTGTCCGCGACCGCCTGACCACCCCGCCCCGGGTCAACGGCAAGGGTGGCACCTATGGCGGCTGCGCCTGGTCGCGCGGGCAGATCTACAAGCTGCTGTCCAACCCGGTCTACATCGGCATGATCGAGCACAAGGGCACCCGCTA
>NZ_JBTMWL010000013.1:0-1086 GCF_054489605.1 Sphingomonas sp. RS2018
ACGACGCGCTCGGTCGCACCCACTGCCGCCGGCGAACTGCTCCTGCAGTCGATCGACCCAGCTCTAGCGCAGGTCGCGAATGGACTGGCCGCGCTTGCGGACTGGCGCGATGCGCCGTCGGGCACGGTACGGCTTACGACCTTCGGCTATGCGGCGCGCACCATCCTGGCACCCCGACTGCCGCGCTTCCTGCTCGACCATCCCGACGTGTCGGTCGAGGTGATTGTAGAGGACCGTTTGATTGACCTTGTCGCCGGCGGTTTCGATGCGGGCATAAGGCTGGGCGAGACTGTTCAGCGCGATATGGTGGCCATACCCGTCGGTCCGGCGCTGCGCACGGTTGTTGTGGGAACGCCAGGCTATTTCGCGCAGCGCGATCTCCCTCAGACACCGGACGATTTAGCCGATCATGTTTGCGTCAATTACCGCCTGCTGGGAGGTGGTGGGCTGCTGCCATGGGAGTTCAGGGTAAACGGGCGTGACCTGAAAATGAAAGTGTCGGGTCAGCTTATCGTCAGCGATGAGGTACTGGCCGCAGCCGCAACGCGAGCCGGTGCGTGTATCGGATACATGATGGAACACGACGTGGCCGACGAGATCAGGGATGGTCGGCTGGTGCAGGTGCTCACAGACTTCTGCACCCCCTATCCCGGCTGCCAGCTCTATTATCCAGATCGTCGGGTCAGCCCTGCGCTGCGCGCCTTGATTGATACGCTTCGCTGGCAGGACGCCTAGACCCACATTCGGTCAGCCGGGGCGGCTTCTCAAGCTTGCTCGCCTTTAGATAGTGATGGCCCGCGCTATCCATAGATCGTCCTTCTATCTGAACGTCAAGCCGCGCCAAGCGTGCAGATCAGGCGCGTGCAGCGCCGCTCGGCCTACACCCGCCTCGCGGGACGGGTGGAGCAGGCTAAACGCGGCGTGAGCCCCGGACACGGCCGCTTCGAGGAGCAAGGAGGACTGCGCTGACCTGGATCGGTTGACCCTGCTCGTGACCTCGCGTTGATTAGCCTGAGGGGCATGATCGGACGGTAGCTACGTGCCAGCCGCGTGCTGATGCGGCGAGCCGCTCTTCACCAGCGATCA
>NZ_JBTMWL010000014.1:0-968 GCF_054489605.1 Sphingomonas sp. RS2018
TGCTCCTGCGTCCTTTCTGCCGGTCCTGCTTCCGGTCGTGGCGATCAATCTAATAGTCCAAGGCGCGCATTATGCGGGTTGGGTGAACTACGACGGTCAGAAGGCGGCATACATCGTCTCTGGTGCCTACCTGGTGGCCATAGCCCTTGAAGCCGTTACCATTTGCGCGGTCGCTAATCAGTCCTCTACGACGACTTTCCACCAGCTACCGACGTTCCGAGCTGACCGGCGAACGGCTGCAGCCGCCCAATTCTAGCCGTTAAGCTTTCAAATCGTCACGTCTGAAGACGGCCTCTAATTGTTGACTGCAGGTGGCCGCACAGCAGGAAGCTCGATGCCCAACGAGGCGGCGCACCATCGAATGGCCTGCTGCTGAACTTCAGATAAGCCTCCCCGCTCCCGACGAATCCTACAGACAGTCGGGGCCGTTGGAGAATAATATACAACGACTTCACGGCCGTTAGATGCGTGCCGAGCCTTCCACGTCAAAATCGCGCCCGGGGGGGAAGCCGTGGGGTCTTGATCGCTCCAAGAGGTCAATCCCTCCGCTTCGACCAGCTTCTCACTGAATGCCGTGGCTGTGGTTTTGGCCGGGATCTTGATCTGCTCTGCAACCATCCTGTCGGGATTTGGTGTGGTTACACTAAACGTCGCGACTACGCGTACCTGATCGACAGCAGCGGCGAGCAAAAGCAGTGTAGCCAGCATGGCGCGTCTCCGAGCTTAAAGGCGGCAACCTGCTGCCGATAGGTAGCCCGTGCAACGGCTGTTTTAGATAGCGAGCCTCTACAACTAGCCTGTCCGCGAACCACCCAATAGCCGACGCTGTGGCAAGCCAAGGGCGCTTCCCGAAGCGGTCATTCCGCTTTCGCCGACTTGCAGGCACGACGGTTCGGCGGCAGATTGGCCGCAGCTAGAGGCGGGACTTGGGTGATAGGCTTGAACCGGACACGAATGAGACCAACTCT
>NZ_JBTMWL010000015.1:0-689 GCF_054489605.1 Sphingomonas sp. RS2018
ACTTATTTCCGCACGCTCGGCCGATCCGGCCTGGTCGTGAGCCCCCTGGCTCTGGGGACGATGACGTTTGGCGCAGGACGCTGGGGAGCGGACGAGGCGACCTCGCGCCGCATCTTCGACGCCTACGTCGATGTAGGCGGCAATTTCCTGGATACCGCCGATGTCTACTCGGGCGGCGAGAGCGAGATGATGCTCGGCCGCTTCTTGCGCGACAGCGGCAAGCGCAACCGGATGGTGGTGGCAACCAAGTCGGGCTTCCCGCGTGCAGAGGGTAATCCACTGGCCGGGGGCAATTCGGCGCGCAACATCCGCGACGGACTGGAAGAGTCGCTTAGACGCCTCGGCACCGGCCATATCGACATGTACTGGACGCATGTCTGGGATCGCACGACCCCGCCCGAGGAAGTGCTTCGCGCGCTGACCGACGCCGTCCGGCGCGGGGACATCCTCTACTACGGCTTCTCGAACGCACCGGCATGGTACACCGCGCAGATCGCGACGCTCGCGCGCGCTCATGGTCTGCCGGAGCCGGTCGGCCTGCAATATAGCTATTCGCTCATAGACCGCGGCGTGGAACTGGACATCCAGCCCGCTGGGCAGGCGCTCGGCATGGGATTGGTGGCGTGGAGCCCGCTCGGCTTTGGCATGCTGACCGGCAAGTACGGCCGCGAGAAGCTCGCCGACTTTGG
>NZ_JBTMWL010000016.1:0-421 GCF_054489605.1 Sphingomonas sp. RS2018
AGGCGATGATGCCGTTGAAACCTGACGGCAGGTCTATCCCCGCGATAGCGCGATTTTTATCCTTCGTCATACCGCGAGCCGACGCTGCCGTCTCCGCCGCTAGCGCAGCACTGATTACCAAAAACGTCCGTCGATCGATCATCCGATGTCCCTCGGGGCAAATCCTACCAACCTTTCCCCACATGCGAACGCAAAATCGGAGCCTTTGAGGTCGTGAGAGACGGCGTGGGCATGCGGCGCCGAACCGCTTGGACGAGAGCTGTGCATTGACACGAACAATGTCGCGCGGGTTCGCTTCGCTCGCCTATGCCGATTGGAGCACTATCGGAAATTGCAGCCGTAGATCATCCAGCAGATTCTCGATCGTGGCGTTCTGTTGCCAGCTGCCCGCAGGCTCGACGGTCCAGTTACAGTGGCTGTG
>NZ_JBTMWL010000017.1:0-344 GCF_054489605.1 Sphingomonas sp. RS2018
AGTCTCCGCACTGCGCACGCGAACAGGTCCAACCGCGATCCGCCACTGACGTTTGGTCCCGCCCGTATCGCGGGAGAGGGTGTTCACGATCAGGTCCTGCATGTCGCTTGCGGTCATGCCCGATCATTTCACGGCGCTTCGGCCTCGGCAACGTCTCAACGACGAAGCTGCCAGACCCTATCAGTCACAAGATTAAACTGCGGGGATAGCGGCTTAGCGCTTGCCCGCTATGTTGTCCGTTCGATTGTTTTCAATCTCGCCTTTTGGGTGGAAAGCGGAGTGGCCGCTTTCGGACAGCGAATGCTGCAAAACGCTCATTCGTTCACGTGGTTGAGCAAGACGTC
>NZ_JBTMWL010000018.1:0-275 GCF_054489605.1 Sphingomonas sp. RS2018
ACAGGTCTGGTCACCGCGCTTGCCGCGCACCACCGCATGCCCTTTCTTGCGCAGGCCGGTCAGCGCAGCGCGCGTCGTGTGCGGCAACCAGCCGGTCGCTTCGATCAGCTCGGCGAGCGTTGCACCGCCGTCGCGCTGCAGCAGCGACAGCACCGTGCTGGCCTTCGTGACGCGTAAAGCCGCTACGGGTGCGGAGGCGGGGGCAGGGGCGCTGCCGTCATCGGCGCCATCGCCATCTTCGATGCCGATCGCCGCCAGGCCCGCCTGGGTCACGA
>NZ_JBTMWL010000019.1:0-262 GCF_054489605.1 Sphingomonas sp. RS2018
TCTCGCGAGCAGGCGCACGCCAAGCCGCGTCTCCAGCGCCTTCATTGCGTGGCTGAGCGCCGATGGTGAGAGGCCGAGTTTCGCAGCCGCTCGGGTAAAGCTACGCGCTCGCGCCACGGCTGCAAACGTCGCCAGATCATCGAGGTCGCCTCGCCGCATTGCTGCACCATGCTCATAAGCGCTTGCGATCTACAATGGCTAATCGATGCGCACTGTCACCGCTAGTTCAGTAACGAACGAGGAGACGCGAACCATGGACCTC